>JBEKJP010000110.1:0-27624 GCA_050011155.1 Streptosporangiaceae bacterium
GCAGCGCGCCGTCGACCAGGTGGGGCAGGTGCACGACCGGCCACTCCAGGCCCTTGGCGGCGTGGATGGTGGAGATGGTCAGGTAGTCCTCGTCCAGCCGGGGCGGCCCGGCCAGGTCCGAGGCCGAGACCGGCGGATCTAGGGTCAGCTCGGCCAGGGCATCCGGCAGCGACGGCTGGGCGGCGGCCGCGTCGGCGAGCCGGCGCAGGTCGGCCAGCCGGGGCGCGGCATCGGGGTAGCGGCCGCGGATCAGCGGGTCCAGGAGCAACAGGATCCCCTCGGCCTGGGCGGATGTCTCCCGGGCGGTGGCCGCCAGCAGGCCGAGGGTGGCGGCCAGGGCACGCCGGGACCGGGGCGGGGCCGCCTCGGCCGCCAGCGTCCAGTCACCGGCTGGGTCCAGCGCGGCCAGGACCTGCCGGGCGTGCACCGGGCCGATGCCCTCGTGCAGCCGCAGCAGCCGGAACCAGGCCAGGTCGTCGGCCGGGTTGACCAGGATCCTGGCCGCGGAGATGAAGTCCTTGACGTGGGCGGTGTCGGTGAACCGCAGCCCGCCGAACTTCACGAACGGGATCTTGCGCGCGGTGAGCTCGATCTCCAGGATGTCGCTGTGGTGGGCGGCGCGGACCAGCACGGCCTGGTCGCGCAGCGCGGTGCCGTCCTCGTGCGCGTCGAGGACCCTGGTGCAGACCTCCCGCGCCTGGGTGGCCTCGTCGTGGCAGCGGACCAGCAGCGGGGCGTCCCCCCGGCCGCGGTCTCCGGTCAGCGTCAGGTCCAGGCCCGGCGCGGACGGGCGGACCACGTTGGCCAGGTCGAGGATGCCCGCCCGGGACCGGTAGTTGCGGTCGAGCCGCACGATGTCGAGTCCGGGATAGTCGGCGGTGAGCTGGCGCAGGTGCGCCGGGTCGGCCCCGCGGAACCCGTAAATGGCCTGGGCGTCGTCGCCCACGCAGGTCAGCTGCTTGCCGTCCGGCTGGAGCAGCCGCACGATGCTGGCCTGGACCGCGTTGACGTCCTGGTACTCATCCACCAGCACCGCGTCGAACATTCCCCGCAGCACCGGGCCAGCCGCCTCGTCGGCCAGCGCCGCCTGCCACAGCAGCAGCAGGTCGTCGAAGTCCAGCAGGTGCCGCTCCCGCTTGCGCGCGGTGTAGGCCCGGAACAGCCCGGCCAGCTGGCTGGTGAACGGCGCGCACCACGGGTAGCCGCCGGTCACCACCTCGCTGACCGGCCGCCCGGTGTTCACGCACCGGGTGTAGATATCGGCACAGGTCGCGGCGCGTGGCGTCCGCTGCCCGGTTCCGGCCAGGCCGTGGTCGGGGCGGAGCACGTCCAGGACGTCGGTCACGTCGCCGGGGTCGAGGATGGTGAACTGCGGCGACAGCGAGAACGATTCGGCGTGCCGCCGGATGATCTTGTGTGCGATGGCGTGGAATGTGCCGCCCCAGATCTTGCCGTCCGGTCCCTCGCCGCCAGCCCCCGGCCCGCCCGCCCCCTGCCCGCCCGCACTGGCCCGGGCGAGCATGTCGCTGGCCGCGCGGCGGGTGAAGGTCAGCAGCAGGATCCGGCTGGCCGGGACGCCCTGGGCGCCGCGCAGCCAGGCCGCCCGGGCCACCAGCGTCCTGGTCTTCCCGGTGCCGGCCCCGGCCAGGACCAGCAGCGGGCCGCCCTGGTGCGTCACCGCCCGCCGCTGCTGTTCGTTCAGCCCGTCGAGCAGCGCGCTTTCATCGAACATGCATATGAACATAACGAGTCGGGTACCGGCCGGCCCGTACGCCGCGCCGGCCAGGTTTGGGCGCGGCCCATCCGGGCATCGGTCGCTCGTGACGGCCAGCGACCCCGGGCCGCAGCCCACCCGGACCGACAAGCGCTGGTACTTCGGGCTCATGGCGGCCTGCATCGGCCTGTTCGTGCTGTCCTGGGCGGTGATCGACCGGTATTCCTCGCTGGCGGCCATCATCGTCGCGGCGGTGGCGGTCGCCATCCCGCCGTTCGCGGTGATCGTCGCCAACGTGGCCAGCGCTACCGACCGGCGCCGTAAGTAGGGTCAGGCCGCCTGCCAGGCCTGGTAGCCGCCGATGAGGTCGGACACGTCGGCGAAGCCCGACGCGCGGAGCAGGCTGGCCGCGATCGAGGACCGGTAGCCGCCGGCACAGTACGTCACGACCGGGCGGTCCGGGTCGAGCTCGCCCAGGCGTTCCCGCAACTGGGCGAGGGGGATGTGGACGCTGCCCTCGATGCCGCCCTGAGCGCGCTCGCCGGGGCCGCGCACGTCCAGCAGCACCAGGCCGGGGACGGCGGCGCGGGCGTCGGCGAGCTGCCCGGCGGTGAGCCGGCTGGCGGTGCCGGTGGCCTCGGGATGCCCGATGAACGCGGGCACCGGGTGATCCAGGGCGCCGGTCACCGAGTCCAGGCCCACCCGGGCCAGCCGCAGCCGGGCGTCGCGGGCCCGGCCCGGGTCGCACACCAGGACGACGTCGCCGCTCGCGACCTGCGCGGCGTATTCGGCGAAGCGGCCGTCGAGCCCCACGTTGACCGAGCCGCGCAGGTGCCCGCGGGCGAACTCCTCGGGGGACCGGACGTCGAGCACGACCGCGCCGCCGGCCTGCTGCCGCAGCACTTCCTCCAGCGACAGCGGCTCCGGTTCCTCGACGTCGGCCAGCTGGTGCGATTCCCGGTTGAGCTCGGCCACCCGGGCGAAGTAACCGGGCCGGGGCGGCTGCCCCTCGGTAACCGCCGCGACAAACTCCGCGGCGGTGGCCAGCCGCAGCGCGTAGTTGCTGTGGCGCTGCTCGCCGATGGTCGACACCGTCTCGGTGGACAGGTTCTTCCCGCAGGCGGACCCGGCCCCGTGCGCCGGGTACACCCGGGTCGCGTCCGGCAGCGTGAGCACCCGCGCGTGCAGCGACCGGTACAGCTCGGCGGCCATCTCCTCCGGGGTGCGGCCCTGCGCCGCGACCAGGTCGGGGCGGCCGACGTCGCCGATGAACAAGGTGTCGCCGGTCAGCACCCCGTACGGGGTGCTCGCGGCCGGCGTCTCCCACACTACGATGCAGATCGACTCGGGCGTGTGACCCGGGGTGGCCCGGAACTCCAGGCCGACCTGGCCGAGCTCGATGCGCTCGCCGTCGGCCACCTCGCGGTGCGGGAAGTGCACGTCCGCGGCCGCCCCGTAGATGATGGCGGCGCCGGTGGCCGCGGCCAGCTCCAGGTGCCCGGACAGGAAGTCGGCGTGCACGTGGGTCTCGATGACGAAGTCGATGCTGAGCCCGGCCGCGGCCGCGTCGTCCAGGTATTCCTGGACGTCCCGCCTCGGGTCCACCACCGCGGCCCGCCCGCTGGTCTCGTCCCCGATCAGGTAAGAAGCCTGCGACAGGCAGTCGAGGTAATACTGGACGAATATCACGGGTACCCCCCAAAAGGTCGCCTGCCACCGACAATCTCACAAGCCGGGCCTCGATGCTACATTCGCTAATCGTGCCCGACATGACTGCCAGCGCCGATGACGGCCCGCGCCGCCGTCAGCACGCGGGATAGCGGGGCGCGGGCCGGGCCCGTTCGGTAAAAAAGGTAGTGGCGACGGCGCCCAGCCTGGAGGAGGTCAGGTGCTGAACGCGCGGACACGGCGGCGGGTACTCGACGCGGCCATCGTGATGGAGTGGCACCCGGACGGGGCCATCGAGGTGCTGACCGACGACTACCGGCTCATCCGCTACCCGGACTGGGCGCTCGACCCGACCTTCCCGGCCGCCCAGGTCACCCGGTCGCGGAGCGGCAGGCCCGCGGCGGAGGTCATCGAGGAGGTGACCGGGCGGGTACGCCGGTGGGGCCTGCCCGGGGTGGCCTGGTGGGTCTCGGCCGCGACGGAGCCGCGGGACACCGCGGCGGCGCTGCGCGCCGGGGGCGCGGTCCAGGTCGACGTGGTGAACATCTTGGCCCGCGAGCTGGACGGCGACCTGCCGGATCTGGCCGTCCCCGCCGACGTGCGCGTCGAGCTGGTCGCCGGCCCCCGGACGTTCCTGGCCGCCTCCCAGGTCACCGTGCGCGGCTGGGGCCGCCCGGAGCCCGTCGCCGGCACCCGGGACCGCGAGCTCGGCCAGGCCCTCCGTGACCTGGCCGACTGGTCCAGCTTCCGCGTGGTCGCCTCGGTACCGGGTGCGGGTCCGGTCTCGACCGGCGGCTGCACCCTGTACGGGGAGGTGGCCCAGCTGTGGGGCGCGGTCACCCTGCCCGAGCACCGGCGGCGCGGCTGCTACCGGGCCGTGCTGGCCGAACGGCTGCGGCTGGCCCGCGAGCACGGCGCGACGCTGGCGCTGGTGAAGGGGCGGGCCGAGACGTCGGGGCCGATCCTGCTCCGGGCGGGTTTCACCGACTGTGACACCGAGCGCTGCTTCTGGCTCTCACTATAGGAATGCGCTGGCCGCCGGTTGTGCCCGCCGTGGCCGCCGTGCTCTCATGCACCCATGACCGAGCTGAAGCAGGAAACGGCCAGCCTGGACGCGCTGGCCGAGATCGAGCGCCAGGTGCTCTGGCTGTCGACCGCGATCGTCCATCACGCCAACCGGGTCCGGCCCAATCCCGGCGGCCTGAAGGTCGGCGGTCACCAGGCCTCGTCGGCTTCCATGGTGTCGGTCATGACCTCGCTGTGGTTCCGGCACCTGCGGCCGCAGGATCGCGTGTCGGTCAAGCCGCACGCCTCGCCGGTGCTGCACGCGATCAACTACCTGCTGGGCGAGCTCGACGAGTCCTACCTGCCGACGCTGCGCGCGTTCGGCGGCCTGCAAAGCTATCCGAGCCGGGTCAAGGACCCCGACCCGGTCGACTACTCCACCGGGTCCGTCGGCATCGGCGCGACCGCCCCGATCTGGGGCGCGGTCGCCCGCCGGTACCTGAGCGGGCGGTTCGGCAGCACGGCCGGCCCAGCCGACGGCACCGACCCGAAGACCCCTGGACGGCAGTACTCGCTGCTCGGCGACGCCGAGCTCGACGAAGGCGCGGTCTGGGAGGCGATCGTCGACCCCGGTGTGGCCGAGCTCGGCGAGGTCGTCTGGGTCGTCGACGTGAACCGCCAGTCACTGGACCGCGTGGTACCGCTGATGGCGGCCGACCGGCTGCGGGGCATGTTCACCGCGGCGGGCTGGCAGGTCATCACGCTCAAGTACGGGCGGCTGCTCGAGGCGCTGTTCGCCCGCCCGGGCGGCCAGGCGCTGCGCGACCGGATCGACGCCATGCCCAACCCGGAGTATCAGCGGCTGCTCCGCTGCGACGCCGACGAACTGCGCCGCCGCCTGCCGGCCGGGAACGAGTCCCTGGCCTCGCTCGTGGCCGGCCTGGACGACGACGAGCTTCTCCGTGCGATCAGGAACCTCGGCGGGCACGACCTGAGCTCCCTGGACGAGGCCTACGGGGCCATCGACGACACCCGGCCGACCGTCATCCTGGCCTACACGATCAAAGGCTACGGGCTGGCCATCGAGGGGCATCCGCAGAACCATTCCGCACTGCTGACCGAGGCGCAGCTGGGTGAGCTCGCGGCCCAGCTCGGTACCGATGTCAGCCAGCCCTGGCACCGGCCCGCCGCCGGCAGCGGGGCCGGCGAGCTGTGCGAGCAGACCGCCCGGCGGCTGCGCCGGCCGGCCCCGCCCTGGCCGGCTCCGCCCGCCGTGCCGGCTGACCTTGGCCGCACTCCCTCCGGAACCGCTACCACCCAGGCGGCGCTGGGCCGGGCCCTGCTCGACCTGACCAGGGAGGCGCCCCAGGCGGCCGCCCGGGTGGTGACGGTGAGCCCGGACGTCAGCTCGAGCACCAACCTCGGCGGCTGGGTGAACAAGGTCGGCGTGTGGTCGGCCAGCGAGCGGACCGACTGGTTCGCTGACGACGCCGAGACCATTTTGCACTGGCGGGAGAAGCCCACCGGGCAGCACATTGAGCTCGGCATCGCCGAGGGCAACCTGGTCGGCCTGATCGGCGAGCTCGGCGCGACGTGGAGCCGCTGGGGCCAGCCCTTGTTCCCGATCGGCGTGCTGTACGACCCGTTCGTGGAGCGGGCGCTGGAACCGTGGTCGTTCGGCATCTACGCGGGCGGGCAGTCGATCCTGGTCGGGACGCCATCCGGTGTTTCGCTGGCGCCTGAAGGCGGCGCGCACCAGTCGATCACCACGCCGTCCATCGGGATCGAGCAGCCCGGCTGCGTATCGTACGAGCCCGCGTTCGCGCTCGACACCGAGTGGTGCCTGCTGGCCAGCCTGGCCCGGCTCGGCCGCCCGGATGGCAGCTCGGCTTACCTGCGGCTGTCCACCCGGCCGGTGAGCCAGAAGCTGGCCGCCATCCCGGCCGACCCGGCCGCCAGGGAACGGCGCCGTCGGCAGGTCGTGGCCGGCGCCTACCCGCTGCACCGCGCGTCCGGTAAGCCGGCCGTGACGATCGCGGCGATGGGCGCGGTCGTGCCGGAGGCGCTGGCCGCCGCCGAACGGCTCGACGCGGCCGGGACGCCGGCCGACGTGGTCTGCGTGACCAGCCCCGGGCTGCTGTTCCGGGCGCTGCGCGCCCGGCAGGGGAACGTCCAGCCGGCGGGCGAGCCGTGGATCCTGGAACAGGCGTTCCCGGCGGCCCGGGCCACGCCGCTGGTCACCGTGCTGGACGGGCACCCGCACACGCTGTCGTTCCTGGCCACGATCAACCGGGTGCCGCACGTGGCCCTGGGCGTGGCGCAGTTCGGCCAGTCCGGGGCGCTCGAGGACCTGTACCGCTACAACGGGATCGACGCCGACAGCATCGTCCGCGCCGCCCTGGACCTAGCCGGCTAGGCCCACCTAGATCAGCCGGTTCTGTATCAGTCCGGGCCTTTCTCTCCTCCGCACATGCGAGGAGGGAGCGATGGACGGACTTCAGGGCCGGTTCTTGAACGTCAGCCTGCTGCCCGGCTCCCAGGCCCAGCACGCGTACTACACCCGCTCGGCCGCGGGTCCGGTCGCCGAGTGCCCGTCCGGTCCGTCGCTGCGCCTGCGTTTCTTCGGCGGCAAGACGATCGCCGACCTGGTCTACGTCAACCGCTACCTCGGCGGCCCTGGTGCCTGGGATCCCGCCGACCGCGCCAGCATCGACGCCGCCCTGGTCAAGGCGATGAGCGACTGCGCCCTGCAGTCGGTCCTCCAGCAGTACTACGAGCCGGTCATCAGCTCGCGCATGCTGCCGTCGGCGGTGCTGCCCGGCCGCGTGCCTGCCATCGTCTACAAGGACCAGGTGGAAGCGCTCGCGGGCCGGATCTACGGCAGCGGCGCCCTCGGCAGCGCCGATCCCGGCCGCACGCTCATCAACATCATGCTGCCCCGCGGCGTGGTCCTGGTGGACGGCTTCTCGCCCAGCTTCCGGCCGGCCGCGGGCACAGAAGCCGAACACGAGCGCCGGCTGCGGGCCGTGGTCAAGGTCGGTTCCGGTGACGCCGACTCCCGCCACGGGCTGGGCGGATACCACGGATCGACGAACGTCGCGGGCACCGCCGTCTACTACGCCGTCGGCGTGTACTCCGAAGGCGGGAACGGCGTCCCCGTTTTCGACCAGCCGTGGAAGAACGTGGCGGCGACGTTTTACCACGCGCTCAACGAGGCCCGGACCGACCCGGACGTGGAGGACGCCATCCGGACCGGCGACAGCTCCCGGCTCGGCTGGTACTCCGCCCAGGGCGGCGAGGTCGGCGACATCCCGGTCAAGGAGGCCGGGACCAGCCTCGCCCTCGTCTTCACCGAGATCGAACTGGCCGACGGCTCGGACGCCGTCCCGGTCCAGCTGATGTGGTCGAACCTGGACGACGGTCCTGCTCCCCGCATCGACTAGCGTCGCCAAGCCCCCGGTGGTCCGCGGCGTGGACTACCGGGTCCTGCCTCCGCCGGCCCGGCCTCGCCCGGCCGGGCCGGCGGAGGGCTCTCCATAAAAGACCTCGAATTGCCTATTTCTAGCATTGCGGAATGCCAGCGTAATTGCAGCAGGCAATGGGGAATTGCGTCGGCGCAACAAGGCATTGCCCCAGGCAAGCGGGCCTGACGAGAGTTCATGTGCCATCTGGTTTCCGGCGGCGGGTAACGTAACCTCGCGGAACGCATTTACTGCAATCAAGGAGTCACAGCTATGAAGCTGAGCGCGCGTAACCAGATCCCGGCCCGGATCACCAACATCAACCAGGGCGAGGCCATCGCCAACGTGGAACTGGACGCCGGCGGCACCCGCCTGGTGGCCTCCATCACGGTCGAGGCGGTCGAGGCGCTCGGCCTGGCCGAGGGCTCGGAGGTCACCGCCGTGATCAAGGCCTCGGACGTTATCCTGGCCACGAACTAGGACCAGCTGAGACCAGCCCGAGGGGCGGCGCGACACCGATGACAGCAGCCATTCAGCGGACAGTGCGCACGCCAGACGGACGGACGCTGGCCATCGAGGAGGCGGGCGACCCGGCCGGGCGGCCGATCCTCGTGCACAACGGCACGCCGAACTCCCGTCACCTCTTCGCCCCGGCTGCGGCCGACGCCGCCGCCCGCGGCCTGCGCCTCATCGGGTACGACCGGCCCGGCTACGGCGGCTCGACGCCCCAGCCGGGCCGGACCGTCGCCGACTGCGCGGCCGACGCCCGGGCCATCTGCGCCGAGCTCGGCATCGGCCGGCTGGCCATGTGGGGCATCTCCGGTGGCGGCCCGCACCTGCTGGCCTGCGCGGCGCTGCTGCCCGACCTGGTCACGGCGGCCGCCTCGCTCGCCTCGCTGGCCCCGGCGGACGCCGAGGGCCTGGACTGGTTCGACGGCATGGGCCAGGACAACGCGGATGACTTCAAGCTGCTGCAACGCGATAAGCAGGCGGCCCGCGCCAAGCTGGAGACGGAGCGCGAGGAAACCATCGCCACGTCCGCTGACGACCTGGCCGGGTTGCTGAAGACGCTGCTGACGCCGACCGACGCGGCCGTCCTGACCGGCGAGTTTGCCGAGTACCTGGCCTACACCGGCCGCGAGGGCCTGGCGCCGGGAAGTCAGGGCTGGTGGGACGATGGCATGGCTCACGCCAGCCCGTGGGGGTTCGAGCTGTCCGCCATCCGCGTCCCCGTGCTGCTCATGCACGGCCGCCAGGATCAGTTCGTCCCGTTCGGCCACGGCCAGTGGCTCGCCTCCCACATCCCCGGCGTCGAGGCCAGGCTGCTGGACGACGACGGTCACCTCACGCTGGAGACCAACCGCATCGGCGAGGTGCACGCCTGGCTGGCCGAGCGCATGTAAGGTTCCGCCGTCCCGGCGAAATCCGGCGTGAACCTATACTGCTTGCTCGCGGGCAACTAAAGGGAGCGCCGGGCATGGACAACGACACCGTCATCCGGTTGCGGCGTGTCGTCCTGAAGCTCGCGCGCCAGCTCAACGCCGCCTCCCGGGAGGAGGGCCTGACCCCGACCCAGGCCTCGGTGCTGGGCATCACCACCATACGCGGGCCGCTCAGCCTGGCCGAGCTGACCGAACTCGAGGGCATCAACCCGACGATGCTTTCCCGGGTCATCGGCGCGCTCGATTCCTACGGGCTGATAAACCGGCTGCGCGATCCCGACGATTTCCGCGCGGCCCGGGTCGAGGTCACGGCCAAAGGCCGGAACGTCTACGAGCGGATCACCGCGCAGCGCATGACGGTCATTTCCGAATCGGTGGACGGCCTGCCCGCCGGGCAGCAGACCGCGCTGCTCGAGGCGCTCCCCGCGCTGGAGAGCCTGGCTGAGGACCTGCGCGATACGGTCCAGCGCGGCCGGCACCGGCTCCGCGACGCGCCCGTACCCGACTGACCGTCCGCGCATTTTTTATCCCCGAACGGGGTTTCGTCCCCGCCCCGCTACCACCGTCACGCCCGACCGCCGTGTCCGGAACCCGCCAGCTTGCCCTGGTGCCGGTTCCTAGCCTGGAGGCATGACTAGTTACACGACGATGTCAAGCCCGGTGGGCGAGCTGCTCCTGGTCGGCCTCCCGGCCGGGGACGGCGTGCGGCTGACCCACGTGTCGATGGACGGGCAGCGCTTCGCACCCGAGGTGCGTCCGGAATGGCGGGCGGACCCGGCGCCGTTCGCCGCGGTGATCGGCCAGCTGACCGCGTACTTCGCCGGCCAGCTGCGCGAGTTCGACCTGGACCTCGCCCCGCGCGGCACCGAGTTCCAGCAGCGGATCTGGCACGCCCTGGACTCGGTCCGGTACGGCACGACCATCACTTACGGCCAGCTCGCCGCGCAGCTCGGCGTCCCGCGTGACCGCATCCAGGCGCTCGGGGCCGCCATCGGGGCGAACCCGCTGGCGATCATCCGCCCGTGCCACCGGGTCATCGGCTCGGACGGCGGGATGCGCGGCTACGCCGGCGGGGTCGAGCGCAAGCAGCAGCTGCTCGCCCACGAGGGCGCCCTCCTGGGGGCCTCATGGTAACCACCAGGGACCGCCCGGTCCGCAGCGCGCGCGGCTGGCCGGCTCGTTGACCTCCTCCCTGATCGGGGTTAGCGTCCGTCACGTGCAGCGACGCACATCTACCGAGGGGAAAGACGAAGCGCCATGACTGACTACGACCCCAGGACCGCGACCGGAATCCCGACCGAGCCCGTCGGCTCGCTGCCCCGCCCGAGCTGGCTGCAGCAGGCCTATGCCCAGTACGACAAAGGCGAGATCAGCCGGGACCAGCTCGAAGCCGAGCAGGACCGGGCCGTCAGGGACTCGATCGAGCACCAGGAGGCGACCGGGACGCCGATCATCTCCGACGGCGAGCAGCGCTGGTCGAGCTTCGCGACCTACGCGATCACCGACACCCTGGCCGGCACCGGGCTGGCCGACCACCTGGCCGGGGACGGCGGGCAGTTCTTCGCGATCTTCGCCGACGGCCACAACCGCCAGCTGCCCCGGCTGACCGGCGGGCCGTTCCGGTACAAGACCTACGCCGCCGACACGCTGAAGAAATCCATCGGCCTGGCCCGCAAGCCGATGAAGCAGGCCGTGATCGCCCCGTCGATGCTGGCCCTGCTGTATCCGCTGGACCGCGAGCTCCCGGGCTACTCGCGCGAGGAGTTCGAGGCCGACCTGGTCGGCGAGTGCGAGAAGGACATCAGGCAGGCCTTCGCGGCCGGCGCGGCCCGGGTGTCCGTCGACTTCACCGAGGGGCGGCTGGCCACCCGGGCCGATCCCCGCAATCCCTGGACCGGCCGGGGCATGCTGCCGCACTTCATCGAGCTGAACAACCGGGTGTTCGACCGGTTCAGCGCGGACGAGCGCAGCCGGATCGGCCTGCACACCTGCCCTGGCGGCGACCGGGACTCGGTGCACAGCGCCGACGTGCCCTACAGCGACCTGCTGCCGTCGATGTTCGGCATCAACGCCGGCTACTTCCTGATCCAGCTGGCCAGCGAGCGGGACAAGGACCGGGTCTACCAGCTGATCGGGGAGAACCTGCGCGGCGACGCCAACGGCGTGGCCCAGGTGGCCTACATCGGGGTGATCAACCCGCTGAACCCGCGGGTTGAGAGCCCGGAGGAGGTCAGGGACGCGCTGGTGCAAGCGGCTAACTTCATCCCGAAGGAGCAGCTCGGCGCCACCGACGACTGCGGGTTCTCGCCGTTCAGCATCGACGAGAAGCCTAACCACGGCTCGCCGGACTTCGCCCGGGAGACGGCCTGGCAGAAGATAAAGAACCGGGTGGAGGGGACCAGGCTAGCCGCGGAGAAGCTCGGCGTCCGCGCGATCTGAGCCCGCGCGATCTGAGCCTGTGAGGTCTGAGTTTGCGCGATCTGGTCGGCCGTCCCGGGTGCCTGGCGCGTCCGGGTTGACGACCAGGACGTTGCTGCGGGCGTGCCGCCACAGCTCACGGCTGGCGCTGCCGTCCATCAGGGCGGCCAGCCCGCCGTGGCTGGGCGCGCCGATCACGATCGTGCCGGCCCCGACGGCGTTCGCGTACTCGGCGACCATCCGGCCCGCGGCGCCGTGATCGGCCGCGTGCAGCAGGATCTGGCCCTCGGCCGGGACGTGGTGCGCGGCCAGCCGGTCCAGGTGGCCGCGGACCGTGGCCCGCGCCGCGTCCATGCTCTCGCCGTCGATCGCCACGTCGCCCGCGGTGACCTCTTCCTGCGTGTGCACCACGTGCACGACGTCGCCGCTGCTGGCGGCCAGGGTCGCGGCCGCCTCGGTGACCAGCGCGGCCACCGGCGAGGCGTCGACCGAGGCCACGATGACGCCCGCACCGGGCCCGGTCGGCTCGGCGTTCCCCTCGACCGGGATGAGCGCCGCGGCTGGCCCCTCGTCGGCTGGCACTGGCTCGGCTGGCACTGATTCGGTTAGGGCCCGCTCGGCCTGGGTGAGCAGGCGGTGCGCGGTGGAAAGGATCACCATCCCGAGCACGATCGCGCCGGCCCCGATGTAGAACGGGAAGTGGATGTTGACGGCCAGCACCATCCGGCCGGCCGCGTACGGCGCCAGGCCGCCGCCGATGAACCGGACGAAGCCGTAGGCCGCCGAGGCCACCGGCTTCTCCACCGGGGAGACGGTCATCACCGCCTGGGTGGTGATCGTGTTGTTCACGCCGATGAAGATCCCGGAGATGATCACGGCCGGGATCAGCACCGCGCGGTCCGTCGTCCAGATCGCGATGACCAGTACGACCACCGCGAACGCGGCCAGGTTCGCGTACATGGTCTTCGCGATTCCCAGGCTGGCCTGCAGCCGGGGCGCGCCGAACACGGCGAAGAGGGCGACCAGGATGCCCCAGCCGGTGAACACCAGGCCGAGCTTGATCGGGCTCAGGTTCATCGGGAACGGCGCGTAGCCCAGGACGGTGAAAAAGCCCCAGTTGTAGCACAGCGCGGTCAGCGACATCGTGAGCAGGCCGCGGTGTTTCAGCGCGCGCAGCGGCGCGGACAACGATGTCTTGTGGGCCGGCTTCGGCGTGGGCTCCACCAGGACGATGGTGGCGATCAGCGCGATGGCCATCAGGACGGCCACCCCGTAGAACGGGCCCCGCCAGCTGATCTCGCCCAGCGTCCCGCCGAGCAGCGGCCCGACCGCGATGCCGACGCCGAGCGCGGTCTCGTACAGCACGATCGCGCCGGCGAAGCCGCCGCTGGCCGAGGCGACGATGACCGCCAGCGAGGTGGCGATGAACAGCGCGTTGCCCACGCCCCAGCCCGCCCGGAACCCGATGATCCCGTTGATGCTGGGGGAGGCCCCGGCCAGCGCGCTGAACACCACGATCAGGATCAGCCCCGCGATCAGCGTCTTCTTGGCGCCGATCCGGCTGGAGACCCAGTTGGTGATCAGCATCGCCACCGCGGTGACCACCAGGTAGCTCGTGAACAGCAGCGTCACCTCGCTGGGCGAGGCATGCAGCTCATGGGAGATGGCCGGCAGGATCGGGTCGACCAGGCCGATGCCCATGAACGAGACGACGCAGGCGAACGCGACGGCGAAGACGGCCTTCGGCTGCCGGAACGGGCTCACGACCGGGCCTCCGTGGGTGCCGCTCATCAGTGCTCTCTTTCAGGGATGATCAGTGGGTCAGGGCCGCGTCACGCTGTGCGCTGGTCAACGCGTCGATGGCCGGCAGGGCAGCGGCGAGCGCGGCGCGGTCTTCCGCGCTGATCCGGTCCAGGATCACGGCCAGCCGCTCGGCCCGCACCGCCCGGCGCCGGGCCAGCGTGTCCCGGCCCTGGTCGGTCAGCTGGACCTGCACCGCCCGGCCATCACCCGGATCGGCCTCCCGGCGGACAAGCCCGCCGTCGGCTAGCCGTGCGATCAGCTGCGTCATGGCCGGCTGGGTCACGCCTTCCTGGATGGCCAGGGCCGTAAGCCGCCGCGATCCTGACCGCTCCAGCGTGGCCAGCGTCGCCGCCGCCGTGAGCGACAGCCCGTCAGCCGGGCTCAGCGATCTGACCAGGCTAATCAGCCGCTCCACCCCGGCCGAGATGCCCGCAGCCAGCCCGCGCTCACCACCCGCGGCCAGTGTCTGCCCGCCAGCACCAGGCCGCCCCTTAATTTCCATAAGAGATTTATATCATTCCCTTATGTAAAAATCGAGAGACCCCGCATCACCCTCAAGAGGTGCACCGATGGCACACGGGGTCACATAGAAGTGCACCGGTGGCACACCGGGTCACATAGGGAACGCAAAACGCCGCCCCGGCGCATCGATGGCGCTGTGCCGGGGCGGCAGACCCGGCCAGCGGGTCGGCGGAGACCACTGGCCGGGAGATCAGGCGCCTGGCCGGAAGCCCAGGCGGGAGGTGGTGCTAGGCGTTGATCAGGGCGGCGATGGCAGGGTGGCGGCGCATCTTGCTCAGGTAGCGGCTGCGGTTCGGGCCGATGCTGCCGACCGGGATGCCCAGCTGGGCGCTGATGTCGGCGTAGGGGACTGGCGGGTCCGCGATGAGCAGGGAGATCAGCTGCTGGCCGCATCGCGGCAGCTGGGCGAAGGCCTCGCGCAGCGCGGCCTGGCGCTCGGCCGCGAGCAGGCCCTGCTCGGCCAGCCCGAGCCGCTCGTCCGGCAGGGTCTCCACGTCCTTGGCGTACATCGCCGCGTGCGGGCCATGCGCCGTGTACAGCACCCGCAGGCACTCCCGCCGGGCGGTGGTGGCCAGCCAGCCAGGCAGCGCGGCCGGGTCGCGGACCCGGTCCAGCTGGTCGACGAGCCGCAGCCACACACTCTGGAACACGTCGTCAGCGTCGGCGCGGCTGAGCCGGTGCTTGCGGCAGATCGACCACAGGAGCGGTGCGTACCGCTCGACCAGTTCGTCCCAGGCCTCGCTGTCGCCACCCTTGGCCCGCGTCACAAGCTCGTTGACCGTCAGCTCGGTAAGGGACTCTTCGACGGCGGAATCCGCGGGGGTGGGCAGTTCTAGCGTGCAAGCCTGAGCGGTCATGATCCGGTTCTCCTCATCCGTGCCGACTCACTGAGCACAGACTCCGCGACCGGGCGTCCCGCCGTCATGGGGTACCTGTCACGATCTAGCCGGGATAAATCCGCGGTCCCGGCGGGGCATAAGGCCCCGATGTCCCTTAGACCCGGGACTGTTGTCCCAGACCCGCGTCCCGGGCCTGGACGATGGCCTGGGCCCGGTCGGCGACCTGCAGCTTGGTCAAGATGTTGGACACGTGGTTGCGCACCGTCTTCTGGCTCAGACTCAGCTTGGCCGCGATCGCCGGGTTGGCCCGGCCCTGGGCGACCAGGTCGAGCACCTCGCGCTCCCGGTCGGTGAGCTGCGGGAACACCGGAGCGGGGGCGGTGGCCGGGGCGGTGAAGTAGGCCAGCATGCGCGCGGCCAGCTGGGTCCCGAAGATGATCTCGCCGTTGGCGGCGGCCTGGATGGCGGCCCGGATCTGCTCCTGGTCGGCGCCCTTGAGCAGGTAGCCGCGGGCGCCGGCCCGCAGCGCCGAGAAGATCGAGTCGTCGTCGTCGAACATGGTCAGCACGAGCACCGTGATGTGCGGGCTGTCGGCCACGATGCGCCGGGTGGCCTCGATCCCGTTGAGGCCGGGCATGTGCAGGTCCATGACGACCACGTCGGGCTGGGTTTCCCTGGCCATGTCGACGGCCTCGGTCCCGCTGGTGGCCGCGCCGACCAGGTCGGTGTCCTGGCCGTCGGTCAGCAGGGCGGTGAGGCCGTCGCGGAACAGCGGGTGATCGTCGGCGATCAGGACCCGGATCGGGTCTGTCATTCTCTCTCCCGGGCAGGCATGCGGGCGTTGATCCTGGTTCCGTGCGGCAGGGCGGGCTCGATCACGAGTTCCCCGCCGAGCTCGGCCACGCGCTCGCGCATCGACGTGATGCCGACGCCGGCCCGCCAGCCTTCCGGCAGGCCCACCCCGTCATCGCGCACCTCCACGTCCAGGTCTTGATCATCCAGCCGGATCCGCACCGTGCACTTGGTGGCCAGCGCGTGCCGGGTGATGTTGGTCAGCGCCTCGGTGACGATCCGGTAGCAGGCCACCTCCGCCGCCGCGGGCAGGTCGGGCAGCTCACTGTCCGGCGCGTCCAGCGTAACCGTGAGCGCCGGCGCCTCGTACTGCAGCCGCCCCACCTCCTCGCGCAGCGACCCGATCAGGCCGAAGTCGTCGAGGGCGGGCGGCCGCAGGCCATAGACGATCCGGCGGACGTCGGTCACCGCCCGCTGCGTCTCGGCCTTGAGCTTGCCCAGCAGCTCGACCAGCCCGGGTTGGTCCCCCGCCCGGGCCCGGGCGGTGTCCAGGCCCAGCGTCAGGCCGGCCAGCGTCGGGCCGATGCCGTCATGCAGGTCGCGGCGCAGCCGCCGCCGCTCCTCTTCCCGCGCGGTGACCAGGCCCGCCCGGGAGGCGTCGAGCGCCCGGCGCAGCGCCACTACGTGGGCGGCCGGGCCCGCCTGGCGGGCCAGGTCGGCCAGCAGCCGCACGTCGTCCGGGCCGAGCTGCTCGCCGCGCGACCGCATGCCCACCAGGAGCCGCCCGACGGTCTCCCGCTGGAAGGTCAGCGGGAACGCGACCACCTGCGTCGGGGCCTCGCCGTAGGTGGCGGCCGGATTCCACCCATCGCCGAGCCGCAGCTCGAGGGCCGCGTACGGCAGCCGCAAGCTGTCGGCGATGGTCTTCACCACGGAGTTGATCGCGGTCTCCGGGTCCGCGGCCTCCTCGACGCGGCGGCCCAGCCGGGCCAGGGCCTCGTAGGGCACGCCCCGGTCGCCGTAGAACAGCCGGTCCACCCGGCGCTGCACCCGGTCGTGCAGCGGCCACAGGGCCGCGGCGGCCAGCACGGTCGCGATGATCTGCACGGCCAGGCCGCGGCCCTGCACGCCGAACAACGAGTGTGCCACCACGACCACGGCCAGGTAGACCCCGGCCACCCCGGCGGTGAGCAGGCCGTACAGCGCCGCCCGGTTCAGCAGGATGTCGATCTCGAACAGCCGGTGCCTGGTGACCGCGATCCCGATGGCGATGGGCATCAAGATGCCGGCCGGCAGCGCCAGGACCAGGCTCAGCGTGCCCGGGAAGACCAAGGTCGCGATGAGGGAGGCGATCGTGGTCGGCAGCACGGCCAGGAACCACTTGATCTGCTGGCGGCCCACCCGGTCCGCCCGCCGCCAGCGCAGCCACACGCTGGTGACCCCGGCCGCCCCGGCCACGAGCCCGCATGCGATGGACAGGCCCTGGCAGGTTTCCGACAGCGCGTCGAACTGGGGGAGCGCGTACGGGTTAGAGAGGTGGCGGAACAGGGGGCCCAGGTTCTGCGGGACGAACGCGTAGCCGCCTACCGACAGCGGGATGAACGCCAGCGCCGCCCACAGCGCGGGCCGGAACCGGCGCGACAGCAGCCGCCCTTCCGGGAAGACCAGCAGCAGGACCATGCCGCCCAGGCTGGTGGCGGGCGCGTAGGACCAGGTGTTCATCCACAGCACCGCGGTCGAGAACGGCAGCGAGCCGGGCGCGTGGACCAGCGTGTAGCGCATGTAGGTGTAGGGCACCAGGGCGAAGATGTCGGCCAGCCCGATCAGGCAGAGCAGCGGGCCCATCGGGTGGCCGGGCCGCCGGGCCAGCAGCACGCACCCCACCCACGCGTAGGTGAGGGGGCCGGGCACCAGCAGCACGGACACGTCCCGGCCGAGCAGGGCCAGCGCCGCGGTGAAGATGGACAGGACCGTGGTTAGCGCGGCAGCCGTCCAGGCCAGCACGGCAGGCGTCAGCGGCCGGGCTGGCCTCGCCGCTACCGGGAGGTCCAGATCCACATACATACGATGGGGCTTTTTGGTCCCGCTGTCACGGGACACGTGTCCCGGGTCGTCCGGGATCCGCCCCGGGCATAACCGTCCCGGCCGGGCGACGGCGCGCAGCAGGAAGCTGACCAGCTGGCCGGCGTAGGGCCTGGTGTTACGGGCCAGGTCGGCCCGGCGGTCGTCCGGGGTGACCAGCGCGTGCATCATGGCCCCGCCGATGAGCGTGTCGAGCAGCAGCGTGACCGAGACGTCGGGCGCGACCTCGCCCCGGTCGATGCCCCGGCGGACGATGGCCCGGGCGGCCAGGACCTGGGTGCGCCGCAGCTGCGCGTAGTGCTCGGCCACGCCGGGGATGGCGGCGGCTTCGAGCCCGAGCCGCAGCGCCACCCGGCTGGCGTCGCCGGCGTAGATGTCGAGCATCTGGGTGGCCAGCTCGACCAGGTCGCCGCGCAGCGTGCCGGTGTCCACGTCGGCCACCCCGGCCAGCCGCCACGTGACCGCGTCGGTCAGCAGCGCCTCCTTGGTGCTCCACCGCAGGTACAGGGATGCCTTCCCGACGCCGGCCCGGCGGGCCACGGACTCCATGGCGAAGCCGGCCCAGCCGGCGTCGGCGAACAGGTCGAGCGCGGCCCGGGCGATGCGCCGGTCGACCTCGGGGTCGCGCGGACGTCCCGGCACTACATGAGTCCTGTGGGTCCCGTCCACCCCGTCCCCTCTGCTGGGTCCCCGCTGCTGGCATTTCTGAACGACTACCGTCTAGCATAAAGCCATGCCAGCCTCGGAGGGAGCCCGCATGAACCAGCCGTCCCTGGATCCCCGCACGCCCGTGGTGGTGGGGGTCGGGCAGGCTTCCGAGCGCCTCGGCACCCCGGGTTACCGGGGCCGCTCACCCGTCGACCTGGCCGCCGACGCGGCCAGGGAGGCGCTGGCCGACAGCGGGGCTGATCCCGTCGCGATAGCAGCGGCGATCGATACGGTGGCCGGGGTCCGGCAGTTCGAGAATTCGTTTCCGCGAGCGCGGGCACCATTGGGCCGTTCGGATAATTACCCCCGGTCGGTGGCCGGCCGGATCGCCGCGACCCCGGCCCGCGCGGTGCTCGAGGTCAGCGGCGGCCAAGCCCCCCAGCACCTGGTCAACGAATTCGCCCGGGTGATCGCGGCCGGGGACAGCGAGGTGACGCTGATCTTCGGCTCAGAGGCCATCTCCACCGCCGAGCACTTCGCCGGCCAGCAAGACAAGCCCGACTTCGCCGAGCACGCCGAGGGCAGCCTGGAGGACCGCGGGTACGGGCTGTCCGGCATGACGTCCCGGCATCAGGCCGCGCACGGGCTGATCGGCGCGCCCAGCCAGTACGCGCTGATCGACAACGCCCGCCGGGCCCGGCTGGGGCAGACCCGCGAGGAGTACGCGGCCGCCATGGGTGCCCTGTTCGCGCCGTTCACCGCGGTGGCGGCGGCCAACCCGCACGCCTCCGCCCCGGTCGAGCGGAGCGCGGCCGAACTGGTCACGCCGACCGAGGCGAACCGGCCCATCGCCGACCCGTACACCCGCTACATCGTGGCCAGGGAGAAGGTCAACCAGGGGGCCGCCGTCCTGCTGATGTCGGTGGCCGCGGCCCGCGGGCTCGGCGTTCGGCAAGAGCGGTGGGTGTTCCTGCCCGGCCACGCCGACCTGCGCGAGCGGGACCTGATGGAGCGGGCCGACCTGTCCGCGGGCCCGGCTTCGGTGCTGGCCGTCCGGCACGCGCTCGAGGTGGCCGGCATCGGCCCGGACGACCTGTCCGCGATCGACCTGTACAGCTGCTTTCCCGCGCCGGTCTTCAACATCTGCGACGGGCTCGGCCTGGCCCCCGATGACCCGCGCGGGCTGACCCTCACCGGCGGCCTGCCGTTCTTCGGCGGCCCGGGCAACAACTACTCGATGCACGCCATCGCCGAGGCCGTCCGGCGGGCCCGGAGCGTTCCCGGCAGCTACGCGCTCGTCGGCGCCAACGGCGGCGTCATGACCAAGTACTCGGCCGGCGTCTACTCCACCCGGCCGGCCGGGTGGATCCCCGACGACAGCGCGGACCTCCAGGCCGAGGTCGACGGCTGGCCCGCACCAGATCAGGCACGCGTCGCGGACGGCCCGGCCGTCATCGAGACCTACACGGTCAGGCACGGCCGCGACGGCCGCCGGACCGGCGTCGTTATCGGACGCCTGGACCGCGACGGCCGCCGCTTCATCGCCCAGGGCGACGACTCCGACCTGCTCGACCTGCTGACGGCCGCGAAGGAGCCGATCGGCCAGCCGGTGTACGTCAGGTCGACCGGCCCGGGCAACCAGGTCACTACCACCCGGGCCCGGATGGACGCGCTGTTCCCGCCGCGGTCCGCGGTCCTGCGCGAGCGGTACGAGCACGTCCTGGTCCGCCGCGACGGTCACCTGCTCGAGGTCACCATCAACCGCCCCGAGTCCAGGAACAGCCTGCACCCGATGGCCAACGACGAACTCGACCACGTCTTCGACGCCTACTTCGCCGCCGACGAGCTATGGGTCGCGATCTTGACCGGGGCCGGGGACAAGGCCTTCTCGGCGGGCAACGACCTGGTCTACTCGGCGTCGGGCCAGCGCATGTGGGTGCCGAAGAACGGGTTCGCCGGCCTGACCGGGCGCGCGTCCATGCCCAAGCCCGTCATCGCCGCGGTCAACGGCTTCGCCATGGGCGGCGGCTGCGAGATCGCGCTGGCCTGCCACCTGGTGGTGGCCGACACCACCGCCCGGTTCGCGCTCAGCGAGGTCCGGGTCGGACTGGTCGCGTCCGCGGGCGGCCTGATCAGGCTGCCCCGCACAGTGCCGCAGAAGCTGGCCACCGAGATGATCCTCACCGGCCGCCGCCTCACCGCCGACGAAGCCCTGGCCTACGGCCTGGTCAACCGGGTGGTCCCGGCCGGGGCCGCGCTGGCGGGCGCCCGCGCCCTGGCCGCCGAGATCGCAGCAGGCTCGCCCACCTCGGTCCGCGTCTCGCTGCGGATCATGGAGGAGACCCGCGGTATCCCCGACGTGGTCGAAGCCGTCAACTACCCGAGCGCGGCCCTCGACGACCTCATGGCCAGCGAGGACGCCCTCGAAGGGGTAGCCGCCTTCGCCGCCAAGCGCAAGCCCCGGTGGCGCAACCGGTGATTAGCCGTCCCGCAGAGCGGCCTTGAGGATCTTGCCGGAGGGACCCTTCGGCAGCTCGTCCAGGAAGCGGATCTCGCGCGGGTACTTGTACGCGGCCAGCCGCTCCTTGGTGTAGCCGATGATCTCCTCGGCGGTCGCCGTGGCCCCCGGGCGCAGCGCCACCACGGCCACGACCTCCTCGCCGAGGCGCTCGTCCGGCTTGCCGATCACGGCGGCCTCGAGCACCGCGGGGTGGGCGTACAGGACTTCCTCGATCTCCCGCGGGTAGACGTTGTACCCGCCCCTGATCACCAGGTCCTTGGCCCGGTCGACGATGAAGTAGAAGCCGTCCTCGTCCATGTAGCCCAGGTCGCCGGTGTGCAGCCAGCCGTCGCGTAGCGTCTCCGCGGTGGCTTCGGGCCGGCCGAGATAACCCTTCATCACGTTGTGGCCCTTGATAAAGATCTCGCCCACGTGGTCGGACCCCGGCGGCAGCGCCTGGCCGGAAGGGTCGCAGATCCGCATCCGCACGCCCCACATCGGCTTGCCGATGGACAGCACCTTCTTCTCGCCCGGCCGGTTGAACGAGCAGGAGGCCGCGGTCTCCGTCATCCCGTAGCCCTCGAGCACCTCGATGCCGTACTTGTCCTCGAAGGTGCGCATGACGTCCTCGGGCAGCGAGGCCCCGCCGGACACCGCGACGCGCAGCGCCGACAGGTCACGGCCGGAGATGTCCTCCCGCGCCAGGGCGTGCAGCATGGTCGGCACCCCGCCGATCACCGTGACCCGGTCCGCTTCCATGGCGTCGAGCACGGAGGCGGGCTGGAAGCGCGGCAGTACGGACAGGCAGCCGCCGCGCCGGACGAACACGTTGACCACCGACGACAGCCCGAACACGTGGAAGAACGGCAGCACCGCCAGCACCACGTCATCGCTCTGCACGCCGAACAACTCGCCCGCCACCGTGCAGTTCATGTAGAGCTGGAAGTGGGTGAGCTCGGCTCCCTTGGGCTTGCCCGTGGTGCCGCTGGTGTAGACGAGCACGGCGGTGTCGTCGGCGTCGCGCGCCGTCACGTCCCCGCCGGGCTCCGCCAGCGGTTCGGTGCTGAACAGCTCCAGGACCGAACGGGCCCCTTCGGGCAGCGGGTCCTGGCTCATGCTGACCAGGTAGAACGGGATCCCGGTGAGCTCACAGGCCTTGGCCGCCTCGGCGTGCAGCCCCTCGAAGCCGACCAGGAGGGCGGCCGAGGAGTCGGTGAGGTGGTATTCGATCTCGGGCGCCATCAGCAGCGGGTTCAGCGGCAGGACCACGAGCCCGGCCTTGAGCGCGCCGAAGTAGGCGATCAGGAACTGCGGGATGTTCGGCAGCTGGAGCGCCACCACCTGGCCGGGGCTCAGGCCGGCCGACCGCAGCCCGGCCGCGACCCGGCCGGACAGCTCGTCGAGCTCGCGGTAGCTGGTCGTGTTCCCGCTGATCGTGCAGACCGGGGCGTCCGGCGTGGCCAGGGCCGTCTCGGTCAGGATCGTCGCCAGGTTGAAGCTCATTCCCGCCCCTCTCGGCCGCCGGAACTGTGCCGGATCAGCTTGTGAGACATATATTAAGTATGTTTCACCTACGTTGCCTAGGTTCTCGCCATGACGCGAGCGAAAGGACCGGCGATGTATCTCATCAGAGAAAAAAGCGGCACTGCGCCTTCGAGGCCGGATCCGCCGGCAGGCCGGCCATCGGCCGCGCTGCTGCTGACCGAGCCGTTCCGCGGGCTGGCCGACCACGCCGCATTGGTGCTGGCCACGCCGTTCCTCGCGGTCGCGCCGCGGGGAGATGGCCACGGCGTGCTGGTCCTGCCCGGGCTGCTGGCCTCGGACTCGAGCACCATACCGCTGCGGGCCTTCCTGCGGCATCTGGGCTACGACGTGCGGGGATGGGACCTCGGCCGTAACCACGGACCGACCGAGGTAATCCTGGCCGGCCTGCCCCAGGCTCTCCTCGATCATGCCGAACGGACCGGGCGGCCCGTATCGGTGATCGGCTGGAGCCTGGGCGGTGTCTACGCCAGGGAACTGGCCCGCCAGTACCCGAAGCAGGTGCGTCAGGTCATCACCCTCGGCAGCCCCTTCACCATGACGGACACGCGGCAGACTCACGCCCATGGCCCGTTCCGGCGGCTCAGGCACCTGCACGCCGACGCCGGCGCGATGCCGACCGTCGCGCAGCGGGCCCGGCCGATCAGCGTGCCGTCGACGGCGGTGTACTCCCGCCTGGACGGCGTCGTGGCCTGGTCGTCATGCATGGAGCCGGAGACCGCGCTGCACCAGAACGTCGAGGTCCGGTGCAGCCACCTCGGCTTCGGCGTGGACCCGGCGACGCTGTGGCTGATCGCGGACCGGCTGGCCGTCCCGGCGGGCCAGCGGATCCCGTTCCGGCCGCCGCGCGCCCTCCGGCCCCTCTACCCGGCGGTGAGCGCGATATGACCAGCACTGTCCCCCCGCTGAAGCCAGCACAGACCAGGACGGCACCCTGGTCGTTCGCGGCGCCGTGGGGAGCGCAAGGCTTCGTCACCGGCCTCGACGGACCGGTGCACTGGATCGAATTCGAGGGCAGCGGGGCACCGGCCCCGGAAATGAGCTCAGCCGCGACGCCGGTCGTGTTCGTGCACGGCCTGGGCGGCTCGCACCTGAACTGGTGCCAGATCGGGCCCGCGCTGGCGGCCGGGCGCCGCGCGGTCGCGCTGGACCTGCACGGGTTCGGCCTGACCCCGGGCACCCGGGCCAATTCCACCGTCCAGCGCAACGCCGCTCTGCTCCACCGGTTCATCCGGGAGGTCGTCGGCCCGCCGGTGATCCTGGCCGGGAACTCCATGGGCGGGCTGATCTCCATCCTGCAGGCCAGCGCCGCGCCGGAGACCGTCAAGGGGCTCGTGCTGGTCGACCCGGCGCTGCCGCTGCCGCCGCGCGCGCCCGACCGGCAGGTGGGGAATCAGTTCCTGCTGTACGCGCTGCCCGGCGTCGGCGAGCTCTACCTGCGGGCCGTGCAGTCCCGCCGCCCGCCGCAGCTCGCCGTCCAGCAGATCATCGAGCTCTGCTTCGCCGACCCGTCGCGGGCCGACCCGGCCATGCTGACCGCGTCGATCGCCCTGGCCGCCGAGCGCCAGGGGCAGGCCTCCTGGGCCGGAACCGAGGCCTTCCTGGCCGCGTCCCGCTCACTGATGCGGGTGGTCGGCCGGCGGCGGCGCTACTGGGAGACGATGGCCTCGGTGCAGGTCCCGGTCCTGCTCATCGCGGGCGATGCCGACCGGCTGGTGCCGGTGGCGAGCACCCGCCAGGCGGCGGCCCGCAACCCGCGCTGGGAAACGGTTATCCTGCCCGGAGTCGGGCATACCCCGCAGCTCGAGGTGCCCGACCAGGTCATCGGCACGATCCGGGACTGGCTGGACCGGCACTTCACCCCGGCCGCGGGCTTAGGAGGAACAGGATATGCAGCAGCTCTCCGGCCTTGACGCCTCCTTCCTGGCCCTGGAGACGGCCAACACCACCGGTCACGTCGGCGGCCTGAGCGTGCTCGACCCCAGCAGCGCGCCCAAGCCGCTGAACCTGGCCCGGCTCACCGAGGTCATGGCCGAGCGGCTGCCGCTCGTGCCGGTCCTGCGGCAGAAGCTGCTCGAGGTGCCGCTCGGCCTGGACCAGCCCTACTGGATCGACGACCCGGACTTCGACATCGAGTACCACGTCCGCGAGATCGCGCTGCCCCGCCCGGGGTCAGACGCCCAGCTGAACGAGCAGGTCAGCCGGCTGCACGCCCGCCCGCTCGACCGCAGCAAGCCGCTGTGGGAGATCTACCTGATCACGGGGCTGGCCAAGAAGCGCGCCGCCGTCTATACCAAGATCCACCACGCCGCGATCGACGGTGCCTCCGGCGTCGAGCTGCTGACCGTGCTGTTCGACCTCACCCCGGATGGCCGCGAGCTGCCCCCGGCCGAGCCGTTCCGGGCCGCCAGCCCGCCGCCGCTGCCCGCCCTGGCCGCCAAGGCGGCGGCCCGGCTGGCGTGGCGCCCGGTGCAGACCGCGCGGATCACCAACGAGCTGGTCAAGGTGATCCCCACCCTCGCCCCGGCGGTGAACGCCCTGGTCGGCAACATGCTCGGGCTGAACCGGGGGGACGGCGCGGTGATCACCACCCGGCCGGGCCGGGCGCCCGCCACGCCGTTCAACCGGTCCATCACGCCGCACCGCAGGTTCGCCTTCCGCAGCGTGGACCTGGCCACGGTCAAGGCGGTCAAGAACGCCTTCGGCGTGTCGGTCAACGACGTGGTGATGGCCATGTGCGCCGGGGCGCTGCGGCGCTGGCTCCTCGACCACGACGCGCTGCCCGACCAGCCGCTGATCGCGATGATCCCGGTGTCCGTGCGGGACCCTTCCGCCAAGGGCGCACTGGGCAACCGGGTGTCCGCCATGCTGGCCCCGCTGCCCACCAGCGTCGCCGAGCCCGCCCTGCGGCTGCAGATCGTGCACTCCGCCACGCAGGTGGCCAAGGCCCAGCAGGCCGCGATCCCGCAGGGCCTGGTCGACCAGATCAGCGACTTCGCCGTGCCCGCGCTGACCGCGCGGGCCGCCCGGGTGGTGTTCGCCACCGGCGTGCTGCACCGGCTGCCGCCGTTCAACATCACCATCTCCAACGTGCCCGGCCCGAATACCCCGGTCTACCTGTGCGGGGCCCGGCTGCTGGCGCACTACCCGGTATCGGTCGTCACCGACGGCCAGGGCCTGAACATCACCCTGATCGGCTACCTCGGGCAGCTGCACTTCGGCCTGATCAGCTGCCGCGAGCTCGTGCCCGACCTGGACACGCTGGCCGGCTACCTGACCGACGAGCTCGCTCTCCTGGAACAGGCGGCGAAAGAGCGAATCGCCGATGCTGGGCACTGAAAACGGTGACGTCCGGGCCATCGTGCCCGGGGGAGCGGCGCCCCCGGCGGCCATCCCGGCCGAGATCTTCGCGGCGGCCGTGGACGCTTTCGCCGCCGGGCAGCGGCTCGACATGCGGTCGCTAGCCCAGCACCTCGGCGTGGCCCGCGCCACCCTGTACCGCCGGGCCGGCAACCGCGAGCACCTGCTCGACGAGACGCTCTGGTGGCGGGCCCGCCGCCTGCTCGTGGACCAGATACAAGCCACCGCCTCGCTGACCGGCGCCGAGCGGCTGGTCGCCGTGATCGGCGGCGTGCTCCGCGCGATCGCCACCGACGGACCGCTGCGGGCGTTCCTGGCCTCGGACCCGGAGACCGCGCTGCGCCTGCTCACCGGCACCCGCAGCACCGTGCACCGAGGCATGGCCACCGCGCTGGAGAAGCTCATCGACCTCGAGCGCGGCCGCGGCTGCTTCGAGGCCAGCCTCGACACCCCCACGCTGGCCTACGCGATCGTCCGGCTCAGCGAGGGTTTCCTCTACGCCGACCCGATCGCCGACCGCGTTCCCGACATCGACCGCGCCATCACCCTGATCGAGGCCCTTCTAGCCGGCCTAGCCCACCACTCCACCCCCGTCTAGCGCCAGCACGAGCTTGCCGGTGTTCACGCCGTCGAACAGCATCAGCAGCGTCTCGGGGAAGTCGGCCACGCCGCCGTGCACGACGTGCTCGCGGGAGACGAGCTTGCCGTCCCGCAGCCAGCCCGCCAGTTCGGCCATGGCCTCCGGGTACCGGTCCTGGTAGTCGAAGACCAGCATGCCGGTCATCGACGCCCGCGCCACCAGCAGCATCATGTAGTTCGCCGGGCCGCGCACCTGGGTCTCGTTGTACTGCGAGACCGCGCCGCAGATGACCACCCGGGCGCCGCGGGCCAGCCGGGTCAGCACGTCGTCGAGGATCTCGCCGCCCACGTTGTCGAAGTACACGTCGACGCCGCGCGGCACGTGCTCACGCAGCGCCTTGCGCACGTTCCCGGCCCGGTAGTCGATCGCGGCGTCGAAGCCGAACTCCTCGGTCAGCGCGTGGCACTTCTCCGGCCCGCCGGCGATGCCGATGACACGGCCGGCGCCCTTGATCTTGGCGATCTGCCCGGCGATGCTGCCCACCGCCCCGGCCGCGCCGGAGACGACCACGACCTCACCCGGCTTCAGCTTGCCCGTGTCGAGCAGGCCGAAGTACGCGGTGAGCCCGGTCATCCCCAGCGCGCCGAGATACACAGAAGGCGCGGCCAGCGACGTGTCGATCTTGATCACGCCCTGGCCGTCCGAGACCGCGTGTTCCTGCACCCCGAACACCCCGTACACGTCGTCGCCCACGGCGAAGCCCGGATGCTCAGAAGCCGTCACCTGGCCGACCCCGCCCGCCCGCATGACCGCGCCGATCTCCACCGGCGGCACGTAGGACGCCCCGGCGTTCATCCAGCCTCGCATGGCCGGATCGACGGAGAGGTGCGAGACCGCCACCGTGAACTGGCCCGGCCCCGGCGCCGCGACATCCTCCTCGGTCAGCGACCAGTCGGTGGCCCGGGGGAGCCCGCTGGGCCGGGCGGCCAGCCGTACCTGGTGGTTGGTATGCGACATGCGGGGCTCCCCGGACTTGGAGATGGGATCAGCGGACTGGGAGATAATCTACCGAGCCGGGCTCCGGGACCGAAGGGCTGGCCGGCGCCTACCTCACCCCGGCCCAGGCGCAAGAGCTGGGCCTGGTCATCACCGGCGACCCCGCCATCCTGGGCCGCCTCCAGCCCGCTAGCTAGCGCCCGGCCGCAGCATCGGCGGATGCAAGGTGGTGGCGGGGCCGCGGCGGTAGAG
>JBEKJP010000111.1:0-27327 GCA_050011155.1 Streptosporangiaceae bacterium
CCTTGGTCTTGTCCTTGTTCCAGGCGGTGGTCGTCCCGTCCGGGTTGACCACGAGGGTCCAGCCGAGGCGGTGGATCATCACCTGGTGGTGGTACTCGCAAAGCAGGACGCAGCCTTTGAGGCTGGTGGGGCCGCCGTGGGCTTTGTGCTTGATGTGGTGGACCTGGCAGGCTGAGGCGGGCTGGTCGCACCGGCCGGCCCACTGGCAGTGCTTGTCGCGAAGCCGGACGGCGTCGCGGATGTGGGCCGGGACGGTGTCGGCGTAGCCGATGTCCAGCGGCAGGCTGGGCCCGCCCAGCCCGTAGTCGTCGAGCTGCTCGCAGCGCAGGAATGAGGCCAGGCCGCCCGGCCCGGACAGCAGCTCCACGGCCCGGGCGATGATGGCCTGCATCAGCGACTGCCGGGACAAGGGGGAGCCGGCCCCGGCGGCCGCGTCGCCGCCCCGGCCACCGCGGCCCTGGTCCTCGCCGTCTCGGTCTTCGCGGTCTAGGTCCGTGGCGTCGGGCTCCTCACCGGGCTGCGTGTCATCCGCGCCGTGCAGGAGCTCCTCGAGCTGGGCGCACAGCCGGATCAGGTCGCCGAACGCGGCCGGGTTCACGTCTCCGACGATGACGGGGGTGACCGGGGCGCCGCAGGCGATGCCCTGGGCGGCCTGGCCGTCCAGCCACAGGCCCTGGTGACCGCCCGCCTCCGCCGCGGCGGCCCGCTGCCCGGCCCACCGGGCGCTCAGCCGCTCGCCCCACTCCCGCACCAGCTCGGCGCTGCCGGGCAGTTCCATCAAGTCCGCCAGCGAGATGTAGGCCCACACCTTCAGCGGCTGCCCGCCTCGCTGCGGCACCAGGCCGGCCGCCATGAGCCGCTTCATCGCCTCCTGGAGCGCATCGTGATACCGCTGCTCGTGGCTGCGGTCATCATCGGCCCCCGTCGGCACGGACAGCGCGTCGAGGACGGTCTTGACGAACTCCGCACATTCGGACGTCAGCGCGCCGTGCACGACCCCGGCCCCGCCCAGCGTGGTGGCCAGCTTCACCGACCGGTCATCGAGCAGCCGGCCCGGGTCGTCATCGCGGCCGTCACCCGCACCGCCGTCGTCTCCGGGGCCGGAGTCGGGCTTGTCCTGGCGGGACCGCTCGTACATCTCGGCGGCCAGTCCGGCCAGGTCCGCCAGCTCCAGCCCGGAGGCGGCCGCGCCGAGCAGGATCTCGTCGGCCGCCGCCCGGGATTCCTCCGGCAGCTTGCCGGTCCACCAGCAGATCTCCCGGGCGTAAGACTTCGACACCGCCCGGGTGGCCAGCGCGGCCATGACCCCGGGGTGACCGGCGCCGCGTTTCATCCACCCGGTGTGATCCGCCGCCGTGCCCTTCGTAACCTGGGTCCGGTGGACCAGCCATGAGTACGGGCTGTAATCCCCGTCGTCCGTGTAGTCCTGACCGGCGGCGAACGCACCCAGCACCGAGGTCCGCGCCGCGGTGGCGACCGCGTCGGCCTGTTCCAGTTTCCGCAGGCAGCGGGTGCGCTCCGCCGCGCTCATCGCGGTCGCGTCCGCTGCGGCGAGGTAGGTCAGCCCGGCGTGCACCATCTCCATCGCCTCGCTGGCCGAGGCCGGGGCGGTCGCGGTGCACATACCGGGTCACCTCTCTTCCGGGGGCGCGGGCGGTTCCCTTCTCGTCTGGGGCAGATCTCCAGGTCCTGAGTCCGATCGTATCGAGTCGCTATGACATTTCCGGAGCACGCCACGCTGCATCATCAAAATTATCGAAATAGTGAACGATGATACTGATGTGATAACAGGGAAGCAGCGGCACCGGGGCGGAGACCCCGCCCCGTTCGGGATAATGATCTTGATCTCGCTCTGTGCGTTCGTCGTCGCGGAACGTGTCTGGCCGGCTTGAATGGGTCCTCAGAAGGACAGGACCGGCTGGGGGACCGATGCGAGACGATACGGACATGGACCGGCGGGAAGCGGTCAGGGCGGTGCTCGGGCTGGGGGCGCTGCCGCTGGTCGGCGCGTGCGCTCAGACGGCGCGGCCCGCGCTGACGCCGCGGCCCGCGCTGACGGCGCGGCAGCGGGCCGGCCAGCGGGTGATCTTCTCCTATCCCGGGCTGACCGTGCCGCCGGCGCTGCTGCGGCAGATCAGCGCGGGCCAGGCCGCCGGCGTCATCTTCTTCGGCGAGAACGTCGCGGGCGATGCCCAGCTCGCGGCGGTGATCAGGGAGCTGCGCCAGGCCCAGCGAGATAGCCCGGTCTCGTCGCCGCTGCTGCTGATGACCGACCAGGAGGGCGGCCTGGTCCGGCGGCTGCCCGGTGCCCCGGCCGAATCGGAGAAGCAGGTCGGCGCGGCGGCGGACCCGGTGGCGGCGGCCCGCTCGGCCGGCACCGGGGCGGGGCGGAACCTGGCCGGCCTGGGCATGAACGTCAACCTGGCGCCGGTGCTCGACGTGTACGGCGCGCCGGGCGACTTCACCGACCAGTACCAGCGTTCCTACAGCGATAACGCGGCCACGGTAGCCGCCTGCGGGAAGGCCTTCATCGCCGCCCAGCAGCGGGCCGGGGTGGCGGCGACGGCCAAGCACTTCCCCGGCCTGGGGCAGGCCGGGGCGGCGCAGAACACCGACCTCGGGCCGGTCACCCTCGACGTGCCGTCGGCCGCCCTGCGGGCCAGGGACGAGGCGCCCTACCGGGCGGCTATCGCGGCCGGGGTCAAGCTGGTCATGGCCTCCTGGGCGATCTACCCCGCACTGGACGCCAAGCGCCCGGCCGGGCTGTCGCCGGCGGTGATCAAGGGCGAGCTGCGCGGCCGGCTGGGCTACCGGGGAGTGACGATCACCGACGCCATCGAGGCGGGGGCGCTGGCCTCGTTCGGCGGCTACGGCCAGCGGGCCGTGCTCGCCGCCGGGGCCGGGATGGACCTGCTGCTATGCTCGGCCCGGGACCCGTCGCAGGGCCAGTCCGTGGTCACCGCCCTGGCCGGCGCGCTCGGCGGCCGCAAGCTCGACGCGGCCTCGTTCGACGCCGCCGTCGACAGGGTGACCGCGCTGCGCGACGGCCTGCGCTAGGTCGCGGCCCGCAGTTGCTTCCACTCGGCCCTGGCCTCGTCCGCCCATGCGGCGTGCAGGCGGGCGAACAGGTCATGAGCGGTCGTGCCGGCCCACGGCGCGGGCAGGAACTGTACCGGCAGGCCCGGATCGATCCACGGGAACCGGCGCCAGGCGTGGACGAGATCGATCACGCGGACCAGCGGATCGGACGTGACCTCGCCGCCGAACACGCCGGTGAACTCCTCGTACCCCCGGGTCAGCTCGTCCAGATCCCAGGCGTTCCCGACCATCGCGGCCAGCGAGCTGCCGCCCTGGTACTCGGCCGTGAACAGGTAGCCATCGGGGGGGCCGCCTTCGGCCAGGATCTGCCGGACCTCGTCACCGCGGTCGCTGCGCGGGCTCAGCCAGACGCCGGGCATGACCTGGCCGAAACCGGCCCAGCGCAGCCGGGTCCTGAGCACGTGCCGGGCGGAACGTTCGGTCGGCGGGGTGCGGGCGATCACTATCGTCCAGCGGCCGTCCCAGTTCCCGGCGACCGCGGTGAAGCCGAAGATGCGCTCGGTGCCGTCCCGCAGCAGCCGCTCCGCGGCCGGGGTGAGGCGCCACACGGTGCGCCGCCCGATCCGTTCGGGGTGCAGCCAGCCGTCGGCCGCGGTGCGCATCAGCGCTTGCCTGGCCGCCTTCTCCTCGACCCCGAGACGGCCGAACACGTCGATGAACGCCGATGTCCAGGCCTCGCCGCCGGCGGGCAGGACCAGCTCGCCGAGCACGGTGAACAGCACGCTCCTGGCGCTGTCGGCGCCCGCCGCGTGACGGCGCAGCAGGGCGGGTTCTCCGGTGTCGGCCATGGCAAACCAAATACTACGAAGTCTTGACGTTCATCTCAAGTTTTGTAGAGTATTGACCAACGGCAGGAAGGAACCGGCCATGCCCGAGGCGACAGACACCGGGGCGATGAACACCGGGGCGATGAACACCGAGACACGCGTCGAGTTCCGGGTCAGCCCGGACCGGTACAAGCACTGGAAGCTGTCCGCCGCCGGGCCGGTCGCGACCCTGACCATGGACGTGGACGAGCAGGCGGGCCTGGTGCCGGGTTATGAGCTCAAGCTGAACTCCTACGACCTCGGCGTCGACATCGAGCTGTACGACGCGGTGCAGCGGCTGCGCTTCGAGCACCCCGAGGTGCGCGTGGTCGTGATCACCAGCGGCAAGCCGAAGATCTTCTGCGCCGGTGCCAACATCCGCATGCTCGCCGCCTCGCCGCACGGCTGGAAGGTGAACTTCTGCAAGTTCACCAACGAGACCAGGAACGGCATCGAGGACGCCACCGCGAACTCCGGCCAGACCTACCTGGCCGCGGTGAACGGCACTGCCTCGGGCGGCGGGTACGAGCTGGCGCTGGCCTGCGAGCACATCATGCTGATCGACGACCGGTCCTCGGCGGTGTCACTGCCCGAGCTGCCGCTGCTCGGCGTGCTGCCTGGCACCGGCGGCCTGACCCGGGTGTCCGACAAGCGGCACGTCCGGCGGGACCTGGCCGACTACTTCTCCACCAAGGCCGAGGGCATCGGGGGCAAGAAGGCGGTCCAGTGGCGGCTGGTGGACGAGGCCGTGCCCCGGCCCAAGTGGGACGAGACCGTGGCCGAGCGGGCCGCCGAGCTGGCGGCGCGGTCCGGCCGCCCGGGGGACGCCGACGGCGTCGCGCTGAGCCCGCTGGCCAAGACCCGCGATGACGACGCGATCGGCTACGCTCACATCGCGGCGAAGCTCGACCACGACGCAGGTAAAGTAGATATATCGATAAAAGGTCCGAAGGGCGACCCGCCCGCCGGCATCGACGGGGCCAGGAGCGCGGATTTCTGGCCGCTGGCCGTGGCCCGCGAGCTCGACGACCTGATCCTGGACCTGCGCACCAACGAACCGGGCCTCGGCACCTGGATCTTCCGCACCGAGGGCGACCCGGCCCGCGTCCTGGCCTACGACGAGCTGCTGATCTCCAATAAGGATGACTGGTTCGCCAACGAGGTCCTGCACTACCTCAAGCGCACCCTGCGGCGCCTCGACGTGACCAGCCGCAGCCTGATCGCGGCGATCGAGCCGGGCAGCTGCTTCGCCGGCCCGCTGCTCGAACTGGCCCTGGCCGCCGACCGGTCGTTCCAACTGGCCGGGATATTCGAGGACGAAGACCCGACGGGCGGTTCAAACACGGGCGGTTCAAACACGGGCGGTTCAAACACGGGCGGTTCAAACACGGGCGACCCGGCGGTCATCACTCTCGGCGACGCCAACCTCGGCCCGCTGACCATGAGCAACGGGCTGACCAGGCTGCAGACCCGGTTCTGGGGCGACGAGGCCGGCTACGAGGCGGCGGCCAAGCGCAAGGGCGAAGCCCTCGAAGCCGAGGACGCCGCCGACCTGGGCCTGGTCACGTTCGCGCCGGACGACATCGACTGGGCCGACGAGCTCAGGATCGCGACCGAGGAGCGGGCCAGCTTCAGCCCCGACGCGCTGACCGGGCTCGAGGCCAACTACCGTTTCGCCGGCCCGGAGACGATGGAAACCAAGATCTTCGGCCGGCTGACGGCCTGGCAGAACTGGATATTCAACCGGCCCAACGCGTCGGGCCCTGACGGCGCGCTGCGCCGGTTCGGCACCGGGCAGCGGGCCGTGTTCGACCGGAAGCGGGTATGAGATGCCAGCGAAAAATGACGGAGCGAACGCCGACTACAGCGAGAAGATCCCGAACAACGTACAGCTGCACGAGGACCGGCGGCTGCAGCGGGCCCTGGAATCCTGGCAGCCGAACTTCATCCAGTGGTGGCAGACCATGGGGCCGACGCTGCCGACCCAGGACGTCTACCTGCGCACCGCGGTCAACGTGGGCCGGGAGGGCTGGGCGCGGTTCGGCCACGTGCCGATGCCGGAGTACCGGTGGGGCATCTTCCTGGCCGAACGGGACCCGGGCCGCAAGATCGGGTTCGGCGAGCACAAGGGCGAGCCGGTGTGGGACAAGGTGCCGGGGGAGTACCGGGCTGAGCTGCAGCGGCTGATCGTGATCCAGGGCGACACCGAGCCCGCCTCGGTGGAGCAGCAGCGCAACCTGGGCGCCACCGCGCCCAGCCTGTACGACCTGCGCAACCTGTTCCAGGTCAACGTCGAGGAAGGCCGGCACCTGTGGGCGATGGTCTACCTGCTGCACGCCTACTTCGGCCGGGAAGGCCGCGAGGAGGCCGAGGAACTGCTGCACCGCAACTCCGGCAGCGAGGAATCACCCCGCATCCTGGGCGCCTTCAACGAGGAAACCCCGGACTGGCTGTCGTTCTACATGTTCACCTACTTCACCGACCGGGACGGCAAGTACCAGCTCGGCACGCTCAAGGAATCGGCGTTCGACCCGCTGAGCCGGACCTGCGAGTTCATGCTCAAGGAAGAGGCGCACCACATGATGGTGGGCACCACCGGCGTGGACCGGGTGGTGCAGCGCACCGTCGAGGTGATGCGCGAGCACGACACCGCTGACGTGGGCGGGCTCGGCGCCATCGCGCTGGCCACGATCCAGAAGTACCTGAACTTCCACTACTCGGTCTCGCTCGACCTGTTCGGCGGGGAGACCTCGACCAACGTGGCCAACTACTACACCGCCGGGCTCAAGGGCCGCTGGCTGGAGGACCGGCGCAAGGACGACCACCAGCTGGCCAGCGACTCGATCATGGTGGACTCGCTCTCCGAGGCGGGCGAGGTGGGCCAGACCGAGGTGTCCGCGCTGGTCGGGCTCAACACCGACCTGCGCCGCGAGTACATCGCCGACTGCCAGGGCGGGGTCAAGCGGTGGAACCGGATCCTGGAAGAGGGCGGCGTTTCCGCCCGGCTGAAGCTGCCGCACATCGCCTTTAACCGCAAGGTCGGGGCGTTCGCCGGGATCGAGGCCACGCCGGACGGCGAGCGGGTCTCCCCGGCCGAGTGGCAGCGCCGCCAGGGCGAGTGGCTGCCCACCGAGGTGGAGAAGACCTACGTCCGGTCGCTGATGCGCCCGGTGCACGAGCGCGGCAAGATTGCCGCGTGGATCGCTCCGCCGCGCAACGGCATCAACGGCCAGCCGTTCGACTTCGACTACGTCCATCTCGCCTGAACCGGGGGGCCTGGTGAGCGCCGCGGAGTTCAACGCCTGTGACTACCTGCTCGACCGGCACGTCCGGGAGGGGCGCGGGCACCGGCTCGCGCTGACCGGGACCGGCGGTGACGTCAGCTACGCCGAGCTGGCCGGCCGGGTGGCGCGCGCCGCCGTCGGCCTGCGGGGCCTGGGCCTGCAGGCCGAGCAGCGCGTGGTCATGGTCATGGCGGACTCGCCCGAGTTCGTCGTGGTGTACCTGGCGGCGATGCGGATCGGCGCGGTGCCGGTGCCAGTCTCGACCATGCTGCGGGCCGACGGCATCGCGGAGATCCTGGCCGACTCGCGGGCCCGGATGGTCGCCGTCAGCGCGGCGTACCGGGACGTCGTGGCCGCCGCGCTGGGCTTCCCCGGCGTCAGGGAGGTCATGGCCGTCATCACCGATGACGCTGGCGAGCCGGTGGCCGGGCTGTCCACGACCGCGCTGGCCGAGCTGGCGGCCGACATCCCGGACGAGATCTACCCCACGACCGCGGACTCCCCGGCCTTCTGGCTGTACACCTCGGGTACCACCGGGACGCCCAAGGGGGCGATGCACCGGCACGGCTCGGTCCAGGTGGTGTGCGAGACCTACGGCACCCAGGTGCTCGGCATCACCCCCGAGGACCGGTGCCTGTCCGCGGCCAAGGCGTTCTTCGCTTACGGCCTGGGCAACTCGGTTTTGTTCCCCCTGTCCGCCGGGGCGGCCGCCGTACTCGAGCCGAGCCCGTCACGACCAGACCTTATGACCGAACGGGCTCGGTGCTACGCCGCGACCCTGTTCTTCGCCGGGCCGACGTTCTTCGCCAGCATGCTGCGGGCCGGGCTGCCGGGTGACAGCCTGGCCGGGGTGCGGCTGGCCGCCTCGGCCGGAGAGGCCCTCCCGGCCGCGCTGTACCAGCGGTGGACCGCGCACTTCGGGGTGGACATCCTCGACGGCATCGGCATGACCGAGATGCTGCACATCTTCTTGTCCAACCGGCCCGGGCAGGTCAGGGCGGGGACCACCGGGGTCCCGGTACCCGGCTACGACCTGCGCGTGCTCGGGGAGGATGGACAGCAGGTCCCGCCGGGCACCCCCGGGACGCTGTTCGTCCGGGGCGCGTCGTCCGCCACCGGGTACTGGTCGCGCTACGACGCCTCGCGTCAGGTGTTCCAGGGGGAGTGGCTGCGCACCGGGGACACCTACGTGGTGGACGAGGACGGGTACTACGCCTGCCTGGGGCGCACCGGGGACATGCTCAAGGCCAGCGGCATCTGGGTCTCCCCGGCCGAGGTCGAGGTCCGGCTGCTGGCGCACGCCGACGTGGTCCAGGCCGTGGTGGTGGCCGCGCCCGACGCCGACGGCCTGGACAAGCCGGTGGCGTTCGTCCAGCTCGGCCCGGGCGGCGCGGCCGACGAGGAGACGCTGATCGGGTTCTGCCGGGACGGCCTGCCGTCGTTCAAGCGGCCCCGCCGGATCGTGTTCGTGACCGAGTACCCGACGACCGCCACCGGCAAGATCCGCCGGGTGGAGCTGCGGGCGCAGGCCGCCGGGCTCATGCGGGCCGTGCTCAAGGAATCCGGCGAGGCGGTGCGGTGATGGCGCTGACCTGGGCCAAGGAGAACTCGCCGCGCTGGGACCCGGCTCAGCAGGACTTTGCCTGCTTGGAAGTGTCGCCTCCGGTGTTGATCCAGGCGTCGGAGACGTAGCCCGGGCCGCCGTCGAAGGTCCCGGCCAGGCGATCCCAGACGTCGGTCGTCCAGGTACTGCCATCCGGCCAGGTAGCCGTCACCGAGGCGCCCTTGGTCCAGCAGCTGACCGCGACCACGCCGCCGTACGGGACGCTGCCTACGACCGGATGGGTGGTGTCGGGACCGGACCTGACGTTCAGCACCGGACTCGCCTCCACCTTGCCGGTCAGGCCGCCGCCGGTCAGGCCGCCGCCCGCGAAGTGCAGGAAGTTCAGGCCCGCCCAGGGGACGGCGTGCTGGCTGTAGTTGTGCGTGGTGTCATGGTCGTAGGCATCGGTCCAGTTGTAGTCCTCTACCGTGATGGTGGCTCCGGTCACCCCGATGACGATGGCGACGTGGCCCTCCGATCCGGCTCCGGCGGCGTCGGGCGGGAACTGCGCGACGGAGCCCACCTGCGGGGTGGCGTCGACCCGGACACCGGCGGCGCGTGCGGCGCTCGCCCAGGTCTCCGCGTTGCCGAACCACTGCCCCTGGTAGCTGTTCTGGAACGGGACGTGCAGGTCGTTGTTGATCCGCCAGGCCACGAAGCTCGTGCACTCACGCGTGCTGAACTGCCATTTGTCCGGCTGGTCGGGCGCGTCGGCACGGTACGGGTAGTCGTCGGTGCCGATCATGACGTACAGGTCTCCATCATGACGAAATCCGCCTTTCGTTGCGTGAGCGATTTAACGGTCCTGTACGGGTTAGGAGCGTCGCCGGCGTGATTTGATGCCCCGGGAGGCCGGCGATTTCGCGCCGGGTCCTACGCTGACGCCTCCGGAACCGGGACAGGCCCGCTCCGGCGAGCATCCGGCCCGCGGTGTTGACGCGTGACTGCAGGTGGTCGGGAGTCAGCATCTGCCGCAGGGTGATGCCGGTGGTGAGCACGACGAGGTAGGTGAGCTCGTCGAGGAAGAAGGCCAGGAGCGCCCAGCCGTAGGACGGCGCGAGCGCCAGGAACGCGAGCGCGGCGGCGTTGGCGGCCAGGAAGGCCGTGGCCATGGGGCCGATCGGCAGGCGCTTGATCAGGGTGGGGACCGCGGCCGCGGCCAGCAGGCCGCCGAGTTCCCCGGCGCTGTACAGCAGCCCGAGCCGGACGTCTACGTGCGTCAGGTGCAGGGCGCGGCTGGCGTAGACCACGAGCAGCGCGAACGTGCCGCCCCAGCCCAGGCAGACGCAGGTGACCGAGAACGTCATCGTCCTGATCACCGGCTGCCCGGCGGACACCAGCAGCCCGGCCACCAGGCGGGCCACGGCCAGGCCCAGGTCGTCAGGGCTCCACCGGGCGCGGGAGAAAAACGAGTGCGCCCGGTCATGCGGCCATAGCCGCGGCAGGCCCGCCCCGGCCAGCATGCCGCACACGCTCCGCTTCCCGGCCTGGGCCAAGAACCCGCAGGCCAGACCGCAGAAGGTACGGAACGACGGGGCGGTGAACAACGGCCCGGACACGGCCAGCAGGCTGGCCAGCGAGGCGGGAAGCGGCAGCGTCGCATCCGGGAGCATCGGCAGGACCCCCGTTTCATCAGCGTTTCCTTAACACTGCTATCCCGCAGCTACCCGGCGCGCAAAGCAGGCGGCACCAGCGCCACCCCGCCGCTCCGGTCATCATGGAGAGCGTGCCAGGAACACCCGACCCGCAGACCCGGACCGCCGTCACCCAGCGGATCATTGCCCACGTCACCCGCGGCTGGCCCCGCCTCGGCGAGCCCATCGTGCGCCACCGCGGGCAGTTCTGCTACGTCTCCGCCCTGCTGCCCGGCCACCGCCAGCCCGCTCCGATCCTGCGCCTGCGCTACCAGGGATCCGCCGACCGCTGGGCCATCGGGATCTACCTGGCGAGCACCGAGCGGTACACCGAGTCCGAGCTGCCCACCTCTTTCGGCCCCAAGACCGGCACCCCCGAAGAAGGCGTCGATGACACCTTCATCCTCTACGCAGGTCCTAGAACTGGCCGCTGAGGGCGCTTTCCAAGACCAAAAATGCGAAACACGAGGATAAGGACAGCCTGCGTAATAATCCATCCATGGATAAATGATCTTTACTGGGCTTTTTCTGGCAGCCACACGCACTGTCCGGTATGGGAGTTTTAGTACTTGAGCTTGTCGTTCGTTCCCTTCACGCCCTGAACGTCGGCTTTTTTTGTTCGAAAACTCCATTTCGCCGTGGATAACGTAGCGGACTCCGAAATAAGGTTAAAGCTCTGGTTGACACCAAACTAGGTTGATTTTAGCCCGGCAGGGGGTTCTTCCGTTCGTCCAGCTATTCGGTCGGCGAGTCGCTGGCCGAGCGCGGTGGAAAGATGACGACCGCATGCTTCAGGAGGCCTTAATGCCATGGACCTGTTTCAGCTACTCGCCTAATGTTCCGCCAGGTGCCGCGAATTGTGGCGCGGCGCGGCGTGCCCCGTCACCTGTTTCCGCTACTGACCGAGTCCCGCGGCCGTCCGGCGGCCCGGCGTGCTCCTGCCCAGGAGGTCCCCTATGCCTATGACGTGTTACGGATATCCGGCTGACCTGCCTCCAGGTGCCGCGAAGGACGCCGGTGCGCAGGCTGCGCTGAGCGACGTGCGGAACGGGAACCTCGGCCCGGCACAGCCGGCGCTGCCCGGCCTGCGCCAGATGCCATTCGGCAGCTGCATCCGTTACTGACCCGGAGATGCGGGGAGGTTGGAGTGCCAGCCACCTACTGTTTCGGTTACCCGGCCGACGTGCCGGCCGTTCACCGGCTCTGGTGTGTTCGTCCCAGTTAGAAAGGTGTAACTATGTCGACGGTTCGTACTTGCTTCCGGTATCCGCCGCCAGTTCCGTCCGGCCAGCGCCAGATACCGACCGGCACTACCTGCTTCAGGTATTCAGCTGATCTTCCCGTGAGGGTCTCCGGGGCGAAGGAGTCGTTCGTCGTTACCTGGTGTTTCAGCTATCCGCGGGATGTGCCGCCGGCCCAGCCCGGCCCGCACCAGATGCCCAGCGGCCCCTGCTTCCGTTATTGACGGCGTGACCAGCTTGGATCAGCTGGATACCCGGCCGGGCACGGCCGAGGCGCCAAAGAATTACCGGGCCGGGACCCACCGGATCGTCTCTCCCGAGGAGACGCTCGAGTCGGTGCGGCCGTTCTTCCCGGCCATGGGGATCACCCGGGTGGCCGACATTACCGGGCTGGACGTCATCGGCCTCCCGGTGGTCACGGCCTGCCGGCCGAACTCGCGGTCGGTCACGGTCTCGCTGGGCAAGGGGCTCGACCTGGCGGCCGCCAAGGCGTCTGCTGTCATGGAGAACATCGAGGCCTTCATGGCCGAGCGGATTACCCGCCCGCTCGTCCTGGGCAGCGTGAACGACCTGCGGTCCAGCCATCCGCTGGCCGACGTCGACCGGCTGCCCAGGACGGCGGACTCGACGTATCACCCGGATGCCCCGCTGCTATGGATCGAGGGGCGGGAACTGCTCAGCGGGACGCCGCTACACGCGGTCGCGGTGACGGTCGCTCATCACAGTCAAGGAGGTTGTGGGCCATGACGGCTGCGACGGCGATCGGAACGCTGGCCGACGAACTGGCCGGGGTGCTGCTCAACGGCGACCCCTTCGCGGCGTCGTTCATGTCGGTTCCCGGCTACGAGGACGCGGTACCGGACCTGTCACCGGAATACCAGCAGGCCTGGCGCGGGCGGCTCGTGGACGTCATCGCCCGCTGCGCCGGGATGGAGGCAGATCCGGAGGATACCGCGAGCCGCGTCCTGCTCGAGACCGCGCGGGACACCGCGGCTCGTGAGCTGGCCGTAGCCGAGTCCCGGGTGTTCGAGTTCAGCGTGACGACCTTCCCGCTGGGCGGTCCGTCGCTGGTGCTCCTGACCGCGTCCCGCACCAGCGTGACCGACCCGGCGAGCGCCCTCGCTTACCTGGCCAGATGCAGGCAGATCCCCGTTTATCTCGACCAGCACGCGGCCAGGCTGCGAGCCGCCGCGCGCGGCGGCCTGCTGCCTGTCGCCCCGCTCGTCAGCGACGCCATCAGCCAGCTCCAGCACCATCTGTCGCACCCGGAGCGAGACCCGATGCTCGCTCACCGCCCGCCGGAGGGCTGGGCGGAGGCGACGGCGTGGCAGGCCGATATCGAGGGCGTCGTCCGGGACGAGGTCCGCCCGGCCCTGGGCCGGTACGCCGGCCTGCTGGCCGACCTGCTGCCTCGGTCGCGGCCACCAGAGCGCGCCGGTCTGCTCTACGTGCCCGGCGGCGTGACCGCCTACGCGTGCTGCGTCAGGAACGGCACCACGCTCCCGTTCGACCCTGACGAACTGCACCGTATCGGCCTGGAAGCCCTGGCGGAGATCGAGGAGCAGATCGGCGAGCTCGGCCGGCGGGCACTGTGCGCCGCGGACGCCGGCGAGATCATGATCCGGTTCCGCAAGGACCCCGAGCTGGCAGCTCCGGACGGCACCGTCGCGATGAAGCGCGCGGCGGCCGCGATCGCGCGTGCCGGGGAACGGATGGCGGATATGTTCCGCTCGCCACTGCCGCCGCCGTGCACCGTCGACCCGATGCCACCGCACATGGCCGAGTTCGGCGCACCGCCGTACTACTCACCGCCGGCCAGGGACGGCTCGCGTCCCGGAGCGTACTTGTTCAACGACGTCCGTCCCGGGCAGGCCGGGAGCTGGGCGCTGGAGGCCACGGCCTTCCACGAAGGGGTGCCGGGGCACCACGCGCAGTTCGCCCGGGTCCAGCTCCTGCCCGATCTGCCGCTGCTGCTCTCGGGGTTCTATGTCGTGCCGCACGGCGAAGGCTGGGGCCTTTATGCCGAACGGCTGGCCGACGAGCTCGGCCTGTACTCCGACGACGTCCAGCGGATGGGCATGCTCGGCAGCGCCGCCTTCCGCGCTGTCCGGCTCGTGGTCGACACCGGGCTGCACGCCCGCGGCTGGAGCCGGGCGCGCGCCCGGGCCTTCGCCCTGGCGCACTCGCCTTTTCCCGAGGAGTTCGTCGACGCCGAGATCGACCGCTATATCGCGCTGCCCGGCCAGGCGCTTGGGTACCTGACCGGGCAGCGCGAGATCCTGCGGCTGCGAGCTGAGGCCAGGTCCCGGCTGGGATCCGCTTTCGACATCCGCGATTTCCACTCCGCTGTCCTGGACCACGGATCCCTGCCGCTTCCGGTGCTGCGCCAGATCGTAGCGGACTGGGCCGACTCCGCCGCGGCCGCTACGACCTGAGCTGCCCCGCGGTCAGTAAGCCTGGCCCGGCAGGATCACCGGCCCCACACCGGGGATGGCCTGGGTCCTGGCGGTAGCCAGCAAGGCATCCACCGCCTGTCGGCCGGTCTCGCCGGTCTTGGACATCCGGGCCGCGATCAGGCCGGCCACCAGCGGCGTCGAGAACGACGTCCCGCTCCACCGGGCCATGCCGTCAAAGCTTCGCCACTTACCCGTGTCCGGTGGCTCGGTGCACAGGTACTGTCCCGTGGCGAAGGCGTTGACCAGGCCCTCACCCGGCGCGAATACGTCCACCCACGGCCCGTAGTTGCTGAATGATGCCCGGCCTCGCTGGTCAGCATCGAGAGCGCCCACCCCGACTGCCCAGGGATAGGCGGCCGGCCAGAACGGGCGCCTGGATGAGTCGTTCCCTGCCGCCGCCACCAGGACCGTTCCAGCATGGCTGCGCAGCCGCTCCTCCACGACCTCGAAGCCGAGCAGCGGCACGTCGTTCCTGCTATTGGTACCGAACGACAGCGAGATGACCTCCGCGCCCCGCTTGAGCGCGTCGGTCACCTGCTTGACCAGTTCAGATTCGAAGATCGCGCCAAGCCTGACGAATGTCCTGCCCACCCACACCTCAGCGTCAGGTGCCATTGTGCCCACCACCCCGGCCGCGAACGTCCCATGGCCGGCATATGGAAGGATCCTGGGCGGATAGCCGCCTATCGGATTCTCCTTCTCACCGCTGACGTGCTTCAGCCACGAGTGCTCGGCGTCGGCACCTGGTATCAGGCCAGTGTCCAGAACTGCCACCAAGACACCGCGGCCATCGCCTGCCTGGCCTGATACGCCTGGGTCGGGCTCCGTGCTGACGGCGACCTCCACTGGTTCTGTCGCCGGGCACAAGGTCGTCGGGCAGACGTAAAGAACGTGATCTGGTGTGGCTACCCCCTCGCCGAGGGCCCGGTCGATGTCTGCGCACGCCTGCTCTACGCTGCGGCGCTCGTCGGCGGCGAATTCCAGCCGGGTCAGGCCGCGGACGTTGCCGGCGTGCGCGACCGGAGCAGCGGACACGACCGAGGCAACCCGGTCTATGTCAGCGTCACGCACGAGCAGCGTGCGTTCACGATGGTGATAGCTCACCTCGCCTCGTTCTGCCCAGTCGCTGGGGTGGGCCGCTGCTCCCTCCAGGCCATCGATCACGTCAGGAATGCCGGACAGGACCAGATTGACCTGCGCGTGCAAGCGGCTACGCGGCTGGCTGAATCCCTCGCTGTCAGTCGTCATGCAGAGCCCCTTTACTTGATTGGCGTGGGGGACTGTCTAGCATTATCGGAGTGACATCGGGAGACTCTGATACAGCTAACCCGCCGGCTGGTGCGGACGATCTCCCCGCGCTGGCCGTATCGCGCCCGCACGACGCCTTGCTCGCCGCGCGTTCCGTGCTGGCCAGTCGGCCCGATGCACATGACGCTTCATTTGCGTATCAGGCGATCGGGATAGTGCTTCGCGATCACGGGAATCTTCCCGCCGCGATTGCCGAGTTGAGGAAGGCAGTGAGGCTGGCCCGGAGTTCAGGCCGGCCCGAGCGTGAGGCCGATGTGCTGGCCACCTTGGGGGGAACGCTCGCGTGGAACGGGCGCAGCCAGCAAGGGCTAGCCATCCTCGACCAGGCTGTGCGGGCATCACATGGCGGCCTGGCTGGGCGTGTGCTGATGCGGCGCGCGCACATCTTGTGGAATATGGGCCGCCTTCACGATGCCTACCAGGACCTGGGCCGTGCCTTGCCGTACCTTCGCCGGGCCGGTGACACCGTGTGGGAAGCGCGGTCGCTGACGCTCCGGGCTTTTATCTTCCTCGGGTTCGGGGTGCCCGCGCGGGCCGCCGCCGATTTCTCCAGGGCCGAGGAGTTGTACGCCACCAGCGGGCAGGAGCTGGAGTATGCCAAGGCCCGGCACAACCGCGGCGTGACGGCACTGAGCCAGGGCGAACTTCCCGAGGCGCTCGCCTATTTCGACGAAGCGGAGACTCGTTACGATGCGCTGAGCGAGACCGTTCCCGAGCTCGCCATCGACCGCTGCACGGCCCTCATGGCCGCGGGCCTGGCCGCAGAAGCAGCTCAGGAGACCGATACCGCGCTCAGCCGGACACCTCCCGAGGGCGGGATAGCTTTCAAGACGGCAGAACTGCTCTTCGCTGCGGCCACCGCTGCCCTGGCCGCAGGTCACTTGGCCGACGCCCGGCAGCGGGCCCGTCAGGCACGCCGGCAGTTCCGGACGCAGAGGCGTCCCCTATGGGAGGCGCGTGCCTGCCTCGTCCTGGCCGAGGCCAGGTACGCCACTGGCGAGCATTCCGCCGCCTTGTTCAGGTACACCGAGGGAATTGCCGCCCGCCTCGAGGCCTCCCGGGCCGATGAGGCGACGCGGGCTCACCTGCTCGCTGGACGCATTGCCCTGCGCCGGGGGAGCACGCCAGAGGCCGACCATCACCTGGAACGCGCCGCGCGGTCCCGCCGCCGCGGTCCGCCGTTGCCGCGGAGCGTGGCCTGGCTGGCGCGGGCCCTGCAGTCCGAGGCGCGAGGCGATGCGAGGGCCACCGCCTCCGCCTGCGCACGCGGGCTCGACGCCCTCGAGGAGCACCAGATGCGGCTTGGGGCTACCGAGCTGCGCGCGCACGGTACTGCTCACGGCTCCGAGCTAGCCACGCTGGCCCAGCGCAACGCCCTCAGCCGCGGCGACGCCCGCCGGCTCCTGTTCTGGAGCGAGCGATGGCGGGCGACCGCGCTGGCCACCCGGAGCGCGCCACCGGAGGAGGATAAGACCCTGTCGGCCGAGCTGGAAGCGCTCCGTGGCGTCAGTCGGCTCCTGGGGGAGACCGACGTGACCCCCTCACGGCGCAATGCCCTGGAGCGGGAGCGGCGGCGGCTCGAGGCGGCGGTCCAGGCCCGTACGCGCAGGCGGGCTGGCAGCCTCCGCGCCGGGGACGGCGAATTCGGCCTGGACGAGCTCTTCGCCGAGCTCGGGCCGAGCACGCTGATCGAGCTGGTCACCGTGGACGGCGTGCTGCACGCGGTCGTCGTCGCGGGCCGGCGAGTACACCTGCACACGCTGGGCAGCGTCCCTGAGCGTGAGGTCGAGATGACCCGCTTCGTCCTGCGCCGCCTAGCGCGCGGGCGCGTGCAGCCCGGAGACGAGGTGGTGTTCAAGCACCGGGGCGCCAGGCTGGAGGACTCCCTGCTCGGCGACGCGGTCGCCGGCCTCGGGGACGGGCCGATCGTTATCGTCCCTCCGGGCCGGCTGCGGGCGGTGCCGTGGACGCTCATGCCCTCGCTGCGCGATCGGGCGGTGACCGTGGCGCCGTCCGCGGCGACCTGGCTGCGCGCGCGCCGGATGACGCCGCCGTCCCCGCGGCGCACCGCCCTCGTGGTCGGGCCCGGGCTCGCCACCCAGGGGGCGGAGGTCGGGGCGCTGGGTGCTCGTTATCCGGGGGCGGTGATGCTCGGTCACGGCAGCGCCACGGCCGAGCGTGTGCTCGCCGCGCTGGACGGCGCCTGGCTGGCGCACATCGCGGCTCACGGCTCGTTCCGGGCCGACAACCCGATGTTCTCGTCCATCCTGCTCGACGACGGGCCGCTGACCGTGCACGACTTCGAGCGGCTGGGCCGCGCGCCGTACCAGCTGATCCTGGCCGGCTGTGACTCCGGGGTGGCCGCGCCGGTGGGCGCCGACGAGCTCCTCGGCCTGGTGAGCAGCCTGGTCCCGCTGGGCGCGGCCGGGATCGTGGCCAGCATCTTGCCGGTCAACGACGTCGCCGTGGTGCCGCTGATGCTGGCGCTGCACGACGCCCTGGAACGCGGCGCGCCGCTGGCCGAGGCGCTGCTGGCCGCGCGCCGGGCCGTCGGCGACGACCCGAGCGCCGAGGCGACGGCGCACTCCTTCATGGCCCTCGGCGCCTGAGCGAACCCGTGCGGGCCCCTCAGATGGCCTCCACCTGAGGGTAGGCGGGTTCCCACATGGCCGCGCGAACCCGGTCGGCCAGGCCGTCCAGCGGCACCTCCGACAGCCCTTCGGCGCGGGCGGCCCGGGCTACGGCCTCGGCCACCGCGGCGGACACCTCCCGCAGGCTGGTGACCGGGGGCAGCACGGCCGCGCCGGGGCGCGTGACGTCAGCCAGCCCGGCCAGCGCGTTGGCCGCGGCGGCCAGCATGGCGTCGCTGACGCGGCGGGCCCGGGCGACGGTGACGCCGAGCCCGAGGCCGGGGAAGATGAGCGCGTTGTTGGCCTGGGCGACCTGGTACTCGACCCCGCCGTAGGTCACCGGCGGGAACGGGCTGCCGGTCGCGATGAGCGCCCGGCCCCCGGTCCAGGCGATCAGGTCGGCCGCCTGGGCCTCGGAGCGGGACGTCGGGTTGGACAGCGGCATGATGACCGGGCGCTCGGCGTGCTCGGCCATCTCGGTGACGATCGGCTCGGAGAACGCCCCGGGCTGGGTGGAGGTCCCGATCAGCATGGTCGGACGGGTGCGGGTCACCACCTCGGCCAGGCCGATGCGGCCGTCCGCGTCACGCTCCCACCCGGCCACCTCCGTGGCGGTCCGGGCGTACGGCACCTGGAAGTCGCGCAACGTCCCCGGATAGCCGTCGGCCAGCAGGCCCTTGCTGCCGAGGGCGTAGAACCGGGACCTGGCCTGGTCCGGGCTGAGCCCGTCGTCGATCATGACCTGCCGCAGCGCGTCCGCGATCCCGATGCCGGCCGTGCCCGCACCGTGGATCACGATCACCTGGTCGCGCATCGCCGTGCCCGCGGCCCGGGTAGCCCCCAGCGCGGCCGCCAGCACGACGGCGGCGGTGCCCTGGATGTCGTCGTTGAACGTGCAGTGGCTGTCGGCGTACTTCAGCAGGATCCGGCGGGCGTTGCCGGCGCCGAAGTCCTCCCAGTGCAGCATCGCGTGCGGGAACAGCTTGGTCGCGGCGCTGACGTAGGCGTCGATCAGCTGGTCGTACCGCTCGTCCCGGACCCGCGGGTGCCGGGCGCCCAGGTACATGTGCTCGGCCAGCAGGGCCTCGTTGTCGGTCCCGGTGTCCAGCACGACCGGGATGACCCGGCGGGGATGCAGGCCGGCCGCCGCGGTGTAGACGGCCAGTTTGCCGTCCGCGATCGCGATGCCGCCCACCCCCCAGTCACCGATGCCCAGGATGCCCTCGGAGTCGGTGGCGACGATCAGGTCCACCTCGTCGGCTTCCAGCCCGTAGTTGCGGAAGGCCGTCTCCACCTGGTCAGGATGATCCACCGACAGGTACACCCCGCGCGGGCGGGCGAACTCCAGGCTGTACCGCTCGATCACGGTCGCCACCGTCGGGGTGTACACGATCGGCAGCATCTCGTGGATGTGCTCGGCCAGCAGCCGGTAGAACAGCACCTCGTTGCGGTTCCGCGCCTGACCGAGGTGCAGGCTCTTGGCCAGGTCGTCGGGCTGGCGCAGGTACTGCGCGTACACCCGCTCCAGCTGCCCCTCGATCGTGGAGACGCCGTCCGGGAGCAGCCCGGTGAGTCCGAGCGCCTCCCGTTCGGCCAGCGTGAACGCGGTGCCCCGGTTCAGCATCGGCGACGAGAGCACCGCGCTGCCCCGCAGCCGGATCCTCGCTACCGTGCCGGTCTGGTCGAGCTCGAACGGACGATCTGGCATCGCGTCACCTCGTGTCCGGGCCAACGTACGTGTGCCAAGAAGTAACACACGACGCGCCCGTCGCGCACCGGGTGCCGGTGATGCGATGCCAGAAGCCGTGTCTCAGTCGAACGAGGGCTTGCGGTCGCGGCTCCGCTTGAGCTCGAAGAAGCCGTCGGTCCCGGTCACCAGGGCCACGCCGTCGTAGAGCCGGCCGGCTGCCTCGCCGCGCGGCGCGGGCGTGATGACCGGGCCGAAGATGGTGTTCCCGCCGATGCGGATGACCGGGGTGCCGACGTCGATGCCCACCTGGTCGAAGGCCTCGTTGTGCGAGTCCTTGATGAGCTGGTCGAGCTCGTCGCTGTCCGCGGCGGCGGCCAGCGAGGCGGGCAGGCCGACCTCGGCCAGGGCCTCGGGGATCACCTGCGGGTCCTCACGGCGGCCCTGGTTGTGGAGCCGGGTGCCGATCGCGGTGTACAGCGGCCCGAGGATGTCCTGGCCGCTGTGCTGGGCGGCGGCCGCGACGACCCGGATCGGCCCCCACGCCTTGCTCATCCGCTCCAGGTACTCCTCATTCAGGCCCTGGCCCTCATGCTGGATCAGGTTGAGGTAGGCCAGCGACATGATCCGCCAGTCGGTGCGCACCGGCCGGACCTTCTCGACCTCCAGCATCCAGCGGGAGGTGATCCAGGCCCAGGGGCACAGCGGATCGAACCAGAACTGCACGTCTTCTTTTTCCGCCTGTTCCGTCACGACCGCGCCAACGGCCGCTGCCGCGCCGATATTCCCGTCCCGGCGCGAGCAGGTTCCCGGAAAGGTGCCGGCGGGGCCGTCAGCTGGCAATTCCTAGTATTTTGATCATAAATATTGACTTTTGTGCGGCGCGGCTGTCAGCCTGTGCCTCATGAAGGCTCTCGCGGGCACCGGATGGCCGCCGGATGCGGCCGAACCCGGCGTGGCGGCCAGCCCTTCCGAATTTACCGGGAGAATTACTGGGAATGACAATTCAGGCAATTCGCGGGCACGTGCGGCGGGCGGATATCGAGGCGGCCCCGGACCGGCGTAAAACCGATAGCGCGTCAGCCGTCATGCTGGCCGCGCTCGATCACGGGCCGGTCGCCCGGTCGACGATCGCGCGCCTGGCCGGGCTCAGCCCGGCCGCCGTGAGCAGGCAGTGCGCGGACCTGATCCGGCACGGCCTGCTCCGCGAGGTGCCGGAGCGGGAGACCGAGGGCGCCCCGGCGGGCAAGCTGGGCCGCCCGCACGTCCCGGTGGACCTCGACGTCGCGGGACCGGTCGTCGGCGGAGTGCACATCGCCGTGCAGCACGCCACGGTTTCCCTGGCGGACCTGCGCGGCCGGGTCATCGCCAGCGAGCGCATCCCGCACGCCGCCCCGGACCCCGGCCCGGTCCTGGACCTGGTCGCGGCGCGGCTGCGGGACCTGGCGGCCGGGCGCGGCCGCCGCGCCCGGGTCCTCGGGATCGGCGTGGCCGCCGGCGGCTGGGTGGACTCGGCCGCCGGGGTCATCGCCGACCACCCGCTCCTCGGCTGGCGCGACGTGCACGTGCGCGCGCTGCTCGAGGAGCGGACCGGGCTGCGGGTCCGCGTCGACGGGCACTCCCGCGCGCTGGCCCGGGCCGAGCAGCTGCTCGGCGACCAGCGGGCCAGGTCCAGCGTGGTCCACCTGTTCGCAGGCAACGTGGTGGACGCGGCGTTCGCCGTCGGCGGCGTGATGCAACATGGCCCCCGGTCGGCCGCGGGCACGATCGCGCACCTGCCCCTACCTGGCCAGCCCCTACCTGGCCAGCCCCTGCCTGGCCAGGGCGGTAGGTGCGGCTGCGGCCGTTCGGGCTGCCTGCAGGCGGTGGTATCGGAGCGCGCGCTGGCGGCGCGGGCCGCCGCCGCCGGGGTGGTACGGGAACCATCCTTCGCCCTGCTGCTGGAGGCGGCCATGGCCGGGCACCCGGCCGCGGTGGCCATGTTCTGGCAGCGGGCCCGGGCGGTCGGCGCCGCCGCGGCCGTGCTGCTCGACCTGCTCAACCCGGAGGTCCTCGTCGTCGTCGAGGCGGGGGCCATGTACGTGCCGGGCTGCCTGGAGGTGCTGCGAGCCGAAGCCAGGCGCCAGTCCGCCGGGACGGGCGAGCCGCCCATCACCGTGACGAGCTTCGGCCGCGACGTGCTCCCCATCGCCGCCGGCACGGTCATGCTTTCCGAGATCTACGCGAATCCGCTCGCCATTTAATTTAAATAGTTGCAATATAGACAGGCGGCAGCACCCGTTCGGAATATTGATGTGAACATATCTCCGAAAGGGAACTCCCATGACCGTAGTGCAGGAACCCGCCACGATTACCGTCCGGCCGGTAGCGGGCCATATCGGCGCCGACATCTCCGGCGTCGACATCGCGGGCCCGCTGGCGCCGGAGACGGCCCGGCAGCTGCAGGACGCGCTGCACCAGTACAAGGTCATCTTCTTCCGGGACCAGCACCTCGACCACGCGTCGCAGATCGCGTTCGGACGGCAGTTCGGGCCGCTCACCTACGCCCACCCGCACGACGAGGCGCCACCGGACGGCTACGCCGAGATCTTCACCGTCGACCCCCGGCGCTACGAGCAGCGGTACGGCCAGGACTTCCGCAAGCTGGTACGGCGCCGCCAGTACAGCTATTTCACCGGCTGGCACACCGACGTCACCGCCGCGGTGAACCCGCCGGCCGTGTCCGTCCTGCGGGCCGACGTGGTGCCGGACATCGGCGGTGACACCCAGTGGACCAACCTGCAGGCCGCCTACGAGGGGCTGTCCCCGGCGGTGCAGGCACTCGCGGACGGCCTGCGGGCCGAGCACAGGTACGCCGGGCCGGACAGCGGGCTGAGCCGCGAGACCTCCTACGCCAAGCGGATCGAGGACAACCTGCTGGTCGCGATCCACCCGGTGGTCCGGGTGCACCCGGCCACCGGCGCCAAGGGGCTCTTCGTGAACCCCGGATTCACCAGCCACATCGTGGACGTGTCCGCGCGGGAATCCCGGGCGATCCTGGACCTGCTGTACGCGGAGATCACCCGGCCGGAGTACACGGTCCGGTTCCGGTGGGCACCGGGCAGCGTGGCGGTCTGGGACAACCGGGCCACCTCCCATCTCGCGCCGACCGACATCGAGCACCTCGACGTGCAGCGCACGCTGCACCGGGTGACCGTGATCGGCGACGTGCCGGTCGGCCCGGACGGACGCGAATCCGAGCTGGTCGCCGGCCGGCCGTTCACCGACAAGCACGTGGTCGTCGTCGCCGACTGAGAGCCGGCCCGGCGCGGGGATCCTGGTTCCCCGCGCCGGGCGTCTACCCGGCGGTCAGGACGAAGCCGGTGATCGCCGCGGCCACGTCGCGGTGGACGGTCTCGTTCAAGATATCGTGGCGGGCCCCGGTGAACTCGGCCAGGCGGCCCCGCTTCAGCCGGGCGGACCACTGCCTGGCGTGCTCGGCCGGCACCACCGGGTCATCCGAGCCGTGCACGAACAAAACGGGCAGCTCCACCTGCCCGAAGCCAGCCGCCAGCTCGTCCCAGGCCGCGGGGAGCACGGTGGCCAGGCTGCGGGCGCCGGCCGCGCCGGTGAAGGCCAGCGGATCGTGGGCCAGCTCATCGAGGTAGAACGGGTCGGCCGACAGGCCGGCCGGGTCCAGGTCGAGTTCCGGGGCGCCGGCCTCGCCGAGGGCCACCACCCAGTCCAGCGGGGATATCGCCGCTCCGGACAAGATGAGCCCCGCGTACCGGCCGGGGTCGCGAGCCGCGGACACCGCGGCGGCCGCCGCCCCGAGCGAGTGGCCGGCCAGCCAGACCGGCTGGCCCGGCTGCGCCGCCTCGGCGATGGCCGTCAGGCGGCGGCCGTTCTCCACCAGGTCGTCGATCGACCGGATCACGGCGCGGTCGCCGTCGGTGAGCCCGTGGCCGATCTCGTCGAGCGCCCACAGGTCGATCCCGGCGCCGTTCAGCGCGTTGCCGTACCGGTGATACAGGCCCGAGTGCTCGCCGAAGCCGTGCAGGAAGACCACGGCCGCCGCCCGGGGCGGCGGCACCCGCCAGGCCTTGTAGTACACCCGGCCGGTCACTCCGTCGAACGTGGGCATGCCCGCTCCTTTTCGTTCCTTTTGTCCCTTTAGTCGCTGCGGTCCGGCTGGGTCAGGAGTGCGCGCAGGGTGTCTTTGAGCTGCTGGGCGGCGGGTTCGGTCAGCGGTGCGAGGAACCGGCGTTCCGCGTCGTCGCCCGCCCGGGTGGCGTCGCGGAGGGTGTCGCGGCCGGGCGCGGTCAGCTCGACGACGTTCTTGCGGCGGTCCTCGGCGCGGGGATGACGGGTCACCAGCCCCTTGCCTTCGAGCGCGTCAAGGAGGGCGACCATGGTCGTGCGGTCGATGCCGAGCCGCCGGGCGGCCTGCTGCTGGGATGCCGGCTCGCAGCCGGCGAGCACGAGCAGCACCGCCAGTTCGCGCCCGTCCAGTCCGTATGGCGCCAGGGCGGCGGCGGTCAACTCCCCCAGCTTCAGTCGTGCGTGCTTGAGGAGGTAGCCGAGGCGGCTGGTCAGTTCCGGCCCCGGCCCTTCCCCCGTGTGCTGGTCATCCCTGGTCTCGCTGGACACCCAGTAATCCTACCTTTAGACTGATCGTCAGTATTACTGACGATCAGTCTCCCTGACGGTCAGCCGGGCGCGGTGACGGCGGCGAAGCAGGGAAGACGGGGGCAGCGGAGATGATCCTGATAACAGGCGGCCTGGGTTTCATCGGGTCGCACACCACCCGGGCCATGCTCGACCTGGGCGAGTCGTGCGTGCTCGTCCAGCGCCGCGCGGCCGCGGTGCCTGACGCCTTCGCCGGCGAGGCCGGCCGACGGGTCTTCGTCGAGCAGGCCGACATCACCAACCGGTCGGCCTTCCTGGAGATCGGCAAGCGCTACAAGATCACCGGTATCGTGCATCTCGCCGGGTCCGTGCCCTGGCCCCCCGGCGCGTACGAGCCCGTCGACGGCGCCCGGAAAGCAATCGACAGCCTGCTCAACGTGATTCAGGCGGCCAGTGACTGGGAGGTGGCGCGGGTCAGCACCGCGAGCACGATAGGCGTGTATGGCGGCGCCGCCGGGAATCCGCCGTACCGGGAGGACATGCCGCTACCGATGACAGCGGGCCATGTGATCCCGGCGTTCAAGAAGATCGGCGAGCTGCTGGCCGACTATATGGCGGGCGTTACGGGCACTGAGGTTCTCAGCTACCGCATCGGCGGCATCTGGGGTCCCGGCGGCAACCCGTCCCCCTCGTTCACCGCAGTACCGCAGTTCGTGCACGCCGCCGCCCGCGGCACCGCCCCGGATCTCTCCGCGCTGTACTCGCCTGCCTACGCCGACGACGGGACCGACCTGTGCTACGCGAAGGACTGCGGCCGGGCCATCGCGCTCCTGCAGCTATCGGAACAGCTGAGCTACCGTACCTACAACGTCGCCGCCGGACGGGCGACGACGTACGGGGAGATCGCTGCCGCGATCAGGAAGGTCATCCCTGACGCGCAGATCGAGCTCCCGGCCGGCCGCGACCCGAACGGGCCGGGCCATGACACGTACCTTGACATCACCCGCATCCACCAGGACACCGGCTACCAGCCCGCTTACGACACCGAGCGCGCAGTCGCCGACTACACCGGCTGGCTGCGCGCGGGAAACGAGCGCTAGGAAAACCGGCCCCGCCCGGCGGGAGCCCCAATCGGCAACCAGCAACAAAGAAGCCAGTCCGTCCGGGCATTGCGCTGGGTCATGCGTTCTTCTGGTCGCGACGGCGGAGAAGGATGCCGCCGAGGACGGCCGCTAGGATCCCGAGGCCGGTGATGACCGCCATGCCCGGCCAGTCGGGGCTGGCGGCGGGGGCGGGCACCAGGTGGAAGAAGACGGATGTGTCCAGTAGCCAGTGACTGGTGTGAACCACTCCGCCTGCGAACTCGATGAGAAACGACCAGGCCAGGTATCCGTAGACAACCGTCGAGGTCCGCCGCGGCCACGCGCCGAACACCAGGGCGCCGAGGCCGAGGAGGAATAGCCCTGGCGGGACGACGTTCAGGCCGGCCGCCACCAGCGACCAGAAACGGACCCCGCTGTGCTGGCTGGCGGCGCCCGCCCAGGCCCCGATCCCGGCCAGCAGGCCAGCCGCAAGGAGGAGAAGGGAGGACAGGCTCAGCCGCCCGGCGAACCACGACGTCCGGCTCACGGGGCGGACCAGGAGGTTCTCCAGGTAACCGTCGGCCTCCTCGGTCCGCATCGCGGTGATCTGGCCGGCCGAGATCAGCGCGATCAGGAGCGCGAGGATCAGGAACGTCAGACCAAGATCGTCTGCCACGAGTGAGCCGTGCCCGCCGAGCCGTCCGATCGCCTGGCTGATCCCTTGCGAGCCGGTGGCGTCCTTGGCGGACGACTCGGCCGTGGTTCCGATGAGCACAGCGAAGACAGCGACTGCGACCAGCCAGCCAAGCGCGGCCGGCCGCATCAGGCGCACGGCCAAGCCCGCGGAGCCGCCAAGCAGGGCCAGATGCGGTTGTGACGAGTCGCGTCCGGGCCACGAGGCTGCCCCGGCGTCGCGCGTGCCGGCCAGGTGCAGTGTCACTGCGGTAACCGTAATCAGCAAGACCAGGACCGGGAGCAGTGCCACCGGGTCCGGGTCGGTCAGGGGCCTGGCTTCCTCGACCCAGCCGAGCGGGCTCAGCCACATCAGCCAGTGCAGGCCCTGGTTCGTGTCAGCCACCATGCGCAGGGCATACGCCCCGCCGAAGACGACCCCGGCCATGGCCGCGGCGCGCCGGCGGGTGCCGGCCAGCTGGCTGGCCAGCGCGCCGATGGCGAGGAACATGGCCGCCGCCGCCACGAGCGTGACAGAGAAGTACAGGCACTGGCCGAGACTGAATCCGGCCGAGGGGGACCGGCCGGTGACAATCGTCCCGACAGCCGTCAGCACGAACAAGGCCAGCAACCCGGCGCCGAGGCCTGTGAGCGCCTGGCCCGCAGCGCGCCGGCGTGTTGTCTGACCGGCCAGGAGCAGATCGTAGCGCCCGGCTTCCTCCTCACCGCGCATGAGACGGGTGGACATGAGCAGACCCCAGATCGAGCCGAGGACGCTCAAGATGCCGACGAAGCGCCAGTCGGCGAAGCCGGCGACCGTGTTGACGGCGCGCTCTGACCCGAGGAGCGCGTTCATGGCGGTGTTCGACCCGTACGCGCGCGCCAGCTGGTTGCGCGACGCCTGGGTCTTGTAGGTGGAGGTGTAGGCGTGCGTCTGGACGATGATGAACAAGCCGAATATGAGTCCCCACAGAGCGCCCGACCGGGCGGCGCGGCGCGCCACCTGACGGGCAAGAACGGATCCCGGGTAGAGGCCCGCGGGGGCGAGCTCGCGTGGTGGCCGCTCGAGCAGCTGGCCGGTCATGACCGAGCCATGCCGGCCGGTGCGACTCCGGTCAGGACCGGTGCCGCGCCACCGGGCCCGTACTGGGCCAGGAACAGTTCCTCGAGCGAGGGCTCACGGCTGAGCAATCCGCGCACGCCGGTACGGGCCAGGG
>JBEKJP010000112.1:0-27229 GCA_050011155.1 Streptosporangiaceae bacterium
TGCCGCGAGGAGGGTCATCGGGATCGCAAGGTGCGCCGGCGCTTCGGCCTGTCCCGTCGGAGTCTCACGTCTGGTGCAGCACCCGCAGTCGGTAAAAGGGGGCCGCCATGGCTGTTAGTGACGAGTGCCCCGGCGAAGGTGCTGCCCTCACGCCGGCTCGAGCAGCACCACCGGGATAGTCCGCGCGCCGGCCCGCTGCTGGTACACCTGGTAGCCGTTGTAGTTGTCGTTGACCACGCGCCACAGTTCCTCGCGCTCGGCGCCTTCGGCCTCGCGCGGGTGTACCGCGATGCGCCGGCCGCCGACCTCGATCGCGACCTCGTCTGGGTGAGCGCGCAGATTGTGGTACCAGGCCGGGTGATGGTCCGCGCCCGCCTTGGAGGCGACGACCAGGTAGCCGCCGCCGTGCCGGGTGTAGAGCAGCGGCGTGCTGCGCGGCTGGCCGGACCTGGCCCCGCGCGTGTGCAGGAGCAGGATCGGCTGCCCGGCGGCTACCGTCAGCCGGCCGCCTGTCAGGGGGATAAGCCGCCGGTCGATGACCGCGAAGACGTTCACGAACAGCCAGCCGCCGAGTTTGGTCCGCGCGAACGCCTGCGCCAGTTTGTCAAATGCCGTCTTGTCTTGCTGCGCGCGGAATCCTCGCTCCATGCGCCGACGCTAGCAGGCATCCGGCACCGGTGCGGGGCACAGCCGCCGTCGTACGCCTAACACCCGCATCTGCCACCGGCAGAGCGCTGGCCAGGCACTATGGACCCGGCCGTCACATCCGTCACGTAGTAATGGATTCCGCGGAAACGCTTTCCTTCCTGTCATGCCGCGTGCCGGACCTTAGCTCGTGCGCTGCTGGGGATGCTGGTTGCGCAGGGAGATTTCGTCGGACTCGGCGATGTGGTCGGCCTGGACGGCCCGGAGCCCTGCGCCCAGCCGCTCGCGGGCCTGCCGCAGCAGCTTGAGTGAGTTGGTGGAGGGGCTCTGCGGGGCGGCACGCTCCGGATCAGCCCCGTGTTCCTCGATGAGGTGGGTCTGGAGGGCTGCGGCGACTTCGTCGGCCGCCTTCAGCGCGTGGTAGATGGCCCGATCCCGCGCAGTGTCGTCAACCATAGGGTCAGTATTGCGCCTCCGCGCGCTCCAGGGATGGCATCACGACGTCCTGTCATGTCGCGTTACGTGTGCGGTGGAGGGCTGGAGCGGGCCGGTTCAGGTTGATGGTTCGGGGGCTGAAGCGGCGGGGGTGCGCGTGAGTGCTCGGGCGGACAGGGCTGTGAGCCAGCCGAAGCCGGTCACGATGCTGGCTCGCTGGAGCGATCCGGCGAGATTGACCAGCCGGGGTGCCTGGTTAAAGCCGGCGCCGGCCAGTGCCGCGGTTGCCAGCATGGCCGTGGCGGTGGCGGCGCTGTACCGGCCGAACCCGCGGTGGCCGGCCCGGGCGGACTGCCGGGCGCAGGTGAACGCGGCGGCGGGCAGGCCGAGGAACACCGGGACGGCGGCGAGGTTATGCATCAGGCCGGTGCGGCTGGGCTGGGTGAGCGCGCCGGGTGTTCCTGGCGGGTAGCCGCTCACCGGGTCGGTCGGGAAGACGGCTGCGCCGATGAGGCCGGCGCCGGCTGCGGCGATCAGGGCGCGTCCCGCCCGGCTGCTGATCCCGGGATCAGCGGCGCGCCCGAGGCCGGCGGCGCCGGCCAGGACCAGCGTCCCGGTCACGGCGAAGTTCGCGGCCTGGACCCGGCCGCGTGGCCCGAGCGCCAGCGAGCTGACCGGATGGCGGGAGGGGCGGTACCCGGGCCGGGTGGCGCCCTCCGCGAGGAATGTCGTGACGAAGGCCGGCCCGGCGGCCAGGCCGCAGTACAGCAGGCCGCGAGTCCATCTCGCCGCCCGGCGATGCGCGCTGGAGGGTTCCACGAGCAAACAGTAGCGAGCTGGAGTGGCCCGGCACACGCGGCGGCAGGATGGCGGCGCGCAGGCGATGTCGTCCGGTTTCCGGCCCGGCGCGTGAAGGGTGTCCGCTGCAGCTTCCGGACGCTGGCGGTGACGGCAGCGGGCCGCCGACGGGCACCCGTGTCGTGGGGCGGGCTGCGGCCCCTGGTCCGGTACGAGGACGTCGCGCTCGTCGGCTACTGGGTCCTTCAGGGATGGAGCACTTTCTGGTTGTGGTTGAAACGGTCCGTTAGCTACGGGTCGTGGACTAGCTCGTCTCCGGCCGTGCGCGTCGCCCTCAACGGGCTGAGCTTGTCCGAGGCAACGCTGGACCAGCGCCGCAGCGTGCTATCGGAAGCGATCCACGCGGCGATCATGAGCGCGCTGGAGTACCCCCGCCCGAGAAGAAGTTCCAGCGCCAGACGCGCCCTGATCGCCGAGCTGTTCAGCCGCGTCGAAGCCCAGGCTGGAATCAGCCCGCGCAGCCCCGAGATCACCATCACCGAGACACCCAAGGCCAACTGGGGTATCCGAGGCCAGAACGCTGCCGACCTGACGCTGAACTACCGCGTCGATGTCTAACTGACGAGCAAACCTGGTCGGTGCCGGGCGCGAAGGTCCGGGTTGACTGCTGCGATGCGGTAGGAGCAGACCGGTCAGCTGATTGAGATGAAGTGCAGTACTTGCTGCGCCCGGCGTCGTAGGACAGGCAGCCGCAGCCGGTCGGCTGCGGCGTGCGCGTCCTGGGCGGTGAGCAGGGCGTCTGGCCGTCGTCCCAGCCGCGCCAGGCTTTCCGCGAAATCGGCCAGGAGATGCGCCTGCGCGACTAGATCGCCGTGTTCCGCGGCTCCTTCCCGCGCCTGCATGTGTTCTGCGAGACCGCCTTCGGTGTCCCCGAGCCGCACGAGGATCGTCGCCAGAGTGCTGCGGGCTAGTGTCTCGAAGCGGTGATCCGCCGCCGCGCGGGCCAGGCCGATGGCCTGGCGGGCATGGCCGGAAGCGGATTCCTGGTCGCCGAGGTCGCGGTACGCCTCGGCGAGCCGGCGGCAGGTTTCCGCCTGGTTGAGCTGGTCTCCCAGGGCCTGGTGCATGTCGCGGGCCCGAGTGAGCAGGCGCAGCGCTTCGTCCCGGTGCTGGTCGGCGCCCGGCCGGTCGCCGCCTGCCTCGGCGGAACGCGCGAACTCCAGGTGGGCCGCGGCGATGTTGGCGAGCGTGACGGCTTCCCCCGCGGTTCGGCCGCTGCGCCGGTGTATCTCGAGCGCCTGGGTGAATAGCGTGATCGTCTCCGCCGTCTGTCCCAGCGACCAGCGCGCGATGGCCAGGTTGTTCAGCGTGACGGCCTCGGCCGGCAGCCATCCCGCGCGCCGGGCTTGCCGCAGGCTCTCGGTGAAATGCCTGGCTGCGGCGTGGTACTGCGATTGAATGAGGCGCAGCATGCCGAACTGCAGCTCGGCAGACGCTACGGCGATCGGGACGTCACCGGCCGCCCGCCGGGCGGCGGATATGGCTGCCAGCCATTCCACCGTGTTCAGGCGCAGGTAGAAGTATCCGGCCAGCCGGTCGGCGAGACGCACGGCGGTGTCCGCCCGGCCCCGGTCCGCGAGCACGACGACCAGCGCGACCAGGTTGGCGTGCTCGGCGTCCAGCCACGCCAGGGCAGCGGCGCCGTCGGCGAACACGTGTCGGCTGGGCGGCCCGGCCTCGTCGGGGTCCGGTAGGTGGAGCCGGTGCGGATACGCTTGCGCCGCGGCTGCCTGGACCGTGATCATGACATCGGCGGCCAGACGGCCGATCGCGGCGTCGCGTCCGGCGGCGCTTTCCTCGGACTCGGCCAGTTCGGCCGCGTACAGCCGCAGCAGGTCGTGCAGCCGGTATCGCCCGAAGGCGTATTCGTCGAGAAGGTTGCGTGCCACCAGCCTGGCCAGGATCGACTCGGCCTCATCCGCCGTGATACCCGCCACGGCGGCGGCGGCCGGTACCGTCAGGTCGGCCCCCGGAACCAGCCCGGCCAGCCGGAACATGCGCCGTACTTCTGGCTTGAGCGCGGCGCAGGACAGCTCGAAAGCCGTGCGCACCGCGGCCTGCGGGTCTTCGGGCACGGCGAGCCTGGCCAGGCGGTCGGGAGAGGCGAGCCGCGCGACGTAGTCGGTGAGCGGGTAGCCGGGCCGGGCGGCGAGACTGGCGGCGGCGACGCGCAGGGCCAGCGGCAGGTGAGCGCAGAGCCTGGCGAGCTCGGCCACGGCCGCGGCCGGTTCGGCGGCGGCTCTGTTCCCCATGGCGGTGACCACGAGCGCGACGGCCGCCGCTTCGGGGAGCGGGCGGACCACGACGGTTTCCGCCCCGTCCCGGGCGGCCAGGCCTGTCATCCGGTCTCGCGCGGTCACGATCGCAGCATTGCCCGGCGCGGCCGGGAGCAGCGGGCGGACCTGCTGAGGGTCGAGCGCGTTATCGAGCAGCAGCAGGACCCGCTTGCCCTCCAGGCGGGTGCGCAGCAGCGCCGCCGCCTGGTCCTCGTCGTCGGGGATCCGCTCGGCTGACTCACCCAGAGCGGACAGGAACCCGGCCAGCACCTCCAGCGGCCGGGCGGGGCCGGAGGCGGCGTGGCCGCGCAGGTCGGCGTAGAGCTGGCCGTCGGGATACCGTCTGCGTTCGCGTCGCGCCCAGGTGACGGCGAGCGCGGTCTTGCCGACTCCGCCCATCCCGGTGATCACAGCGACCGGCGCGGGCTTCACCGCGGCTTCCGCGGTGAAGATCCGGTCGAGGGCGGCCAGTTCGTCCGCGCGCCCGGTGAAGCCCGCGCATTCCGTAGGGAGCTGAGACGGAGGCTCGAATGCCGGTGCGGGGGATCCGGGCACCAGCGCGGCACCAGGCAGCTGTCCGCGTAGCACCCGCAGGTGCGCCGAGGTGACCTCCGGTCCCGGGTCGATACCGAGCTGCTCGCTCAGCCGGGTCCGCAGCTCCTCGTAGACAGTGAGCGACTCGGCCTGCTGCCCGTCGCCCGCCAGGGCGAGCATCAGCCGGGCGGTGAGGCCCTCGTGCAGCGGCTGCTCGGCCGCGAGCGTGCGGAGCACGGGAATCACCGGGTGGTAGCGGCCGAGCGCCAGGCCCAGCTCTGTCCAGGCCAGCACCGCGGCCGTGCGCCGGCTGGTGAGCGCGACGGCTGCCGGATGCAGGTGGAGCCCGCTGCTGTCACCGCCCAGAAGCGGTCCGCGCCAGCAGTTCACCGCCTCGGAGTAGAGCTGCCACGAAGGCAGGCCGGCGCCTTCCGCTGCTGCCCGCTCAGCACGGGCGACCTGCTCACCGAACTCGGCGGTATCCGACTGTCCCGTATCCAGCAGCAGCCGGTAGCCGCGGGCCGTTCGTGCCACAAGCGATTCCCGCCCGGAATCGTCGAGTAGCTTGCGCAGCCCGCCCACGTAGGTGTGCACGAGCTGACGACATGTGCGGGGCGGCAGGCTCTCCCAGAGGGCGTCGATGATCTCCTCGAAGCCGACCTCACACTGGGGCTGGATCGCGAGCAGTCCCAGCAGCTTCCGCAGCATCGGAGAGGCCACCGTGATCACGGCCCGCCCGCGGCGAACGGTGAGCGGCCCCAGCACCTCAACGCGCACGAGGCCGTCACCGGATCCAGGTGCAGGGACGGCGAGCAGGGCGGCGTCCACGTCCAGCGTGGCGGCAAGCCGCCGCAGCGAGGCCGCCTGCGGCTGGGCCACGAACCCCTTCTCCAGGGCCCGCACGGTGCGGACGCTGACCCCGGAGCGCTCGGCGAGCTCGCGCTGGGTCAGCCCGGACCGGATCCTCCACTCACGCAGCCGCCCGGTACCGGCCCGGTCCCCGCTCACGCCCTGATTGTCGCCTCCTCATAGCTGGCCGTCCACCTGGTATCTCCAGGTCTTGCCGCTTTCTGCCGCTCACGCCGCTGAACTGGTCTTTTCCAGTGCAGCCGCGTTCTAGCGGGCTTGCCCACCGCGGTCCTTAGTTTCGGAAGCACGGTCGGTCAGATGGGGCGACCGATTACCAGCCACCATCACGGAGGGGACATGAAGATCTTCAAGCACAACGGCAGGCACCTGGCCACCGCGGCGGGTGCACTGGCCGCAGGCCTGCTCGCCACGGCCGCGCTGACGGGCACGGCGTACGCCGACACCCTGAGCGTCACCCCGGGGACCCAGGCGTACTGGATCAGCCCTGGTTACGACAGCCTGAACATCTCCGTCGCCGGCGGCTCGACCGCCTTCGGCACCCGCATCATCCAGTGGCCCAATGACGGCGGTGCCGAGCAAAAGTGGTTCTTCGACGCGGTCAGCGACAGCGGCACCCTCGTCGGGTACATGATCCGGAACGACAACAGCGGCATGTGCATATGGACCGACGATCAGGTGGGCGACACCCTCTATCAGGGGCCCTGCGACCCCGATAGCGACCAGGACGTATTCGGCTGGCACGCAGCCAGTACGGTCGACAACTTCTTCATTCAGGCCGCGTCGCCGAACCTGGCCTTGGACGTCAGCGGAGACAGCTACAACTGGGGAGCCGACATCGACGGCTGGTACGCGACCAAGGCCTGGAACCAGGACTTCTTCGTGACGGCCACGAGCTCCTGATCGTCAGCGAGCGCTGGCCGTCCGAGTCCAGGCGGCCAGCGCTCGCCCGGAGAGCGGAGACGATTCCCCGCCAGCAAGGCGGTGAACAGCGTGCCGACAGCCAGTGCGACGGCGAATAGCATGCCCTCGGCCGTGCCCTGAGAAAAGGCGGCAGGCCAGGGTAGCCGGACGCACACGCCGCCCCGTTCGTTATTTAAAATATTTATATCGAACGGGGCGGCGTGTCAGTCGCTGTCAACGCGGCCAGCGGAACGAGGCCTGCGTCTCGCCGGGGAGCAGGTCTGGATGTTCCTGGCGTTGCACCGGAGGAGCCATCGGCGTGCAGCAGGCCGTAGCCGAAGGCCAGCGCGTAAGGCGCGTCCTGCGCCAGTAGCGTGTCCAGCGCCACGCCGCGCCACACGGTGCCGAGCTTGGACCAGCGCGTCACGCAGTGAATGTCCACGGTGACGGTCTCGGCCGGCAGGTCCTGGAATTCAGGCCAGGTCCAGGACCTGAGCGTCTTGCCGCCCCGCCGGATCGAGAACGTCCATTCCGGCAGTGGCGTGTAGGGGTGGGACCGGCCGACAGCACCGGGAAATCCTGAACGACGTGCTGGCCCGGCGGCACCCGGCCGTCCTGGCCGGCCGCTGGACGCGGCCGGCGGTGGAAGCCGCGCGATAGGGGAGGAGAATTCATGGCTGCCTCGGCCTAGCGGGTGGAACGCGTCGAAGCTGCGCAGCGTCGCCTCGAGCTGGTCTTCCGGCACGAACTTCTGGTAGATCGGGGTGGCCACCACGGCCGGCGCGACCGTGTTTACCCGGATCATGTGCGGCGCCAGCTCAAGCGCGAGGTTGCGGGTGAGGGCGTGCAGGCCGCCCTTGGCCAGCGAATAAGCCGACGACGGGGTCGCGCCGATGGCTTCGTTCGCCCACAGGCTGCCGATGTTCACGATCGACCCGCCCTGGCCGTTGGCGATCATGCCGCGGGCTACCGTCTGGGTGATGAAGAAGATCGCCCGGTTCAGTTCCTGGTATAGGTCATAATCCGCGCCGGTGTGGTCAAGGAACGGCTTGGGCAGGAACGCCCCGGCGGCGTTCACCAGCAGCGTCGCGTCCGGATGCTCGGACGCGAGCTGCGCGGTGACCGCCTCGGCCGCCATCCGGTCCGTCAGGTCCGCCGTGATCCCGAAGGCCGCACCAGACGCCGACAGTTCCTTGACGGTCTCGGCGACCTTTTCTGGCTCCTGGCCGATGATCACTGCGCTGCCGCCCGCGGCCACGACATCGGCGGCGGTCTGCCTGCCCATTCGGCATCAGCTCGGGGGCCGCGCCTGACCGGTTCCTTGTCGGCCTAGCGACCTTGAGCCTGCTTTCTGACCACGCCGAGGCCGAGCCGCTTTGCTGCTTCATTGATGACCTGCACTGGCTTGACCGTACTTCGATGCAAGTACTCGCCTTTGTCGGACGTCGGCTGCGGGCCGATTCGGTCGGGTTGCTCTTCGCCTCCCGTGGCCGCTTCCGGGAGCTCGCGGCGCCCGGTGCCGCCGCAGCGGCGCAGGAAGCCAATTTGCTGGATATCGGGACTACTGTGCGCTTTCGCCACCCGCTGGTGCGCTCCGCCGTCTACCGGTCGGTATCGGCCGAGCAGAGACACGCGGTCCACCGGGCGCTGGCAGAAGCTTCTGACCCGGCACTCGATCCCGATCGCCGCGCCTGGCACCGGGCTCAGGCCACCGTGAGTCCCCGACGAGGACGTCGCCGCAGAACTCGAACGGTCCGCCGGGAGGGCACAGGGAAGGGGCGGCGTTGCGGCCGCGGCAGCGTTCCTGGACAAAGCCTTCCAGCTCACTCCCGAGCCTGCCCGCCGGGCCGAGCGAGCCCTAGCCGCCGCGCAGGCCAAAGTCCAGTCGGGAGCTACCGGCCACGCTCTCCGGTTGCTGGTTCTGGCCGAAGCCGGCCGCTCGCCGAGGCGGACCGGGCGCGGGCCGATCTGGTGCGGGCCCAGGTGGCCTTCGCCTCGAACCGAGGAAACGATGCTTCACCGCTGATGCTGAACGCCGCCCGCCGCCTTGAACGCGTGGACGTGGAACTGGCGCGAGTGACCTATCTTGACGCGCTGAACGCGGCTCTATTCGCCGGACGGCTGGCCAGGCCGGAAGCCAATCTCCGGTCGGTGTCCAGGGCGGCATTGACATTGCCCGCGCCGCGGAACCCGTCAACCGTCGATCTCCTGCTCCAGGGCTGGGCCCGGATTTTCGCCGCGGACAGTTTCAGCGAGGGCTATGCGGCGGGGCTGCCGTTCCTCCGGCGCGCACTGGCGGACTTTGCCGATGGGCTGCCTCCCGAACAGTCGCTTAGCTGGTTCCAGCTGGCTTATGGCACATCAAGGTTCGTCTGGGACGACGAGCGGAATCATCGACTTGCCGCCCGGAGGGCGGCGCTTGTCCGTGAGATCGGCGCGCTCAGCGAATTGCACTTTGCCCTCACCGGGCAGATCTTGACGCACGTCTTCGAAGGTGATATCGCGGCGGCCTCTAGCACCCTCGAGGAGTTGCGAGCCGCGACCGACGCCGCCCAGACCAACGTCTATCCCCACGGGCCAATGGCCGTCGCCGCCTACCGCGGAGACCAGGAACAGGCGGCGGAGCTCATTCCCAGGGCGATAGCCGACGCAACCGAACGCGGCGAAGGGCTGGTGGTCTCGTCCGCCAACTGGGCGAGCCTGATCACGCCCGTGCCCGCCTGCTGTACGGCGAATGGCTACGCCGCGAGAACCGCCGCGCCGATGCCCGCCAGCAACTCCGGACCGCGTACGAGATGCTCAGCACAATGGGAATGGCGGGCGTCCGCTGGCCCGGTTGTTCGGGGAACCGGGCAAGCTCGGCCGGGAGAACTCGATGCGCAGCCCCCGGCGCACCGCCCAGACCGCCTCGGCGCTGATGGTCGGCCTGGCCCTGGTCGCGGCGATCTCAGTATTCGGCGCCTCGCTGTCGAAGTCGGCCACCAGCAGCGCGGACCAGGCGGTCAGCGCCGGCCTCATCGTGAGCGCCACCGGGACCGGAGAACTCAGCGACTCGGTGCCGGCCACAGCATCAGCCGTACCCGGCGTCACCGCGACCACCACCGTCTACGGCGGACAATTCGAGGTCCAGAACTCACTCGCCACGCTCCGGGCGGTATCGGTGGCGCACCTGGCCGGGACGCTGATCCTGCGGATGACCGCGGGCACCTCCGCCGCCCTGGCCCCGGGGGAGCTGCTCATCGACGCCACGACCGCCACCTCGAAGCACCTGTCCGTGGGTGACACGCTTCCGGTGACGTTCGCCCGGACCGGTTCTTCCGCCCTCCGCATCGGCGGGATATACCAGGCCAACGCCCTGATCGGCAGCTACCTGGTCAGCGCCGGGTTCTTCGCCTCCCACTTCGCCAGCCAGCCCCCGGCCGCGCTGCTGCTGCAAACCAACGGCAGCGGCACCGTGAACAGTGCCGTCACCAGCGCCCTGGCCGCCTATCCGAACGTGCAGGTCCAGACCAGGGCTCAGTTCGATCAAACCCAGACCAACTCCGTCAACCAGCTCGTCGGGCTGGTCTACGCCCTGCTTGCCCTAGCCGTGCTCATCGCGCTCATCGGGATCGTGAATACCCTCATGCTCTCGGTGTTCGAGCGCACCCGCGAGATCGGCCTGCTGCGGGCGGTCGGCATGAAACGCCGTCAGGTCCGCGCGATGATCCGGTCCGAAGCGGTGATCCTGGCGATTCTTCGGCGCCATCATCGGGATCATCGTCGGCACCGGGATGGGCATCGCCCTGGTGTCGTCGCTGAAACAGCAGGGCCTCACCGACACCGTCGTGCCGGTGTCCAGGCTCGTCGTCTTCCTGGTGATCGCCGCCCTGCTCGGGCTGATCGCCGCCAGCTGGCCCGCCCGCCGGGCCGCCCGGCTGGACGTGCTCACCGCCATCGCCGCCCAGTTATGCGCACACCGGGGCGGCTCGCACCAGGCTGAGGTGCGAGCTCGTCTCGACGAGCCGTTGAGCCGCTGGCAGTGGCTGGTCAAGTGGCTGCTGGCGATCCCGCAGTACGTCGTGCTGTTCTTCCTGTGGATCGCGTCCGCTGTCCCGTGCGTTCCGGTACGCGTCTTTCGGCAGCCAGTCGGCCAATTCACGGGCGCGGCGCCGTAGCCGACTGCGGGTAACGCCGCCCCGTTCGGTCTAAAAAAGATCTTTGGGCCGAACGGGTATGCTGCGAGCTCTATCGTCCGCGGCGCCCTTGCCGTTTTAAAGCCATTGCCAGCGGCCAGTTCTTACGCCATCCTTAATATACGCGCGGGTGGAGTCCGCAACGGGCATGTGGGGGAGGTGCCGCAGTGTCCCCAGGTGGTGGAAGTGAGCTAACCGGAGTCAGGATCAGTCGGCGGCTACTGTGGATCGGCGGCGACGATTATTCGCCTCAGCACGTCATCATGGTGAAGAAACGAGGCGGATCATGAGGCCCGTATGGAGCTATGTGATGACCCTCATAGGCGGCGTGGTCCTAGCTGTTATAGTGGCGGTCGTACTGGCTTTCCGCATCGGAACGCATAGTTCTAATATGAGCATCTCCACCGCCAACCACATTGTCTGGATCGTTTTTATCGCCGTGTTTGCCATCGGCACCCTCCGGCTAATATGGGTGCTGAGAAGCAAAGAAAGCCGTGATGCCGCTGCATCCAAGGCCCGCCGGAAGACTGTGAACACGATCGATTACTCGCGGTCGTCTCGGGCATCGAGCTGGACCGCGCAGACGACCAGCATGGGCAGCAAGCAAGTCGAGAGATGCGGGTCCTGCAGTGGGAGCGGGAAACAGACCTGTTTTTCCTGCGGGGGTGGGGGAAGGATCAAGAATCCCGCTTACGCGCCCTATGCTGCGGGAAGCGACGGCTGGTGCGCGCCATGTACTGGGTCAGGTAAAACGAACTGCAACTCGTGCGGAGGGTCCGGCAAACGCCGCTAAGAACTTGAGAAATATCTATCTCCGTTGAGGGCTCGCTGGTACCACGTCAGGAAAGGGGTAGCGCCGCAACTCTTCCTCGCTAGGCCTCGTCGCCGTCGTGTGCGAGCAAGGCGCTGGCGCCCGCGAGGAGCATGGTGAACCCGGCGCGGACCAGGGCGTCGTCATCGACGATCAGCACCCGGATCGGTTTGCTCACCGCGGCCACGGCAGCCACGCGTTCAGCCGGAACTGGCCATGCTCGTCGAGCCCGTGATCGAGGCGCCCGCCGGAGAGCGTCGGCATCGCCGGCGCTGTGCCAGCCGGGTACGACCTGAGCCAGGTCTCCGACGCCCCTGCTCGTCCCCGCCACCGTCGCCCTGCTCGGCCGCTGGAACTGGTGGCCATCCCGCGTGAACGCACAAATCGGTCACTTTTTGTCAATGCCGTCGGTCTAGCCTCAGCGGGAGCGGGCAAGGCAGCGGCAGACCACATGCCGCCGGGGCAGGCTGACGAGGCGGAAATGAACATCATCCCCATCGCGATACTGGCCAGTGATCCGATCACCTGGGAAGGCTCTGTCGCCCTGCTGTCGGCCCATCCCGATCTTCTCATCTTGCCGCCGGAGCTCCGGTCGTATGCGCGGGTCCTGGTCGTCATTACCCCGGCCGTGACCGAGCCGGTGCTGCGCGAGGTGGAACGCGCTCAGGCCGCCGCGGCTGGCCGCTGGCTGCGCATCGTCATGGCCGCGGATCACCTCAGCCCGCCCGATTTCCTGCGGGCCTCCCGGGCGGGGCTGGTCCGGCTGCTGGACCGGCGGCAATGCGGCTACGACCAGATCGCGGACGCGGTCAAGGCCGCCGACGCGATGCGGCCAGGCGCGGGCTGGCGGACGGCAGCCGCCCGCAACCCCCGACCCGCGGACGACCCTTCGGGCAGGTTCTGGCCGTAGAACTGGACCTTGCGGAAGTGCGCTTTTACTCCTGCCAGAGTGGTCTGACCTCGATGGCCCCGCTGGCGGCGGCCGGATGCCTGGCCGCGATCTCAACCGCCTCGTCGAGGCTCGCGCACTCGATGATGTCGAAGCCGCCGATTTGTTCCTTGGTTTCAGCGAACGGGCCATCGGAAACCAGGACCTCGTCGCGGCGGACGCGGACGGTGGTGGCATCGCCGCTCGGCCGGAGCCGCGCGCCGCCGCGCCGGATCCCGCGGGCGTCTACCTCCGCATCCCAGGCCTGGATCTGCGGCAGGGCATGCACCTCGGCCGGGCTCAGAATCACCGATTCGTCATCGCAGATCATCAGCATGTACTTCATGGCTCTCCTTCGTTCGTGACCATCGTGCCGCGACCCCTCGCACAGCGGTGCACCGGAGTGCCGCTGACCAGAAGGCGTCCATCGAGATGGCGTCCGCTCGTCGTGAGAGTGACACAGTTAAACCGGCCGGAAAGGAAGGCCCGTCGAGATGGATGATCCGCAGGTCGTTTCACCAGATGAATGGCTGGCCGCCCGCAGGAAGCTGCTGGCGCGAGAGAAAGAATTCACCCGGCAACGCGACGCACTGAACGCCGAGCGACGTAAGCTGCCGATGGTCGAGATTGACAAGGAATACATCTTCCAGGGCCCGGACGGCCAGGCCAGCCTGCCCGGCCTGTTCGAGGGCCGCGGTCAGCTGCTGGTCTACCACTTCATGTTCGACCCGGACTGGGATGACGGCTGCCCGTCCTGCTCGTTCCTGGCCGACGGCATCGGCCACCTCGCCCACCTGCATGCCCGGGACACCACGCTGGTGATGATCAGCCGGGCGCCGCTGGCCAAGCTCATGGCGTTCCGGCAGCGAATGGGCTGGACCGTACCCTGGTACTCCTGTTTCGGCAGCGATTTCAACTACGACTTTCACGTCACCCTCGACCCGGCCGTGGTCCCGGTCCGGTACAACTACCGGGACCTGGATGAGCTTGGACCGGACTGGCAAGGGTGGACCGGCGAGATGCACGGCCTCAGCGCCTTCCTGCGCCGCGGCGATCGCGTCTTCCGGACCTACTCCAGCTACGCGCGGGGCACCGACATGGTCAATAGCACCTACCAGTGGCTCGACCTGACCGCCCGTGGCCGGCAGGAAGACTGGGAGCAGCCAGCCGGGCGCAGCGACGGTCCGCTGCTGAGCTGGCTTCGCCACCACGACAAATACGGCGCGTAGAGTCCCTAGCACGCCCAGCGCTCGCTGGCCGCGGATCCGGTACTGTTCGCGGGGCCTGCCGTCGAGAGTGACCAGTTCGCCGCCACCGGTTTCCACTCGCCATGCGTTCCGTGACAGGCTGGCCCAAACCGAATATGGAGGATCAACATGACCGGCAGCACCTGGGCGCCACGGGCTTGGCCGGAGATGATCAGAGTCGGCACCCAGCTGAAGTCTGCGCCGCTCGTTCCAGCTATCCGGCTCCATCTAGCCGGTGATCCGATCAGTTTGTGGCAGCGTACCGAGCTGACGTCGGGACAGGCCGGCCTGGATCCGCCGTTCTGGGCGTTCGCGTGGGCCGGCGGGCTGGCGCTGGCCCGCTACCTGCTGGACCATCCGGAGACGGTCCGAGGGCGGCACGCGATCGACATTGCCTCCGGCTCGGGGGTAGTGGCCATCGCCGCCGCCATGGCCGGGGCGGCCGCCGTGACCGCCTATGACATCGACCCTGTCGCCGCGGTAGCTATCCGCATGAACGCCGCCGCGAACGGCGTAAATGTCCTGCCCGTCTGCGCTGACGTCCTGGACCAGGACAATCTCCCAGCCGCTGGCGCCGGCCTGGTCCTGGTGGCCGACGCTTTCTACGAACGGGAGCTGGCCGGGAAGGTGACGAAGCTCGCGGAACGAGGCCACGCCCGCGGAGCCGATGTCTTGATCGGCGACTTCGGCCGGGCATATCTGCCACGTGACCGGCTCATAGAGCTGGCCAGCTACGACGTTCCCGGCCAGCACATGCTAGAAGGCAGCGACATCAAACACACGGCCATCTGGGCACTCCCCGGACGACCGGCCGCGATCGCCAGCACCAGCCAGAAGTCCTAGTAGGTGGCGTAATGCCGCATCGTCTCGCTGATGAGTTCTGCGGACAGCGGCCGTCCGGCGGCGATCTGGTCGCGCAGTTCGCGGAAGTACCCGATGTAAAGGTCCGGCGTGAACGTGTTCAGCAGGACGGCGGGCTCGTCTGTTGGGTTGGCGAAGCTGTGCGGCGTGCCGGGCGGGACCATCACCAGCGTGCGGGCCGGCGCGTCGGACCACGTGTCGCCGCTGCTGAACCGCACCGTGCCGGACACTACGTAGAAGCCTTCGTCGTGCTCGCCGTGCCGGTGCTGCGGCGGCCCCTGGGTGTGCGGCGCGATCGTGATCTCGGCTACCCCGAGCCGGTGCGCGGTCGTGCTGCCGTCTTCGAGTATCCGCAGGCTGACCGGCCCGGACAGGGCGGCCTCGCCGTCGTCCGGGCCGGTCAGCCTGATCTCGCTCATCGGGTGAATTCCAGGACGGCTGCCAGCAGTGCCGATGGCGCCTCCAGTTGCGGCAGGTGCCCGGCCTCGTCGAGCAAGACGAACTGCGCGCCGGGTATGGCCTTGGCGAATGCCTCCCCGTGCTCCGGCGGGTAGATGCGGTCGGCCGCGCCCCACACCACCAGCACCGGGAGGTGCACCGAGCTGAGCTGGCCGAGCAGCGAGGGGTCGGTCATGCCCTGCGCGGTGTAGGCCTGCAGCGCGGCCCGGTTGCCCGCGATCGCCGCCTTGGCCGGCTCCGGCAGCGCGGAGAAATCGACCCGGAACCTGTCCGGCTGGTAGTAGGCCATCTCGGTGACCTGGTCCGGCGTGAGCGAGAAGAAGTCGGCGGCCGGGTGGTCGTCGATCTCCAGCCCGCCCGCGTCGACCAGGACGACGCCGCTGATCCGCGGGCTCGCGTGGATGGCCATCTCGGCCGCGATCCATCCGCCGACCGAGTTGCCGATGACGGTCACGCCGGTCAGGTCGAGTTCGTCGAGCAGATGGGTGTAGGCGAGCGCGAGCCCGCGCATGCTGTGCAGGTACTCCGGACGCGCCGTCCCGCCGAACCCGGGGTGCACCGGCACGATCACCCGCGATCCCGTCGCGGCCAGCATCTCGCCGAACCCGGCCACCGACTGCGGCCCGGCCCCGCCGTGCAGGAGCAGGAACGCCGGCCCCGCGCCCTGGTCGGTCACGTCTACCCGCACCGGCCCTAGCCTGCCCGCGTGAACGGTGTATGTCGTCATCTGGCTGACTCCTTCGTAAGAGTTGACTCTCGCGAAGCCTAGAGCCCGGCACCGATTTATGCAAGTTGTCTCTCATAAAGAGAGCTAACTTGACGGAAGCATGTGCGCGTGGGCATCATGGGTGAGTGGGAACCCGGGTGAACCAGAAGGCGCGCACCCGCGCCGCCATCGTTGAGGCGGTCCGTGAGCTGGCCAGATCCGGCGCCGAGATCACGATGCCCTCGGTCGCGAAGGCGGCGCTGGTCTCCGAGGCGACTGCCTACCGGTATTTCCCCGATCTGGTCACGCTGCTGCTGGAAGCCGACCAGGGTACCTGGCCGGATCCGGCCGCAGCGCTCGCGCCGGTCACGGACAGCGAAGATCCGGTCGAGCGGATCGGTTTCGCGGCGAGGCTGCTGCTGGAGGGCGTGCTGGCCAACGAGAGCGCAGTCCGCGCGATGATCGCCGGCTCGATCACCAGGCCCGAGATTGCCGCGCGGCGGCCCGGGCACCGGTTCGGCCTGATCGATGCCGCGCTCGCCCCGGCGGTGCACCGGCTCGATCTAGCCGTCCTCGCGCAGCTCCGGCGTGACCTGGCCGTGGTGGTCAGCGCCGACGCGCTGTTCACGCTTACCGACCTGTGCGAGCTGAGCGGGCCAGACGCGGTCGATAGCACCGTGCACACCGCCCGCGTGCTCACCGAGGCCGCATTCCGCGCAGCCCCTTGACCCTCACGTAGGGGGAGGGCGGCATCGTGGGTGTCATGTTCAGCATCGGCGAGTTCGCCCGGACATCGTCCCCGTCGTCAACCGGCTAGCCGGGCAGTTCGACCAGCTAGGAATCCAGGACCGGGTCAAGGGGACGGGGCCGCGGATCGTCTTCTACGAACACCAGCGGGGCGAGGACGTCACGGTCGGCCTGGCCCTGCCGGTGGCGGAGCCGCCGGAGCACCTGCCCGCGCCGGCGCGCTACCTGGTCCTCCCGGAGATCGAGGCGGCGACCACGGTGCGCAGCGGCTCGGGGTAGCCGAGATCTTCCCGGTCGTCTATCACGACCTGGTCCGGTGGATCGGCGAGCGCGGCTACCACGCCATCGCCGGCCCCGGCCGCGAGGTATGGGTGAACGAGATAGAAGACATCGCCGACGTCGCCCAGCAGGTATTCGAGATCCAGCTGCCCTTCACCCGCGCCGGAGCACCGCATGGATGCCGGCAACGTCAGGTACGCACCACCCGGTACAGCGCGGGATGCGGCCGGTAACCGGCCAGGCCCGCGGCCGCCTCCCGGAACCCGGTGCTCTGCGTCGCCGCCACGAAATCACCGGCGCTACGCCAGCGGGCCACGTTCACGAACTCGAATTCCGCCCCCGCCCTGACCGCCTGGTGCAGCGCCGTGTCCACGTAACCAGGCTGAGCCCGCAGGTAGTCACGCGTCTTCTCCCAGGCGGCGATGAACGTCTCCGCGTCACCCGCGGGAACCTCGAACGCATTGATCAGAACTACTTCCTCGGCCACGTCCGCGATCATAACGCCGACGTCTGGGCCGAACTGTCCCGCGCCATCAGCTCGATCGGCAGTTCCTGCCGCACCGGGCTGATCTTCTCACCGCGCAGCAGCGCGCACAGCCGCCGCGCGCCCTCGGCGCCGCTGAGCGCCAGCGGCTGCCGCACCGTGCTCAGACCCAGGAACGCCGCCGACTCGATGTCGTCGAAGCCGACCACCGAGAGCCGCCCGGGAACCGGCACGCCGAGCCGGTCCGCGGCGGCCAGCACACCGATGGCCTGGGTGTCGGACGCGGCGAAGATCGCCGACGGGGGATGGGGCGACTTCAGCAGCTGGACCGCGTGCTCGGCCGCGACGGCGGCGTCGTGCGGGCCGCGCCTGACCAGTCCGGTCTCCGCCTCGATGCCCGCCGCGGCCAGGGCCTGCCGGTAGCCGCGCAGCCGGTTGGCCGAGGACGTGAAGCCCAGCCCGGCCGGGGGCCGGCCGGACGGCATGTCGCCGATGAAGCCGATCCGGCGGTGCCCGAGGCCGATGAGATGGCCGGTGGCCAGCTGGCCCCCCGCCACGTCGTCGATGAACGTCTGAGGTACCCCTGGGTTGGCCGCGTCGACGCTGGCCAGGGCGACTCCGGCCCGGGCGAACTGGCCGAGCTGGCCACCGGAGAGCGGCAGGCAGATGGCCAGGACCCCGTCGGCCCGGTGGGTGGGCAGCAGGCTCTCCAGGTGCCGGTCCCGTCCCGCCGGGCTGTCCACGTTGCAGACGATCGTGTCGTAGCCCTGCTCTTCCAGGACCGCCAGCGCGCTGGCCACCCGGACCACGGTCGATGGCCTGGTCAGGTGGGCGACGAGGAGCGCCACGGTGCGCGGCGTGCCGCGGACCAAGGTGGCGGCGGCGTGGCTGGGCCGGTATCCGAGCCGGTCGATCGAGTCGAGCACCGCCCGCAGCGTGGACTCGCGCACCTGGCCGCTGCCGTTGAGGACCCGCGAGACCGTGCCCACCCCCACCCCGGCGTCGGCGGCCACGTCCGCGATGGTGACCCGGCGGTCCGGGCCGGAAGGGGCCGGGGCGCTCGTCGAAAGAGGCAGTCTATGGAAACGTTTCCATTTCAGTTCGGCGTCAGCAGGCCCGCTGGTGCTCTCGCCCACCTGCAGCAGGGCCGGGATCACCTCACCCGGCTCGTCGCCGGGTCCGTGGTCGAACTGCCTGAGCGCCCTGGCCACCACCCGCCGGGCGATCTCGTCGACCGGGATAGCCACGCTGGTCAGCCGCGGGTGCATCAGGCTGGCCGCGTCGCTGCCGTCGAACCCGGTGACGGCTAGGTCCTGGCCGATCCGCAGCCGCAGTTCCGCGGCCACGCTGTAGACCACCCCCGCCAGCCGGTCGCTGCTGGTCACGATGGCGTCCGGCCGCAGTTCCGTACGGCCGGCGGCCAGCAGCGACCGGATCTTCCTGCGGGCGTTGCCGTCGTCCACCAGCAGCAGGCCGTCCTGGCCGGCCGGGATCCCGCGGTCGGCCAGGCCGTCCCTGAAGCCGGCCGCCCGCTCGGTGTCCCAGTGGTTCGGCGTCCGGTAGCCCACGAAGGCGATCCGCCCGAACCCGCGGTCATGCACGTGTCCCACGGCCGCGGCGACTGCGGCCCGGTTGTCGATGTCTACCCAGTTCTGCGGCAGCGTGGCGGCGGTCTGGCCGAAGCCCGCGAACGGGAACCCGGCCTCGGCCAGCAGCGCGACCCGCGAATCTTCCTGCTGCAGTTCCGACAGCAGGAAGGCGTCCACGCTCCGGCTGGCGATCAGGCGCCGCATCTCGTCCCGCGGGTCGCCGTCCGGGACCACGATCACCGTGCTGTAGCCTCGCCGGGCCGACGCCGACGCCAGCGCTTGCACGAACTGCTGCATGATGTAGTTGCCCGGCAGCAACTGCACGCGCGGCATGACGTAGGCGAACTGCCTGGTCCGGCGGGAGCGCAGGCTCCGCGCGCCGTGGTGCGGGTGGTAGCCGAGCGCGGTCACGGCCGCGAGCACCCGGGCCCGGGCGGCGTCGCCCACCCGGCCGCTGCCGTTGAGCACGTTCGAGACGGTCTGCCGGGACACGGCCGCGGCCCGCGCCACGTCCTCGATCGTTACCTGACGCGTCGGGGCGGGCTTGGCCTGGCCCGATCGAGACCCTGTCACCAGGTCACCGTACTGCTAGCAAAGATTCACCCCTTGACAGGGCATGGTCACGGGTTTTTTATGTGGTAGATCGTTCTATCAATTCTAACCGAAGCGATGTGGCTGGTTAGAAGGGCGTTCCTTGGTGGGAGGGCTGTATGCGACAAGGCATGAACATGCGGTCGGTTAAACAGGAGCGGCCAGCCCGCGGGGCCGGGGCATCCGCCCCGGCGGCGATGAGCCGCCGGACGATGATCAGGACGCTGGGCGCCGGTGCGGCCGCGCTCGCCGTCCCCGGCCTCGCCGCCGGATGCTCCTCCTCCGCCTCGGGCGGACGCACTGCCATTCGCCTGGAAGAGACGAAACCCGAGGTCATCCCGTACTTCGACAGTCTCGTCGCGAAGTTCAACGCGAGCCAGAAGTCCATCTCGGTGACGCATGACTCCGCCTCGAGCCTCATCGCGGAGTTCGTGCGCGGCAATCCGCCCGACATCGACTGCGATAACTACAACCTGACCACGTCGATCTTCGTCGCCCGCGGCGTGCTGGCCAACCTGGCGTTCTCGCCGCTCAAGAACGCTCCGCCGCAGAAGAGCCCGCTCGTCTCGGGCCTGCAGCAGTACGTCAGCTCCGGTCGCTGCCGCCCGGCTCTCACCCGCTATGGGACCGGGACGAGGTGCACGACATCTACGCCGAATGGCGGCGCGTCTTCAACGAGTACGACCCGCCGCGGTCCGCGGTCGCCGAGGCCTGGGTGCACCCCTCCCGGCGGTCGCGGTACGCCAGCCCAGACGGGCTCGGCCAGGCCTTCAACTTCGACCTGCTCAACGCGGACTGGACCGCCGGAGAGCTCCTGCAGGTGATCACCGACAACCTCTCCGACGCGCAGCGGCAGGGGGCGTCCACCACCTGGGTGCTCTCCACCACGACGTCGTCCGGCACGCCACCCGCTACGGACTTCCCTCCGAGGATGGCCAGCTCAGCGCCAGGACGTGGCTGCTGACCGGCGGTGCCTCCCCGAGACTGGATCGCGGCCTGGGCCTGCGGCGGGCCCGGGCCGCGATCCTGCTGATGCTGGCCCTGCCGGGCTCGGCGTACCTGTACCAGGGGGAGGAACTCGGCCTGCACGAAGTGCCCGACATCCCCCCGGACATGATCCAGGACCCGGTCTTCAGCCGGTCGCGCGGCGCGGAGAAGGGGCGCGACGGCTGCCGGGTCCCGCTTCCCTGGACGGCCGGCGGGACGTCGTTCGGGTTCGGGCCCGGCGCCGCCCACCTGCCGCAGCCGGCCTGGTTCGGCCCGCTGAGCGTCGAGGCCCAGGAGCGGGACCCGGCTTCCACCCTGTCGCTCTACCGCGGCGCCCTGCACTGGCGCCGCCGGCTGCAGACCGCCGCGGAGAACATGGAGTGGCTGCCCGGTACCAACGGCCAGGTGCTGCACTTCGCCCGGTCCGGCGGCTGGCGCTGCGTCACCAACTTCGGCCCTGGGCCCGTCCCGCTACCGGACGGCACCGTCATCCTCACCAGCGTCCCCATCGACGGTCCCCACCTCCCGGCCGACACCACCGCCTGGCTACTCAGCGGCTAGCCGCCACCGCGTCGGCACCGCGGGTGTTGATCACCCGGTCCGCGCCGATGCCCACCTGAGCGGCCCGGACCGTGCCGTTACCCAGCCAGTCCAGCTGCCCCGGCGCGTGCGCGTCGGTGTCGATGGCGAACACGCAGCCCGCCTCGACGGCCAGCCCCAGCAGCCGGTCCGGCGGGTCCATCCGCTCCGGGCGGCAGTTGATCTCGACGGCCACCCCTGCCTCCCGGCAGGCGTCGAAAACAACCCGGGCGTCGAACTGCGACTCCGGCCTGCGCCCCCGCCCCTGCCGGTTCGGCCCGATCAGCCGCCCGGTGCAGTGTCCCAGCACGTCCACGTGCGGGTTGCGGACGGCGGCCACCATCCGCTTCGTCATCGGGCCCGCGGGCATCGCCAGCTTGGAATGCACGCTGGCCACCACCACGTCGAGCCGTCGCAGCAGGTCCTCGCGCTGATCGAGCGAGCCGTCGTCGAGGATGTCCACCTCGATGCCGGTCAGGATGCGGAACGGCGCCAGCTCGGCGTTCAGTTCCTCGACCAGCTCGAGCTGGGCGCGCAGCCGTTCGGCCGACAGCCCGTTGGCCACCGTCAGCCGGGGGGAGTGGTCGGTCAGCGCGATCCACTCGCGCCCGAGATCGCGGGCGGTCTCGGCCATCTCCCGCGGCGGACTGCCCCCGTCCGACCAGTCCGAGTGCGTGTGGCAGTCACCGCGCAGCGCGGCCCGCAGCGCGTCGTCCGGCGGTGCGGCGGGCTGGTCCGCGAGCAGCCGGGCCAGGTAGCCAGGCACCTCGCCGCGCTCGGCCTCGGTCACCACCTGGGCCGTCGTGTCACCGATGCCCTTCAGCGCCTGCAATGTACCCGCTTGCGCCCGGCGCGAGAGCTCGCCCGGTGGCAGGCCGCCGAGCACCTGCGCGGCCCGGCGGAAGGCCTGCACCCGGTAGGTGGGCGCCCCGGCCCGTTCCAGCTCGAACGCGATCTGTCGCAGCGCCTGGAGTGGTTCCACGTCGCCAGTCCTACCCTGGTCCGGGCACAATTGTGCATGTGCGGGTCGCGATGCTGGGGGCGCTGGAGGTCCGCGCCGACGCGGGGGACGTCCTCGAGGTCGGCGGGTCCCGGCTGCGCGCGCTGCTGATCATGCTGGCGCTGCGGCCCGGCCGGGTGGTGCCCGCCAGCGAGCTGATCGGCGGGCTGTGGGCCGACCAGGCGCCGAACGGGGCCGCCAACGCGCACGCGGCGGATTTCCGCGCCGCGGCGGCGTGATCGGCCCTCACGTCAGCCGTCCGGCCACGTGGGCCACCGCCGGGGACTGAGCGCTCATCCCGGCTGTCCAGATGACAACAAGCCTGCGCGCAGATGACATCTTCAGTGAATTCCTGCACCGGGTAATGGGCAGCAGCCGGGTTGGTTGGAATACAGACCAATACCGACTATAGTTCAGACTATGGCTATGCCGGCATCCACCCCAGTCCCGATATCCGAGGCCAAGACACATCTGTCTGAGCTGGCCAGGCGGGTACGGCTGCAGCACGAGCGGATCACGCTCACCCGGAACGGGGAACCGGAGGCCGTCCTGGTGTCCGTGGACGATCTCGAAGGCATTGAAATGACTCTTGAGATCCTAGGGGACAGCGATGCTGTCGTCCGAATCTCAGAGAGCCTCGCGGCTCTCGGCCGCGGAGAGCGCGGCGTTGACCTGGCGACGGTGCGGGCAGATCTCGCCCGGCGTCGTCATCGCGGCGCGTGAACGGTGAACGCTACGAGATAAGGTTCCAGCCCGCCGCGCGTCGTGCTATCGCCGAACGACTGCCGGGGCCTGTGGCGGCGGCGGTGCTTGAGTTCTGTGACGCCGGCCTGGCCCTGAGCCCCCACCGGGTCGGTAAGCCGCTCTTCGGCCCGCTGGCCGGGTGTCACGGCGCGCGGCGTGGAACTTACCGCGTCGTCTACCGCATCGACGAACAGGCCCATGTCGTCGAAGTGCTCGATATCGACCACCGCGGGGACATCTACCACCGGTCGTTAACCGCGCCACGATCCGTCGATGAGGTCATCGGCCGTCTACTCTGGCGGGCGGGGGAGGCGGAGAGAGTGGTGGGAGCACGTCGTCGCCGTGGCAGCGGGCAATGTCCCTACCGCGGCCAACACGGGAAGGTCTCACACGGTCGGACTCCGATCCGATGGCACCGTGCTGGCAACCGGGTGGAATGGCGACGGCCAGTGCGATTTGGCCATGTGTCTGGCTTGATCGACCTAGCGCAGGCTTGACAGCTGCTGAGCGCGAATGAATGTCACAATCCCGTAACGGGCTTGCCCGCGCCGTTGGGGCCGAGCAGGCCGAAGACCGTTCCCGACGGCACCTCGAGGTTGATCCCGTCCAGCGCCCGGGTCGTCCCGAACTGCTAGACCAGTCCCTCGGCAACTATCGAGTACGTCATGCCGCCATGCTGCGGCCCGGCCCTGACAGATCGCGGAGATCCCGCTGACGTCCCCTGACATCCCGCTGACACCGGGAGATCAGGCTCACCTCAGGCCTGCGGCGGCGGCCAGTCGACCCAGCGGGTCCTGATCGTGATACCGCCCTGCGGGCGGCCTCCGGCCAGGGCCGCGGCCCGCAGGCAGACGTGCGACCACATGTTCAGCTGGATCTCCTTGGCCAGCCGCACCTTGTTGTAGAGCAGCGCGGACAGCTTGTCCCCGGCCCGCGCCCAGGACTCGATCACGAAGCTGAGCGCGTCGCCGTCCCGCACCGCCCGGAACTCTATTTCCCCCGCCTCCAGGTGCCCCTCGAGCGTGGCCAGCCGGAATGAGTCCGGTTCCCGGCGGACCACCCGCACCGGGCCATCCCATGGCCCGGGCATCCGCACGACGAGTTCGTCGCCTTGGCGGAGCCGGTCGCCCCTCGCCCCTCGCGTCCGGCGGAACACCGCCATCTCAGGTGAGGCCCGGTTGAGGTTGTCGGCCACCAGGTCGATCAGCTCGGCCGGTTGGAGGTCGCTGCCCGTGATCCGCACCGAGTAGGAGCGGTGCAGCATCGGGCCGGAGCCCGCGTCCAGTGGCTGCAGCCGGTCCTGCCCCGCACCGGCGGCCGGGACGGGCAGGTCCGCGGGACCGCCGGCTTCCTCGGACCGGTGCAGGGGGGTCGTCCGCCACATGTACCGCCAGCTGACCAGGGCGATCCCGAGCGGCCAGCGCAGCACGATCCCCAGCCGGTCCCGCCGGTTCTTCGTCGTCATGATGTTGTCCACTTACCCCCGTCCGCTGTTTCATGCCGTTTTCGCTGGTAAGAGAGTCAGGATGACTACGGGAGAAGTACTTCGGCGGGCCGGCCTGCGCGGCCCGTACCTGCACGCCGCGTCCATCGGGTCGATCGGGCTGTGCATCGGGCTATGGATCCGGGCCAAGACCGTTGACCAGGACGAACGCGGCAACGCCGAGCGGCGCGCACTGTTCGTCGGGCTCTGGCCGCCCATGTTCTGGCTGATCGGCGACGCCGTCGAGAAGGCCGAGTAGGTGCGCAGGCAGCTGTTCAGCTCGGTCGACGAGGCCGCCGCGCTGGACGGGCTGCGCCACCGGACGATCAACTACGATCCGGCCCGGGCCCCCGAGGACGGGCGGGCCGACGGACACTGGCACGTCGACTCCGGCGACACGGTCATCGGCCGGGAGCCGCCCGGGCCGCCGGTCCCCGGCGGCGCCTGGGAGACCGGCTGCACGCTGGTCCGCCAGTACGAATTCGCCGAGCCGCGGATCTTGCGCGGCGTCTACCGGGACGGTCGTGAGCTGAAGGGCCGCGACATGCTCCTCGAGGGCCGGTTCGCCGTGCTGCGGTTCTACCTCGGGGTCCGGGTCACCGCGATCATCGACGAGACCACCGACGCCGAACGGGTGTGGGGCTGGAGTTACCAGACCCTCGAGGGGCACCTGGAGCAGGGCCGCCTCACCTACGAGGTGATCAAGGACACGGCCACCGGCCGGGTGCGGTTCCGGGTTCGCGGCTATTCGCGGATGGCCCCGATCCCGAGCCCGGTCGTGCGGCTGGGCTTCCGGCTGTTCGGCCGCTGGACCCAGCAGCGCTTCTACCTGCTCGTCCAGCGCCGGATGCGCGGCCTCGTGCAGGCCGCCGGGCGCGGCGCCCCGCTCCCGAAGCCTGCCGTCCGGTCAGACGGCCTGGTCCTGGCCCCGTCCGGCGCGACCCCGCACCCGCTAGAACGCCTAGCCCGCTCCTGGCTCCACCCCGGCCGCTAACCGCCGCCGCTAACCGCCGCCGCGCCAACGGACCCGATGTGCCACCGGTGCGGTCCCCGCGACGCCCGCAGCAGCCGCACGAGCACCACCCACCACGTGAGGCGCAAACTTAGCCGCCCAGTTGGAAGTTAACGGGGTGGATCCGGGTTACCGGTCCGATCCGGGACCCTGGGGGGTACCAGATCCACCCCGTAACCCCGATCCACCCCGTTCCGCGGCCAGGGACGGCGCATTATGTGACTCCCCGGGTACCGTGATGGCCGGGAGTCACGCTGGTCGGGCCGCCCCGGTGCCCACGAACGGACTCGGTGTGCCACCGGGCACGCTCTAGGTGAACCGATGTGCCGCGTCCGCGGTACTCGCGGAGGCACATTCGCACCAGGCGCACCAGGGACACCGCCGGTAAGGATGGCCGGGCTACAGCTGGTCCTGCTGGTAGGTGGGCAGGCCGTACTTGGTCGCGATCGGGTTCCACCGGCCGACGAACGTGGTCTTGTCCGTGGTCGCCTGCTGGTTCGGCGCGACCGTGGCCTGGTAGTGGGCGTCCGCGGTGTCGTTAGCGCGGCAGCCGTGCGAGTTCTCGTCGCTGGCCCAGCCGGCGTAGTCCTGGTCCGCCGTCACCGATGCCTGCCACGCCGCGGTCAGCGACTGGAGCAGCTGGGGCGGCAGGGCGCTGGCGTCCGGCAGCGCCCCGAGCTGGGACAGCAGGTTCTGGCGGGAGGTGGCGGCCTGCTGGAAGGTCTGGGCGTCCCCGGCCAGGCCGGAACCGCACGTGTCGACGTCGTTGAACGCCGACACGATCTTGCTGCGGTCGGAAATGCTCTGCGTGAGCAGCTGGGACAGGTGCTGGGCGGCGGTCTGCTCGGCCGCCGGGCCGGTGCTGGACGGGCCGGTGCTGGACGGGCCGGTGCTGGGCTGGCCGGTGCTGGGCTGGCCAGGGGCCGACTGGCCGTTGGCCGCCTGGCTCAGGGTCGACTGCGCGCCCGGCTGCCCGGACGACGCGGGCAGGCCCGAGGTCGAGGGCGAACTGCTGGCACCGGAGTGCTTGACCGGGGAGCCGACGACGATCGTGGCCACGATGGCCCCGGCCGCCACCGCGGCCAGGACGATGCCCGCCACCGCCGCCCACCGGAACCGGCCGTCACGCCGGGACGGCCCGCCCCGGCCGGGAGGCCCAGGCGGCCCGGGCGAGAAGCCCGGCGGCGGCGGGAAACCCCGCTGCGCGGGCGGACCGGCTGGCTCGGCGGCCCGGGAGGGGATCGGGTCGCCGCACCGGGTGCAGAACGACTTGCCTGGTTCCGCCTGCTGACCGCACCTGGCGCAGAAGTCCATGCCCCGCAATCCCCCGCCCTCGACGATGACCGGAGCTCTGCTCCGTCGGATCCTCTGGGGAGCACGTTACAAAACATAATCCCGCCGCCGGGCACGTTCCGGCGGCGGGATTATCACAAACGTCCGTACGGCCTAGCCCCGATGGCGGTCAGGCGCCCCACACGACGGGCTTGTCGTAGTACGCCGAGACGTCGTTCGCCGGGGACGGCCCGTCGTTCCACTGGACCGACTGGATCGAGCCGCCGCCCGGGATCAGGTACGCCAGGCAGGCCTGATACGACTTCCCGGTCACGAACGACGTGGGCGGCGTCGGGTCGTCACAGCGCTGGAACGTCCCGAGGAAGGTGATGTTGTCCTGCTCCTGCCCGCGGTCGTCGATCGCGGTGAAGGTGAGAGCGGGATCGTTGTCCGCGGGGATCTTGACGTTCTCCATCGGCGTGAGGCGCAGCTGGACGTAGTACGGGGTGTCCTTCTTTTCCTGCGCGGTGAGGTCGACGTTGGTGAAGTCGGCGAGCGTGCCCTTCTGGATCGATTCCACCGTGACCTGCAGCTTGATGCCCTTGTGGGCGCCCGTCCCGGTGTCTTCCGTCGGCGGTATCCAGCCGACGATGGCGGCCGTGCCGAGGCCGAGGTGCGTTCCCGGCGGGGTCAGGCCGTCCGCGCCCGTCTTCGCCGCCGCGGCGGGCGACTGACTGGCCTGCTGAGACTGAGACTG
>JBEKJP010000113.1:0-34516 GCA_050011155.1 Streptosporangiaceae bacterium
CGCAGGTCCGGATCGTAGTCGGCGGCCACGAGCAGATCCCAGGGGCCTGGGTGATCCACGGAGTCCGCATCGTCGGCGAGCTCGTCGATGAGCCCCCACCAGACCTCGGTGGACGGCTGGCCGGGCGGCATCACCCGGACCCGCGTGGCCGTGGGCGCGGTCCATACCGCGGCCAGGGCGGCACTGAGCACCAGGGCCACGTCGCGGTGGCCCGCCGCCAGCTCGGCCAGGTCCGCGGCGGCGAGGCCGGCCACATCGCCGGGCCGGACGCTGGGATGCTGGCGCACGTCGGCGACCCGGGCCAGCGGCGCCTGCGGCGTCCCCCCGTCACCGTGGAGCCCGTCACCGTGGAGCCCGTCACCGTGGAGCCCGTCACCGTGCGGCCCGTCACCGTAAAGCATGGCGACCCCGCGGTGCTGGGACGGCATCCGGGCCGGGCTGTCGTACGGGAGAGCCGCCTGCTCGACGACAATCAGCAGCGCCCGCCGGATTCCGGCCGACGCGGCGTACGCGCGGGCCATCCGCAGGCCGCTGAAGGCCGCCGCCGAGCCCTGGTCACAGAGCGCGAACGCCATCGGCGCGCCCGGAGTGACATGACTGAGATACGCGGCCGTCTGGCGGCCGGGCCGCAGGTCGTGCACGGAGAACGCCAGGACGAGCAGGTCGACGGGCTCATCGGCCGGCACGGCCGCCCCGATCAGCGCTTCGGCCATCTCTCCGTAGGAATGGCCGAGGGCCGGTGACGCCGGCTCGCCGAACATCGCGGCCGGCACCTCGATCGCGTAGGGCCGGCCCATATCCGCCAGGTACTCGCCGACCCGGGCCAGGTTCGCCGGATCGGCGAGGAACCCGGCAGGCCCGGTGAAGGAGCGGCGCACGGCTCGGACCAGGTGGAGGTCACGGTGAACCGGCGCTCTCCCCGGCGGGAGCGCGACGAACACGGCGGCTAGCTCGGCCGCGAATTACCGGCGACGAACGTGGCCAGGTCACCGACCGTTTTCATCTGGTCGGCGTCCATCAGCTCGACGTCGATGAGAATCAGCAGCTGGTCTTCCAGTTCGAGCAGCAGCTCGAGCGCGAACGTGGAGCTGAGCCCGAGCTCTTCCATCAGCCGCATGTCCTCGGTGACCGGCTCGGGGCGGTCAAGCAGCCGGGCCAGCACCGTGGTCATCGTGTCGACCACCCGCTGCCGGAACTCAGCATCCAGGCCGGTCTCTGGTGTTGCCATGTCGCGTCTCCTCGGCTTGCTCGGTCAGTGCCCGAATGTCAGTGCCCGAATGTCAGTGCCCGAATACTCAGTGCTCGAATACCATCGCCGCGAACGTCGCTCCGCCGCCGGCGCCGACGGCGGCGGCGAGGTAACGGTCACCCGGCTGCAGCAGGCCGCGCGCGCACGCGGTCTGGTAGTTGGCGAACAGGTCCGCGCAGTAAACATGTCCGCTGGTCGGGATGTTGTCCAGCAGCACCCGCTCGCGCGGGAACTTGAGCAGCAGGCACATCCGCTGCCAGGTCACCATGTTGACATTGTGCGGCAAGATGACCCGGATGTCGTCGAGCGTCAGGCCGGCCTCGTCCAGGGCCCGCCGCATCACCTCGGCCAGCAAGGGCCGGTACTCGCGCTGCAGCCGAGCGTCGTTCTCGCCCGTGGCGCTGTCGAAGTCGCCCCGCACGTTGGACGCGTACGCGAGCAGCCGGTCGCGAGCGCCGAACGCACTGACCAGGCACGCGGAAGCGCCCTCGCCGAAGACCGTGGTGTCCGCGAACACCTGGGCGTCGTGCGTGAAGGCCTTCTCGCCGGCCAGGACGAGCGCGAGCGGCCCGGCCGGATCGCTGTCCGCCGGGTCGGGGTCGGCGGCGAGCAGGCGCCCGGCCATGTCGATGGCCAGGAAACCGCTCGCGCAGGACTGGTGGGTGACGGTGAACGCGAGGGCGCGGGAGAGCCCGAGCTCGCGGCAGACCTCGTGCAGCGGGTTGACCGGGTAAGGCGCGACCACGGGCATGGCCCGGGCATGCAGCACGTAGCGGACGCGATGCTCCTGGCCGCGCAGCGCGGCCAGCCCGGCGGCAGCCTTCAGCAGCAAGCCGGAGAGCGACGGATCCGGGTCGCGGCCGACTTCACAGAGCCCGTGAAAGCGCCGGAAGAGCTTGACTTGCATGGCGGTCAGGCCCAGGGGGCCAGCCAGGCTTTCGATCGGCGTCCGGACCGGCGGCAGGTAAACCGATACCGCTTCCAGTGCGGTCATGACGCCGCACCTGATGGGCGCATCACCTCAGGAGGCACCGCAAATGTCCATGTGTGTGATGATAACGGCATGGCCCGGTTCCTCTTCGTTCCCGTGCCAGTGGTGGCCCGGTTGTGGCCCGCGGTGGCCATCGGTGACGCGCTAGCCGCCAGCGGGCACGAGGTGGCGTGGTGCGGGCCAGAAAGCAACCTGGTCCCGCTGCTGGGACCTGACCCGGTCATCTTTCCGACCGGCAAGCGCTCGTATCGCGAGTTCCACCAGTCGGGCACGGCGGCGGTGCGGGAACTGTGGGACGAATACGTGATGCCGCTCAACCGCTTTATCCAGGGCCCGGTCGACCGCGCCGTGGCGGAGTATCAGCCCGACGTCGTCGTCGCCGACCAGTACGCGCTGGCTGCCGCCCTGGCCGCGCACCAGCACGGCGTGCGGTGGGCGAGCCTGTGCGCCGGCGTACTCGAGCTCACCCCGCCCTCCGCTGAGCCCGGCCTGCAGGAGTTCGTCCGCACCAGACTTCAGCAGGCCTGGGAGCGGGCGGGCCTGCCTCCCGACGACCGGGTCGACCTGCGCTTCTCGCCGTACCTGGTGATCGCGACGACCGCTGCGGCGCTGGCCGGCCCGGTGCCGATGCCCGGACACTACCTGCTGGTCGGGGCCGCGCTCGGCCCGCGGCGCACGGACCCCGGCTTCGACTGGGACTGGCTGGATACGGCCCGGCGGCACGTCCTGGTCACCCCCGGTACCCTGTCTGCCCACCTGATGCACGACTTCATCGCCCGGATGATGGCGGTCCTGGAGCCGATGGCGAGCCGTGTGCAGGTTGTGCTCAACACGAGCCCGGAGATGATGCCCGACCCGCCATCACACGTCTTGGTCGCCCCGCGGATCCCGATGCTCGATCTCATGCCGCGCCTCGACGCGGTGGTGTGCACCGGCGGCCAGAGCACGGTCAACGAGGCGCTCGTCCACGGCGTTCCGCTGCTCGTCGCGCCGATACGGCTCGGCGAGCTGTCCGTGGCGGAGCAGGTGACACGGGCTGGGGCTGGTATCACGGTCTCGTTCGCCGCGGCGTCACCGGCGCAGCTCACCGCGGCGGTGACGGCCCTGCTCGATGAGCCCGGCTATCGCGCGCAGGCACGCCGGATCGGCGCGGAATACGCCGCCGCCGGCGGCACCAGAACCGCGGCCGAACGGCTGGTCGCGCTGGCCGCTGGCCGACCGGACTGACCCGGAAATCGTTAAGATCACGAGATCTAGGCGGACCGGATCCTCTGGGCTAGCATCAGGCTATTGCTTACGATGTAGTCGGCATAAGACTGTTTGTCACGATTCCCCGGAAGGCGCGGATGAACGAGGACGTTGCTCGTCTGTTGTGTGGCACGCCCGAACTTCCGCCCCGTACCGTCTCGCTGACCTTCGACGACGGCCCCGGCCCCCAGACCGCGGAGCTGGCGCGGCTGCTTCGCGACCAGGGTGTGCCGGGGACCTTCTTCGTGCTGGGCGAGAGCATCGAAAAGCATCGCGAGGCGCTGGCGGTGATCCGGGACTGCGGGCACGTGATCGGGCTGCACGCCGACCGGCACCGCCCGTTCAGGTCGGCCGAGCACGCGGCGCAGGAGCTCGCCCGGTGCGCCGGGCGGATTGGCGAGTACCTGAGCGGTACGACATGGTTCCGCCCGCCCTACGGCATGGCCGACTGGCCGGTGCCCGGATTCGCCGGCCCGGTCGGGTGGCACGCCCAGGGGCAGGACTGGCATATCATCTACCGGCACGGGCAGACCGTGGACGGCTGCGTCGACGCCATCGTGCAGCGGATCACCGAAGCGAACGGCGGCATCGTGCTGCTGCACGACTTCGCCTCGGCCACCGAGTTCGTCCCGGCCGGCCTGACCGAGGCAGATCTGGACCTGCGGATTGTCGAGATAACGGCGCTGCTGATCGGGCGGCTGCGCGACGCGGGGTTCTCGTTCACCGCGCTGCCGGAGCCTGCGCCTTCTCCCGTGGCGCCCGCACCCGCGGCTGCCCCGGCCCGCGGGAGCGCGGCCGGGGGGCTGCCTATGGCCGAGGACATGCAGTCCGTGCGGTTCAACCGCACGGCGGCCAAAGCCGCGGGCGGAATCCTCGATCTGCTCATGCCGATCCGGACCGGCGACGGCCCGCCGCTGTTCTGCATGCACCCCGTGGTGGGCTTGAGCTGGTGCTACCTGGCCCTGCTCCCGCATATCGACGACAGGTTCCCGATTTACGGCCTGCAGGCCCGCGGCCTGCGGCGACCCGAGCCATTGCCGGCCACCATGGAGGAGATGGCGCGGGACTACGCCGACCAGATCCGGATGGCGCAGCCATCGGGCCCGTACCACCTGCTCGGCTGGTCACTGGGCGGAAACATCGCCTTCGCTGTCGCGGAGGAACTCGAGCGGCGCGGCGAGCAGATCGGGCTGCTCGTCATCCTGGACGCCAGGGTGGACGACACCGAGGGGATCGCGCTGAGCAACGAGCCCTGGATGGTCTATAACCTCGTGCTGGCGCAGTTCGGCTACGTGCCCGCACTGACTCCCGCCGATCCTGAGCCCGAGGCCCGGATGCTTGAGCTGGTACGCCGCCGGCCGGGTTCGGGGCTCGCCGAGTGGCCGGAGCAGCGGCTGCGCGTGCTGCAGCGCGTGATCAAGAACAATGTCGACGTGGCCCGCTATCACCAGGCCGGCCGCGTGCACTGTCCCATGCTGTTCTTTTCCGCCACCCGCAATCCGCCCGCGCTGGCCGAGAAGCTGGAGAGGTGGCGGCCGTTCGTCGATGGCCCGATCGAGGCGGTCGAGCTGGACTGCGACCACCGGTACATGCTGCTGCCCGCGCCGATGGCGCGGCTCGGGCCAGCGCTCTCCGGCCGCCTGGCGCGGGCGGCCGCGGCGAGTACCGCGCCCGCCGTGTTAGCGGCCGTGCGTGACAAGCTGGCCCATCCAGCCCGACGAGGGGACCTTACGTTGGCATCCTGCCTGGAGATTCCATGATCGAAGCCGAGGGGCTGCGTAAGTCCTACCAGGTCAAGCGCCGCCGTAAGACCACGACGGTCGACGCGGTCCGCGGCGTGGACTTCTCCGTGCAGCGCGGCGAGATCTTCGGCTTCCTCGGGCCCAACGGAGCCGGGAAGACGACCACCCTCCGGATGCTGACCACGCTGATCCGGCCGGACAGCGGCGACGCCACGATCGCCGGGATCGACCTGCGGCGCGCCCCGGCGCAGGTGCGGATGCAGATCGGCTTCGTGGCCCAGCAGGGCGGCACCTACAACCAGTCCAACGCGCGGCGCGACCTGGTGCACCAGGCGCGGATGTACGGCGCCTCGAAATCCGCCGCGCAGGAGCAGGCCGAAGCGGCCATCGCGGCCTTCCAGCTGGAGAGCTTCGCCGACCGCAACATCGGCACCTACTCCGGCGGGCAGCGCCGGCGCCTGGACGTGGCGCTCGGCGTGATCCATTCGCCCCGGGTCGTCTTCCTGGACGAGCCGACCGCCGGTCTGGACCCGCCGAGCCGGGCCCGCATGTGGCAGGAGGTGCGCAGGCTCCGCGACCAGGGCATGACGATCTTCCTCACCACGCACTACCTGGACGAGGCCGACGCGCTGTGTGACCGGATCTCGATCATCGACGCGGGGCTGATCGTCGCCGAGGGCACCCCGTCGGATCTCAAGCGCGAGATCTCCGGCGACGTCGTCACCGTCGACCTGGCCACCCCGGGCACCGCGGGCGCTCCCGAGCCGGCCACCGTGCTCGAGGCGGCCAAGGTCCTGGCCGAACAGCCGTGCGTGCAGTCCTGCGAGACCATCGAGCACACCCTGCGGCTGTACGTAGATAGCGCCGCCACGGCCGTCCCGCAGGTCATGCGCGCGCTGAGCGGCAAGGGGATCGAGCCGGGAGCGATCGAGACCCGCCGCCCGAGCCTCGACGACGTGTTCCTGGCCAAGACCGGCCGGGCCCTGGCTGAGTGACCGGAACCCGGAAAGCAGGAAGGCAGCGGCTATGAAGCTTGCCCGCGACACGTGGCTGACCTTGCAGTACGAAGCCGGGCTGCTGGTGCGCAAACCGGTCAACATCGCGATCTCGCTGCTCCAGCCCGTCACCTACCTGCTGCTGTTCACCCCGTTCCTCAAGTCCGTCATGGGCGTCTCCACGTACCGCGGCGCCTACCAGATCTACGTGCCCTCGCTGCTGACCGCCATGGGCGTGTTCAGCGGCTTGTTCGCCGGGTTCGCCATGCTGGCCGCGATCGGCCAGGGGGTCATCGGCCGGTTCCGGGTCACGCCGCTCAGCCGGGTCGGCATGATGCTCGGCCGGCAACTGGTGTTCGTCCTGCTGACCTGCTTCCAGGGTGTCGTCATCACGGTGGTTGCCCTGTTCTTCGGGCTCCGGACACCGGTCATCAACGTCCTGGTGGGCCTGGTCCTGCTCGCGCTGATGGTGCTCATCGGCGTCTCGATCTCCTATCTGCTGGCGATCTTCGTACCCACCCAGAACGCGCTCGCGAACCTGACCAACGGGGTCACCGAGCCGCTGGCGCTGCTGGCCGGGGTACTGATCCCGCTGTCGGTGGCGCCGCTGTGGGTGCGGGACGTCGCCCGGTGGAACCCGTTCGCCTGGGGGGCCAACGGCATGCGGGCCGTCTTCCAGGGCAACATCGGCGCCCAGGTCGTGTGGGAGGCGAGCGTCATCCTGGCCGGCATCGCCCTGGTCGCCGTGACGGCGTCGTCGCGGCTGTTCGACCGCGAGATCGAGATCGCATGAACCGCGCACCGCGACGGAGGACACGGCCGTGAAGCTCGCCCGTGATACGTGGCTCACCTTGCAGTACGAAGGCGGGCTGGTGGTGCGCAGCCCGATCGGCATCGTGACGCTGCTGTTCCAGCCCGTGGCGTTCCTGCTGTTCTTCACGCCGTTCCTCAAGTCGGTCCTGCACGTCTCGAGCTACCAGGCCGCCTTTCAGATCTACGTGCCTTCGCTGCTGTGCATCACGGGCCTGTTCGGTGGCCTGTTCGGCGGATTCGCCTTGCTCGCCGCGATGCGCCAGGGGGTCATCGGCCGGTTCCAGGTCACGCCGCTGTCCCGCAGCGGTCTGCTGCTCGGGCGGGAACTGACGCTGGTGCTGAGGGTCGGCATCCAATCGGTCCTCATCACCGCGCTCGCCCTGATCTTCGGGCTCCGGGTGCGGCCGGCCAACTTCGTGCTCGCCCTGCTCGTGCTGGCGATGACGGTGCTGCTCGGCGTCTCGATCGCCTACGCGCTGGCGCTGACCGTGCCCAACGAGAGCGTGCTCCCCACGCTGATGAACGGCCTGGCCCAGCCGCTCTCGCTGCTGGCCGGGCTGCTGATCCCGTTGTCGGTGGCGCCGCTGTGGGTGCGGGACGTCGCGCTGTGGAACCCGTGGGCCTGGGCGGCCAATGGCATGCGGGACCTGTTCCTGGACCACATAGGCGCGTCGGTCGTCTGGGAGGCGGCCGCGATCCTGGCCGGGCTGGCCGTGGTCGCCGTGGTGCTGTCGGCCCGCCTGTTCAGCCGTGAGCTCGCATGAGCGCGGATCCGGCACTTCGGCCATTGCTGGAACAAGACGGCCGTTCTAGGCTCATTCCGGAGCTGCGCGAGCGGTACGCGCGACATGAGCGGGAGGCAGACAGGTGAGGGCGGGCAACCTGCGGGCGACGCTGGCCGCGGATCAGGAACTCGGTGCCGGCAACGTGCTGCTCAGGCTGGCTGAGCATAGCGCTGACATGGACATGCCGCGGGTGACGTTCGACACCGACGTGGACGGCATCGCGGCCTGGACGCCGCTGTCGCTGCGCACGCTCACCGAGCGGGTCGCCGCCCGGGCGGAGTGGTTCGCCCGGCACGGCATCAGGCGGCGTGACCCGGTCGCGATCTACGTGACGTCCGCGGCGGACGTGCACCTCAATTTTCTCGCGCTGACCTGGCTCGGGGCGATACCGGCCTTGATGAACGGCAGCATGCCGGCCGACATCGCGGTCGAGTTCATCCGGCGGCTGCGCGTTGTCGGGGTGATCACCGACGCCGACCATCCGGAAATGGCCGAACACGACCTTGGCGCGCCGATCCTCGGCGATGCGGCCGAGACCGGCACGGGCGATCCGTCCGCTGCGCCCGCGCACTACCGGCACCATCCGGACGACCCGGTGGCCATCACGCACTCGTCGGGCACCACGCGCATGCCCGCTGCCGTCGTGCACTCCCACCAGAGCCTGTTCGCGGCGGTGCGGGCGGTCCGGCTGACCGAGCCGCGCCAGCACGGGCCGGTCCGTGAGCTGTCCGCCTTCCCGCAGGCGCACACGGCCGGCGTCATCATCCTGAACGAGGCGCTCTGCAACGGGTACGAACTGCTATGCCTGTCGGGACAGGGCGGCCCGTTCGCGCGCAGCGGCGATGTCATCATCGACGCCATCGAGCGCTGGCACCCGACCGCGGTCTACGGCTTCGCTATCACCTGGGCCGAGTTGGCTCGTTATGACCTGACCCAGCGCGATGTCAGCTCGGTCCGGTTCTGGTCGAACAGCGGCGACTGTGCGCACGAGGCGCACATCCGCCGGCTGGTCGCCGTCGGCAGTCACCACGCCTACCAGGACGGCCAGGTCGTCAGCCTGCCCGGCTCCCGGTTCAACGACACGCTCGGCTCGACCGAGATGGGATACGGCGGATTCGGGATCAGCCACCGCTTCGACAGCGATCGCTACGGGCGCTGCGTGGGCAAGGCGCAGCCGTTCGCCGAGATCATCCTGGTCGACACGCAGACCGGCCGGGAGGTCCCGGCCGGCGAGGTGGGGATGGTCGCGATGAAGTCGCCGACGCTGGCGCTCGGCTACTGGAACGACTCGGCCAATACCTTCCGCACCCGGCTGAACGGCTACTACCTGACCGGCGACCTGATGTACCGGGACGAGGACGGCTACTTCTACCACATGGACCGGGTCAGTGACGCGGTCGACCTCGGCGGCGGCAACTGGCTCTATACCGCGCTGTCCGAGGAGCGGATACTCAAGCATTGCGCGGATGTCCGCGACTGCACGGTGCTGGCGGCCCGCGGTGACGACGGCAAGCTCGTCATCGAGGTGCTGCTGCTGCTCACGGCGGACGCCGACGTGGCCCGGGACCGCGACGGCGAGGTCGGCGCGGCGCTCGGCGCGGCCGCGGGGGCGCTGCCGCGCAGGATCGTGACCATTCCCGACGACGAGATCGTGGTGGGGCCAACCGGCAAGGTCCGCAAGTTCCTCATGCGCCAGCGGCTGCTGGCGGCCAGCACGGGCACATCCTGAAGCCGAAATGGAGTAATTATTAATGCCTGACGCCACCGACGCGCGCCCGCATGCGGTCGTGGTCAACGACGAGGAGCAGTACTCGATCTGGCCAGTGGCGCGAGACTTGCCGGCCGGCTGGCGGCGAGACGGCTTCACCGGTTCGGAAGAGGAGTGCCTGGCCTACATCGAGGAAACCTGGACCGACATGCGCCCGGCGTCACTGCGCCGCTGGATGGCCGAGCACGGGCAGGGTGGCAGCAGTTGACCCAGCTGCCGATGGGAACAGCGGCACAGACAGGTTCACCGAGGTGGTATCCCGCGTTGCCGGCCCAGCGCGGCATGATCCTCAACTACCTGCGGTTCCCCGGCGACGGTATCGACGTCATCCAGGCCACCTTGGACTGGGAAAGCCCGCTGGAGCCTGAGGCGTTCGAGGCGGCCTGGCAGTTCGTCGCGCGGCGGCACGAGGTCCTGCGCACGACGTTCCGCCTGGACGACGGCGACGGCCTGGTCCAAGTGGCCGACTCGGACGCGTCCTTCGACGTCCGCAGGTGTGACCTGCCGCAGCCGCCGGCCAGCGGGCCGGACCACGCGTTCGAGTCGTTCCTGCGAGCAGACCGACGCGAGCGATTCGAGCCGACCCAGCGGCCGCCGGTACGCCTCACGATCGTGCGCTGGGTGGCGCCAGCCGACGGGCCGTCCGACGGCAGGGCGGCCGCCTCCTCGGTCTACCGCGCCGTGCTGACCTTCCACCATGCGCTGCTGGACGGGCGCTCCATGCGACTGGTGATCGAGGAGGCGTGCGCGGCGTACGCGGCGCTCCGCGCAGGCCGCGCCGCGCCGGAGCCGCCGAGCCCTCCGTTCGGTGAGTTCCTCCGGTGGTGGCAGACGACCGACCCAGCCGCCTCCGAGCAGTTCTGGACCGAATACCTGGCTGGCACCGTGCTGCCGCGGCCGCTGCCCGGTTATGTCCGCGAGCAGGTGGCCGGGACCGCCGAGCCGATGAAGGCCGAGACGGTGCTCTCCCGGGCCGACTCCGAGCTGATCCGCGCGGTGGCCGGCGCCGCCGGGCTGAGCTCCAGCACCATGGTCAGCGCCGCATGGGCACTGCTGCGAGCGCGCTACGGTGGCGTCACCGACGTGCTCATCGCGGTCACGCGGTCGTGCCTGCGCGACAGCGTTCCCGGCGCCGATGCCATCATCGGACCGCTGATCAACACGGTGCCGCTGCGCGTCCGCATCGGCGAGGGCTGGTCCGTGCGCGAGTTGCTGACGGCGGTAAACGACGGGATCCGCCGGATCAGAGCGCACCAGCGCACGCCGATCGGGTCGGCCTTGGTCTGGGCCGGGTTTCCGGCAGACACCACGGCAATCGACTGCCTGCTCGTGTTCGACCGTCGCCGGCTGCAGACGGGCCTGGCCGGCCGGGACGGGGCTCCCAGCTCGGCCCGGATGGACCGGCTGTCGTCCTATCCGCTGATGCTGTGCGCGTTTGACGAGGCGCAACTTCACCTTTCTGTCCACTGGGACCGCGGCCGTTTCGCCGACGGGTCCGCCGAGCGGATGCTCGACCAGCTACGCGAGACGCTGATCGAGCTCTCGGGGAACCTGTCCAAGCCACTGGCCGACCTGGACCTCGGCAGTTCGGCCGAGCGCGACATCGTGGCCGGATGGAACCGGGCCGGGGCGGTGGAACCCGCGATCTCGGCTATCCCCGCGCTGTTCGCGGCCCAGGTGGCCGGGAATCCGGACGCGACGGCGCTGATCTTCGGCGCTGACTCGGTGACCTACGCCGAGCTTGACCGGCGCAGTAACGCACTGGCCTGGCTGCTGCACCGCCGCGGCGTGAGCACCGATACCCCGGTCGGGGTGGCGCTGGAGCGCGGCCCCGACCTCATCACCGCGCTGCTGGGCGTGCTGAAGGCCGGCGGTGCCTACGTGCCGCTTGACATCGGCACCCCGCCGCCGCGCCTCGCCGCCATGATCGCCGCCGCGCGTGCCCCGATGGTGCTGGTCACGAGCAAGACCGCCGCCGTGATGCCCGAGCTCACGGGCGTGGACCTGGTCCACGTGGACATCGAAGCCACGGCGGGCGGCGACGAGTGCGCGCCGCCGCCGGATGTCTCACATCCGCTCAGCCTGGCCTACATCAGCTTCACCTCGGGCTCGACCGGGGTACCGAAGGGCGTTGCCATACCGCACCGCGCGGTCGTCCGGCTGATCAGCAATCCGTCGTTCGCCTCGTTCGGTCCCGGCGACCGGCTGCTGCAGCTGGCCCCGGTCGCCTTCGACGCCGCCACGCTGGAAATCTGGGGCGCGCTGCTGACCGGCGCCACCATGGTGATCGCGCCGCCCGGCCCGCTCGGGCTGACCGATGTCGCCGCGCAACTGCGCTCCGGGGTGACGGTCGCCTGGCTCACCGCTGGGCTGTTCCATCAGCTGGCCGAGACGGACCTGTCCGCGATCGCCGACGTCCCCCTGGTGCTGGCGGGCGGGGACGTGCTCAATCCGGACACGGTTCGCACGGTACTCACGGTGCGTAACGGGCGGCCGCTGGTCAACGGGTACGGCCCGACCGAGAACACGACCTTCACCACCTGCCATGTCATGATCGACCCGGGCCAGGCTGGGGAGACGGTGCCGATCGGCCGCCCGATCCAGCACACCACCGTGCACATCCTCGACCAGAACGGGCGGCCGGCACCGATCGGCGTGATCGGAGAGCTGTATACCGGCGGGGACGGGCTGGCCCGCGGCTATACCGGGTGCGCGGCGGCGACGGCGCGAGCGTTCGTGCCCGACCCGACCGGGCCGGGCACTCGTCTGTACCGGACGGGCGACCTGGCCCGGTGGCGCGCGGATGGAATCCTGGAATTCGTCGGCCGCGCCGACGACCAGACCAAGATCGGCGGGTTCCGGGTCGAGCCCGCCGAGGTCGCCGCGGTTCTCCGCTCGCATCCGGGAGTGCGGGAAGCTGTGGTCCTGGTGGCGGGCGAGGGCGAACAGCGGTATCTGATCGGCTACGTGGTCCCGGCCGACGGCGCAGACCCCGATTTGCTGCGACCGTCACCGCTGCGTGACTTCCTCGCCGCCCGGCTGCCGGATTACCTGATACCGGCCGGGTTCAAGACGGTCAGCCGGCTTCCGCTCACCACCAACGGCAAGGTCGACCGGACCGCGCTGCCCGCGCCCGAGCGGGAGACTCTCGGGCCGGCTTCCCCCCTGCAAAGCGCCACCGAGGAACGGCTCGCCGACATCTGGCGGTCGCTGCTGCCCGCGGACAGGCCCCGCGGCGGCGAGATCGGCCGCGAGGACAGTTTCTTTGCTCTCGGCGGCAACTCGCAGTCGGGGGCGCGGCTGATATTCCGGATCCGCGAGGTGTTCGGCGTCGAGCCGCGGATCGCCGCCTTCTACGAGGCACCCACCCTCGCCGCCGGTGCCGCCGCCATTGACGCGGCCCAGTCCGCCGGCCGGGCCGCGGTCCCGGCCCCGCGATCGGCCGCCCCGCCGGCCAGCATCAGCCGTAGAGACCGCAGTGCCTACCGGGTGACCGCCCCGCAGCCGGCCGTGGCGCCGGACCGCGGATCCGTCCTCGCGCCGCATCTCGTGCGGCTTACCGACAACTGGGCGTTGTGGCGGACGGTGTGCCTGCGTGGGGCGGGGTTCCCGGTTCGCCTGCTCGCCACGCTGGGGGATACCGACCTCGCACGCGCCGCGGACGCAGTCATCGCCGCCTCGGATCCGGCTGTGCGGGACCTAGCTGCCGCCGTCTACGCCGCTGAGTTCACCGCCGGGGTCCAGCGGCTGTCCGCAGCACTCCACCAGGCGGCGTGCGGGCTGGCGCTGCGGGAAGCGGTCAGCTGGCAGAACCGGCACGCCCTGACGACGGGCATCGACATGGTGGTCCGCCGGGGGCCGAAACCGGCTAAGCGCAACGCGCAGTCCAGACAGCATCAAGCGCTCGTCGCGAGCTATGTGCAGCGTTACTGCGCGAAGAACGACACCATCGGTTTCTTCGGGCCGGTGGGCTGGGCGCAGATCGACGACGACCCCGGCATCCGCATCGCGCACGCCGCACCGGAGTTTTCGCTGGCCGCCCGCGTTACCTATCTGGAAGGCTGGGCGGTGCAGGCGATCATGGCCCGCCATAGTCAGGCGCTGCGCCCCTGGCTCGTGCCGCGGCGGATGCCGAACGCGCGCGTCGAAGGTACGCTGCTGCGCCTCCCGCTGATACCCCCGATTTTCCTGACGCCGTCCGAGGCAGCGGTCATGCGGGCGTGCGACGGCATCCGTGACGCTCGCGATGTGGTGGCCGAGGTGCTTGCCGATCCGTATAGCGGGCTCAGTGACCGCGAAGCGGTGCTCGCCGTGCTGGCCCGGCTGGCCGACAGCCACCGGCTGGCCTGGCAGGCCGACCTGGCGCCGCAGGACATGCGGCCCGAGCAGACCATGCGAGCGCTGCTGTCGCGGGTCACCGACGATGACATCCGCGAGCCGGCCGAACAGGCGCTGGCCGAGCTCACCGCGGCCAGGGACGTGCTGGCCGGGGCCGGCGGGGACGCGGAGCGGGTCGCCACGGCCATGAACGACCTGGAGGTGACGTTCACCCGGCTGGCCGGCCTCCCGCCCACGCGCCGGGCGGGAGAACTCTACGCCGGCCGGACGATCGCGTATGAAGAGTGCCTGCGCGGCGACACGGTGCGGCTGGGCGCCGACGTCCTGGATAGCGTGCGCGCGCCGCTGGCGCTGGTGCTCGACGCCGCACGGTGGTTCACGGCGGCCAGCGGCGCGCTGTACGCGCGGCGTTTCGAGGAGGCCTACCAGGAGCGGGCGGCCGCGCTCGGCACCGACGTCGTACCGTTCGCCGATGTCTGGATGCTCGTCGCCGAGGTACTGGCCGATCCGCCGAGGCTCATCGAGCCGGTCATGCAGGCGGTCCGGCAGCGCTGGTCGGCCGCCCTGGACCTACCCGCGGGCAGCAGGCGCGCCCAGTTCCGGGCCGCCGACCTCCGGGACCGGGTGACGGCCGAGTTCCCCGTCCGGCCACTGCCCTGGCCGATGGCGGTGCACCACAGCCCTGACCTGATGATCGCGGCCGACGCCGCCAGCGGCAGCCGGCTTACCTGGGTGCTCGGCGAGGTCCACCCCAGCTGCGTCACCATCCGCTACGCCACCTGGCTGGCCTTCCACCCCGACCCGGACGCCCTGCATGTCGGCTTGCGGCACGACCTGCGCGGCCCGGCCGTCTGGTTCGCCGAGTCCGGCGCGATAGGCGGGACCTCCACCCGGCTGTGCAACGTGCTGCCGTCGCCCGGTGATCTCCGGTTCGCATTCGCGGGCGATTCCTTCGGCTATGACCCCGCGGTGACCATACCGATCGGCGACTGCGACCTGATCCGTTCCGCCACCGGGCTGCGGGTGCGACGGCGCGACGGGACATTCGAGCGTGACCTGCTCGAGGTCGTCGGTGACCTGATCGGCTCCTCGTGCACGCACCATTTCGACGTGGCACCGACGGGCGCGCATGTGCCGCGCGTCACGATCGACGATCTCGTGGTGAGCCGCGAGACCTGGCGGCTGTCCGCCGCCGAGCCCGACTTCGCCGGTACCACCGACGAGAGCGCTCGCTACCTGCAGGCCAGGGCGTGGGCGGCGCGGCACGGAATGCCACGGCACGTGTTCCTCAGATGCGCCGGCGAGCGCAAGCCGATCTACGTGGACCTGACCAGCCTCGCCTCCATCGACCTGCTCTCCCGGTCGCTACGTCGCGCTCGCCGCAACCTCGGCCCTGACGCGACGGTGAACGTCGTCGAGATGATGCCCACCCCGGACCAGACCTGGCTGACTGACGCCCAGGGCCAGCACTACACCGCGGAAGTGCGCATGGTGGCGGTGGACCAGGTAGCGGCGGCCCGGAAACAGGAAGGCTGATCGTGGCGGTATACGAGTTCCCGACCTCGTTCGGCCAGCGGCGGATGTGGCTGCTGACCGAGATGGATCCCGGTGAGCCCACCTACAACATGGCCTGGGCGCTGTGGCTGGATGGCGCGCTCGATGTCAGCGTCCTGCAGCGGGCCTGGGACGCCGCGCTGGTCCGGCACGAGGCGCTCCGCACCACCTTCCGCAACTCCTCCGGCGTTCCGGTCCAGGTGATCGAGGACGAGCCGGCCCCGCAGCCGCTGCTCGTCACCTCCGTCGAGCAGCTGCCCGCGGGTGAGCGGGAGCAGGCCGCCGCGGACTACATCCGCAGGCTCGCCCAGATCCCCTTCGACCTCGCCGTCGGGCCGCTCACCCGCGCCGCCCTGGTGCGGCTGTCACCGGAATCTCACGTGCTCGCGGTAGTGACGCACAACATCGTCGCCGATAGCCGGTCCTTCCAGGTCTTGTTCGACGAGCTGTCGAGGGACTACGAGGCCATCAGCGGCGGCGGCCCGGTTGCCGCCGAACCGCCGATCCAGTACGCCGACTTCGCGGTCTGGCAGGTCGAGCACGCCGAGAGCGGCGGGTACGCGCCCGCCGGCCGGTTCTGGCGGGCCGAGCTGGCCGGTGCCCCGTCGACGCTGCCCCTGCCGTCGGATGAGCCGTACCCCGCGCGCCCGACGTTCACCGCCAGGTGCATCGACACCGAATTCGACGCCGACCTGGCCGAGGGGCTCAGGGGTGTCGCAGCCCAGCACGGGACCACGCTGTTGGCCGTCCTGCTGACCGCGTACGCGGTCGTGCTCGCCCGGATGACTGGGCGCGACGACTTGCTGATCGCGGTGCCGACGGCGGCCCGCACCCGGCCGGAGACCGAGTCGGTCGTTGGCCTGTTCTCCGATACCGTCCCGGTCCGGGTCCGGATCGAGGGTGACGAGACGCTCGGTGACCTGGTGCGCTCGGTGCACGATGCGGCCACGCGGGCGCTGGCGCACCAGGAACTGCCGTCCGCCCAGATCGTGGAGACGGCCCGGCCCGACCGCGACCCGGCGCGGCTGCCGCTGGTCCAGGTGATGTTCGCTTTGCAGGAGACGTGGGGTGTCCCGGACCGTGGCGGGTTGCGCTGGCGCCCGCAGCTGATGGAGAACGGCACGGCCAGGTTCGAGATCGAGCTGACCGTTACCGACGCGCCGGACAGGCAGCGGGTGCGGGTCAACTACAACAGCGACCTGTTTCACCCGGCCACCGGCCAGCTTGCCACCGACGGTTACCTGGCGATCCTGCGGCGCCTGCGCGACGATCCCGGCTCGGCCGTCGCCGATGCGGACATCATGTCACCCGGCACGCGGACCCTCGTCACCAGCGTGTGGCCCGACGCCGGCCCGGTCGCCGCCTCGGCGGCAACCGCCGTGGCCATGCTGCGGGAGGCATGTGCCGGTGACACCGTCGTCGCCGCCGGGGCAGACGGCGCGCTGACCGGCACCGACGTGCGCGCCCTGGCCCAGCGGATCACCGCCGCCTTGCAGGGGCACGGCGTGGGCGTATCCGACCGGGTCGCGATCCTGCTGCCGCGCGGCGCCCGGCTGCTGCCAGCCATCCTCGGCGTCTGGTCGGCTGGCGCTTCCTACGTGCCGCTGGACCCGATCTATCCGGCCCAGCGGCTGGTTACCATGCTCGGTGACTCAGGCGCCGCCGCGATCGTGGTCGATAGCAGCGTCACCGACGCGCCCGGGCTGCCGTCCGCCGCAGCACCCATACCAGTCATCGACCTGGCGGCACTGCCCGCCGCGAGCGCCGAGCCGGTGGACGTGCCGCCGTCGGCCACCGCCGTGACGATCTTCACCTCGGGATCGACCGGCCGGCCGAAGGCGGTCAACGTTCCCCAGGATGCGATCGGCGCCTTTCTGGCGGCTCTGACGCCGATACTGGGGCTCGGCCCAGACGACCGCCTCGTCGCCGTGACGACCTTCGCCTTCGACATCGCCCTGCTCGAGTTGCTGGCACCAGTGCTGGCCGGCGGGTGCGTGGTGATCGCCGACGCGGAACAGGTGCGCGACACGGCCCGGCTGCGGGAGTTGCTGACCGACAGCGGCGCGACAGCGCTGCAGATGACGCCGGTGGGCTGGCGGATGCTCATCGACGCCGGTGGCATCCCAGCCGGGGTGAAGCTGCGAATATCCGGCGGCGAGGCGCTGCCCAGGGACCTCGCCGACAGGATCGGCTCCGGGACCGGCGTGCGCCTGTGGAACCTGTACGGGCCGACCGAGACCACGATCTGGTCGGGTGGCGACGCCGTGCACCCCGCGCCGGCCCCGATCGAGATCGGATCGGTCATCGCCGGAACCCAGCTGTACGTGCTCGATGCCGGCCTGCGGCCGGTCCCGCCCGGCGTCTTCGGCGAGGTGTACATCGGCGGCGCCGGGGTGACCCACGGCTACCACGGCGCGCCCGGTCTGACCGCGGCCCGGTTCGTCCCGGATCCATTCGGCGGACGGCCCGGTGCACGCCTGTACCGGACCGGCGACATCGGCCGGTGGCGCAGGACCGGGCGGATCGAGCTGGCCGGCCGGGCGGACCGGCAGATCAAGATCCGCGGCTACCGGATCGAGAGCGGCGAGGTCGAGGCGGTGCTGCGGGACCATGACGACATCGCACAGGCCGTGGTGGCGGTCCGCGGTGAGGGCCACGACGTCCGGCTCGTCGGCTACCTGGTCACCTCCTCCGGCGCCGGGACCCCGCCGTCCGGACTGCGCGAACATCTCCGGGAGGTACTGCCGGACTACATGGTGCCGGCCGCTTTCGTGGTGTTGCCCGCACTGCCTCTTACCGCCAACGGGAAGATCGACTACCGGGCCCTGCCCGAGCCGGACTGGGGCGCTCCTTCCGGTCAGGTCCCGGTCGCGCCGCGGACGCCGACCGAGTCTCGGCTGGCGGCGATCATGACCGAACTGCTCGCGCTGTCGACGCCGGTCAGCGTGTACGACAACTTCTTCGCACTCGGCGGCCAATCGCTGACCGTGACCCGGCTGATGGCCCGCATCCGGGCCGTTTACGGCGTCGACCTGCCCATCTACACGTTGTTCTCCGATCCTACGGTGGCCGGCCTAGCCGCTGCGGTGGTCGCCGTCGGCGGCGGCGCGGCAGACTCCCCAGGTCCACCGCGGCGACCGCACTCGGCCGGCGACCGGAGTTAGGCCCGGACAGGCCGAGCCGCTTGGTTTGATGGTGCCGGGGAGAGATGGCTAATCCGCGTGCATCTCAAAGATGACGAGCTGGTCAGCGGCCTTGCCGGGCTGCCAAGGCGAGGGCGTGCGGCGGAGGATCGCCTATGACTGTGCTTGACGAAAATGTCCTGACGCGCTGCGGCTCGAGTCGGCTACGCCCTGCTCTGTGGCACGATCGCCTGATGCTGCAACTCTTGGGTTTCATCATCGACTGCCCGGACCCGATGAAGCTGGCGGCCTTCTACTCCCAGGTGACAGGTCGCGCCATCATGGAGGGCAGTTCCGACGACTTTGCCGGCATCACCTTCGGCGAGGTCGATCTGGCCTTCCAGCGGGTGGCGGACTACCGCCCTCCGCGCTGGCCGGACGACGAACACCCCAAGCAGTACCACCTCGACTTCGAAGTGGACGAAATCGAGCCTGAACAGCGCCGCGTCGTCGAGCTCGGCGCGACACTGCAGAAGGACTTCACCGGACCCGAGGGCTACGGCTGGCAGGTCTACACCGACCCGGCCGGGCATCCCTTCTGCCTGTGCCGCCACGAAGGAGTCACGTGGACCGGCAAAGGGGCGGTGTGGCCCTGAGTGCCGCAATGACCTCGGTGCACAGGCTGAGGATCGCCATCGCGATGCCGACGACGAGCCGCTCGGCGTCGATGAGGTAAGGGAGCTGCACGCGGGCCAGTCGCGCTACTTGCCGTTGCGCTCGCGGTGCTTGCATCCCGGCCAGCAGCAAGGCCGGCGCTGTCCTTCTTGGAGTTCCTCTTGGGTCCGGCGGATGCGGCGTTCCCTGGTCGGGTGCTGTTTGGCGTCGAGGACCCAGCAGATGAACTCGTTGCGGGCCAGCGGGGTGAGGGTTTTCCACGCTGCGAGCGCAGCGGCGTTGGCGATCAGCGCCGTGCGCAGGTCGGCTGGCATCTTGTGCGCGACCCCGCCAGGCACGCGCTGGCTGATCACGGGATCATCGTAACTTCGTTGCATTGGTGCGCCACGCGCGCAGAAAGGAGTCGTATGTAGGTAGCGACTCGCTTTATGTGTTGCTGTGCAGGAGATGAAGGATTTGTGGCCCTTCGGCGTCGTTCTGCGGGGAGCGGCGTCAAACCGCCTCATGGTGCATTAGCTGAAGACTGGTGTGCTGAGCGATGAGGAAAAGGCGTCGTAAGAGGCGTCAGGTGGGGGACAGGAAGGCGAATGCAAGTGAACCGCTGAAGATGTGTCGTTATTTAGAAACTGGCATCAGAACCGGGGTGACCAATGCGATCCCGGGATAAGCCTGGCAGGCGTCCCGTTTACTGGCCAGGCGGTGTCCGGCATAGAGGCGGCGCGAGCCTGTTCTGCGGCTTCTGCATGGAACGTGGGAAGGCGGGTTCCGATACCGGCGCCTGCTGGCTGCCGCTCAGGAGCGGCGGTTTGCGGCGGTGAGAGGGAGAGCGCTTGGCGACAGAAATCGTGAGGTGCAGAGTACCGATGCGGAGCCCGCTGGCGGACCGGCTCGTAGTAGTGCGGAGCCTCCTGTAATGGGAGAGGAGCGAAGGGGCCGGCTCATTTAAGGTTTGTTCGCGCGAGCAGCCAGGCAATGTTCTGGGAGGAGACGAGTGGGCAGGTCAGGTCAGCAGGACAAGCCGTTTACGATACCGAAGCAGCTGGTGTGGGAAGCGTACATGAGGGTCAAGGCTGGCGGATCCACAAGCGCATCGGGTCTGACCTCGCAGAGCTCGCTGAGTGGATCAATCCGATCGTGCACGGTTGGATGAACTACTATGGCCGGTTCAACAGGTCACGATTGTATCGCCTCCTACAGCGCATTAACACCTACATAGTGCGGTGGGCGCGCAACAAGTACCGGCGGCTGGGTAGTTTCAAGAAGGCCAAACGGTGGTGGACCGGACTCGTCGATCGAGAGCCCGGCCTGTTTGCTCACTGGGCCTGGATATCCGCGTTCTGAAAGATCAAATGAGAAGAGCCGTGTAACGGGAGACTGTTAAGCACGGTTCCGTGAGAGCCGGGGGGTGAAACTCCCCCCGGCTACTCGACCCTTTACCGCCTTGTCGTTGCCGGAAGGAGCTGGTCGATGAGGATCGACGAAAGCCATTGCTTGTACCGTTCGCCGCTCCAGCCGCGGTCGGTGACGAGCAGGCGATAGACCTCGGGAGAGGCGAGGGCGTGGACGATGTCGGCCGCTTCGCGCTCTTTGAGCCCCGGACGCAGTGCGCCTGCCCGGATCAGCGAGCGCGTGATGCGGCGCTGGCCGTCGTGGCGCTGTCGCGCGATCTCGGCGAGTGCTGCCGCGGCGCCCTGGTCGGATCGTGCCGCCTCTTCGAGGACGCGGTGCACCGGCGCGGTGCGCGCCATCAGCCCGCCGACCAGCGCTGCGAAGTCGGTCAGCGTATCGCGTGGGTCCGGGTTCGCGACGAGGGAGCGGACCTGCGGCCGGTCTGCCATCGCGACCGCCTCGTCGTCGCCGGCGATCGAGACGTCGAGCACGGCCTTGAGGATCCCGAGCTTGGAGGAGAACAGCCGGTACACCGTCGGCTGGGGAGTGTCGGAAAGCTCGCTGATCGCCTCGATCGTGGTGGCCGCGTACCCGCGTTCGAGAAACAGCCGGCGAGCCGCCGCGACCACCGCAGCCTGGGTTCGCCGGGTGCGTGCTTGAGGGGCGACTGTGGCGGCAGTCCGGCTGCCCTTGACATCTCCGTCCATAAAAATAAGAGTAGCACTATCAAATTGAGAGTGCTACTCTCGATTCAAGAACATAGATCGCGGCCGGTGACCACGACCGGCGAGCTCAGAAAGGACGAGTCATGACCGGCATCCAATCCGTCATCCTGCAAGCTTCCGACCCGGCTGCCGCCGAGGAGTTCTACACCAGCGCATTCGGCCTTGGCGACCGGCTGCTGGTGCAGGCGTCCGATGCACCTACCAGCGGCTTCCGCGGCTTCATGTTGTCGCTCGTCGTCGCCCAGCCGAACATCGTCGACACCCTGATCGATGCGGCTGCTCATGGCGGCGCAACGACACTCAAGGCCGCCGAGAAGAGCTTCTGGGGGTACGGCGGCGTCATGCGGGCACCGGACGGCGCAATCTGGAAGATCGCGTCGTCTGCGAAGAAGAACTCCGGCCCCGCGACCCGCGACATCGATGACTTCGTGCTGCTGCTCGGGGTCGCCGATGTCAAGGCAACCAAGCAGTTCTACGTCGCCCACGGCCTGTCCGTCGCCAAAAGCTTCGGCAGCAAGTACGTCGAGTTCGGCGCGGCCGGATCGCCGGTGAAGCTGGCGCTGTACAGCCGCCGGGCCGCGGCGAAGGATGCCGGTGTCTCCGCGGACGGCACCGGCTCGCACCGGATCGTTATCGCCGGCGGCAGTGAGCCCTTCACCGATCCGGACGGCTTCGCGTGGCAGGCGACCACCAGAACCGCCGCAGACCGCGCGCTGTCACAGTGAGGCGCGCCAGCATGTGACGGGAAGTCACGTCGCTAATGTGCCCGGCAGCCGGAGCCGGAGCCGCGTCGTCCCGCAGCATGCTGCGGGACCGCTGGCTCGTAGTCGCGGTCTCTCACGGCCGGGTGGCGGGCGAGTCGCCGGCCGCGCTGCTGGCGGGTGGTGAGGGCGGGCGGTCGGCGCTGATCGTGCCGGACAATAGCGAGGTCCTCACCTACTCGCCAGGTTGCTGCGCGGGTCGAGGCGCTCACACAGCGGCTCGCCGGGCTGGGCGTGCGCCGCGGAGACCGGGTTGCCCTGGCGCTGCCTAATGGCCCCGGCGTCGTCTTGCTGCTCGCCGTGACCGCTCTCGCCATGACCGCTCTCGCCACGACCGCTCTCGGCGTGGCGGCGGCCCGATCGGTGAGCGTCCGCAGTTTAGCGTCGATGGCCGCCAGATCGTTACTCGTCGTCAGCATGTTCGCCTTCTGTGTTGGTTACCACTCGACCAGTTCTGGGCTCCCACCACTCTTTCCGTCGGCCGTCAACGACTAGTTCTCGACGTTCCGCAACGCTTGGGTGAGCGCGTCGGTCTCGCTCGCGCCCGGCAACGTCTCCCCGCCGGGAAACACAAACGTCGGCACCGTAGTCACGCCGTTCGCTCGCGCAGCGGCGGCCTGCTCACGAATCTCGGCAATCGCTTCGTCGCTGTCCAGGAATGTTGCTGCCTTCGCCCGGTCAATTCCGACGCCCGCCGCGAGCGAAGCCAGTTCCGCCCGGTCCGCGATATTGCGCCCGTCACGAAAATAGGCGTCGTATATCGCCACCGCAAGCGCGTTCTGCGTGGCGTTGTCGTGATCCCGCGCGGCCAACCACATCAGCCGGTGCGAGTGCACGCTGCTGACCGCGAGAGTCTTGTCGAAATTGTATTCAACTCCGTCGCGCAAGCCAAACGGTACTATGCTTGACAGCATTGACTCGGCTCGTTCACGGCCGCCGAACCTCGCACCCATCACGTCGAGCAGCGGGCGCGGCTCGACGTCGGCAGGGATGTCCGGGTTGAGCAGGAACGGGCGGTGGACCAACTCGACCGAGCCGGACAGCCCGGCCTCGGCAGTCGCCAGCTCGAACCTGCGCGTGCCGAGTCGGCTCCACGCACACGCGAAATCCCGAAATACCTCGACCTTCACTTCCTCGACCTTCACTTTCTCGACCTATTTGTTTCGCCGACCGATACCGGTCATCCGACTGGTTGGATTCGATGTCAGGTCACTCGGCCCCTCGGCGAGAAGCCGCCCCTCCTCCATGGCGCCAAGAATCGCACCCGCGGCAGTCGGGAGGGTGTAGTCGCGGAGGTCCACCACCTCGTAGGTGGCGTCCTTGTCCCGGCCGCCGGCGGCCTGACGCCCTCGATCTTTCACTGACAGTATGTATTCTGGAATACACTATGTCAAGCCAATGTTAGGATGACGGTCATGGCCACCCGGAAGTACGAGCAGCGCCTGCGAGCTGATGCGGCGGCGGAAACACGGCGCCGCATCCTCGACGCGGTCTGCCAGCGGCTGCGTGAGGCGCCTTCGGAGCCGGTCAGCATCGACCGCATCGCCCGCATGGCCGGCGTCGCGCGGCCCACCGTCTACCTGGTCTTCGGCTCACGCGCCGGGTTGTTCGAGGCGGTCGGGGCGGATCTGCTGGAGCGCGGCGGGTTCGGCCGCATGCTGCAGGCCGCGGCTCACCCCGACGCACGCGAAGCCCTGCGCGGGGCGATCCGCGGGGTCGTGGAGATGTACGCGGCTCATCGGGACGTGCTGCGGGCGCTGTCCTCGATGGCCCTGCTTGACGCCGCCGCGGCCGGCGGCGCGATCCAGCGGATGGAACAAGGCCGGGCGGGCGGAATGGCCCGCCTGGCTCAGCGCCTGGCGGACCAGGAGGCGCTGCGCGCCGATGTCACCCCCGGCCAGGCCGCCGACCTGCTGTGGCTGCTGACGAGCTTCGATAGCTTCGACCTGCTGTACACCGGCCGGGAGCTGTCCATCGAGAAGACCGCGACAACACTGATCACCACCGCCGATCGCAGCTTGTGCCGCTGAGGCACCCGGCCCCGAACCGGCAACGTTATGCGTCCATCGCCCGGGAGGGCGATCCCCGTGTCCGTCGTGGCGTTCCCCGGCCCGGCTGAGCGTGCATTTCCCTGCGTCCGCCCGCTGCCTGGCTGGTTTCCCTGGGCGGGTCGGCCGGGGAAGGGAGGGGGCGGTGATGGCCAGGGTGGCGGTCCGGGAGAGCGTGACGCTGGCCGGGCGGGCGGAGCGGGCGCGGGCCGCCTGTGCGTTCGTGGGCGGGTTGCTCGGTACCGGTCATCCGTGCGGGGATAGTGCCGTCTTGCTGGCAGCTGTTTGGCAAAAGTGTCCGGTACAGCGGCTCGGGCGCTCCAGGGAGACGGTCACCGTCGCGATCAGGGCCGGAGACGGCGTGGTCCGGGTTGAGGATTGACGGCTGGACGGGTCGTTTCTTCTCTGCGCCGCGCCGCGTTCTCCTCGGCTGCGGCGGGCGCGCGGGTGAGCCCGCTTTCGTAGGCGATGACGACGAGCTGTGCCCGGTCGCGCGCGTCGAGCTTGGCCAGGAGCCTGCTGACGTGGGTCTTTGCCGTGGCGCCGCTCATGCGCAGCCGCTCGGCGATCTCGGCGTTCGACAGCCCTCTGGCAACTTCGCGCAGCACCTCGAGTTCGCGGTCCGTGAGCGTTTCCAGGACAGCGGGCGCGACGAATGCGGGCCCGACGCGGGCGGTGAAGGCTTCGATCAGGCGCCTGGTGACGGTCGGGGCCAGCAGCGACTCGCCCGACGCCACGACCCGGATCCCCTCAAGGAGCTTCTCTGGTGAGGTGTCTTTCAGCAAGAAGCCGCTGGCGCCTGCCAGCAGGGCGGCGTACACGTACTCGTCGAGGTCGAAGGTGGTGAGCACGAGGACCTTGACCCCGGCGGTGTCGTTGTCTGCCTTGATCAGCCTGGTCGCTTCGATCCCGTCCTGGACGGGCATGCGGACATCCATGAGCACGACGTCGGGGTGGTGCTGGCGGGCCAGGGCGACCGCCTCGGTCCCGTCGCTGGCCTCGCCGAGAACCTCCATGTCGGCAGCGATGTCGACAAGAACCCGGAATCCGCCCCGCACGAGAGCCTGGTCGTCGGCGACGACGACGCCGATCGTCACGCCGCGGCCTCCTCGGTGGGGATGCGGGCGAGCACATGGAACCCGGAGCCGGTCGGCTCGGCGACCAGCTTGCCGCCGTAGACGGCTACCCGCTCGCGCATCCCGGCTATCCCGTGCCCAGGCCCGTGCCCGGCGCGCGCCGGCGAGGGGGCATTCTGATGAGTCCCGCCGTTGTCGGTGACCTCGATCACCACCTCGCAAGGCCGGTAGCGCAGCGTCAGTTCGGCGGTTGCCGGAACCGCGTGGCGGACGACGTTGGTGAGCGCTTCCTGGACGATCCGGTAGGCGGAGAGGTCCACGCCAGGGGAGAGGGGCCGCGGTTCGCCCTCCACGCGGACGGCGACCGGCACGCCGGCCTCAGTGATGTGGGCGACCAGCCCCGGCAGGTTCGCCAGGCCCGGCGCCGGCCCGCGATCGGCCTGCGCGTCACCAGCGTCAGCGTCGCGCAGCACGCCGACGAGGAGCCGCATCTCCTGCAGGGCCTGCCGGCTGGTGCCCTCGATGATGCCGAGCGCCTCGCGTGCCTCTTCGGGCCGGACGTCCAGCGCCATCCTGGCCACGCCCGACCTGACGGCGATGATGCTCATGGCGTGCGCGACGACGTCGTGCAGTTCCCTGGCGATCCGGACTCGTTCCTCGGCGCCGGCGCGCCTGGCCTGCTCGCGCGCGTGCTCCGCCGCCCGCTCGGCCACACCGTGCGCATAGGCACGGCGTGTCCGGACGTTCTCGGCGGCCAGCCAGCCGACGGCGGCCAGCGCCGGCGCGGAAAGCACGACAGTTCCGTCGGCACTCCCAGCGGCCACGACCTCGAGCGCCGCCACGGCGGTGCCGACGGCGGCAAGGGCCGTCCTTCTGGCGGACGTCGTCACCACCGCGTAGACCGCGAGGGTAACCGGGATAAGGCCAAGAAAGCTGCCGTGGCTGCCGCCGAGACGGCCCGCGAGCGCGCTGAAGAGCCCGGCCGACGCGGCGGCCACCCCGAGCATGGCGACCGGGAACCGCCAGCGGAATATGAGCGACGCACACGCTGCCCCGGCCGCGGTGTAGCGGACGGCAGTCCACCAGGGGCCCGCCGGGGCCATCCGGCCGTTGGCCGTGATCAGGGTCGCCCAGGCCAGCCCGGTCAGCACGGCCGCGACGACATCGACCAGCGCCCACCGAGGGTCTGGCAGCGGCTCGGCGAACTGCACCTGCGGATCGTCCATCACCCGCGACTGTATGTCGCCTGGGCTGGGCCCGCATCGGCCTGCAGGGCGACGCCGGGCCTACCCCCCCAGGCGTACACCGCGCTAGGCGAAGACGGTCCGCGTACACCATCGGTCGCACCCGAGAAAGGGCCGCCAAGCCGACGCCCGGCGCTGCTGCCTCCACCCATCCTGGTCACTCGTGAAGCGAGACGCCTGACCGTCCACCGATCGGAGCCCGCTCCTCCGTGCCGACATAACGCTTCGAGATAAATGGTAGGTAATCATGACGGTTATATCCGAGACAACGAGCGCGGCGCGCTCCGTCGACCTTACCAAGACGTACGGGTCAGGGCAGGTCGCGGTCCGCGCCCTCAACAATGTCAACGTCGCCTTCGAGCGTGGCCGGTTCACCGCCGTGATGGGCCCGTCGGGCTCGGGGAAGTCGACGCTGATGCAGTGCATGGCGGGCCTGGACCGGCCGACCTCGGGCCAGACATTCATCGGAGAGCAGGACATCGGCCAGCTGGANNGACACCGGGGTCACCAGATTGCGCCGCGACCGTATCGGGTTCATCTTCCAGTCCTTCAACCTTGTGCCGACGCTGACCGCTGCCGAGAACATCACGCTCCCGCTGGACCTGGCGGGCGCCGAGGTAGACCGGGAGTGGTTCGGCGACATCGTCGAGCGGCTCGGGATCGGCGACCGGCTCGACCACCGGCCCAGCCAGTTGTCCGGCGGTCAGCAGCAGCGGGTCGCTTGCGCGCGGGCCCTGATCACACGGCCGGAGCTGATCTTCGCCGACGAACCCACCGGAAACCTGGATTCTAATGCCTCCGCCGAGCTGCTGAGCTTCCTCAAGAACTCCACGATGCGGACGGGCCAGTCGATCGTCATGGTGACCCACGATCCGCGGGGTGCCGCGTATGCCGACCAGGTGGTTTTCCTGGCCGACGGTGCCGTTGCGGGCGAACTCGAGAAGCCGACCGCGGACTCGGTGCTCGAGCGGATGCGAAACCTCGGAGCCTGAGATGCGCAATGTAACCCTCAAGGGCCTGCTCGCTCACAAGCTCCGCCTGCTGCTCACCGCGCTGGCGATCATTCTCGGCGTGACGTTCATCTCCGGCACGTTCATTCTCACCGACACCCTGCACAACACGGTCACCAGCCTGTTCTCCAGCGTCTACTCCAAGATCGACTTCCAGGTCCGCGGGGTCGCGCAGTTCGGCAACGACACCTCCAACGCGACCCGCGATCCGATCTCCGAGTCGCTGTTGGCCACGGTCAGGAGCGTCCCCGGCGTCGAACTCGCCGGCGGGAGCGTCCAGGGCTACGCACAGTTCATCGCTCCCGACGGCAAGGCGATCGAGAACGGCGGCTCGCCCGCCCTAGGCATGAACTACGACCCCGATAAGCGTGTCCCGGTCCTGAATATTGTCCAGGGCGGCCCGCCGGTCACCGCCACTGACGTAGTAGTGGACGCCGCGACCGCGCAGACGTACGGCTTCAGAGTGGGCCAGCGGGTTCGCATTCTGTTCGACGGGCCGTCGCGGACGTTCACCATTAGCGGCATAGTCCAGTTCGGCTCGGCCGGCAGCCTGGCGGGTGCCACCCTCGCTGGTTTCACCCTGCCGACCGCGCAGGCCGTCCTCAACGAAACCGGCGAGTTGAACGCCATTAACGTGATAGCCCAGCCGGGTGCGGACAAGGCCACCGTGCAGCGGGACATCGCCAAGGTCATGCCGCCTGGCGTGGAGGTCGTGACCGGACAGACGGTGGTGGACGAGAACACGAACGCGATCGACCAGTCGCTGTCGTTCTTCAACACCGCGCTGCTGGTGTTCGCCTTCATCTCGCTGTTCGTCGGCGCGTTCACCATCTACAACACGTTCTCGATTATCGTCGGGCAGCGGACCCGCGAGCTGGCCCTGCTCCGGGCGGTCGGCGCCAGCCGGCGCCAGGTGTTCGGCTCGGTGCTGGCCGAGGCGGCGATCGTCGGGTTCGTCTCCTCTGCCATCGGCATCGGCATCGGCGTGCTGGCCGCGCTTGGGCTCAAGGCGCTGATCGGCGGGTTCGGCATCACCCTGCCGTCGGGACCGCTTGTGTTCGAGTCACGTACGGGGATCGTGTGTCTCCTGGTCGGGACCGGTGTGACCGTCGTGCCGGCCATCGGCCCGGCCCGCCGCGCGGTGCGGATCCCGCCGGTGGCGGCTCTGACCGACCGCCCCGGTGACGGCGACCGGTCGGCTAGCCTTCGTCGGCTGACCGCCTGGGGCACCGGCCTCACCGTCGCGGGCGTGGCCATCCTGGCCCTGGGGCTGAACAAGTCCGCGTCCCCGCTTGTGGGGTTCGGTGCCATCTGCCTGTTCATCGGCGTCGCCATGCTCGCTCCCATGGCCGCGCGGCCGCTGTCAGTCATGATCGGCAGTCCGATCGCCCGGTTGCTCGGCGAGCCGGGGAAGCTGGGCCGGGAGAACTCGATGCGCAACCCGCGGCGTACCGCTCAGACGGCGTCGGCGCTCATGGTCGGGCTCGCGCTGGTCTCGGCGATGGCGGTGTTCGGCGCCTCGCTGTCCGAAACGATCACGAGCAGTGTCGACCAGGCGGCCAACGCGAACCTGATCCTGACCTCAGCCGGCAAGCAGAGCGGGTTCAGCTCACTGGTGCCCACGGTGGCCGCGAAAGCCGAGGGCGTCACCGTCGAGACAACCGTCTACCAGGGCCAGTTCCAGGTGCAGGGGTCATTGCAGGCGCTCACCGGAGTGGCGACCCAGCACCTGTCCGACACGGTGACCTTGAACATGACGTCCGGCAGCTCCGCCGCCCTCGACAACGGGGAACTGCTCATCGACTCCACGACCGCGACCAGCAAGCACCTGTCGGTCGGGAACACGGTCCCGGTGAAGTTCGCGAAAACAGGGACCACGACGCTGCGGATCGGCGGCGTCTACCGGGTTAACGCGCTGGTCGGCAGCTACCTGGTCGGCAGCGAGCTCTTCCTCGCGAATTTCCAGCATCCGGCCCCCTCCGTGGTGCTGCTGCGGACCACGGGGAGCGAGACCGCGGTACAGAACGCGCTGTCCGGGTACCCGAACGTGCAGGTGCAGACCAGGGACCAGTACGAGCAGTCGCAGGCATCCAGCGTCGACGCGCTCCTCGGGCTGGTCTATGCCCTGCTGGCCCTGGCAGTGATCATCGCGCTCATCGGGATCGTGAACACGCTCATGCTCTCGGTGCTCGAGCGCACCCATGAGATCGGCCTGCTCCGCGCGGTCGGCATGAGACGGCGCCAGGTCCGCTCGATGATACGGTCCGAGGCTGCGATCCTGTCGCTCTTCGGCGCCGTCCTCGGGTTGGTCATCGGCACCCCGATGGGACTCGCCCTGGTGGCGTCGCTGCGGAAGGATGGGTTTACCGAGACGTCCGTCCCGTACTTCACTCTGGTGATCTTCTTGATCGTGGCCGCTGTGCTCGGCCTGATCGCGGCCGACTGGCCTGCCCGCCGAGCGGCGAAGCTGGACGTGCTGGCCGCCATCGCGACCGAGTAGCCCGCAGCTCCCGGCGTGACGCTCCGGCGTCACGCCGGGAGCTAGTCCAGGCCGGTCAGGCCCTTGCCGGCACCAGGTTCTAGTCGGCCGGGACACGGACGAGCCTGGTCTCGTAGGCGATGACGACGAGCTGGGCCGGTCGCGGGCGGTGAGCTTCATCAGGAGCCGGCTGACGTGGGTCTTGCCGTGGCGCCGCTCATATGCAGCCGCTCGCCGATCTCGGTGTGCGACAGTCCCCTGGCGACTTCGCGTAGCGCCTCACGCTCACGGTCGGTGAGCGTGTCCAGGGGCCGGTCTGGGTACACGACGACGGCGCGGTGGCCGGCCGCCCAGCACGCCGGACGGGAAATGACGGGTGGTTCAGGAAAGTACGCGGCGGCGGAAGTTACGCAGGCCCAGGGTCATGAATGCGACGCCGAAGCCGGCCATGACCGGGTAGATGACGTATAGGTGCATGTGCGGCACGCCGGTGAACGCGGCCCGCATCCCCTCGTTCACGTAGATCAGCGGGTTTATCAGCACAATGGTCTGGAGCCAGTGCCAGCCGCCCACGGTGACCGGTGCCAGCTTCGTCCAGGAGTAGTAGGTGCCGCCGAGGAACGTGATCGGCAGGATGATGAAGCCGAACATCAGGCCGATGTTCCTCGGCTCGAAGCTGGTGCCGAGCACCAGCCCCAGGCCAGCCATGGCAACGCAGGCCAGTGGCACGAACGTGACGATCAGCCACCAGTGCAAGCTAAGGCGGGCCTGCACGCCGGGCGCGTGCACAACCGAGGCGATCGGCAGCACGATGGCTGCGGACAGGATGCCCTGGGCCGCGCCGGAGAGCATCTTCTCGACGGCCACCAGCCAGATCGGGCAGGGCGCCTGTACCCGGTCCTCGATCTCCCGGGTGAAGCCGAACTCCTGGGCCATGGCCAGCGCGATCGACTGCACGCCCTGGAACATGACGGATATGCCGACCACGCCTGGTACCAGGATGGTCGCGAAGGCGGACTGCTGCGCCTGGCCGTGGCCGCCGATGCCCTGCCCGATCTTCGGGAAGACGTAGAGGAAGACAAAGCAGAGCAGGAACGGCTGGATGAGCGTGCGCAGCACGAACTCCCAGAAGTGCTTACGCAGCACCACCACGTCGCGCAGCAGCAGGGCGCCGAGTGCGGTCCAGCTGGCGGCGGCGACCGAACGGAGCGGAGCGCCGCCGATCCGCCGGGCCGGTTCCCTGGCCGGCTTGGTTACCGGGGCCGTCGTCATTCCTCTCGCAGCTCCCTTCCGGTCAGGGAGATAAACACCGTCTCCAGGCTGGGCTCGGCGACGGAGATGTCGACGAGGTCGAAGCCACCGTGTTCGGCCGACAGCACGATACGCGGGACCAGCCGGTCCCCGGCCCGCATGTGCAGTTCGAGCTTATCCCCGGCGATCCGGCTCCGGGTGACGCCCTCGACGTCACGTGCCAGCAACTCGGCCAGGCGGCTCAGGTCGGCGGTGGCCTTGACGGTGACGATGGTGTCCGCGCCGGTGCTCTGCTTGAGCGCGGCCGGGGTATCCAGGGCAAGGACCCGTCCGTGGTCCATGATGGCGACCCGGTCGCAGAGCCGCTCGGCCTCCTCCATGTAATGCGTGGTCAGCATGATGGTCTGGCCCTCGCCGTTCAGCTCGCCGAGCACGTCCCAGAGCGCGAGCCTGCTCTGCGGGTCCAGTCCCGCCGTCGGCTCGTCAAGGAACAGTACCGAGGGGCGGTGGAAGATGGCGCGGGCCACCATGAGTCGCTGGGCCATGCCGCCGGACAGCGCGTACACCGAGGCCTTGGCCCACCGGGACAGCTGGAACTGCGCGAGCAGCTCGTCGGCAATCCTTTTGGACTCCTTGGCCTTGATGCCGAACAGGCGGCCGTGGAAGTACAGGTTCTCCCACACGGTGAGCTGGCGGTCGAGGGTGTTCTGCTGCGAGACGATCCCGCTGAGCTGCTTGGCCAGCGCCGGGTGCGCGGCGACGTCGACGCCGGCGATGAAGGCCCGGCCCGAGGTGGGCACCACCCGGGTGGTGAGCATCCCGGCGGTGGTGGTCTTGCCCGCGCCGTTCGGACCGAGCAGGCCGAAGATCTCCCCGGCCTCGACGTCGAGGTTGAGCTTGTCCACCGCGGTGAAGTCGGTCCCGCCGTAGACCTTGGTCAGGTCCTCGGTGTGTATGACCGCGCCAGGCTCGCCGTCAGGCAGCCCGGCCGTGCCCGTCGCGATCTGCGTCCCGCTCGTCATCAGCCCAGCGTAGCCGTAGCCTGACCGGCCCAGGCTATTCGGGACCAGGGGTTCCGGGCAGGAGCAGGAGCTTGCCGCGACAAGACCACGGCCGGGGACATCGCCGCCCGCGCCGGCTTCACCGAGCGGACCTTCTTCCGCCACTTCGCCGACAAGCGTGAGGTCTTCTTCGGAGGCGAGGCGCAACTACGGGACCTGCTGACCGGCCCTGAAGGAACGGGCGCTGGCCAAGAGCGCGGCACTAGTCGCCGCGCTCACCGACGCACTGCGGGCCCGCGGCGTCGCCGAGCCGCTCGCGGCCCTGTGCGCCCAGGTGGGCATGGACACCTATTCGATCGCCATCCGCCGATGGCGGACCGATCGTACCGACGACCTGCACACCCACCTCGACCGGGCCTTCACCGATCTGCGGCTCGCTGCGAACGCCCTGAAGTGAGCAGCTAAGCGATCGTGCGGACCGGCATCGACCTGGCGTGGACCTCCCGTTGACCTCATATGTATCTGGCATGGGCTGCGGCAGGGCCGGTTAGCCTGCGTGATGGCCGACGAGGGTGCCGACGCCGAAGGTGATCGCGACGGCGGCGGCGCCCAGGAGAAGCTGGCGCACCCCTGAGCGCAGCACCGGCCGCCCGGTGAGTCGCCCGACGGTCACCCCGCCGGTGATCAGGGCTACGGCGGCGATGCCCAGGCTGGCCGCCAGCACCGGCCAGCCGAACAGGTAGGGCAGCAGCGGCACCAGGGCCCCGAGGGAGAACGCGAACAAGGACGCCACCCCGGCGATAACCGGGGAGGGCAGTTCGGCGGGGTCGAGGCCCAGTTCCTCGCGGGTGTGCAGGCGCAGCGCGGTGTCGGGGTCCTTAGAGACCGCCGAGGCCATCCGCGCGGCGGTGCCGGGATCAGCGCCGTACCCGCAGAAGTACTCGGCCAGCTCGGCTTCCTCGGCGGCGGGGAACCGGGCCAGCATGGCGCGTTCCAGCGAGACCTCGGAGTTCACCAACTCGTTCTGGTTGGTGACCGAGATGTACTCGCCGGTCCCCATTGAGAACGCGCCGGCGACCAGGGCCGCCACCCCGGTCAAGATGATCGCGTGGGCGGACACCCCGCCGCCGCCCACGCCCGCGATCAGCGAGGCGTTGGTCACCAGGCCATCGACCGCGCCGAACACGGTCGGCCGCAGCGAACCGCCGGAGACGTCACGGTGCCGGTGCGACCAGCCGGCTCCCGCCGCGGCGGCACCGGTTGCCTTAGATGGCTCCAGTTCCAGTTCCTGGTCATCGGTCATTGAGCCCGTATCCCCTCATCCGCCGGGCTCATACTCAACCAGAACTGCCGCGTGCAGTGATAGCGGGTCCACCGTGCTCCGCGAACCGGCGCGCAGCGTACCTCCGGTCTCGCGGACGCGGCGGCATCAAGCTGTCGAGGATGGCCGGCCGGCCTGGTGCGTCAGTGGCTCGACTCCCATGCGGCTTCCTCCCCGGCGACGTCGTTGAGCAGGTTGCCCAGGGTGAGGCCGTACTCGTAGCCGTGGTAGCCATAGGCCGGCCCGGTATCGGCTCCGGCCAGGCCGTTCAGGTGGCTGTCGTTGACGACGGGCCGGGTGTGACTGGTCCCGGCGAGGCTGGTGACCTGGAGCCAGGTCGCCCCGTCGCCGTGTTCGCAGGTCGCGGAGTAGAGGCCGGGGTAGGTGACCCACGGCGTGGAAACCGGCTTCGTCAGCCGCTCATAGCCCGGGATCTGGGCGGTCTGGGTAGCCGTGAGCAGGTAGGGATCGAGGTTGGCGGTGCCGCCGGCCAGGGCCGCCGGATTGACGCAGGCGACCTGCTGGCCTGCCTTGGCCGTCTGGCCGGACTGGAGGCTCACGCCCTGGCCCGGGCGGCCGAACATCGAGTCCGGCGGTGGCTGCGCGGGATACGACGAGAAGGCGATCGCGCACCCCGCCTCGGTGCTGGCGGTGCACAACGGGACCTTGGTGAAGGTGGCCCCGGCCGTCTTGCCCGCGGGGACCTGGAGGTTCCCGCCGACGAGGATCGCGACGAGGAGGCGGCGCAGTACGGACGGTTCGTGGTCGAGCTGGGCGGAGATGAGGTGGATCAGGATCGCCGAGCCCTGCGAGTCTCCGATGAGGATGACCGGCTTGCCGCTGGTGTGGGCGAGGAACCATTGCCAGGCGGGAAGCACGCTGTCGTAGGCGACGGCGGAGGTCGATCGCAGCAGCGCCTGGTCGCCGGCAA
>JBEKJP010000114.1:0-27006 GCA_050011155.1 Streptosporangiaceae bacterium
CCGGCCAGGCCGCTGCTGGTCCTGGTGGCCTACGCGGTGATCTGCGGCCTCGCGGCCCGCCGGTTCTTCCGCTGGGAGTAGGTGATAGCGGGCGCGGGGGCGCCGCTATATCGCCTGCAAGCTGGGCGCCCACGGTCATCTCCCCGATACCGTGGGCGCCTAGTCTCCAGGCCGGCCGTGAACTTCGACTCGGGTTGCGAAGAAGTACGGGTGTGCTTTCACCTGACCCCTGTCGACGAAAGGGTCCTGCATGGAGAAGCCCGCCACGCTCGGCCGAGCCGGTCCGCCGCCTGATACCGGCCGCCGGGCTGACGACGCGACGCTGATCGCGCGTTCCCGGGCCGAGCCGGAGGCCTTCGCGGCGATCTTCGACCGGCACGCGACCGATATCCACCGCTACGCCGCCCGGCGGCTCGGGCCCGGGCCGGCCGAGGACGTGGTCGGCGAGACCTTCCTGGTGGCCTTCCGCCGCCGGGACCGCTATGACCTGTCGTACCGGAACGCGGGCCCGTGGCTGTTCGGCATCGCCACCAACATGATCAGCCGGCACCGGCAGGCCGAGCTCCGGCTCTACCGGGCGCTGGCCCGGGTCGGCGTCGACGCCGACGCCGAGTCGCCCGCGGACGAGGTCGTCGCCCGGGTGGCCGCGACCGGTCAGCGGCGCGCCATCGCGGCCGCCCTGGCCCGGCTGAAGACCGCCGACCGCGACACCTTGCTGCTGGTCGACTGGGCCGAGCTGAGCTACGACCAGGCCGCGCTGGCCCTGGACGTGCCCGTCGGCACGATCCGGTCCCGGCTGAACCGCGCCCGCCGGAAGATCCGCGAGGCGCTCGACGACATTTCCTCAGAGGAGCACAGCCATGACTGACCTGGCCGAGCCCGGGCCCGTGCGGGAACTCGCAGGCCTACGGGCCGACGTAGCCGGCCGGGCTCCGGAGGCACTGCACCGGGCGCGCGGCCGGCTGCTCGCCGAGATTCATAACGAACGCGACGCCGTCGCCCCCTCCTACCGTGCGCTCCCGTCCCGGAGTACGTCGCGGCTCCGCCGCGCGTTCCCGCACCGCGCCGAGCCCAGGCCATCGGCCCCGCGCTGGCTCCGGCCCGCCCTGCTCCGGCCCGTCCTGCTGGCCGCCGCGGTCGCCGGGGCAGTCGCGGCTGTCACGGTCAGCCTGCTGCCCGGGCCGGCCGCTCACCGGCCGCCTCCCCGGGCGGTCGGCTCCGCGCCCGCGTCCTCGCCGGCCTCCCGGTCCTCCGTGCTCACCGCGGCCTACGTGCTCAACCGCGCGGCCTCGGCGGCGGCCGCGTCGTCCCAGCCGGTTCCCCGTCCGGGTCAGTTCATCTACGTCACCTCCGTAACCACCTACCTCAGCACCGAGATCGGGCCGTCGGGCGAGAAGTCGTGGCTGTACCGGACCAGCCGGCAGATCTGGCAGTCCGTCGACGGCGAGCGGGCCGGGCTCCTGCAGATCGTGGACCGCGGGAACGTCAAGCTGCCCTGGGGACCGGTTCCCCCGGCCGACACCGGCAATCCGGTCAGCTGGAATTCGCTGCACTCGCTCAGCTGCCCGGGAGCGGCGCCCGCCCGCGGCACCTACGCGTTCCTGGCCTCGCTCCCGACCAACCCAGGCCGCCTGCGGGCCTGGATCTACCAGCACCCCGACGGCCAGAACCAGGCCGACGCCCAGGCGTGGACCGATATCGGCGACATGCTGCGCGAGATGCTCGTGCCGCCGAAGCTGGCCGCCGCCCTGTACCGGGTGGCCGCGACGATTCCCGGCGCCACGGTAGTGCCGCGGGCGGAGAACGCGGTCGGCCGGGCCAGCGTCGCCGTCTCCAGGTCGGGCGCGGCGCTGATCTTCGACCCGAAGACGTACCAGCTCATCGGCGAGGGCGCCGTGCTGACCAAGGCGGTCCCCGGGCAGGGGCCGGCCGGCACCGTGGTCGCCTCGACCGCCCAGCTCAAGGAGTCGGTCGTCAGCCACCTGCCGGACGTCCCCCCGTCCGAGGTGGAAAAGGACGCAGGCGGCCCGAGCTGCTGATCCGGCTAGTTCGTGATCACGGACACCGTGCCGCTCGCATCGTTAGCGACATAGATGGTGCTGGTCAGTGGCCACGCCCACGGGAAGGCTGCCGACATGGCAACAGGGCAAGCCGCCCCAGCACGGCGCAAATCTGGCCGGGACCATCCTGGCGGCCGCAAACCCGGAAGGCAATAGTCAATTCGCCATACACGCCCGGACCGCGCTGACGAGGCTGGCGGCGCGGGTGTCGTTCATATCCTGCCGGATATGGCTGACCACGTAGCCGAACGCGATGCCGCTGTCCGGGTCGGCGTAGCCGAGGGACCCGCCGCGTCCCGGATGGCCGAACGACGCTGGCCCGCCCAGCGGCGACTCACCGGTCGGGAGCATGAAGCCGGACGCGAAGCGGGTGGGAACCAGCAGCACCTGGTCGGTCCCGGCGGCCTGTTCCGCGGCCGCCGCCGCGGTCGTGGCCGGGTCCAGGATCCGGACGCCGTCGACCTCGCCGATCAGGCCCGCGTAGAGCCGGGCCAGGCCGTCCGCGGTGCAGATCCCGTTGCTCGAGGGAATCTCCGCCGCCTGCGCCGCGGGGGAGTTGAAGTCGATGTCGGGCACGCTGAACCCGAAGGCTCGGTTCAGCAGCGAATCCGGATCGGTGGCGGCCGCCAGCAGCGGGCGGAACTGCTCGGGGATCTGCTCGATCGGGACCGCCGCGAAGGTCTCGGGCCCGGGCGCGTCGTCGATGACCATCCGGCTGACCCGGACCCGTTCGGCAGCTGGCAGCCCGATGAAGAAATCGAGCCCGGCCGGCCCGGCGATCTCCTCGGCGAAGAACGTCCCCACGCTGCGCCCGCTGACCCGCCTGATGACCTCGCCGACGAGCCAGCCGTACGTCCGGCCGTGGTATCCGTGGGCGGTGCCGGGCACCCACACCGGCCGCTGGGCGGCCAGCGCGGCCGCCATCGGATCCCAGGCCAGCAGGTCCGCCAGCGCGATCGGATGGTCGATGACGGGCAGCCCGGCCCGGTGCGACAGCAGCCAGCGGACCGGGATATCCGCCTTGCCCGCCGCCGCGAACTCGGGCCAGTACCGGGCCACCGGCTGGTCGAGATCGAGCTCGCCCCGCTGCGCCAGCAGGTGCGCGCAGGTCGCCGTGGCCGCCTTGGTCGCCGAGTACACCAGCTGGAGCGTGTCTCGCGCCCACGGACGGTCAGTCTTGGTATCGGCTAGCCCGCCCCACAGGTCGGCCACCTTGCGGCCGTGCTGGTAGACGCACAGCGCCGCCCCCACGTCACCGCCGTGCTCGAAGTTCGCGCCGAACGCCTCCCGGACCCGCTCGAAGCCCGGCGCCACCTCACCGTCGACTGAAGTCACGCCACCGATCTCATCACACGACTCGTGCTGATACCGCCCAGAGGTGGGGTTATCCTCCCCGCCGATCGGGGGACTAGCCGGGCTGTGCTTGGCGGCGGCGGCGCGCAGGCTGACTGGTATGGGAATCTCGACGGCATACGCGGCGGTGGCCGCGGCCCTGCTCGCGGCCCTGTGCTACGCGATCGGCGCGGCGCTGGAGCAGAAGGAGGCCAGCGCGACGGCGACCGAGCGCGTCGTTCACCCCGGACTGCTGTGGCAGGTACTGCAACGCCCCCTCTGGCTGGCCGGATTCGCCGTCATGGCGGCCGGTGAGGTGCTCCACGTCTTGGCGCTGGCCTGGGCGCCGCTCGCCGTGGTACAGCCGATCGGGGTGACCACGGTCCTGTTCGCGCTGCCGATCGGGGCGCTGCTCGCCCACCGCCGGCCGAGACTGCCCGAGCTCGCCGCCGCGGCCGTCACCGTGGCCGGCCTGGCCGCGCTGCTGACCGGGATGAAGGTCTCCACCGCGGAGCCCGTCCTGTCCGGCCACGACCTGGCCGTGCTGGCCCCGGCGGCCGGCGGCGGCCTGGCCGTGCTCACCCTGGTCGCGCTCCGGGCGTCGGGTGCGCTGCGGACCCTGCTGCTCGGCTGCGGTTCCGGCACCGCCTTCGGGGTCACCGCGGCCCTCGTCCGGCTACTGACCCACCGCGTCGAACTGCACGGCGCGTCCGGCCTGATCGGCTGGGTATCGCCGGTCATCGCCGTCACCGCCGTGGCCGGGCTGCTGCTCGAGCAGGGCGCCTACAAGAGCGGGCACCTGGGCGTCGCCGTGGTCGGCTACACGGTCACCGACCCGCTGGTCGCGGTGGCGCTCGGAGCGCTGGTCCTGCACCAGCCCGCCCGCGCCAGCCACCCCCTGTGGGCGGCCGGCGAGGCGCTGGTCGCCATGACCGGCGTGGTCCTCCTCGCCCGCGCGACCGCGGCGCCTCAGGCGCGTTCAGCCGGGCCCGTACCGGGCCAGCTCCCGCCTGGCCACCGACTCGAGGTGCACGTCGTCGGGGCCGTCGGCGATCCGGAGCGCGCGGCCGGCCGCGTACAGCTGCGCGAGCGGCACGTCGCCGGACAGCCCGAGCGCCCCGTGCAGCTGGATCGCGCGGTCGATGATCTCGGCGGCGGCGCGCGGCACCGCGGCCTTGATGGCGGCGATCTCCACCCGCGCGCCCTTAGGGCCGGCGGTGTCGAGCAGCCAGGCGGTCTTCTGGACGAGCAGCCGGAGCTGCTCGATCGTGATGCGCGCCTCGGCGATGTCACGCCTTACCGCACCCTGCTCGGCCAGCGTCCGGCCGAACGCGGTCCGCGACAGCGCCCGGCGCGCCATCAGCTCGAGTGCTCGCTCGCTCATGCCGATCGCGCGCATGCAGTGGTGCACGCGTCCCGGGCCGAGGCGGCTCTGCGCGATCGCGAAGCCCGCACCAGGCTCGCCGAGCAGGCTGGCGGCCGGCACCCGGGCGCCCTCGAAACGCAGCTCGCAGTGTCCCTGATGGTCGTGGTAGCCGAACACGGGCAGGTCCCGGACCAAGATCACGCCGGGCGTGCCGAGAGGCACCAGCACGATCGAGTGCCGCCGGTGGATCGCGGCGTCCGGGTCGCTCACGCCGAGGACGAGCGCGACGCGGCAGCGGGGATCGGCGGCGCCGGTGATCCACCACTTGCGGCCGGTGATGACGAGCTCGTCGCCGTCGCGCTCGATCCTGGTCGCGATGTTGGTGGCGTCGGACGATGCGACGTCGGGCTCGGTCATGGCGAAGCACGAGCGGATCTCGCCCTCGAGCAGCGGGTCAAGCCATTGCCGCCGCTGCTCGGCGGTGCCGAAGGTGTGCAGCAGCTCCATGTTGCCGGTGTCGGGCGCGGAGCAGTTGCACGCCTCGGCGGCGAGGGTGGGCGAGCGGCCCATGAGCTCGGCGAGCGGCGCGTACTCGACGTTGCTCAGGCCGGAAACGCCGGGCAGGAACAGGTTCCACAGACCGCGCGAGCGCGCCTCGGCCTTGAGGTCGTCGACGACCGGCGGGATGTGGTGCGGGTCGAGCGAGGTCGCCCGGCCGCGGGCGTAGGCCGCCTCGGCCGGGTAGACGCACTCGTCCATGAACGCGGCCAGGCGCTCTCGTGTCTCACGTGACCGCTCGCTCAAAGTGAAATCCACCCGATGACCGTACGCACCGCGGCGCCCGGGCCGGTAGGGGCCGAACGTCCCGTATACGGTTACCGACCCGCTGGTCGTCGTGACCGGCATCGTCCTCCTACGTGTGTACCGGAGCCAGCACGACGAAGGGCAGCGTGGCCCCGTTGAGGATGATCGTCCCGCGGGCCGTGCCGCTGCCGAGAGTTATGGTCTGCCGCTTGCCCTCGGTCATGAGCGCGGCGATCTCGTTCGTGAGCTCGCCCAGGTCGGTGCCCGGAGGGAGTAGGTAGGTGTTAAGGTTCACGGCCGCGTCGGCCCCGGTCGGCACGTAGAGGGATGCGACCAGGGAGATCCCGTCGCTCGGCACCGGCCCGGAGTCTCCCGGGTCGTACAGGGCGATGCTGGCCGCCCGGGATGAGATCAGCAGCGTGCCGAAGATCGGGGCCTTGATCGTCACCTGGACCGTCCCTCTGGTCAGCTGGCTGAGGTCGACCGGGCCAGCCGGCACCCACAGGGTCGGGTCGTCCGCGATCTGCAGAGTAGTGGTCATCCGTGCTCCTTAGTGTTCACTGGCTGGTCTGTCCGGAACGGCCGGCAGTCCCAGGCGAGCGCCCACGGTCGCCGCTTCGGTGCGGTTGCGCACGCCGAGCTTGCCGAGAATGCGGGAAACATGGACCGCCACCGTGCGGTCGCTGATGAACAGGACCCGGGCGATCTGCCGGTTGCTGTCCCCGTGAACCAGGCGGGCCAGCACGTCGAGTTCCCGCTCGGTGAGGTCGAACCGGGCGCCCGCCGCGGCCGGCCGGACCGCTTCGGAGGCCAGCCGGGCCCGGCGCGCCAGCTCGCCCGCCTGGGCCAGCAGCGGAGCCGCGCCGAGCTGGCCGGCCAGCTCCTGGCAGGCCGCCAGCGCCCGGCTGGCCTGCGCGCGCCGCCCGTCGCGGCTCGCGGCGGCGGCCTCGCGCAGTCGCGCGTAGGCCTCCCGGTACGGCCAGCCGGCTTGCTGCCAGGCCTCGGCGGCGGCCCGCCAGTCCGCCCGGGTATCGCGCCCGGCTCGCCGGGCGTCCTCGGCCGCTATCGTCGCGCCGAAGGCGGCCAGGTCAGGCTGGCTCGCGCCGTGGGCGGCGGCAAGCGGCCGGGCCCGTTCGGCCAGTGTCCCGGCCAGCCGCCCCCAGCCTTCGCCGATGTCAGGCGGCCAGGCCGAGCCTGGCAGCTGCGACAGGTCGGCGGCGAGCCGCGCGCCCGCCGCCAGCAGCCGCAGCTCCTCCTCGGCCAGCTCGGCGCCGGCCAGCGCCGCCAGCCCGTCGGCCACCTCGGAGACCGCGGCCGCCAGGTCGCCCGCGTTCAGGGCCTGTTCGGCCAGGCACGCGTGCAGCGGCCCGATGAGCCGGGGGTCTTCCGGGGATTTCCGCAGTGTCGCCGCCAGGTCGGCCGCGCGTTCCCGCTCGCCCCTGGACACCGCCAGCTCCAGTTGCATGAGCTGGAAGTAGCGGGTGAAGTTGGTCGCCGATTCGGCTACCAGCTCGGTCAGCATCTGGTCGGCTTCGGCCCACCGGCCCGCCGCGACCAGCGCCCCGGCCGCGTTGTTGCCGATCACCGACATCATCGCCGGCGGGGCGTCGAGGGCGGCTACCGCGCTGCGTCCCGCGTATCCGGCCGCGACCGCCTCGGCGTGGCGGCCGGCCCGGTACAGCAGGTAGACGCGGTTGGCGGCGGCCCGGACGGTATCCTCGACGCTGCCCGCCTGGCGGGCCAGCGTGAAGGCCTGCTGAAGATCGGCCAGGCCCTCGTCGAGCTCGCCGTGCTGCGCCTTGACGACCCCCAGGGTGCACAGGCCGTGGGCGTGGACCGCGTCCGCGCCGGCCCGCTGGGCCGCCGCGACCGCGCGCTCGGCCAGCCGCCGGGCCGCGTCCGGCTCGCCCAGCAGCATCCGCCGGGTGGCGAGAGCGGCCAGCACGCGGGCCTGGAGTTCGGATGGCGGCTCGTGCTCGAGTATGACCAGGGCCTGCTCGGTGGCCTCGACCGCCGCCTTCGGATCGCCCGTCTCCCACCGGTAGCGCCCGAGCCGCTCCAGCCGCCGGGCCAGGTCTACGGCGGCGGCCGGGCGGGACCGTGACACCGCGTCCGCCGCCCAGGCGGCGGCCAGCTCCGGGTTGCCCGCCCAGCTGGCCGCCCGGGCCGCTTCTTCGGCGAGTTCCGGGCCGGCTTCGGGCAGCCAGGCCGCTAGCTCGAGGGCCAGAGCGTAGTCCTCGGCCGCTTCGGGGTACGCGCGCACGGAAACCGCGTGCCGGGCGGCGAGGATCGCGGTCGGGGCGGCCCTGTCCGGGCGGCCGCCCAGGTGCCAGTGCCGGGCCAGCAGGCCGGGCGCGGATCCCGGCCGGCCCGCCAGGACCTCGGCGAACTGGCGGTGCAGGCGGCGCCGCTCACCCGGCAGCAGCTGCTCGTAGATGACCTGGCGAAGTAAGGTGTGCCGGAACGAGTACCCGTCGCCCGACGAGCCGGCCAGCCCCGAGCCCACCATCGCGCGTACCGCGGCCAGCAGCCGCGCCTCGGGCAGTTTCATGGCGGCGGCCAGCAGCTCATGGGACATGCCGCCGTCGGCCACGCAGACCTGGTCCATCACTTCCCTGGCCTCGTCGCCCAGGCCGGCCGCCCTGGCCAGCACCGCGTCGGCGATGGAGGCCGGCAGCGTACCCGGGTCGGCGCTGGCCAGCTCGCGGGCGTACAGCGGGTTTCCTTCGGCCGCCGAGATCACCGCGGCCCGGGCGTCCGGACTGGTCCCGGCGGGCAGGAGATCGGCGATGACCCCGGCGATCTCGGCCGCGGCGAGCGGCGCCAGGCGCAGCCGCAGCGCCCGCGGACGCCGCTCGAGCTCGGTCAGCCACAGCCGGACGGAGTCGCCGATCTCGTCGTCACGCAACGTGGCCACCACCATGACCGGCTGCCCGTGCAGCTGGACGGCGAGGAAGTCGAGCAGCTCCCGGGAGGATTCGTCGGCCCAGTGCAGGTCCTCGAGCACCAGCAGCAGCGGCGCCTCGGCCGCCAGGTCGGTCAGCAGTCGCAGCACCCGCAGGAACAGCCGGTGCCGCCGGGTCAGCATGTCGCCCGCGTCGTCGTCGTCGAGCAGCCAGCCCGCGTGATCGCGCAGGGCGGCCGCGAACGGACCGTAGGCGAGAACCGTCCCCGCCAGCGGGGCCGACTCACCGGTCAGCACCCGGGCGTCGCTTGCACTGGCGGCAAAGTCCCCGACGAGCCGGGTTTTGCCGATGCCGGCCGGCCCGGTGATCAGGACAAGGCGCGGCTCGCCCGCGCGCACGCGGGCATAGGCGGCCGACATCGCATCCCGCTCGGCCGCGCGCCCGATCATAGGCCTCGCGCACGCCACACCCCAAAGTGTCTCCTGTCACGTCGCGTGGTGTCGACACATAACCGGACTGAGGCCGTTACGCCTGGCTCCAGCGTCCATGCCCCGGCCAGGTCCGCGTACAGCCGGGAACCGGCGAGCAGCTCCGCGTGCGTGCCGAGTAGCGCCTGGGTGCCGTCGAGGACCAGGATCCGGCGGGCGCGCAGGGCGGAACTTATCCGGTGGGCGATCACGAGGAGCGACCCGCCGCGCCCGGCGAAGGCCAGCTCTGCCCGCGCTTCCGCGGCCGGGTCGAGATGACAGGTTGCCTCGTCCAGGATCACCAAGGTGGCGGTCGACAGGTAGACCCGGCCTAGCGCGATCAGCTGCCGCTCGCCCGCCGACAGTGCGGATCCCGCGCCGCCGACCAGGGCCTCGTATCCGCCGAGCCGTTCCACCAGGGGCATCAGCCCCACGGCGATGCCGCAGGCGTCGAGTTCGGCGTCGGTCACGCCGGGCCGCAGGTAGGTGAGATTCTCGCGCAGCGTCCCGGTGAAGACGTACGCCTCCTGCGGGATGAGAGCGATACGCTGGCGCAGCACGGAACTCCGGACCTGATCCAGCGCCGCCCCGCCCAAGGTGATCTGGCCGGACTGACCGGCCTGGATACCGGCCACCAGCGCGGCCAGGGTCGACTTGCCGATTCCGCTCGGCCCGACGATCGCGAGGTGCTCGTCTCGCGCTAGCCGCATGGACAGGTCCCTGATGACTGGTTCGGAAGTGTCGCTGTAGGCGAAGGTCAAGCCGGAGATCTGGATGTCCGATCCGGCTGGCTGAGCTAGCGGAGCGGCCTCCCGGCCGGGGGCCGGGTCCGGCGGTTCGCAGGCCTGGCTGAGACGCCGCAGCACCGACCCCAGCTGGATCCCCCAGGCGCCGACCGAACCCGTGAACGTGCTGAGGACCGGCCAGACGCTCGCCGTCAGGTAGGTAACCGCCCCGATGACCTGCCCGTCGGCCAGGCCGGCGTGCCGGGTCAGCCACGGTGCCGCCAGCAGCAAGGTGACCAGCGGAACGTAGTACCCGAGGGCGACGACCGCCACCCGCACGGAGTCGGCCCAGGCCACCGCCCGGGCCGCGCGGGCCTGGACGTCGATCGCGACGCCGGTCTCGGCGGCCGCACGCTCTTGCGCGCCGCAGGCGATAACGTCGCGCAGGCCACCGAGGACCGTGCCGGCTTCCTTCGCGGTGATCTCCGCGGCCGTCACCATGAACGTCCGCCGGCTGCTCAGGGACCTGATAGACGCCCCGTAGAGCAGCAGGGCGAGCAGCAGGGGCGGGAGCACGATCGCGGGGATGGCGGGAGACAGTACGGCCATCCCCGCGATCGCGGCGATCAGGGAGCAGACCAGCGGCCGCAGCGTGCGGATGAGCGCCGCGGTCAGCTGTCTGGTCATCTCGATCTGCGAGGTCAGCTGGGCCATGCTCGAGGTGTCGGGCCGGCCGCTGCTGGCCGCCGCCCGCCGCAGCGTGCTGTCCACGAGCGCGCGGACCAGGCTGTCCCGTAGCGGCTCGATGGTCGCGCTGAGCCAGGGAAAGCTCATCCGGGTCGCGACCGCCTTGCCGACCTGGACGAGGCCGAGGATGGCCAGCCAGCCGGCCCCGGCCCACGGCCGGTGCGCGAGAAACCCGTTGTCGAGCGCGCGCGCCACGAGCAGGCCGGACAGCAGCGCGGGCAGCGACTCCGGCAGGGACCAGGCCGCGACGTGCAGGAGCGCGCCGCGCTGGTGCGCGAGTTCGCGGCCGAGCAGGCGCCAGCCGGCCCGGTAGGCGGTCGTCGCGGGTTGCGCGGTCATAGCGATCCTCCCGGTGCCGCCTGGTCGTCGTGTACCCGGGCCCCGAAGACGGCGCGGTAGTCGGGGTCCGGCCATAGCTGGTGATGCGGTCCCGTCGCCCGTACCCTTCCGCCGTCCAGCCAGATAACGGTGTCCGCGCGGGCCGCGGTGGCGGCCCGATGAGCGACGACGAGCGTGGTCTTGTCCGCCCGCAGTTCCTGTAGTGCCTCGTTGACCTGGGCTTCTGTCGCCGTATCGAGGCTGGACGTAGCGTCATCGAGCACCAGTACCCGTGCGTTCGCCGCGATCGCCCGGGCGATGCCGAGCCGCTGCCTTTCCCCGCCGGAGAGCTGGGTGCCGGACATCGGGGTGTCGTATCCGTGCGGGAGTCGCTGGATGAAGTCGTGCGCGCGCGCCGCCCGGGCGGCGGCCTCGATAGCGGTCCTGTCCACCGGGCGCGGTCCATAGCCGATGTCCTCCGCCACGGTCTTCCCCAGGCAAGCAGGCTGCGCGAACGCGTACGTCACGGCCTGGTGCAGGTCATCGGGCCTGAGGCTGGACACGGCGGCGCCGTCGAGCAAGACGTCGCCCGCGTCCGGTTCGGCCAGCCGGCCGACCAGGGCGGCGAGCGTCGTTTTGCCGGCGCCAGAACGGCCCACGATCGCCGCCGTCGACCCAGCCGGAACGCACAGGTCCACGCCGTCGAGTACCAGGTGATCCCCGGACCGCACGGTCACCCCGCGGAAGGCCAGGTGGCCGCGAGCATCGGCTAGCCTCGCGGTTCCGTCCGCCCGCGCGGCCGGGGTGCCGAGCACCTCGGCGACCCGGGTCGCGGCCGCGCGGGCGTGCGCGATCGCCAGGACGGCGTCGATGCTCTGGAATATCCCGAGGGCCAGGGTTGTGTACCCGGCCGCCGCGAGCCAGCCACCAGGAGAAAGCCGTCCGGCGGCGACCAGCCAGCCCGCCGTGCCGAGGACGGTCAGCTCCATCAGGGCGAAGCACAGCGCGGAGCGCCAGGCCATGCGCTGCTGCACCGCCCAGGTCCGGCGGCCGGCCGCCGCCAGCGCGGGCAGCGGTCGCAGGACCCGCCGCACCTCCCGGCCGATGGTCCCGCTGGACTGGATCGTGCGTATCCCGCCGAGCGCCTCGCCGAGCCCCGCGGCGATCAGTCCCTGTGCCCGCTGGTATTCCAGGAAGACATCGGACGCGCCGCGCATCGACTGCCGGGCGGCGAGGAGCATCGGGATGGCCGAGACGAGAAAGGCAGCGCCGAGCCGCCAGTCGGTCAGCCCCAGCGCGGTCACCGCGCCCAGCGACGTCACGATGCTGAAGACGATCTCCAGGGCGTTGACGCCTGCCTGGGCGGCCGCCGGTACGTTGTCGAGCAAGCGGCTCGCCATATCCCCGGGCGGGAACGCTTCCTGTCCGCGCGGGCCGAGGGAGATCGCCCGGCGGAGCAGCCGGCGCCCGAGCCAGGAGGCGTTGTGACTGAAGAGCGCCGCGCCGCCGAAGCTGACGGCGAGGGTGCCGAGCGAGCCCGCGATGAGGAGCGATACCAGCCGTACGGTCGCCCGCGCGGCGTCGGCGTGCGTGAGGACCGCGTTGGTGACCGCCGCCAGTGACGCGGGGACCAGCAGGCTGGCAGCCATCGTCGCGCACAGGCCGGACAGCAGCAGCAGGGCGTACCCCGGAGCTCCGAGGCAGACGCGGATCAGCAGGCGGTCCGCGCGCGTAAGTTCCGCTTTCATGTCAGTACCGGCCTCTCGCGCCGGGCGCAGGACGGGCGGGCAGAAACGAGGTCGCCGGGTTCCCGGTAGGTGAGGAAGCTGACCAGCCGCCGGCTCAGCTGCCCGGCCGGGGCGTCGCGGATAAGGTCGTGACCGCCCGGCAGCTCGTGATAGGCGAAGTCCGCGCCGCGCGGGCGCCCGGCTTGCTCGAGGGCCGCCACGATGCGGCGTGGCTGGCTGACGGGTATTTTCTCGTCCCCCGTCCCGTGCGCGATCAGCAGCCGGGCAGTGATACGGCCGGCCAGCCGGTCGAGATCGCGGGGACCGAGCTCATCCTCGATGAGGTCCAGGGCCCCGAGCCGGCGCAGGAACGACCTGACGCTGCCGGACGCTACGTCGTACAGGCTGCCCGCGGAGCAGAAGGGCGAGATGGCCGCGCAGGCCGACCACAAGGCGGGCTCGGCCGCCGCCGCCAGCAGCGCCAGGAACGCTCCGTAGCTGGTACCCAGGATCATGAGCGGGGGAAGGCCGCGCGGCCGGCGGTAGGCGCACAGCGCGCCGGCCAGGTGGCGTATGTCCGACAGGTCAGGACCACCCCACGCCCCCCGGATGGCGTCACGGTGAGCCGGGCCGTAGCCGGTGCTGCCGCGCTGGTTCGGGGCGACGATCGTTATGCCGGCGGTGGCCAGATCCTGGAACAGCGGGTCGAAGGTCGCCTTCCACGCCGTATGCGGGCCTCCGTGCAAGACGATGAGCAGGCGGTCGGCGTCTCTCCAGCGGGTTCGGCCGTAGATCAGCGCCTCGACAGGGCCGGCGGGTCCCGGCAGCCGCTCGACCCGGGCCGGGGCCCACCCCCCGGGGGGCTCAGGATCGGCGTGAGTCCGGTGCCTGCCCGTCTGCGGGGTGACGGTCGTGATGTTCGCTGGGCGGTCCGGGGCGGCCGTAACCAGGTGCAGGCCGCCGGGTGTCCAGCGGGCAGCGGGCAGTAGCGTGCCCGCGGGCAGGTCGAGCCGTCGGGGGCTGCCCTCGCCGGGCCGGCCGATGCGGACCTCGCAGCGCAGCCCGTCCTCGACGCGGTAGGCAACCGCGCGGCCGGCCGGATCGATCGCCAGCGGTGTGGCCTGGCCGCCGAAGAGGCCGGGTTCTTCCGGGAAGGTGAGCTCCCAGTGTCCGCGATCCCACCTGCCCCAGCCCAGGCTCACCTTTCCCGAGGCGCTGCGGGCGGCCAGGAAACGTCCCGACTGCCCGCCCGCCACGAGCAGGCGGTAGTTCCCGCTCTCGGCGAAATCGGCGAAATCGGCCGCACCGGTAGCGAGGTCCACCGCGACGATCCGGGACCGGCCGTCGGCGTGGTGGTCGAATCCGAGCACGCGGCCGGTGCCGTCCAGCCAGTGACCGCCGCGCAGGATCCCGGCCGGAACGCGGGGTGCGGGAATAGCCCGGATACGGAAACCCGTCTTCTCGATAGCCCACAAGGCCGCGCCGCCGTCGTCGAAAACGCCTACCGCCACGGCCAGGGTGTCGGCCGCGGGGCTCGGCAGCAGGTACAGCCCGCGGCTTTCGACCCGGCCCAGCCGCGCCTCCTCCTGCCCGGGCGCCAGCAGCACCAGGTCGTGGCTGCCCGGACCGGCCCGGAGGACGAGCACCCGGCCGTCGTCAAGCGGCAATGGCTGCGAGTACAGCGTTTCTCCGCGGCTGCTCAGGACCCGGCGCCGCGGCGCCCCATCCTGCCAGGCCCAGGTCTCGACGCCGAGACCGGATCCAGCCGAGCCGCGCAGGAACGCGGCCCGGTCTCCCCGGGCCGAGAAGAAGAAACTCACCCTGAGCGGTGCCCGCACCCTCAGCTCGTCATGGCCGTCGCGGATCATTTCCCCTGCCCGTCGCGTCGATGAGGTCGTCGAGCATCCACATCCGCGGACCCTGGTGGAGCAGCCGCAGCAGGAACCCGATGACGCCTGCCAGCCCGGTATTGAAGGCCGCGGTGACTTCGGCCGGATTCTCGCCGCCGGCCACCGCCAGCCCGTCGAGGTAGAACCGCCGGGCGAAAATGACGGCCGCGACCTGCAAAGCCCAGTCCAGGTACTTGTCGTGGCCGGTGAGCTGGGCCATGTCCAGCAGGAATTCCCCGTCGCCGGCCAGCCCGTGGCAGGCGGCGTTACCCACTAGCCACCGCTGCCGGAGAACGGTGACGGCCGCGGCGTCCGCGAGGTCGAGGAAGTGCCGGTCTCCCGTGACGCTCCACAACCTGATCAGGAAGGTGCCCACCCCGGATGCGCCGCTGCACCAGTGCTGGAGGCTGCGTTCGGCGCCCTGGCCGGATTCGGCGGGCCATCGCGCGCTGTCCCCGTTGACCTGCGCCACCTGGCTCAGCGTGCGCCCGGCGGCCAGCGCGGCCGTCAGGTAGCTGTCGCGTCCGCTGGCCAGGCCGGCGTAGAGCAGGAACGCCCCGGCCCCGGCCACACCGTGCGCGAACCCGTAGTGCTCGAGTCCGGCCAGCACGGAGTCGAACCCGGCGGGTATCGGCCACAACGTCTGCTTGCCACGCGCGCGAGCGGCCCCGAGGACGGCATCGGCGCATTCCAGGGCGCGTTGCCGCAGATCGTCCCGGCCGCTCGCCCGCCACAGGTGCAGCCGGGCGAGGCCGGCCCCGGCGGTGCCGTGCGTGATATCCGGGTTCCCCCAGCCGGCCAGCGTCACCCGTTCGGCCAGTTCGACGGCCCGCGACGCCAGCCGGGCATCGCCGAGGTACCGGGCGGCGTCATGGAGCGCCCAGGCGGTCCCCGACCGGCCGAAGTACAGGCCGGGCAGGACCCGCGGTATCGCGTGCAGCCGCTCGTCGATCCAGCCGGCCGCGGTCGCTATCCCGTCCCGCAGCCCGGCCCGCTCCGCCACCTGGGCGGCGCGCACCAGCACAGCCATGGACCCGGCGGCGCCGTACTGGAGGTTACAGGGGTCGGTGCCGTTCCCGAAGTCGCCGGCTTGCCATAGCCGCGGCTGGTCCGGTGCCATGGTCCGCAGCAGATGGGCCAGGCCGTCGTCGACCAGGCCGGCTAGGTCCGGCTGGCGCGAGCGGGCGGACGGCCGTGACCGGCCGGCGCCAGCATCGCCGGCTGCCGCGGCGCACAGGAACTCCCGGGCCCGGGCCAACGACCAGCGCCTGCCCGGTAGCTCCTCCATCAGCCCGTGCACGAGCGGCGTGAGGGTCGCCAGCGGCAGGTTGTCCGCCGCCATGAACGAGATGAGTTCCGCCAGCCGGACGGCCAGGTCGCGGCGCGCTGGCGCGTCGCCGGTGAAGGTCGGCGCGGCCCCGGTGACGAGGTAGAACAGGGTGGCTCCGAGGCTGTACAGGTCGGCTTCCTGGCCCGGGGCCGGGCCGAAATAAGGCGCCAGGGCCTGCTCGGGCGCGGCGAACCCGGGCGTGTGACGGCGTGCCACCCGGGCACCGGGCGGCACCGCGCACTCCAGGTCGATGAGCCGGATCTGCCCGTCCGGCGTCACCATGAGGTTGTTGGGATTGAAGTCCCGCAGCACCAGGCCGGTACCGTGCGCGGCGGCCAGCAGGTCGGCCAGGCGTACGGCCATCGCGATCGCCGCCGTCGCCGGGCCGTGCCCGGCCCTTTCGCTTACCCAGGTCGTGAGCCGGGTGCCCGGTATGAGCTCTTCGGCGAGAAACAGGCTGTCCTGCTGCTCGAACAAGGCGATCTTGCGCGGTGAGATCCCGAGCGGGGCGAACCGGCCGAGCATCTCCGCCTCGTGCCTGAGCTCGTCACGGCAATCGGTGCCGTCGAGGGCGGCCCCCACGTGCTTGCGGGCCTGCTTGACGATCACCTCAGTGTCCTCGTGCTCGTCGGTGGCGACGTACACTCCGCCCCGGTTGGCGTGCAGGACGGCCCGGCGCACGACGAACCGGTCCGCCAGCCGGACCGCGCCCGGCGTCGCGGGCAGCGGCGCCGGGCTCCCGCCGGGGAACGGCGCCGCGGCCCACGGTGGGGGAGTGAACCAGGCCAGCCGCTTGTCAGGGAAGGCGGTGCCGTCGGGTGCCGTCAGCCGCGACTCGAAGCTTCCGTCGTTGGTCAGTACCGGCTGGGCGGCGGCGATCCCGTACCGGTAGTGCACGACGCTGCCCGGAGCGAACTGCCGGTCGGAGAGGATCCGGGGACCGTGCAGGTCCTGGGTTATCTCGTCGAGCGTGGCCGCTACCGCACGGAACTGGTCGTCATCGGCCGGGTACACAGTGATGAACTTCCCGCCGTTGCCGCGCGGGCAGCGGGCATCGACTAGGGCGCGGACATGCGACAGGTCACGGGCGAATTTGAAGGCGCACCGGCTGGCCAGCAGGACCCTGGCGCACCGGCCGAGGACGAGCGGCGCGGACAGCGGCGTGGCCGAGACGTGCAATTTCCATCCCTGTTCCTGGAAGGAATAACCGTCTGGGGTTACCCTGGTCCAGAAATCGTCCGTGCTGACCTGCCATTTCCCGCCGTCGGTCCGTGTCAGGGCCGCCCGCAGCACATCGGACAGCAGCTGGTCGTCAATGTCATCTTCATCTGGCGCCGCAGGCAATTTCTCCGCTAGCACTTTCCTCACGGTCCTTAGTGGTGTTCGTCAGGTTTGGCGGGCTGCGGCGGCCGCAGCCCGCCGCAGCCCGGTACAGAAGGGGTGACCGGTGGTGAACCGGTCAGCTACCGGTGACGCTGCAGGTCTGGCTGCAGGTGACGAGACAGGTGAACCAGCAGTCCAGGAGGCCCGCCTGATCCGCCTCGGCGGGAAGCAGCTCTAGCGCGGTGACATCGATGTCCATCGTTGCCTTCCTTTCTTTTCGAAAAGCGCTGACTGATTTCCTAATCGGTGCTGAAGCACGTGATAAGGCACGTCCATGGGCAGGTAGGGCCACAGGGCAGGAGACCCTCCTCTTCCGTGGCGGGAAGCATTTCCAGCCTCGTGATATCGAATTCCATACTTGTCACCTCCTTTCTGCGGGAGGCTCTGATTAGATGCGGCTAGCTTTCCGCGGATAACCGCTAGCTTTCCGCGGATAACCGCAGCCTGCCCGGCCGCTCGCGCCGCCGCATCGGATGGATGACGTATCCGGGTTGGCGGAAATTGACTACGCGGCCCGCGGGGGCTGGGGGTCGGGGTGACGACGGCTGATCGCCACCCCGTTCGGCCTAAAGAACGTGCCGGGCCCAGGCCGCACCCGTGAGGCCGGCCGCGAGCGCGAGAACGGCGAACGCGACCGGGTACGAAGCCGCCGTCGCGATGGCTCCCACGGCGAACGCGCCGACGCCGGTTCCGGTGTCGAAGCTCAAGTTCCAGGCGACGCTGACCGTGGCCCGGGCCGGCTCCCCGGCGGCCGCGAACGCCTGCGCCAGGGTCAGGTTCTGCAGGCCGCCGTACGCGATTCCGGCCAGGAACAGGCCGGCCAGGACCAGGGTGCGACCCGGGACGTCATGCACGCCGTCGGCCCGCAGCCCGATCGCGGCCAGCCCCAGCGCACCGGTGAACAGCAGCGGTGCTATCGCCGGGGTCGGCCCGAACCGGTCGGCCAGCCCGCCGACCCCCCACCGGCTGGCGGCGGCGGCGCCGGTGAACGCGAGCAGCCCCCAGAACGTGAGGGCGGGGCTGGCGAGTATGTGCGGGGCGAAGGTCAAGATAGCCCCGCCCGACGCGGTGATCACCACCAGCGCCGCGATCGGCCCGGCCAGCCAGGGGGCCAGCGGGACCAGCACGAACTGAGGCGCGGCGCTGGCCAGCCCGAGGGCGCCGATCGCCCGCCCGCGGCGCCGCGGTCCCACGAAGGCGGCGACCGCGGTCGCCCCGCAGACCGTGATGACGCCGAACCCGAGCCCGCGCAGCGCGGCCAGCGCCGTCACCACCCACAGCCGGTCGCTGGCCAGGTGCCCGAGCGCGGGCAGCCCGAGCATGCTGGAGCCGAGCACCAGCGTCCAGCGCCACCCCAGGCCGGCCAGCAGGCGGCGCACCGACAGCTGGGCCAGCACCGTGCAGGCCATCATGACCCCGGTGACCAGCCCGGCCCCGAGGCTGTCGCTGCCGCCGCGGATCGCCCACAGCGGCGCGACGGAGACGAGCAGGGCGTACCCGGAGAACCACAGCGTCGCGACGGCCAGCAGCCAGGGCATGCCCGGTAGCCGCCAGACCGGACCCAACTCGGGTTCCGCGCCGCCCGGGCCGGGCGCGGTCGCGCGCCGCTCAGGGGCGGGCATGCGCGAGTACCTCGTCCGCGGCGCGCGCGCCGGAGCGCAGCGCGCCTTCCATCAGGCCCGCCCAGTCCCCGGCCGTGTGCTCGCCGGCGAAGTGGACCCGGCCCAGGGGCGCGGCGATGAGCTCGTCGTCCCCGGCGGCCACCGTGACGGTGGAAGCGGAGTACGACTCGCCCGCCCACGGGTCGTCGTTCCAGGTGGTAAGCATGGCTCCGCTGACGTCGGCGGCGAGCTCGGGCCGCAGCGCCGCCACCCGGGCGGCCCACGCGGCCGGCCCCCGGGCTACCGCCAGGGCCGCCAGCCCGGCCTCGGTACCGCCGAACGCGTGCAGCACCGGCTGGACCTGCCCGGAGCCGTCGGCCGCGGTCCAGGTCCAGAACCGGTCCGGCCCGCTCTGCACCGCCGAGGCGACGGCGGTCCTGGTCAGCGGGACGTGCAGCTTGGCGTTGTGCGCCAGCCCGGCGCGCTGCCAGGCGGACCGGTACGTGTCCGGAACCGGCGGCGAGAACGTCAGGGTCCGCAGGACGGCCATGGGCACCGCGACGACGACGGCGTCCCCGCTGACCTCGCCGTCATCGGTGCGCACCCGCACCCCGTCCCGGTCGTGCTCCACCGAGCGCACGACGGTACGCAGCCGCACCGGTGCCGGCAGCCGCCCGGCGAGCCCGTCGGCCACCCGCTGGTTGCCCCCCGCCACCCGCCAGGATGGCTTCCGCGTGAACCCGCCGGTGACGTCGGCCACCGCCGACGCGGCCAGCGCCACGGCCGCCACCCCGTGCGTGACCTCGATCCGGGATACGTACGCGGCCAGGGCCGCGGGGGAGCCGGGCCAGCCGGAGATCACTCCGGCCAGCGGGGTCCCCGGCCGGGCCCGGGCGGCCGCGTCCGCGACGAATTCGGCGCACCGCGCCATCTCCTGGTGCGTGGTCGCCGCTCCGCCGCGTGGCTCCCGCTCGTAGTAGGACATGCCCGTGTCCGCGAACCGCAGCCCGAGTCCCCCGGCCACCGCTCGCATCAGGTCGTATCCGTCCAGCACGAACTCGCCGCCGCGCTCGACGACGCTGCGCGGGTCACCGGGTATCAGCTCCCGCGACCACACCCGGCCGCCGACCCGGTCCCTGGCCTCCAGGACCACCACCTCGTGGCCAGCCTGGGCGACCCGGTACGCGGCCAGCAGGCCCGCGAACCCGGCCCCCGCCACCACCACCCGCACGCTCGCATCCTGTCATACCGGGCCAGGCGTAGGCTGACGGCGACTCAGGAGGTGCCGGATGGCTCGTCGTGCCACTGCCGTCTTCGCGGTGCTCGCGGCGGCGGACGCGCTGCTCGCGGTCACCGGGCGCGACCGCCAGCGCTGGCTGACCAAGCCGCTGCTGATGCCGGTGCTGATGGCGGGCCGCGACCGCCCGGCCCAGCGGGCCCTCGCCCTAGGCGGGGCGGGCGATGTGGCCCTGCTCGGCACCGGCGAGGCCGCCTTCACGGCCGGGCTTGTCAGCTTCCTGGGCGGCCACCTGGCCTGGATCGCCGCCCTGCGCCAGCGCTCCGGCGGCGGTTACCTGCGCGCTCATCCGGCCCTGGCCGCGCCGCACGTGGCCGCGTTCGGCGCGATGAACGCGTACCTGTGGCCGCGCACGGGGAAGGACCGGATTCCGGTTCTCGTCTACAGCGCCGTCCTGCTCGCGATGTCGCTGACGGCGCTGGATACCGGCTCGCCGCGGACCGCCGCCGGCGGCGCGCTGTTCCTGGCCTCGGACATCTTGCTCGCGCTGGAGAAGTTCGGCGACCTGCGCCTGCCCGCCCACGAGGCCCTGGTCATGGCGACCTACACCACCGCCCAAGCTCTGCTAGCCGGGTAGCGGCCAGGTAATAACGGCGGACGCTTCTTCATCGTCGCGTCTTTCTCGTCAGCATCACAGTGATCTGCTTAATCATTGGTACCTATTTCTAGATGAGGTCCTTATTTTCGGATAAATGTCGTAGCCGTCCGATATAGTCGAACTAAGAATCTAGAGACGGTCCTGAGCCATGGGCTTCGGGACTGAAAGAGCCAGCGAGCAAAAGGACGGCCGCCAGGATCGAGTTCCCGTGAGCACCCCCGGAAGGAGGTAACCCCGATGGGCACCGCCCCGGTATTCGCCAGCGTCAGCGAGGCGATGGACATGGTGCGAGCCGGGCTGGCCTTCGTATCGGCCGCCGACGCGACCGAGCTGACCGCAGAAGAGCAGGCGGAGACCTTGCGGGCGCTGGAGCGGGCCAACTCGGTGGCAACAGCAGCACGGACCTCAGTACTGGGCGCGTTTACCGCCGGGAAAGGCTATTCCACGGACGCCGACTACAGTCCCCGGGCGTGGCTGATGCACCAGACCGGGATCACCCAGGGCGAATCTGGATCGCATACGGCGTGGGTGAAACGGGCCGTCCGGCACCCGCAGCTCTACGCGGCGATGGCCGCGGAGGAGATCTCCGAGTCCTACGCCCGGACCTTGTGCACGTGGACCGACAAGCTCCCGGCCGATAAGCGGGACGAGGCCGACGCGATCCTGGCCGAGCAGGCCAAGGCGGGGCTGGCCTTGCGGGACCTGGCCGAGCTGGCCGCGGAGATCCTCGCCCGGGCCCGCCCGGACGAGCCCGACCCGGACCCGGACGACGGCTTCGATGACCGGTCGGTGACGTTCCAGACGACCTTCCAGGGCGCCGGGGTAATGCACGGGGACCTGACCCCGGAGTGCGCGGCGGTGGTCCAGTCGGTGCTGGACGCGCTGGCCGCCCCGGCCGGCGCCGAGGATGACCGGTCCAAGGAGCAGCGGTACCACGACGCGCTCGAGGAGGCCATGCGCCGGCTGGTCGCGGGCGGCCTGCTGCCGGAGCGGGCCGGTCAGCCGGTCAAGGCGCTGGTCCACATCTCCCTGGCGGACCTGATACGCCTGCAGGGGTCCCCGGCGCTGACGGAGGAGTGGATCGCGGGGGTGCGGGCCCGGTGGGCCGCGCGCCGCGCGGCGGCGTCCGAGACCGGCAGCGACGGCGGCGCCTGGCTGGACGGCAAGGCGGCCGAGGCCGCGACCTGCGACGCGTCGCTCACTCCCATCGTGATCGGCGACATTGACCCAGGCGTCCTGGAGGAGCTGGTCCGGCTGTGCGTCCACCTGGACCGGCTCCGCCACGACGGCACCCCGGATGAGCAGGACGGCCCGGCCCCTAGCCTGCGGGAGGTGCTGGAGCAGCAGGTCATCGGGGCGGCCATCGCCCTGGTCTCCGGACCCGGCGGCCTGGCGGCCTTCCTGCGCCGCCGGCAGCTCGGCACCCGGCTAGGCGGGCGCAGCCTCCCCCTCGACGTCGGCGTCTCCACCGACATCCCGGCGGCGATCCGCCGCGCCGTGATCGAGCGGGACCAGCACTGCCGGTTCCCCTCCGGCTGCGACCAGCCCGCCGCCGGCTGCGAAGTCCACCACCTCACCCACAAGGCCGACGGCGGCAAGACCTCGGTGCAGGACTGCATATTGTTCTGTTTTTTCCACCACCAGGTCGTCATCCACCGCTGGGGCTGGACGGTCGTCCTGAACCCTGATGGCACTACCACCGCCTGGAACAGGGACAAGACCAAGATCCTCCATAGTCACAGCCGCAACCAAAGGCCGCCACCCAGGCCCGGGTGACATACCCGGGCCGGTACACCAACCGGCTGCGGGTGCACGCGCGACCGGCTCCTACGATGGCGGGGTGACGGAGGAGGCTGGCGGGAGGGCGCCGGATACCGATGACGCGATCCCGGCGGGATCCCCGGCCCCAACCCCGGCCCCAACCCCGGCTCCGGCGCTGGCTCGCTGGCGGTGGACGATCACGGCCGCGTTCGGGCTGGGCGGGATCACCGTCTCGGCTTGGGGGCCGCGGCTGCCGGCCATCAAGACCAGCCTCGGCATCGGCACGGCCACGATCGGGCTGCTCCTGGCGGGCGTGACCGTCGGCGCCCTCGGTGGCCTGCTCGCGTCGACCCCGGTCCTGCGCTGGCTGGGCAGCCGCCGGGCCATCACCGGAGCGCTGCTGCTGATCGCGGCCACGATGACGGTCATGGGCCTGGCGCTCGTCGCGGGCTCGGTTCCGCTGCTCGCGGTCGCCTTCGTGTTCGCCGGGCTGGGCATCGGCACGCTCGATGTGCTCGCCAACGTGGAGGGTGCGGCCATCGAGCGGGCCGCCGGACGCACTCTCATGCCTATGATGCACGCCGCCTGGTCCATCGGAGTCGCCGTCGGCTCGGGGATCGGCGCGGCCTGCGCCGCCCTCGGTGTCGCCCCGGCGGCGCAGTTCATCGCCGAAGCCGTCCTCATCGCGGCCGCCGGCCTCGGGATGGCGGCGGGCATCCCGGCCGGGAACCGCGCGCCGGACGGGCAGCCGCAGCAGGACCGCGCGGCGAAGGTCCGTCAATGGCTACGCGGCTGGCTGGACTGGCGGCTGCTGCTCATCGGCGTCGTCATGCTCGGCGTCGAACTCGGCGAGGGTTCGGCGGGCAGCTGGCTCACCCTGGCCGTACGGAACGGCCACGGACAGGCGGCCGCGGTCGCCGCGCTGTTCGCCAGCGCGTTCGCCGCCAGCGAGGCGATCACCCGGATCTTCGGCGGCCCCCTCGTCGATCGCCTCGGACGCGTCCGCACCATCCGCGTCACCACTGCCCTCGGCATGGTCGGGATGGTGCTGTTCATCCTGGCCGGGAACATATGGCTCGTCCTCGTCGGCGTGCTGCTGTGGGCGGTCGGCGTCTCGATGGGCTTCCCCCTCGGCACGTCCGCGGCCGCGGAAAGCGGACCCGACCCGGTCGCGCAGGTCAGCGTCGTCTCCTCGATCGGCTACTTCGCCAACCTGGCCGGCCCACCCGCCATCGGCGTGCTCGCCCAGTCCGTCGGCCTGCTCTCTTCCCTGTGGCTCATCGTCGCCCTGTTCGTCGCCGCCTTCGTCGCCGCAGGCTCCTTCCGCCCCGGGCGGCCACCGGGTGATCGCGGATAGCAACCCGCGGAAAAGAAAAGGGTGTCTATGCACCGGCCGGCCGGTGTTCCCGCCCGGACTGGCCGCTCCGAACGGGGTGGATCCGGCTTCTTGGGTGGATCAGGGGCCCCAGGGGGTACCGGATCCACCCCGTAAGCCATATCCACCCCGTTAGGAGGGACCCGGCTCTCTCGTGACGGGGCGGGGAGTTGCCGTCTGCGGCTAAATCCGCGGAAAGTGCGGGATAATATCCGCGATCACGTCATCGATCACGAAGGTGCCCGGAATGCGAGGCGGATGGGGCTTCGGCGGTCGCACGCCACGGTGCCCTGGTCGGTTTCGACCGCGGTCACCGCCCCCCGCCAGCCCGAACCCGGTCACCCGGACGCCCGCCACGTCCTGCGTCATCGCCTCCGGCGCGATCTGCAGGAAGCCGACCGGATGATAGGAGAAGGCCGCCGGGTCGCTTTCCCGCACCGACACCGAATGCGCCATCAGCTCGCGATTCGCCGGCTGGAAGTACTGGAAGTAGTTGTTGCGGACCGTGCCGCAGGCGATCCCGGACGCGCCCGCGCCGGGACCCCGCTTGTCGAGCACCAGGATGTCCTCGCCTCCGCCGAGCCCGCGAGCGCGCAGCTCCCGGGCCAGGTGCCAGGCCGTGGACAGGCCGTGAACACCCGCGCCGACGATGACATACGGCACCCTGAGGCGCACGTGACACAGGGGACGCCAGCCTCCGCTATTCAGCACGGATGGCGGATTAGGTGCTGCGCCGCGACCTGCGCGAGAGAATGGAGCTACAGGTGCCTAAGTGAGGTTTACATGCTGGTTGACCACCTCATCTATGCCGCCCCCGACCTCACCGCGGCCGTCGCCGACTTCGAAGACCGCTTCGGTGTCCGGGCCGAGGCCGGTGGCCGCCATACCGGACTGGGTACTCACAACGCGCTGCTCGCGCTCGGCCCCCGTACGTACCTGGAGATCATCGCGCCCGACCCCGGGCAGCCCGAGCCCGCCGACGGGCGACCCTTCGCGACGGACCTTCTTACCGGTGGGGCGCTGGTGGGCTGGGCGCTCGGATGCGACGACATCGACCAGGCGGCGTCCGTGGCCCGCAGCCACGGCTACGATCCGGGCCAGGCCGCCGACGGGCACCGGGTCGCGCCCGCCGGGACGGTGCTGCGGTGGCGCGCGACGGACGGCGTACGGCCCGACTTGGTCCCCTTCCTCATCTGCTGGGGCGGCACCGCACACCCCGCCACGTCGGCGCCACCCGGACTCAGCCTGGAATCCCTGCGGCTCGAACACCCCGATCCCGCTTCCCTCGCGCCGGTGCTCGTCGCCCTGGGCGCCGACATCACCATCACCGCGGCGGCCGCCCCCGCCCTCGTGGCCACCCTCAGCGGCCCGGCGGGCACCAAGACCGTGCGGTGACGCGGCCCGCGTCACCGCACGCTGGGCTCCCGCAGGCAGGCCCGGTAACCTGGAGCGGTGTCCGATCCGGCCGGCCCGAGCAGGCGGGGGGAGCATGCCGTCTATCCCGGCAGCTTCGACCCCGTCACGCCCGGTCATCTGGATGTCATCGAGCGGGCCCGGCAGCTTTTCGCGCGGGTCACCGTGCTCGTGGCCGTCAACAGTGCCAAGCAGCCGGCCAGCAGCCAACCGGAACGGGTGCTCCAGGTGCGCCGGCGACTTCCCGCCGGCTGGGACAACGTCTCGGTCGCCGCGTGGGCCGGGCTGACCGTCGCGTTCTGCCGGCAGCACGGCGCCGACGTGATCATCCGCGGCGCCCGCAACCAGTCCGACCTGCATCACGAATACCCCCTGGCCGCCATGAACCAGGCCATGGGCATCCCCACCGTGCTCCTGCCCGCGCGCCCCGGCCTGGCCGCCATGTCATCCACGCTCCTGCGCGACCTCGGCCCCGCCGCCGACTCCACACCCCAGCCAACCCCAAACGCGCACCCACCCCAATAGGCGCCTGAGTCGCGGTGCAGGTAGTGCCGGTGGTGCACCCGATCGCGTTCCAGTTTGCGGGGCGGGCTGCTGAACCACGACGAAGTGGAACATCGTGGTGGTCGGGACCCAACGTCAGGAATTTCAAGAAGCTCTGTACCCCCCTTTCCGGGGGGTTGCTGCTGGCCAGGGCCGTTTCACCGTAGGCGGGGCGCCCCCGGGGAGCGGCGCCGGTCCGCACCGGCTGTGATATAGCGGCCGCAGCCTCCCAGCCGCTCCACAGCCTGCCCGTCACATCCCCTCACGCCTCAACTCCAGGTTGAAACATTCCGGGCGAAGGTCATGATCGTGGCCAGTCCCGGTCGATATAGGGCTTTGTGCTGAGTCTGAAATGATGGCTTCTGTGCTGGTTTCGGCGGGCCGGCGGGGTGCGGGGATGCTGGCTGCTACGCGGGGGTCGCTGAGTAGGACGGTGATGGTGCGGGGGGTGGTGTCGGTGAGGGTGGCCCAGATGGTGGCCTGCTGCTGTTCGGGGCGGTAGAGGACCTGGATGTCGAGGGCATCGAGCAGGGCGGCGACCAGGTGAGCGGGGGCGTCGTCTAGCTGGGCGGTGAGGTAGGGCAGTTCGTCGAGCAGGGACGGGTCGTTGTCGGGTGTGGCGGTGGCGGTGAGCTCGTCGAGCTGGGCCTGGGCGGTGGTGCGCTGGGGGTCAGCCAGCACCAGCCCGGGCCGGGGCCGAGCCGGCCGGTAGCGGCATACCCTGCGCGCCGCCACCGGCCGGTGATCGCGCGCAGCCGGGCGGGCTGCGCGCCCAGCGCGGCGGCGAGCAGGTCATACGGTGCGCCGTAGTGCTCGGCGCACAAGGCAAGTCCGGCGATGTCCCGCTGCCCGAACCGCACCGCTCCCGCATCCGAGCGATGCGGCGCGGCGGCAGGGGCGGGGGCGGCCTGGTGAAGATGCCCCGTCATGACTCCCCAGTCATCACGCACGTTCTGCTGGTCACTGAATGTCCCGGCGTGGCCGCGAACGCACGGGACGTGACCGATTCTGTCCCTTGCGCGAGGCGGGCGGGGAGGGGCGCGAGAGCGCCGTAAGCACCACGTCATGACTCGGGCACCGACGGTACGCGAGGGGCGGGAGTGACGGGGGGTCATGAGGCTGTTATCCGCCGCCGCTGGCGCGGCGCCGGTGAACCGGGGGCCGGGGTTCAGGTTGCGGCGGCGAGCTGTTCGAGGAGGCCGCGTTCAGGGGTGCCGGGCTGGTAGCCGGCGGCGCAGATCCCGGCGGCGGAGCGCAGGGCGCCGAGGTGGCCGTCGGGGCCGGCGATGCGGCCGCAGGCGGCGCGGTGGCTGGTGCCGTCGGCGAGGTTGTATTTCCAGGTCCGGGGGGCGGGGCCTTCGGTG
>JBEKJP010000115.1:0-25898 GCA_050011155.1 Streptosporangiaceae bacterium
CAGCGGCTGCGCGACCACCAGACGCCTCGGCGCGTGGCTCACCGTCCGCCTGGACGGCGGTCCTATCGGCCCAGACCTGCTCGACGTCCTCGCGCCCGGGTACGTGCACGCCTGCAGCCCGGTCGGCCATTGCGACGCGGTCGAACTGGTGCGGCTGCTGCTGGCGGCAGGGCAGCGGCCGGATGCCGCCTCCGTCACCGCGCGGCTAGAGAACGGCGCGGGCGCGAATCCGAGCTTTCCTGGGCTGCGCGCCGCCGCGCTGCACGCACGCGCGCTCCTTGACAAGGATCCCGAACGCGCCCTCGCCGCTGTCCAGGCATACCGCGGCGACCCCCGGTCGTTGGTCCGCGCGGCGGCGTCTGAGGATGCCGGCCGGCTGCTCCAGGAACGGGCGAAGGACGAGGCGGTCGCCTACCTGGACGAGGCCCTTAGGCTGCAGTCCGCCGCGGGCGCCGAACGAGACGCGGCTCGTGTCCGCCGCCTGCTCCGCGACTCCGGCGCGCAGCGGGCAGGCGGGCGCCCAGACCCGGCCGCGGCGCACTGGCCGGAGCTGACCGCCTCTGAGCTCGCGGTCGTCCGGCTGGTTATCCGCGGCGCGACCGACCGTGAGGTCGCCCAGCAGCTTTACATCTCCGCGCACACGGTGAACTCGCACCTGCGCCATGTTTTCACCAAGCTCGGTATCCGGTCCCGGGTCGAGCTAGCGCGGCGGGGCGGCGAGCGCCAGGCGGCGGAGGTACGGATGTAGTTCACGAAGTTCATCGTTTCGTCTCCGTCATGGCGCGGTTAGTGCCAGTCTCGGCGTCCGCCGCGGTGTTGCGCATCACTCATCCCGGCCATCATCGCCACGGCGAGTCCGGGCAGCGGTTTATCACTTGATCAAGTCATGTGCCGCGTGCGCGCCACGCGGCACGCTTGGCGGCATGACCGCACAGCCCATCCCCGTGATCTTCATCCACGGCCTGTGGATCCACTCCGACGCCTGGCAACCCTGGGTCGACCTGTATGGCGCGGCCGGCTACACCGCGATGGCGCCCGGCTGGCCCGGCGATTCGGCCAGCGTGGAAATGACACGGAAGAACGCGGCTGCCGTCGCGGACAAGGGTATCGACGACATCACCAACGGCTACCTCGACGTCATCAGCCGCCTGCCGGCCAAGCCGATCGTGATCGGCCACTCGTTCGGCGGCCTCATCGCGCAGAAGCTGCTGTCCGGGGGCGTGGCCGCCGCGGCGATCGCGATCGACCCCGGCCAGATCAAGGGGGTAAAGCCGCTGCCGTTCGCCCAGATCCGCTCCGGGCTCCCGGTGCTGTCCAGGCCCGGCAACAAGAAGCGAGCGGTAATGCTCACGAAGAAGCAGTTCCGCTACGGCTTCGGCAACGCGCTCACCAAGGGCGAATCCGGCGAGCTGTTCGACCAGTGGGCGATCCCCGGACCGGGCAAGCCGCTCTTCGAAGCCTCGGCCGCGAACTTCAAGAAGGCGTCCCCGGCTGCCGTCGATACCAGGAAGCAGGACCGCGGACCTCTGCTGATCGTCGCCGGCGGCAAGGACCACACCGTGCCGGAGGTGGTGGCACGGGCCGCCTACAAGCTCTACTCCGGCTCAGGTGCGGTCACCAGTTATCACGCCTTCCCCGACCGCGGCCACTCGCTCGTCCTCGACCACGGATGGCGCGAAGTCGCCGACCTCACCCTGTCCTGGCTCGCCAGTCAGGACCTGTGACAACCCCCGCCAACGAAAGGGCACTCTCATGCGCACACCACTGAAGCTCGGAACACGAAAAGCGCGGTTCGCGCTGGTCGGCCTCGGCCTCGCCCTCGCCGGCCTGGTCGCAATCCCCAGCACGGTCGCTGCCGCTTCCACGAGCGGCCCCTCACACTCGGCGGTCAAGCCGACGATCGTGCTGGAGCACGGCGCCTGGGCTGACGGGTCAAGCTGGAGCGGCGTCGTCACGCGGCTCCAGAAGGACGGGTACACCGTTGATGTCCCTCCGAACCCGCTGCGCGGGGTTGACAGCGATTCGGCCTACCTGGCCAGTTATCTCGCGACCGTGCCCGGGCCGATCGTGCTGGTTGGCCACTCCTACGGCGGCTTCGTCATCACCAACGCGGCTACCGGGGACAAGAACGTCAAGGCCCTCGTCTACGTCGACGCCTACATCCCTGCCCAGGGCGACACCCTGAACAGCCTCACCTCACAGTTCCCCGGTAGCCAGATCGCGCCAGCCGCCCTGAACTTCGTCCCGTCTCCCGGCGGCGTTACCGACGTGTACATCAAGCCCTCACAGTTCCGCAGCATCCTCGCCAACGACCTGCCGGCCAGCCAGGCGGCCGAGCTAGCCGCCACCCAGCGGCCGATCGCGGCAAGCACGCTGACCGATGCGTCGGGGCCGCCGGCCTGGGCCAGCATCCCCAGCTGGGCCGTGATCGGAACGGCCGATCACGCGATTCCGCCAGCGGCTCAGGAGTTCATGGCTCGCCGCGCGCACGCCACGGTGACAGAGATCAACGCCTCGCACCTGTCGCTGATCTCCCAGCCAGGCGAGGTCACGAACGTGATCGAAGCAGCCGCGGACCACACGTCCTAGGACGCCAGGTCAGCAAATACCAGGGACGCCGGGTGACGAGCCATATGCGAAGTCCATCCGGCGTTCCTGGCACGGAAAGATGGGGATCAACGGTTCGTCGCCATGTGAGTACCCGGCACTCATCCGGTCGCCTCCTCTCACGTCCAGCAACAGAATAAACCGCGCCACGCCTCGAGGCGGAGTCTGGCAATTCGCGCGCGCAGTTTGAGCGCCCCGTGGCGACGTTACGCACAGTAGCGGGACGGGAGGAGGTTGGCGCTCTGCCGTGGACCGGGTTGTATACCGATGTCGGCGGGGCGCTGTTCGAACCGTCGATTCGAACCGTCGAGCCGCATCTGGTCACATAGAGTAGCTGTCGAGCGGGTCAGGCGTACGGCGAGTACGACTGTGCCGATCCCGCGGGAAACTGCTTAGGTCCAGCCGACGTAGAAGATGGCCAGGGCCGTGCCCACGAAGATGCCGCCAATCAACCAGAACCGCACCACGATCGTGGTCTCATTCCAGCCGAGCATGCGGAAATGATGCTGGAGCGGCGTCATGCGGAACACGCGCACCGGCCGGCCGGTCCTGATTCTCGTCACCTTGAAGACGATCACCTGGATGATCACCGACAGCGTGACGATCACGAACAGGCCGCCCAGGATCGGCAGCAGCAGTTCGGTGCGGGACACGATCGCGAGGCCGGCCAGGGCACCTCCGAGGGCCAGCGCTCCGACGTCCCCCATGAAGACCCTGGCCGGCGGCGCGTTCCACCACAGGAAGCCGGAACACGCCCCTAGCACCGCGCCCGCGACCACCGCGAGGTCCAGCGGGTCGCGCACGTGATAGCAGTTCTGCACCGGCGTGGCGGTGCAGACGTTACGCAACTGCCAGTTGCCGATGATCACGTAGGCGGCCAGCACGGCAATACACGCCCCGGTAGCCAGGCCGTCCAGGCCGTCGACGAGGTTCACCCCGTTCGACGCGCCGCCCGTCATGAGGATCACCCAGACCACGAAGAACACCGGGCCGATCGCGATGCCGAAGTCAGTCAGGAAAGACAGGCGGTCCGAAGCGGGGGTCAGATCATAGATATTCGGAAAGTGCAGCGCCATGATGCCGAACGCCGCGCCCACTACGATCTGCCCGGCCAGTTTCTGCCTGGCCCGCAACCCGAGGCTGCGCCGCTTGAAAACCTTGATGAAGTCGTCGACGAAACCGACTAGGCCCATGCCGGTCATCAGGAACAGCACCAGCAGCCCCGACGCGGTCATCGGGTCGGCGGTGAGCAGGTGCCCGGCCAGATATCCGGCCAGCGACGCCAGGATGATCACGATGCCGCCCATGGTGGGCGTGCCTCTCTTGCTCGCGTGCCCAGCCGCCGCGAGTTCGTCCTGGATCTCCTGGCCGACGCCGCGCCTGACGAAGATGCGGATCGCGACCGGAGTGCCCAGCAGCGCGATCGCCATCGACACCGAGGCGGACAGCAAGAGAGTTCTCAAGGACCCGCCTAGGTGTCGCGCCGAACCAAGTTACCCTGGACCCTACCGATGGATTTAGCCTCAAATGTCCATCCGGGCCGCCCGTTGGACTGGGAGCACCAGTTCGAGCCGAGGCTGCCGCCGTATGCGCAGGTCTCGCGATCTGAGGCTGTGCTGCACCCGTCTGAGCATTCCGGCGATGGCAGCCAGCATGCCGCACGCCCGGATCGCTCCCAGCGGGCCGTTTCGGTCGAACTGTGGCTTCACCGCGGGCGAGGTGGCTATTGAATCCCGCTCATCGAGGCAACCTTCGGGCAGGTGCGTCAGGCCGCGGTCAGCGCGTTCCCCGACGGTGCGCGGGCCGAGCGGATGATGGCCTCCGACGCGGGCATCAACTCATCATTCACGTGCCAGCCTGCCGGCAGCCGCTGAGGCTGGTCATGTGGTGCTGGCGTCGTCGTCATCGAGCCACGGGTCGGTGGCAAGGGCGGGAGCAGCCTCGACAAAGTCGCGTCGGTTCAGGACTGCCGGATGGGCCGGGCGCGGTGAGCGAGACGGGAAGGTATACGCGAGGAACCGGCTACGTTACGCCTCTTGATCTTCCGCCAGCTCTAACCCGGTGGATTTGGGCTGGTTAGCGGTGCGCACCCGCCCTTCATGACGGGCGGGGAACTCCGGGCTGGGTCTTAGCAGCCTGGGTCTGGAGGCCACGGTGAATTGTCTACGGCGTAACCGTGGCGATGTCGCAGGGGTACAGCCGGGTGCCTAACCCGTCGACCGGGCAACAGTGAACGTGGGAACCGCCCGCGTGCGCTCCGTAGTCGTTTCCCGGCCAGGGGAATAGACGGCGGATAGGCGCGATGCCAGCCGAAGGCGCGGGCGGGGCGGAGCCGTCGTAGTACTCCGGGCGCGGGAAAGCCGCGTACATGGGGAAGGGCGGCAGCGTGTCAGCCAAGGAAGGAGATGCAATGTCCGAAGACGCACCGGTGAATACCGGTGCCGTGGCCTGGCCGGATGATTTCACGGCCAGCGTCATGGTACGGAGGATGCAGGCCAAGTTGCACCGCTGGGCGATCGAGGACCCTGATCGCCGGTTCGGTGACCTGTTCAACCTCGTCTGCGACCCGGCGTTCCTGGTGACCGCGTGGCAACGCGTGTCCACCAGCAAGGGCGCCCGGACCGCGGGAATCGACAAGGCTACAATCGGAGAACCCAGAACTTATTAAATAGTGAAACTCCCCCCGGCTACTCGACCACGTCCACCTGGGAAAACACCGTCAAAGGCGAGAAGATCAAGATTTTTGAGGCCGAACGAACCAGGCTTATACGCCCAGCGGGCGGCGGCAGCGCGTGGCCTGGTGACGTTATGTGATCAGCATGAGGTGGTGACCGCGGTGAGGCGTGGACCGGTTCGTGGACCGAGCCACTGGCGGAAGTGGGTGACCAGAGGAGTCGGTCTTGGACGAGGCGCATGCCGCGCGATGCCTGAGCTGACCGCGGGACAAAGGCTGGGCTGTTCCGTGGTGCTGGTGCGGTGGTGGTCGCCGGCGTTGCTCGGTAGGCTGCCGGTGAGGCACCCGAGCGACCAGGTGGGCAATGGCCGCGCGAGGGGGGTGAGGTGTCATGACCACGACAACCACCGGCAGCACGGACACCAGCAGCCACCCTGCGCCGGCCGTTCCGGTGGGCCGGATGTTTTCTAGTGAGGGAGTCCCCCGCGATGAGTGATCTGATCGTCATCGGTTACCCGGACGAGACCACGGCCCAGAAAGTCTGGGAGGAACTCGTCAAGCTGGAGCACGACTATCTGGTAGACCTCGAGGACGCGGCTGTCATCAGGCGCGATGCGAAGGGCAAGCTGCATATCACGACGCCAGCCCATCACGCGGTGGTTTGGGGAACGTTCAGCGGCCTGTTCTGGGGAGTGCTGATCGGGCTGCTGCTCTTGTTCCCGATCGCGCCGCTGGCCGGAGTGGCGGGAGGGCTGATAGGGGCCGCGATCGGCGAGGCGAAGAACCTTGACATCAAGGACGATTTCAAGCAACGCGTTCAGGATGTGGTGCAGCCCGGGACATCGGCGATCCTGGTCATCGTCCGCAAGGCCACCCCGGACAAGGTCGAGGAAGCGCTGCGGCCCTACGGCGGAACGGTGCTGCGGTCCTCGCTCACCCGCGATTCGGAGCAGCAGCTTATGAAGGCCCTGCACGGGAATGACCCGGCGGCGCCGACCTGGGAGCAGCCGACCACCAGCGGCACTTCAGCGAGCTAAAGCGAGCTAATACGCTCAGGTTCCCGGGAATGCCGCTCCCTCACCTGCTCCGGCGTGCGGGTGGCGGTGCACGACAAGGCAGCCGATCACCGCGGCCGCCGTCGCGATCGTTAGTGCGATGAACGGGAAGGCGCTGTAGGGGGCGGGCTGCCCGGGCTGGCACAGCTCGACGAACGGGACGATCAAGGTGACGGACCCCAGGGCCGGGAGCACCGCATGGCGGAGGGGCGAAAACGAGTCCCGGTGGCGGCGCCACATGAACGCGGGAAGGGAGAGCATCGTGAGGAAGTAGACGAACAGGATCACGATGGTCGCCATCGTCGAGCACTCGGCATACAGGCCGACCGGGTTCATCGATCCGGTGTCCCCGGTGATGAGGCGGGACACCCACCAGACCCCGATGATCCCCAGCCCCGCGACCGTCATGAAAAGCAGCGCATTCACCGGAGTGCCAGACCGTTGGCGAACCCGGCCGAGGCTGGCCGGCAGCAGCCCCGTCCGGCCGGCGTCAAAGAGCATGCGCGACTGGGACTCAGCTCCGGCAACCAGGGTGGCCAGCACGGAGACGATTCCGGCGATCCACGCCAGGACGGCCGCTCCGCCCAGATAGCGATCGGCCACCGTCAGGAACGGGATCGATGAGCGGCCGATGGAGGCGACGTCATAGCGGAAACCGGTAATGGTCGCGTAGGCGAACAAGACGAGCAGGGCAGCCGCAATCGCCACCGAGATGTACAGAGCCCTTGGTATGGTGCGCCGCGGATTGCGGGACTCCTCGGCGAGCGCGGGGCCGTTCTCCCATCCGATGAACATGAACAGGGCCAGCGGGAAGCCTGCCGAAAGGCCGGCCAGGCCATCGCTGAGGTGTGCCCAGGAGAACGGTATGCCCGACAGATCGGCGCGCTGATCGACGAGGACCAGCAGGCAGACCGCGACCATGATCGCCACCTGAATGAGCACGGCCGCGCCCACCGCGGTGGTCGACAGCTTGACCCCGCGTGCGGTGAGCCAGATCGCGCCTGCGGTCAGGACGAGGGAAAACGGCCCCCACCAGGGATGCCACGAGGTGTATTGCGACAGGGTCATCGCCATCAGCCCACCCGACATGGTGAACACCGCCGCGATGGCGACGGTGTACCCGACGATGACGAGCAGGGCCGTTGCGACACCGGCTCTCGCCCCCAGCGCGGTTTCGACATAAGTAATGAAGCTTCCCGCCGAAGGCTCCGCCCTGGTGAACTCGGCCACCGTAAGAGCCAGGAGCGCGACCGCCACGGTAGCGGCGAGGATCGTCAGCGGCGCGGCGACACCGGCGGTTACCGCGATCACTCCGAACCCGAAGTAGAAGTCAATCCCCGGCCCGATGTTCGCGACCGTCGAGGCCGTCACGTCGGCGATACCGAGCTGGCCGGACTTGAGGTGCTCTCCGCTCTGACTCACCACTCGCTCCCGGTGCGTCGCAGACCCACTGCTCGAGGTTATTCGTCCAGCGGTAGGCCAGTGTGGCGCCCTGGCGGGTGAACGTGATGGTCCCGGCCACGCATCCCCCGGCCCCGGGCTCGCTGAACGTGAGCACCCCCGCCGTCGTGCTGGTGAGGGTGAGGGTGCATACGATGCACCGGGCCGTACTCCTCATAATCCGCCGGTCGTGGGTTCGAGCCCCACCCGCCCCACCTCGCTCATTCCCAGTGCAGGCACTCGTCGTCGGCAGTTTTATCGCGCTGGCGATATCGCAGCTGAGGGTGGGTCGAGCGGGATGCTGGCGATACGGGTGGCGACGGTGACGAGGCCGGCGACGGAGGCGGTGTCTTCGGGCCACCAGGCGAGCGCGACGCGGCAGGGTTCGAGGTCGTGGATACGCACGAAAACGACACCGGGCCGGCTGTAGTAGCGTGCGGCGGCCATCGCTGTGACGCTGATGCCCTTTCCGCTTGCGACTAGGTGTAGTTCGGCTTCGAAGGTTGCTGCCTCGGCTACGACGGGGGCGGGGGTAGAGCGGTACTCAGCGAGGATCCAGTAGTCGCGCCACGGGCCGAGCGACGGCGGGGCCGCGATGATCGGCTCGGGAAGCAGGTCGGCGACGGAGACGGTTTCCCGGCTGGCGAGTTTATGTCCCTCGGGAAGGCAGGCGACGCGTGCTTCGCGGGCTAGGTCGACGGTGAGCAGGCCCGCCAAGCCGATGGGGGGTCGCACGACTGCCGCTTGGACATGGTGATCTCGTAGCCCGCCGCTGGGTTCGCTGAAGTCGTATTCCTCGGTCTGGACCCGGATATCGGGATATTCGGCGCCGAAGGTGCGTAGCAGGGTTGGAACGATGTCGAGTCCCGCGCCGATCGTATAACCAAGTCGCAGGTTGGTCCGGGGCGGCTGAGCGGTCGAGCGCGCGACTTGGATCGCTCGCTCGAGGTCAGCCAAGGCGCGTTCGGCCAGCCCGGCCAATACGCCGCCGGCCGGGGTGAGCTCGACCGAGCGGGTGGTGCGGGTCAGCAGCGTGTAACCCAGCGCGTGTTCCAGTTGCTTAATGGTTTGGCTGAGGTAGGGCGCCGACACATGCAGCCGTTCGGCCGCCGTGGCGAACTTGCGTTCCTGGGCAACGGCAAGGAACGCCTCGATTTGCCGCAGGGTGATGTTGGAGGTTGCTGAGATGCCAGGCTCCCCTCACGTGGATCGGCCGTGCCGGATCGCCAAACTATTATGTCACAAAACCTACATAGTGACAGTAGATATTAGACATTCCGCTGCGAAGATCACAAAACTAATATATCGATCACCTAATAATCCGGGTCGTGACCGAGTTCACGTCTCTCGTGAGAGGTGGTGCTGGGATGGCATCAGAACCGGCCACATCGAGTGTCGAGCAGCAGTTGTCCGACCCGGAGGACGTCGGCGACCTGCATCAGTACGGTTACACCCAGTCGCTGCGTAGGACGATGGGCCCATTCGCCTCGTTCTCAGTGGCGTTCTCGATGGTCAGCATCACGACCGCGATCTTCTTCCTGCTGCCGAGCCTGTTCGGCACGAGCGGCGCGGCCGGAGTGTGGCTCTGGCTGCCGTGCGCGGCCGGCGTGTTCCTGGTCGTACTGGTGTACTCGCATCTGGCCGCGCGTATACCGATCACCGGCTTCGCCTATCAGTGGAACAGCAGGCTGATCAACCCGCACTACGGCTGGTTCACCGGATACACGGCGATGCTCGCGTTCATGGCCGGTACCGCCGCGACCGCGGTTGCGCTGGCGACGGTGTTCGCCGGTGACATCTGGGCGCACCCGACTCACGGCGACATCGTGCTGCTCGCCACGGCCGCGATGGTCGCTGCCGCGGTGATCAACATCGTTAGCATCCGGCTGGTGAGTGCGGTGAACAACGTCGGGGTGTTCTTCGAGATCGTCGGCTCGGTCGTGGCCGCGCTGCTGCTGCTGGTCGGCTTGGCCTTCTTCCACCACCGGGCGGGCTTCAGCATTCTCACCGCCACCCAGCGCCTCAACCACAACTCGCTATGGTACGGATTCGTTCTCGCCGCGCTACTGCCCATGTACTGCTTCATCGGTTGGGAAGGTGCCGCTGACCTGGCTGAGGAGACCCATGACCCGCGGGCCGTCACGCCGTACGCGATGATGCGTGCCAACCTGGTCTCGATGGGCGCCAGCGCTCTGATGATCGTCGCCTTCCTGGTCGCCATTCCCTATGGCGTGGCGAATCTCCTGGGGCAGTCGAAGAACCCGCTCATCTATATCTTCCAGAGCCACTTCGGCGTCATCGCGGCCAACGTGCTGCAAGTCGTCGTGTTCCTGGCGATCTTCTCGTGCGTCCTGGCCAATATGGTGGTCGCTACGCGGTTGACGTTCGCGCTCTCTCGCGACCGGATGCTGCCAGGATCGGCCGTCCTTGGCGGCGTCAACACGACCACCCGCACACCGATCGCCTCGATCCTGCTCGTGGCGGCAGTGGGCATCGGTATCAACATGCTCTCCGCCGGCATCGCCGCGAATGTCGTGTCGATCTGCAGTGTTGCCTACTACTTCGTCTACCTGCTCACCGTGGGCGGGGCCATCTACGCCCACCTCGCGAAGAAGATGCCCGGCCACCGGGCCGGTGACTTCTCACTCGGGCGATGGTTCATCACCGTCGCGGTATCCGCTCTGCTCTTCACGATCGGAGTTGTCGTGATCGCTCTTGCCCCGCAAGAGGGTCACGTCGCCGGCCGCTACCTTCTCGGCGCCGAGGTAGTCGGCCTGCTCTGGTACCTGCTGTACCTGCGTCCCCGCCTCGCGGCCCGCACGGTCGGCATCTACCGCGAGATCCCGTCCGCCGATGCCACTGGCCTGGTCGTGCCGGTCGCCGCCGAGCGGCCCCCGGCCGCCTGAACGTCACCGATCCAAGGAAGCACTGATGGTCACGAAAACGCATGCCCTGACGATCGACACGCCCGCACGTCAGGAGTTCTTCGACCTGACGCAAAAGTTCGAGGAGTTCGTGTGCGGCAGCGGCGTCACGAATGGCCTCGCGGTCGCCTACTCGCAGCACACGAGCTGCTGTGTCCTCCTCCAAGAGGAGTCCGAGGACACCACCTACTACGGCACGCAGTACATCCTCCAGGACACGCTGAACATCCTCGCGAAGATCGCCCCGCCGACGCGGCACGAGAACCAGTATCTCCACCCCGGCCCGATCCACATCCGCAATGCGGCCGAACTCCGCGACGAGCTTCCGGCATGGGGACTGAACACCGACGGGCATATCATCTCGTCCATTCTCGGCCGCTCGGAAACCGTTCCGGTTCAGGACGGCCGCCTGGTGCTCGGCGAATTCGGGCGCGTCTATTTCGGCGACCTCGACTCGGTCCGTCCGCGCCAGCGGATGGTCCACTTCCAGGTCATCGGCGACTGAGCATGATTGTGTACGCGGTCGACGTCGGCACGACCAACATCAAGGTCGCGCTGTTCGACGAGCGGCTGCGGCGGCTGGCCCTGGCGCAGGCGCCGGTGACTTACGACCGCGGGGGAGCACGCGTCGAGTTCGACCCGCAGCGCCTGTTCGATCTCATCGTCGAGCTTATGCAAGGCTGCAGTGATCAGTATGGCGACACGGCCAGGCACAACGCCGTCATCGCACTCACCGGCCAGGCGGAGTCCCTCGTGCTGCGCAACGCGGCCGGCGCCCTTGTCCGGCCGGGCATCTCCTGGCTGGACGCGCGTGCCACCGCGGAAGCCATGGAGCTCGCCGAGGAGTTCGGATCGGCGCAGGCATTCGCCATCACCGGGGAACCCGAAGCGTCCGCCACGTGGCCAGCCGCGAAACTGAGATGGCTCGCCCGGCACGATCCCGACGCCCTCGACCAAGCACAGGCGATCTTGATGGTGAAGGACGACATCATTTTCCGCCTCACGGGCGTCAAGGCGGGCGAGGTCACAACCCGCGGGTTCACCTATTTCTACGACGTGCACGGGCAGCGCTACTGGCAAGAGATGCTCGACTTCTGTGCCGTCCGGATCGAGACGCTTCCGGTCATCGTCGACGCCGGCCAGGACGTGGGCCCCGTGGTCGCCGAGGTGCTTGACCGGCTGCCTGCTGCCGCGAGCTACCGGGTCAACACGGGCGCACTCGATCACTTCTGCGCGATGGTCGGCACTGGCTCCTATGCATACGGGATTGTGAGCGAATCCGCCGGCACGGTCCTGTCGCTGTCCATGCTGGCGCGCAGCTGGACCTTCGACCCTGCGCGACGGGTTTCCTTCCATGCGGGCCTGCGTCCCGGTGAGATCCTTCTCTTCACCGGCGCCGACAGCGGAGGAGTCGTCCTCGACTGGTTCCGGAACACCGCTCTCGACAGCATGCGATACGAGGAGCTCGAGGACCTCCTGCAATCTCGACGGCCCACGGACGCGCCCATCTTCCTGCCGTACCTCACCGGCGTGAACCCGCCCGAGTACTTCGCCTCTGCTAAGGGGGCGTTCCTCGGCATCGAACTCAAGCACGACCAGGTCGATCTTGCACACGCGGTCGAAGAAGGCATCGCCCACCTACTGCGCCGTAACATTGAATACCTCGCGCCGGACGGTGAAGTGACCGAGATCGTCTCGACCGGGGGCGGCGCGGCCTCGCCCTACTGGAGTCAGCTCAAGGCAGACGTCTGCGGCGTGCAGGTCCTCGTGCCACACGAACAGGAAGCGACTTGCCGCGGCGCCGCTGCGCTGGCCCTGGCTGAGCACGGTGCCCTCGGCAGCCTCGGCGACGCCGCGCTGCTCAACCAGCCCGAGGTTGTGAGGTACCAGCCGTCGAAGACCGACGCGGCCGCGGCGCGATACCAGCTGTTCGAGACCTATCTCGCCCGCCTCTACCCAGGCACCAACTGAAAGAGGAGGCACGTGAAGCTCTGCTGCTCATCACCCATGGTTCCCGGGTATACCTGGACCGAGAAGGCGCAGAACCTGCGGTTGTGGGGTTTTGACGCGATCGCGGTGTTCCAACCGTATAGCGAGTGGTCGGACGACCTACGGGATGAACTGGAGTCGCTTGAGAAGCGAACCGGTGTCCGGGCCGCCGAGTTCGTCTTCATGGATGCCAGCTACGGCAACGCCATGTCACCCGACGACCAACTCCGAAACCGGTGCCGCGCCATGTACCGGCACGCCGCGGCCATCTGCGGCGAGATCGGCGCGGTGACCGAGATCGAGTACCAGTACGGTCCGCAGGACCCGATGCCGTTGTTCAATCCCTACCAGCAGCTCAGCAAGGACCAGGAAGACGATTTCGCCGCGTTCTACCGGCAAGTCCTCGACCTCGTTACTGGCACACCCGCACGGGTGCTGCTCGAACCGATCAACCGGTACGAAAGCCGCTACCTCAACCGCATCGCCGACAACATCCGCATCATCGACGCGGTCGCGCATCCGAATGCAGGGCTCCTGCCCGATACGTTCCACATGTCGATCGAGGAAGCGGACATGGGCCAGGCGCTGATTCAAGCGGGCAACCGCATCGCCCACGTTCACCTCGGTGACAGCAATCGCCTCCTGCCCGGCTGTGGCCTCCTCAACTGGCACGACATCTTCGGCGCCTTGGCTGCGGTGGGGTATGACGGCTACGTCAACCTCGAATGCTCAACGACCGGAGACCCGGCCGTAACCCTTCCCGCAACAGCCGCCTTCCTCCGTGACCTTATGCGGCGATGAATTCGCGCTCCCCTCAGTACCCGCGAGAAGGAAGCTGGCATCGAATTGTCAAAGGTCGCGTCCGTTCCGGAGCAGGCTAGGCTATCCGGGCCCTTCTTCGAGATCGGGCCGAAGAACCTCCTGCGCCGAGCCGAACTCGAAGGTCTCGCACGCGCAGCCGGCGCTGCTGGCTACGACTGCGGCGTCTCGGTCATCCTTACTGTGCCTACCGCACTAATTGCGCCAATCCACGATCTCCACAGCGGCGTCCTCCCCTTTGCGCAGGCCATGGCACCGGACCTGCCAGGCGACTCGATGGGACGAGTAATCGCTGAAACGCTCGTCGATGCCGGAGCCGCGGGCGTCATGCTCAATCACGTCAGCACCCCCCTCGACGCACCGACACTCGCGGCAGCAGTCGAACGCGCTCACTCCGCAGGCTTGCAGACCATCGTCTGTGCGAACACCGAGGCCGAGGCCGTGCACGTCGCCCGGCTCGGCCCGACCGCGATCCTGCTGGAGCCGAGCGCACTCATCGGCAGCGCGGGGCGTATCTCACGAGACTGGATCGCCCCCGCTAACGAAGCGGTACGTCGCGCCGTCCCTGCAGTGCTGATGATGCACGCGGGCGGGGTCTCCTCGCCGTCAATCGCCGAAGCCATTATGGCCATCGGCGCAGACGGAACTGGCTCAACCAGCGGCGTGCTCGGCGCGGGCGACCCCCTCTCCGCCGCCCGGTCGTTCATCGCCGCCACCCGGGCCGGCTGGGACAGCCTCCATCAGCGGTAACCGAAGCCGTTTATCCGCAACAGCCAGAACCGGATCGCAACACGAAGGAGAAACGCGAGTGAAAACCGACCTCAACGGACGGACTGCTGTCATTACGGGTGGAGCACGCGGGATCGGGCTGACCGTAGCCCGGTCACTGGCGGCGGACGGCGCGAAGATCGCCCTGCTCGACCTGCTTGACAACGTCGAGGCCGCCGCGAAGCAGATTGCTGACGAGTACGGCGTCGAGTCGCTGGGTCACCGACTCGACGTCACCGACCGGGACGCGACCATCGCCGCCTTCGATGCGGTCGGCGGGCGGCTCGGCGTTCCGCAGGTGCTTGTGACCGCAGCGGGCATTGAGATAAACAATGATTCGGTAAATGTAATGGCCGACGAATGGCGCAAGGTCATCGACGTGAACTTGACCGGAACTTTCTTCGCGGCTCAGGCATTCGGCAGTGCGCTACTCCGGACTGGCCTGCCCGGAAGCGCCATCCTGATCTCCTCGATGTCGGGATTGATTGTGAACGTGCCTCAATGGGCGGCGTCATATAATGCATCGAAGGCAGCGGTCGCCCACCTCGGAAAGTCCCTGGCGGTGGAGTGGGCGCCGGCAGGTATCCGAGTGAACTCGATCGCTCCCGGGTACGTTCTCTCCGACCTGACGGAGCGCATCATTGATCAGCAGCCATCGCTCCGCGACGAGTGGATCGCCCGCATTCCTCAAGGACGTATTGCCACGCCGGGCGATCTCTCGGGACTGGTTAGTTTCCTCGCTTCAGATGTTTCTAGCTATCTCACGGCGCAAACAATCGTCATTGATGGCGGCTATACGGCAGTCTAAGGACTTCCGGACACGCAGGTCATCGTCGCCGTCCCCGACTCCGCCAGCAGCACCTGCCCACACCGCTATGCCGGATCTCCGCCCGCTGCGGGTGGATCTGGACGAGCTGGCCGGGGCCCGCTCGCCATACACCAGCTGGTGAAGTCGCCATGTCTGAGGAATGCTTCGCCTGGGTTCAGCGTTGCCTGCTGGCGAAGCGGAGCCTTCTCTCTTCCGTCGACGCCTACGACGTCGGACGGATCGGAACTCCGTTGAGCTCTTAATTCCAGAGAAGTAGACAGGGGAGAGACGATGGCTGACAGTCCTATCCGGCTCAACGAGGTCACGAGGGCGGCCGTGGACTCGGGGCGGCTCGTTCACCTGGCCACCATTAACCCTGACGGCACCCCCCAGGTGACGTGCGTCTACGTCGGCTGGGACGGGGACGAGATCGTCGCGGGTCATCTCGCTGATCATCTGAAACTGCGCAACATCCGGCGTGACCCCCGGGTAACGCTATCGGTTGAGTCCGATGTCCCGTTCGAAGGGTTCAGCCCCTACCTGGTGATCAAGGGAATTGCGCGGGTTGAGGAGGGCGGGGCGGTAGACGCACTCCGCAAAATCACCAACGGCCAGTTCCCGCCCCTCGGGGGCGACTACCCCGCGGGCTTCGTGACGCGCATCTCGCCGCGCAAGATCTCGGGCACCGGACCCTGGGGCTTGGCCGATTGAGCGTCCAACCGGCGAGGAGCACCCTGCGTACCCTCCGGCACGCCGCGCTCACCCGCGCAGGAGCGGCAGCAACTGGCTACCCTGACGCTTGATCTCGCGCAGGTACGGGGTGTCGGAGAGCACGAAGTGCGTGATCCCGAGGCTGGCGTACTTCTGGAGTGACTTCGCCACATCGCGGGCCGAGCCGACGAGCCAGGTGGTGGCGGCGCCACCCCCGCCGAACCGGCCCGGGGTGGTGTAGAGGTTGTCGTCGAGGACCTCGCTACGGGAAGCGAGGTCGAACAGGCGCTGCTGGCCGACGGCGGTCCGCCGGTGGGGGTTCTGCGGGGTCCTGCCCTGGGCCTTGGCCATGGCCGCGACCTTGGCCTCGGCATCTCGATCCGCTCACGTACGCCGTCCAGCGGCTCGCCCCAGAACAACTGGACGTCTGCCTCGGTCGCGGCGACCTCCTGCGCGGCTTCCGACGCGCCGCCGAAGTAGAGCTTGGGATGAGGCCGCCCCTCGCGAGGTTCGATCCGGGGCGCGACCGTCGAGCCGGTGACGCTGAAGTAGCGGCCCGCGTAAGAGACGTTCTCCTCGGTCCACAGCTTGCGGACGAGCCGGATGAACTCCTTCGTCCGAGCGTAGCGGTCGGACTGGTCGCCCTCGGTGTCGCCGTAGGCGCCGAGGTCGTCCAGGCCCGAGACGATGTTGACCCGGACGCGGCCGCCGGTGAGATGAGCGGCTCGAACGTCGTGGTCCGGGCAGCCAGGACGGACGCGACGGTAAAGGTGTCGCCTACACCCTCTCGTTCCTGCTGCTCAGCGCACTCCCTGGCAACGCGATCGAGAACCGGATCCACGCCCCCGACTCCGGGCTGACGCCTCAGGATGGTCAGATCCTGCTGCACTACTACGGTCTCGACAAGCCGGTGTGGGAGCAGTACCTGTACGCGCTCGGCCGTGCCCTGCACGGTGAGCTCGGCCTGTCGCTGACCAGCGTCCAGCCGGTGACGGCACTGATCGGCGACGCGCTGCCGAGCACGGCCCGCCTGACCGGCCTGGCCCTGGTGGCCGGGCTCGTGCTGGCGGCCGCCGTCGCGATCGGCATCAACTACGGCCCCTGGGGGTGGCTGCGGGGCCTCGCGACTGGCCTCCCGGCGCTTTTCGCCTCGGTCCCCACCTTCGTCGTGGGCATCGTGGCCCTGCAGTACCTGTCGTTCCGCGCCCATCTCATCCCGCCGGTGGACGACGGGAGTTTCCGGGCCCTCGTGGCTCCCGCGATCACGCTCGGGCTGGTGATCGCGGCACCGCTGGCGCAGGTCTTCAGCGCCTCGATCCGCACCACCCGCAGGCAGCCGTTCGTCCACGTGCTGCACGCCAAGGGGGCAGGGGAGAACTACATCTTCCGCAAGGACGTGTTCCGTAACTCGTCGTTGCCGGTGCTCACCCTGCTCGGCCTGGCCGTGGGCGAGCTCATCGCCGGATCGGTGGTCACCGAGTCGGTCTACGCCCGGGCGGGGATAGGCAAGCTCGTCGTCGACGCGGTCACCAATCAGGACCTGCCGGTCGTGCAGGGAGTGGTGGTGGTTTCCACCGTGGTGTGCTGGCCGCGCTCGGCCTGACCGGGCGCGGCCTCGACGAGCCGATCAGGATCGAGGACCTTCCCCCGGCGCCGGCCGGCCGGCGCCGCCGACGGCTTCACCGTCATGTACGCCGACACCGCCGTGGACTTCGAGAGGTTCGCGCGGCTGGTCGTCCCGATCCTCGCCGAGCGAGGCCTGCACGCCCCGGCCGGGGTGGGGGTCACCTTGCGCGAACGGCTGAGCCTGCCGCGCCCCAGGTAGCCGCTGGTCCTCGTGACCTGTCCCGGCCGCGCGGGCCGCGGCCGGCCGGCCTTCCCCGCACCGCCGCCCCCGGACGCGCCCGCCTGATTCCCGGCCGGGAAATTCAAGATCTTCATTCCGAACGGCCCGTGGTGCTTCTTCCCGGCCCCTTCCTGCCGCCCCGGCCCAGTCCCGGCCGGTGTCACACACCGGATCAGCTCCTCCGCCCGCGGCGTCTATCTATCATTTCGATCGTTTTAGTGGACTTTGACTGGCCTAAAGCACTCGCCAGAGCAGAGGTGGCGTTCGGATGACCGTTTCCGCCAGGCCCGCGACCGCCGTTTCCTCATCCTGGGCGTCGAGCTAGACGGCGAGGGAAGCCATCCGGCGGCCTGGCGGCGGGCGGCGCATCCGCCGGCCGGGCTGTTCGATCCCCGGCGGTGTCCGGCACGTCGCCTCCAGCCGCTACCTCGAGCGCTGTCCGGCCAGCGCCTTGCTGGCTGGCCGTATCCGTCGGATGAGCAGGTACATCTCGCAGCCGAGGCAGAACCCGAAGACTCCGTTCAGGAACGCCGCGACCAGCGCGGCCGCGGTCGCGGCCAGGCCGAGCCAGGTCACGCCTGCCGCGTAACCGGCTACCCCGGCGATCGCGAAGGCCAGGCCGACCGCTTGCGCGAAACGCGGCGGCGGCACCCGCTCGAGTTCGCGGGGCGGCCCGAGCCGGGGACGGATCAGCTGCTGGTAGAGCAGGCCGTAAGGGGAGTAGCGCAGGCCGAAGACGGCGCCGGTTGCGAAGATCAGGGCCTGGGCCGCCAGCACCGGCCGCTGCCGCTGATCAGGACCACGGCGGGCACGACCGTCGTGATCAGGGCACCGACCCGAGGGCCCCGGGGATCGATTTCCATGCACGGCTCCTCTGCTGCGGGTACGGCACCGCCAGGACGCCGGGCGACCGCCATAGTCTATTAATCCTATCGGAATGGTAGAAAACTATCGCGAGAAGTTCAAGGGGGTAAGGCCAGGCCGGGGGAGATGCCATGACGGTCTGAAGGTGTGGTGGGCATCGGCTGGCTGTAGCAGGACGGGAGGAGGGCTCCGCTGTGCAGCGGGCCTAGATGCTACTGGGCTTGCACGTCCTGCGGCCGGGGACTAGCCCGGCCTGGCTCGATGCATCGCCCGCTGATCTGGTTCGGCGCGATGCGCACGTAAACGTCGCGAGCGCCGCCTGCCCACGGCTGGAGGTGCGTTCTGTCCTCAAGGCGCTTCACGTCACGCTCATCTGTGACCTTGTGCGCGCGACCATGTACCAGGACGCTCCATCCTGTACGGAGCGCCTCATCGAGGTGGTCGACTTCGAAGCTGACCTGCCCACTGGCGTAGACCGCCAGCAGCGTGTCTGGAGCGGTGCGGAAGATGATGGCCGTCCCCATGACCGCGAAGTTGACCGGCAGCATCATGATCCCATCTGCGGCCGCGAACCCGACACGGCCGATACCGCCCAGTTCCAGCAGGCCGAAGCACTCGGCCGGGGTGAGCGTCCGCTGGGCGTGCCCGGCGGCAGCGGGATCGGGTGCCTTCGACTCCCTTCCAGGCACGGCAGCTGGCGCGCCCTGGGTGTTCACTGGCCTGTTCCCGGTTGTCATCGATATTCACCTCCGCCATTCGAGGGCTGTCTGGCTTGTTCAGCCTTGTCTTGCGGGTCGGCGGGCGCTGCGGACCAAAGTCCCGGCTGGGCGGGCCGTTCGGCTCCAAACGGTATCCGCAAGGCCGGGCCGGGCGCTACCGCGGACGCGGCGGTAGTGAGCCTGGGAACCAGCGCTTGCACCTGATCCCTGGCCGGCCGGCCTGGACGGCGACGCGATCGTGTGGACGGGCCTCCGGTACATGAGTGCGGCCCCAAATCCCCGGATTCTCACCGGGTGGTCTGGGGCCTCATCTCACGGCCTCTGGTTTCCCTGGCGGGCTTTCCTCCGGTTTCCCGTTTGCCCACCCGGTTTTCCCCTTCGTCCGCCGTCTTCGGGTTTCCCCTCGCCCGGCGTTCTCAGGTTCCGTCCTTCGGTCGTCGCTGTCCGGTTCGGCTCCCCGGCAGTTTCCCCCCGGGGTTCCCTTCCCCTTGAGCAATCTTCACGTTAGCGCTGCCGCCAGGCGGATCTACGGGGTGTTGGTCCCGTGCGGGCGCGACCAAGGTCACCAGTTCCCGGCCGGGCCGGGCCCGGAATGAGTATCACGAAAACTCCTCACTGTGCCGGTGAATCCAGTCAGCGATGCGGGGGATGGTCGACTTCGATGCGGTGCGACTTGCCATCAGGCCGACGTGGCCGGCCGGCAGCCGGATCTCCTCGACGTCGGCCGAACCGACCAGATCCACGACCGGTCCCACCGACGTCACGGGGGATATGTGGTCGCGCTCGGCCAGCACCGACAGGAACGGGCAGCGGATATCCGCCAGGTGCACCGGCTTCCCGCTCAGCACCACCGTGTCGTTGACGATGGCATTGTCCCGCATCATCTGGACCAGCTGGCGGAACGCGGCACCGGGAAATGGCACATGGTCCTTGGTCCACTGGCCCATGGCCCGGTAGGCCGCCATCTGCTCGTCGCTGCTCAGGTTCTGCCACAACATCACGTAGGAGTTGACGTCGCCGGTCGGCTTGATGACCCTGAAGGCGTTGTGCACGCTCTGCGGCGGCACGTTCCCCGTGGTGTCGATGAGCGCGTCGGCATCGAGCCGGCCGTCGCTGAACAGCCTGCTGAACATGCCCATTTCAGCGAAGTCAACCGGGGCGGCCACGGTGATGAGGTTGCGGACCGGCAGTTCAGGATGGTGGGCGGCCAGAAGGAGCGCCAGGTCACCCCCGAGGCAATAACCGAGGACCGTTAGGTCATCTGATCCCGCCTCAGCCAGCAGCGTCCTGACCGCCTGCGGCAGGTAGTAGTCGAGGTAGGTCTCGAGGCTGTTATCTGCGTCCCGCTGGTCGGGCACCCCCCAGTCGATGAGGAACACGTCCAGCCCGGCCTCAAGCAGCCGCCCCACGAACGTATTGTCCAGGGAGAGATCCAGCACGTAACTGCGGCTGATCAAGCTGTGGACGATGAACACCGGTGGCCGCCACCGCCGCCGGTCGCTGCGGTAGCGCCACAGCTCGACCCTGTCCCGTTTCCATACGACGTCCTTGGGTGTCTGCCCCACCTGCGGGCGCCCGATTCCCGCGAAGTACTTCACCCCGTTGCGGGCGCGAATGGCCTGGCGCTCGACATCACTCCGGATCCGCGCCAGCACCTCCGCCGGACTTGCCATCACGGCCATCGGCCTGCCTCTCCCGCTCTGCCTGGTCCAGCTGCCTGGTGAGATCCCGCACGCGCCAGTCCAGGTCGCGGATCTCCGCCCGCAACCTGGTAACGTCGTCGGCTGCGGGCAGGTTGACGACGTGCAGGCCGCGGGCGCTCACCGCGCCCAGGCGACCCGCGAGCTGTGATCCCTGGCGGTTCAGTTCTGCCCGGGCCTTCGTTACCGTGGCCAGCGTGCTCGCGAACGTGCCGGTCCGCACGCCCGCCTCGAGCCGGGGAGCGACCGCGCGCTCAATCCGGTCATACATCTGGCGCCACAGCGGTGGTCTGGACATGCCTTTACCCCTGCCTGAGGTCTTGCGGTGGGCTCACTTCGCGGCGGAGGATCTTGCCGGTCGGGCCCTTGGGCAGATCGGGCCTGATCCAGACGTAGCGCGGGTATTTATAGGGTGCTACCCGGTCCTTTACAAAGGCGCGCAGTTCGCCGGTGGTGGCGGTGGCGGCCGGCTTGAGCGTCACGGCCGCGCCGATTTCCTCGCCGAGATGCTCATCCGGGATCCCGATGACGGCGGCTTCGGCTACGGCTGGATGTTCGTAGAGGACCTCTTCGATCTCCAGCGGGTACACGTTCAATCCGCCGCGGATGATCAGGTCCTTCTTCCGGTCCACGATGTAGAAATAGCCGTCCCCGTCGACTCTGGCAAGGTCGCCGGTCTTGAGCCAGCCGCCGGTGATCGTCTCGGCCGTGGCGCTGGGGTTGCGCCAGTATCCCTTCATCACGTTGTACCCGCGGATGACGATCTCGCCGATCTGCCCGACGGGCAGCTCGGTGCCTTCGTCATTGACGACGCGCATCTCGACCCCCTGGATCGGCGTCCCGATCGAGCCCGGCTTGCGCACCCGGTCCGGATGATTGAACGACGCGACCGGGGAGGTCTCGGACAGCCCGTAGCCCTCCAGGATCATGCATCCGAAGGCCCGCTCGAACCCGCGCATGATCTCCGCCGGCATGGCCGCGCCACCGGATACGCACACGCGCAGCGATGAGGTGTCCGCCCGCGCGCCGGCCGGGTCGTGCAGCATCGCCATGTACATCGTGGGCACGCCCTCGAAGATCGTCACCCGGTCGCGGCCGACGATCTGCAGTGCCTTGGCCGGGTCGAACCTGGGCAGCAGGGTCAAGCTGGCGCCGACGGCAATGGCAGCGTTCAAGGCACACGTCAGCCCGAAGACGTGGAACAGCGGCAGGCAGCCCATGACCACGTCATCAGGGCCCGCGTTGAGCAGGTTGCGGGCCGTGACGCAGGCGTTGCGGGTCAAGCCTGCGTGCGTGAGCTCGGCGCCCTTGGGTACGCCGGTAGTCCCCGAGGTATACAAGATGACGGCGTCATCGCCTGCGGCGCGCTCGACCCCTGCGGGAACAGGGGCCAGGCCGGCGAGCAGCCCTGCGGCGCCGGGCTCGTCGACCTTCAGTATCTGCACCCCGGACGCGGCCGCACCCAGTGCGGCCTCGCCCGCCGCCGCATGCCAGGCCAGCAGGACGCTTGCTCTGGAATCGCTGAGCTGGTAGGCGATTTCACGGCTCTTGAGCAGCGGGTTCATCGGCACGACGATGGCCCCGGTGGCCAGCGCGCCATAGAAGGCGACTGGGAAGGCGGGCACGTTGGGCAGCATGAGGGCCACCCGGTCGCCCGGCGTAATGCCGGCCGACGACAGCAAAGACGCCATCCGGTAGGCGGCATCTCGCAGCTGGGAGTAGCTAAGTACAAGCTCGTCCATGCGGACAGCCGGGCGTTCGGCGTGACGCGCCGCCGCCTCGGAGAACAACGAATTCAGGTCGGCCATGATGACCTCCATAAGGCAGGGCACGGGTAAGGGCGCTGTCAGGTCCTGTTTGTACGTGCAGAGCCGCTGGCCGTGCGGCTTGCGGTCGCCGGCGCTACTGCCGTGGATGCCCCCGACTGCCTTCTCTGCGAAGACCAGCTTGTCGCTGTACTCGCTCGCGTGACCCATACGACCTACCCTCTGCCCTGCTCGGCCAGCCTGCCGCACCATCAGCGTGTGCTGCTGTCAACCGGGCGAATAGGGCCGAAAGCCCCTACCTGATCAGGTCGCCTGGACCGGCCAGGCCGCGGTGCCCGGGCTTGGCCGGGAAGGAGCCGCCACAAAGATGGCCGCCAAGGGGGGACCTGTGCGGGTGCGGTCGCCGCGTACGCGGCCATCATGTGGGCCGACGCAATCGCTACGCCCGTCGGCACCGCCGGTACGAGCAGTCTCCGCTGGTAGCTCAGGTGCGATCTATGCGTACCGGCGTGTAGGGCAGTGCTGGAGGTCGGGCGGATCGTGCGGGTCTGGCTTGGTGGCTTCTCCCGCTGGCTCGGAGGTAGTGACCGTCCGGCTGTCACATCGGGCCCGTCCCGCCGGTCAACTGATATGACAGGCGGGACGGAGGAACGTAATCGATGATCGAGCACGACTGGCTGACGCAGCGATTCGCTGAGCACCGGGGCCGGCTGACAGCGCTGGCTTACCGGATGCTCGGCTCGCGCGGTGATGCCGAGGACGCGATGCAGGAGTCGTGGCTGCGGGTCAGTCGCGCCGACGGCGGCCAGGTGGAGAATCCGGCCGGGTGGCTGACCACGGTCGTGGCCCGGGTCTGCCTGAACATGCTGGAGTCCCGCCGGGCCCGGCGGGAGGAGCCGGCCGGGGCACTGCCGCCCGAGCCGGCCGAACTTCACGCGGGCCTCCAGCCAGCCAGCCAGGCCGGCCCGGAGGACGAGGCGCTGCTGGCCGATTCGGTCGGTGCCGCGCTGATGGTGGTGCTGGACACGCTGACTCCCGCCGAGCGGCTCGCGTTCGTCTTGCACGACGTCTTCGATGTGTCGTTCGGCGAGGTCGGCGTCATCATTGACCGTTCCCCGGTGGCGGCGCGGCAGCTCGCCAGCCGGGCCCGGCGCCGGGTCCAGGGGGCGGCCGCGGCATCTGATGCCGCGCGGTCCAGGAAGCGGGAATTGGTCGCCGCCTTCCTGGCTGCCTCCCGGGGTGGGGATTTCGGCGCCCTGCTGGCGCTGCTCGATCCGGGCGCCGTGCTCGTGGCCGACCCAGCGGCCGTGCGGATGGGCGCGGCCTCGAGGCAATGGGCCTTGACCGCTGAGGTCCGCGGTGCCGACGCGGTGGCAGCTACCTTCGTGGGACGGGCTGAGGCGGCCCGGCTCGCTCTGGTTGACGGCGTTCCGGGGGCCGTGTGGGCGCCCGGTGGCCGACCGAAGGTCGTCTTCACGTTCACCATCAGCGACGGGAAGATCACCGGTATTGCCCTGGACGCCGACCCGGACCGGCTCCGCGACCTCGACATCGTCTTTCTCAGCGCCAGCGGCAAGGAGCGATGATGATCCGCGGGCAGGAGCGCACGCAATGGTTAGGGATGTTCGTTGAGCGGACTGCGGCCCGGGAATCGGCACGTAATGCTGCTGTGGGCGGCAAGTGCGGGAAACGAAGGTGCCTCCTGGATCATGCTGGTGGCTGTTTTCGTATACGTGCTCCACCATTTCTCGGCACCTTCGCTGGCGCTTGTGGAACTCGTCGGCACGCTGCCTGCCCTGTTGTGCATGCCGTTCGCCGGCGCGCGGGCCGATCGCCGCGATGTCCGGAGGTTGGCGCTGGGCTCCATGCTGGTTCAGGCGCTTGGCCTGCTGGGCGTGCTGGTGATGCTGAGGGTCGGCCTATGGGAGATCGCAGCCTGCTACGGCTTGCAGGGGGCCGCCGGTGCGGTATGGCCGCCAGCGCGGCAGCGGTGGCTGTATGCGCTGGTCCGCGAGGACCGCAGTCGCGCCGCGGCCAACGCCGCGATTGGCTCAGTGAGCGGCGTCATGACAATCACGGGCGCGGCGCTGGGCGGGGTCTTGTCGGCCTGGAGCACCAGCGCTGCGCTCTCAACCGCTGCGGGACTTCAGCTTGCGGCGACGGTGCCCCTGCTGGTCCTCGCACGGCCTGCAATCCAGCAGCGTGCGCAGGCAGGCGGTGCTCTCCGATCTCTGCAGGCCGACCTGGCCGAGGGCTTTACCGCACTTCGGGCCCTGCCCCTGGCGAGGTCAGTGATCTGGATAGGCATCTCCTGGGGACTCATTGGCGGCGCCTACAACGTCTTGCTCGCCGCCTATGTCACGAACGACTTGCACGGCGGCGGACTGCTGCTCGGCGTGTTCTACGTTGTGGATGGCGCCGCGGTGATCCTGGGCTCGGTACTAGCGGTTCGCCTCGGACGGGGCTCGCATCTGGCTGCTTACGCGCTGGCTTATGTGCTGCAGGGTGCCGCGTGGGGCGCTATGTTCCTGGGGGATTGGCCCGCATGGGGCGTGGCGCTGCTGGCGGTCATGCGCACCGCGAGCGGTGTGATCATCGCCCTTGACACGACGATCCTGCTGGCTACCGTGCCTGAGCGCCTGAGAGGCCGGATCACCAGCTTGCACATGACTACCTATGGCGCGGCGTCCAGGGTGGCACTGGCTGCCTTCGCCGGATTGCTCGCGGTGACCGGGGTCAGGACCGTAGGCGTCGTCGCCGGCGCGGCCTCCGTCGCTGTCGGGGCCGCATGGTGGTGGCTGAACGGGCGGCGCGCCCTTCCTCTCTATATGAGCGCGACATCCGCAGCTGACGTCCCGGACAATCCCGATACCGCGTCCAGTCAAACCGCAGGCGGCCTCCAGGCACCCGTCGAGGTGCGCGGCCGGGTCACCATCGACCAGCCAGCGTGTGGCATCGTCTGACTCCACCAGGGGTCTCGCGCGGCCCTGGACCGTCCTGGCCGTGATGCACCCGGTACGTGTGGCCCAGGCTGCGCCGGACCGGATCAGGGAATCCACGCGCCGCCGCGCATCAGGGTCCGCCCGGGCTGTTCATCGGCCTCGCGCCAGGCCTGGATCCGCAGCGGCCGCAGCACCAGGAACCGCATCGACTCGCCCGACTTGCGCGGGTCCCAGCCCGCCTGCGCCACGTACCCACGGGCCAGGCC
>JBEKJP010000116.1:0-25765 GCA_050011155.1 Streptosporangiaceae bacterium
AACGCGATGCTCGCGTACAGCGCGACCTTGCCGCCGCCGCTGGGGATCTTGACCGGCAGGAAATTCGCGCTGACCAGCGCGAAGAACGCGACACCGAACAACGACCCGATGAGCGGCCGGAACGTGCCGAGCATGGTGTTCCACGCGCCGCCCGCGGGCCGGTCCAGGACGATTCTCCCGAACGTCGCGCTGGAAAGGACGCTCGTCAGCGCGCCGCCCGCGCCGGCCGCGACGCTCAACACGAAAGGTACTGGCACGCCGAGTCGCGCGCGGAAGACGTAAAGGAGTATGCAGAGCGCGGAAAGGGCCAGCATCCCGAGGCCGATGCCCCGGAAATACTGCAACCTGACCGAGCGCTGGGTGAAGTACTGATAGTACTGATCGGCGGTACCCATCTGCTCGGTGATGACGTCGCTGACCTGCGCGGCGCCGGACCCCTGCCCGGGAGCCGCCGGCGGGGCAGCGGTCCCGGGCGGATCAGGCGCGGCGGTACCTGCCAGCTCGATCAGCGCCGCCGCGGGCCAGTACAGCAGGGACAGGCACTGCCGGAGATCCTCGTTCTGGAGGAACCGCCCGGCGTAGACGGCCTGTTTCTCGCATCCGGACAAGTCCCTGACGACCTGCGCGTTGCCAGGCGTGAGCGGGGGGAAGACCAGGTGAAGACGCACGGGCTTAGCTTGTTCATCAGCCGACAAGCGCCTTTCGCGGCGCAGTCTTCGCCGTTCCCCCCTGGGCACGGCCAGCCACCGGCGCAACCGCCCGGTCCAGGCCGGCCCGGGCGGCCGTGCCGGGGGTGCCACGTCCTCATATGCCGCCGCCCTGAGATCGGTGAGCGCCACCCCGCACGGAACATCTTTCCCGAAGTGCGAGAGTACGATCAGGCCGAACCGCCTGGTGAATGCCTCGCGGATCGCATCGAGGTCGGCCGACGATCCGCATTCCGCCCGTACCAGATCGGCAAAGCTCCGTGCTTCGGTACTCATCCCACCCCACCCGCCGGGAACCGGTTTCTCCGATCGTAGAGCCAGGGATGGGCTGAAGTCAGGGCATGGCCGCCAGAGCAATCGCTCACAGTCGTGGAACTGTACGACCCTCCCGGCGATCAGGATGTGGAAGCGCACGTGGCCTTCCTGCGCTCGCTCCGGGACTCGGGAGTCCTGCTGCTGGCAGGACCATACGACGGCTGGCGTGAAGAGCCGGACCGGTCGCGCCCGGCTGGAATGACGCGCACCTGGGTAAGCTTCAGCGGCACCAGCCCATCAGGCGGATCCCGGTGATGATCTGCGGCTCGACGGCGATCACGTAATCCATCTGACCTGCCGCCCACGGCTCCAGCATCTCCTTGTAGCGGCTGACCACGGCAGGATCGCTGACCAGCCGGGCCATCCCGGTCACGATCACGCTCCACCCGGTGTGCCGGACCGGGTCCAGCTCATCGGCTTCGTAGCATACGACGGCGCCGTCCCGGGCCGCCGTGTGCGCAGTGATCGCCGATCCCAGCTGCGACCGGATGATGATCGCCTGGTCATCGACCAGGTGGTTGACCGGGCGGATCGCGGGCAACGCGCGCTGGGTGAATACGATCCGGCCCAGTGACACGCCCGCCAGCAGCTGCCAGCACTCAGCCGGGGTGAGCTCCAGCATCTGCCGGGGCTGCGTGATCCGCACGTCGCCTCGCTCGTCCGCCATCACAACCCTTCACCACGAATCTCGCAGGCCCGCCGGGCCACCGCAGCCTGCCCGCGAGCACCAATGATGAATGCCGCGCGCCCGTCAGGCCAGGGACTAAAGTCCCGAGCCCGGAATCCGCAGCGGCAGCGGCATGAACGGCTGGTGCCCAGATCTGGATCGCGGCTGCGTTAGCTTCCGCGCTTGGTCGCTTACGGCCCGGCTGGCCTCCTGAGGCAGCAGGAAGCGTTGGCCTCCTCCACCGCGGGCCGGGATGGCGGCCACCGGCTCGCCCGGCCTCCGGAGCAGGTCAGCGTGGCCGAGGTCATCGAAGCGGCCGAAGGGCCGCTCGCCTCCGAGCGGTGCGCGCTGGGGGACGGCCCCTGCCGGTGGCAGGCCGTGTGCCCCATGCACGAGACCATCACGACCGCCACCGCGTCGCTGCGGCAGGTACTCGCCTCGACTAGCCTCGCGGTGCTCGCCGCACGGGACGCGGCGATAGCCAGCGGAACGTACCCGGTTCCGGCCGACGCTCATCCGCACCCGGCCGCCGTCACCATCGCCGACACCGTGCAGATCGAACTGCCCGCGCCGGTCATCACCGCGCGGCTGAGCGCGGGAACCTCCTGGCTCACCACGCATGCCGAGGCGTGCGACAGCGAAGAGCCGCGGATCCGGGTCGGGCCCGGCTGGCCAGGCAAGACCGTCGCCGTCCACCTCGGTGAGCCAGACCAAGATGACGAACGGGTGGCTATCCCGCTCATCTGGGAAGCCTCAGGCCCCGCTGGCATCTTTCCCCGTTTCGAAGGCGAGCTCCGGCTCAGCCCGCTCGATCCCGAACGATCAGAATTGCGGCTGTCCGGACGCTATCGACCGCCCCTCGGCAAGGCGGGCCAAGCGCTCACAGAAACCCTGCTCACCCGCCTGGCCCGCGCCACCGTGCGCTCGTTCCTGCGCCGGGTCGCCCAGGGGCTCGAACACGACCACGCCAGCCCGAACCCCGCCGCGCAGGCAGTGAAGGGCTGACCGTACCGGCCCGGCTGCTCCCGGCCGGGCCGCGCGGCTGCCTCGCCGGGGCAGCGTCGCGTTCACTTCCCGCGTGCCGCCGGACGCTTAACGCCTTCATCCTTACCCTGACACTCTACGTTAAGTCAGTAACTAAACATTTAGCCGGGCTTATGGCCATGATCATGCGCATCCAGCTGATGGGGCGGGCGAAGCGGGAGCTACGCAACCGAGGCCGGGCCACGCGCGTCTGTATTGAGCAATGAGCATTTCACTAAAGACTCAGAAGGAAGAGCGCCATGCCCATTCGTACCCCTCGATACGCCGCCGTGCTCCTGGCCGCGGTCACGGCCGTCACGGCCACCACGGCCGCCCTTGCCAGCACCGTCAACGCCAGCCAGGTCAAAACGACAAATAGCTGCCAGCCGCACACCAAGGGCATTGGCCGCGACGCGAGCGCGGCGCAGATTGTGCGCACCATGCGGGCCAGCATCCCGGACGCCTGTGGTTTCACGGTCACCGGTGAGTTGATGGGCACGGACTTCGGGATCGACGGCACGACGCTGGCGGGCCCGACGACCTTTGACGGCCGGGGCAACGCCCACGTGCTGTACGTCACCCAGGGCACCGTGCTCAACTTCTACCGGGTGGGCGGCGCCGACTACGTCCGCCTCTACGAGTACGACGCGCCCACCGCGGTCCCGGACCTGAACCTCAAGGCATTGTGGAGTGAGTTCGGCGTCAGCAGCCGCGTGGTGAACAATGCGGGTTCCACGAAATGGGTCAGGCTGACCCCGGCCCAGCAGCGGGCGTTCAACCGCTCGGACCTGCTCGGCAGCCTTGGCACGCCGTCGTCGCTGGCCGCCGCCCTGGCCGACGGCACTGGGGCGGCCTGGAAGCTGAGCGGCACCAAGGTCGTCGACGGCATCAAGTGCGCGGCGATCACCGACCCGGCGAAGAACGAGCAGGACTTCGCCGAGACGATCTACGTGAACGACAAGACCGGCCTGCCCGTCACGGTCCGCTACGTCGTCCGGCACGGCAGCACGCTGACCACCGGATTCGGCCACTGGTCCCGCACCGCCGCGGTCACCCGGCCGGCTCGGGTCGTGGCCGGCTAGGCCCTGGCGGGGTCGATGCGCCAGCCGGATCCGAGCCGGGATCTTCGTCCAGAGCGGCCCAGGTCTTCGGCCCGGCCACACCGTCGACGGTCAGGCCCTTCCTGCCTTGGAAAACCTCGACCGCGGCCAGCGTGGCGGGACCGAAATCTCCGTCCACGGCGAGCTTGGCCCCCCACAGGTTCAGGCGGGTCTGCAGCGTCTTGACCGCCGCGCTGGTGTCGCCTTGGGTCAGCTCCGGCTCGCCGCCGCCTGCGGCACCGGCGGTGACCAGCGCCCGGAAATCGGCCAGGCTGCCCTTGTAAGCGTTCATGTCCACATCCGTCACCCCGTTCAGCGTCGCGCTCGAGGTGTACTGCCAGATCACTGGCGTCATCCCGCCGTAGGCCGCCCAGCCCGGACCGGTGTCGCTGTAGGCCGTGTAATCAGAAGAGACGAGGAACAGGCCGAGGCTCGCCAGCGGGGCCAGCGACGGCGAGCCCAGGTCGCCCTGCCAGTACCAATGCGGTAGGTACAGCAGGGAGACCACCCCGCCCAGCGAGCGGTACTCTCCGACGAAATCCTCCACGTCGGCCACGGCCGGCACGGAGGTGACCGTTCCGTCGCGGGTCAGCTCGACATCGAGCATCAGCGGCACCTGGCTGCCGACGATGCTGTGCGCGTGCGCCGCCTGCGCGGCCCCGCCGCCCGCGTGCAGGAAGTGGTAAGCGCAGAAGAACGCGCCGGCGCTGGCCGCCCGCGCCTCAGCCGCCGCGTAGTCGGGATTGATGTAATCCGTGCTCTCAGTCGCCTTGACCACAACGATGGCGCAGCCATCGAAGCTGATACCGGCTTGATGGCTGGAGACGTCCGGGTAGAAAAGAGTCATTCCATACCTCTCGGTGTCTTGCCCCGACCGGATCCGGCGCGCCAATGGCCGTGCGGGCAGGCGGTCCCCCAGCGCGATTCAAGCAGTTATTCAAGATCATTTAGGACTGATTGCGACGGTACGACGGGAGCGCTCAGCAGCCAGCATCGCTGGCATAGCCCGGCACCCGTTCGTCACCCTGCTCCAACCCGGCGGTTCCCGGGTTCAGCCGCAGTGCGGCCAGGACCCCGCGCGGTACGATAGCGATGCTCGCTTGCGCGACCTGTCGAGGGCTCAGGGGGTACCGCATGAGCGCGGAGATGATCGCTCCGGAGTGGATGCACTCGCAGATCACCGCGGCGGAGTACGAGTCGTGGTCTGAGGAGCAGTGCGCGGGCATCGAGATCGTGGACGGGATGGTCGTCGTGAGCCCCAGCGCGTCGAAGCGGCATAACCGCCTCGCCCGGATTCTCGCGAACGCCTTCGATGTCACGGCCGGCCCGGACTGGAACGCCGACATCGACTTCGATGTCCGCCTGCAGGACGTGCCGCTCACCAACCGCCGTCCGGATGGTGTCGTGTACCGGGCCGACACCATTGATGTAACGCCGACCCGGCCGGAGCACGTGCTCCTGGTCGCGGAGATCGTGTCGCCCGGCTCGGAGACCACCGACCGGATCGTAAAGCTCGACCAGTACGCGCGTGCGGGCATTGCGTTCTACTGGCGCGTGGAGCTGACCGCCACGGGCATCCCGGTCGTGTATTCCTATCTGCTCGACTCTGCGAGCAGGCGGTACCGGGACGGCGAGGTATTCACCGGACTGATCAAGGCTACCGTGCCCTTCCAGGTCGAGATCGACCTGTCGGGTCCCTGGTAACGGTTAGCCGACCAGTGCCACGGCCCGGGTCGGGCCGCCGTGCGCCCCTATCAGCTTGAGCGGGAACCCGGCGAAGGTGAACCGCGTGTTCACGATCTGGTCCAGGTTGGCCAGGTTCTCGTAGTGGGTGATGTGCTCGCGGCGGCACATCATGTGGATCGGGTAGCTGACGCTGGCCGGGTTGTCCGGGGTCGGGCTGTCGACGCCGAACGTCTTGACCTGACGCCGTACGATCCATTCCCCGGCCGATTCGCCCAGCCCGGGAAAATCACTGAGGTACCGCTTGTCCGCGGCGAACTTGTTCCACGTGCCGGTGTAGAACAGCACGATGTCGCCCGGCCTGACCTCCACGGCCGAGTCCGCCTCCACCCGGTCCAGGTCCTCGGCGGTGATGTCGGTACGCGGCGCGAAACCGGTGACGTCCAGGCACACCGCGGGTCCGTAGAACAGGTCAAGCGGCATCTGGTCGATGGTCTCGGCCGAGGGATCCGGGTCCAGGTGGGAGAAGGAGTCGCAGTGGGTGGGGCCGTTGTCGTTGAGCATGAACCCGGTGGTCTGGAAGGAGAAGCCCCCCTCGAACCTGGGCGCGGTCTCCTCGTGGGTGGCGTGCTCGAACTGGACCGTCTTCAGGTGCCCGGGGTAGACCTTCATCCCCTCGTAGATGTCCTGGGACAGGTCGACGATCTTCATGGGGGTTCCTTTCTGTGGTGCTCAGTACATGACCACGCCGGCCGTGACGTTGAGGTCCTCGCCGGTGATCGCGGGTGCGCAGGCGAGGTACACGCAGGCCGCGGCGACGTCCTGGGCGGTCACCATCCGGCCCAGCGGGGAGCCGCTGCTGACCTCGGCCCGGACCTGGTCCGCGGGCACGCCGCGGACCTCGGCCTGCCCGCGGATCACCCTGTCCATCCTCGGCCCGGACACGTAGCCGGGGCTGACCGCGTTGACCCGGACGCCGGACGGCCCGAGCTCGGTGGCCAGCGTGCGGACCAGGCCGATCACGCCCATCTTGGCCGCGGCGTAGGGGGTTCGGCCGTACAGCGGGCGCTTGCCGGTCATCGAGGAGATGGCGATCAGGCTGCCGGACCGCCGCGCGATCAGGCCGGGCACGAACGCGCGGAAGGTGAGGAACACCCCGTCCAGGTCGGTGGCGATGGTGTCCCGCCACTGCTCCAGGGTGATCTCGTGCAACGGCGCGGTCGGCCCGGACACGCCGGCGTTGGCTACCACCGCGTGGACCTCGCCCAGGTCCGTGGCCGTGGCGGCCAGCGCCGCCATCGACGCCTCGTCCTGGACGTCGCCGGACGCAGCCAGGACCGTGCGGCCGGCTTCCGCCTCGGCTGCCTCTTCCGCCTCGGCCACCGTGTCGGCCAGGCTGGCCGGGTCGCGGGCGCTGGCCAGCACGGAGTAGCCCGCGACCGCGAACGCGACCGCGATGGCCCGGCCGATGCCCCGGTTGGCGCCGGTTATCACCGCGACCGGCGGGCTCATTCCCGTTTCCCGGCTGCCCGGAGGGCGGCCAGGATTCGTTCGGGTGTCATGGGCAGCTCGGTCAGCCGGACGCCGAGCGGGGCCAGGGCGTCGTTGACCGCGGTGTTGATCGCGGCCGGAGCCATCATCCGGCCGCCTTCGCCGCCGCCCTTGACCCCGTGCGGGGTGTACGGCGACGGCGTCTCCACGTGCCCGATGACCAGTTCCGGCACCTCCATGGCCGACGGGATGAGGTAGTCCAGGTAGCTGGACGACAGCAGCTGGCCGTCGGCGTCGTAGACGAACTCCTCATACAGCGCGGTGCCGATGCCCTGGGCGGTGCCGCCGACGATGTGCCCGGCCAGCGAGCGCGGGTTGACCAGGGTGCCGCAGTCGTGCACCGCCGCGTAGTGCAGGAACGTGACCGCACCGGTCTCGATGTCGACCTCGACCACCGGAATGTGGCAGGCGTGTCCCATGAACGGGTAGAACACGCCCAGGTCCTTGCGGTCCGCCGACGGCATGGTGGTCCACGGGTGGTCGTAGACCTGCGACTCGTCCAGCCCGCTTTCCATGTCCGCCGGGAAGCTGTGCTTGAACAGGTGGAGCGCGATGGCGATCTCGCCCAGGGTCTTGCGCCGTTCCGGGTCGCCGCGCACTCCGAACCCGCCGTCGGCCCATTCCAGGTCGCCGGCATCGATCTCGAGCAGGTGCGCCGCGGCCCGGCGCGCCTTGGCCTTGATCTTGCCAGCCGCGCCCTCGACCGCGCCGGCCAGCATGACCGTAGTGCGGGAGCCGCCCGGCCCGGTGGCTGGCAGGCCGTCCCCGCTGCCGTGGTAGACCACGGCCACGTCGTAGGGGTCGCAGTCGAACTCCTCGGCCACGAACTGCGCCACCATGGTCTCCGGGCTGTTCCCCCAGAACGCGCAGGAGTACAGGATCGCGGTGATCCCGCCGGTCGCGTCGACCTTGAGCGACACCGACTCCGGGGTGGAGGTCACCGGCGCGGCGGGCTCGTCGAACCAGAACCAGAATTCGGTGGCCGAGAAGACGCTGCGCTCCTGGGCCGAGATGAGCCCGATGCCGATGTACCGGCCTTCCTGCTCGCGCAGCCGCTTCTGCTCGGCCCGCCAGTGCTCGTAATCGGCGAGTTCCAGCGCCTTGTCCAGGACCTGGTCGTAGTCGCCGGAGTCGTAGACATTGCCGGTCGGGATGTAGTGCGGGAACTGCCGGATGAAGTTCTTGCGGCGGATGGCGGCCGGGTCCAGGCCCAGCTCGCGGGCGGCCTTGTCGACCATCTGCTCCAGCATCCAGTTGTTCACCTCCGAGCCGAAGCCCCGGTAAGCGCCCTGCTGGTTCTTGTTGGTCAGCGCGGCCCGGACCCGGTATCGCACGCTGCCGATGGTGTACGGCCCGGTCACCTGGGCCAGGGCATTGCCGTGGTGGCCCACGCCGAACTGGATGTAGGCGCCGTAGTCGTCGACGACGTCGACGGCCAGGCCGCGCATGGTCCCGTCCCGCATCAGCGCCAGTTTCACGTCGTAGACCCGGTCCGACCCGTGGTGATCGCAGTTGGACATGTTGTCCAGCCGGTCCTCGATGTAGGCGACCTTGCGGCCGGTGGCGCGCGCGCACATGGCCGCGATGACGGCCGGCTTGTTGGCGAACAGCTTGGAGCCGAAGCTGCCGCCGGCCGGCACCGGCCGGATGTCCAGCCGGTTGACCGCCACCTTGAGCGCGCTCGCGACCATAAACAGGTAACTGGTGAAGCTGAGCGTGTTGGTCTCGATGACGAAGCCGCCGGTGCCCGGATCCCAGTCGGCGATGGCTCCCACCGTCTCGAGCGGCTGGCCGCCCGAGCGGTGCCAGCGCAGCCGGTCCCGCACGATGACCTCGGCCTCGGCGAAGTCCCGGTCCACGTCGCCGAAATCGAAGCTGCGCTCGTAGGCGCAGTTGGACTCCAGCGCCTCATGGACCAGCGGGGCCCCGTCCTCCAGGGCCCGTTCGGGGTCGGTTACCGCGGGCAGCGGCTCGTAGCTGACCTCGATCAGCTCCAGCGCGTCCTCGGCCAGGTAGCGGCTGTCCGCCACCACCACGGCCACGCCCTCGCCGACGTACCGCACCTTCTCCGCGGCCAGGCAGCGCCAGGTGTGCTTGGCCGGGTCGGGCCCGAAGTCGGGCATCGGGTCGCACAGCTCGGCCGCCTGCCGACCAGTGATGACCGCGTGAACCCCCGGGGCGGCCTGGGCCGCGGTCACGTCGAAGCCGGTGATCCGGGCGTGCGGGTGCGGGCTGCGCAGGACCGCGGCGTGCAGCGTGCCCGGGGTGATCCGGTCGGCGATGTAGCCGCCGCGGCCGCGCAGGAACTTGGGGTCCTCGACCCGGCGGATGGACTGCCCTACCCAGCGCCGTTCGGCCGCGTGCTTGCGGACCGGCGGTGCACTGGCCGCCCGGGCCTGGTCCAATGCGCTGTGGTCCAAGGTGGTCATGAGGCGGTCTCCTTCGCGGTCCGCATCCGCTCGGCCGCGGCGACGACGGCCTCGGTGATGAACTGGTAGCCGGTGCAGCGGCACAGGTTGCTGGCGATGGCCTCGCGTACCTCGGCCGGGCTGGGATCGGGGTTCTCGGCCAGGATCTCGCTGGCCCGCATCAGCATCCCGGGGGTGCAGTAACCGCACTGCAGGCCCTGCTTCTCGGAGAACTCGTCCTGCAGAGGGTGCAGCTCGCCGCCGTCGGCTAGGCCCTCAACCGTGCTGATCTGGGCTCCGTCAGCCTGCACGGTGAAAGTGATGCAGGACCGGATGCTGTGCCCGTTCAGCAGCACCGTGCAGGTGCCGCAGACTCCGTGCTCGCAGCCGATGTGCGTGCCGACCAGGCCCAGATCCTCACGCAGGAAGTCGACCAGGAGCCGGCGCGGCTCGACCTCGGCCGTGTGCGGGCGGCCGTTCACGGTCACGCTGATGGAAGTCATCGGATCACCTCTCGTTGCGCGCGCGGGTCACGGCAAGCTCCAGCCCGCGCCGCAGGTAGGTCTGGGCCAGGCTGAGCCGGCTTTCCGCGCTCGCGTGCAGGTCCCCGGACGGCGACAGGTCCGCCACGGCCGCCCGGGCCGCGCCGCGGATCGTCTCGGCGTCACCGGGAGAGCCGACCAGAGCCCGTTCGGCCGAACGAGCCCGGACCGGGGTCGCGGCCACGCCGGCCAGGGCGACTGCCGCTCGCCGGATCCGGTCCCCGTCCAGGTCCACCAGCGCGGCCACGGCCACCACCGCGAAGTTGGCGTGGATGCGGGAGAACTCGACGAACGCGTGCCCGCCCGGCCACACCGGCAGCCGGACCTCGGTCAGGATCTCCTCGGGCGCCAGCGCGGTGCTGTACGGCCCGGTGAAGAACTCGGCCGCCGGGATGGTCCTGGTCCCGCCCGGTCCGGCCGCGACCAGCTCCGCGTCCAGCGCCAGCGCCACCGCGGGCAGTTCGGCGGCCGGGTCAGCGTGCGCCAGGCTGCCGCCCACCGTGCCGCTGTTCCGGACCGGCGTATGCGCTACCAGGCCGATGGCCTCGGTCACCAGCGGCGCGGCCACGGCCACCTCCGCCGACCGCTCGACCTCGGCCATCCGGGTCATGGCCCCGATGATCAGCCTGTCGCCCTCGCGCCGGATCCCGGCCAGCCCGGCCACGCGGCGCAGGTCAACCAGGTAGCCCGGCTTGGCCAGCCGGAAGTTCATCATCGGGATCAGGCTCTGGCCCCCGGCCAGCACCCGTGCCTCGGCCTCGGCATGCTCGGTCAGCAACCGGATGGCCTCGTCCAGGGTCGACGGAGCGGCGTAGTCAAACGGCGGTGGTTTCAACGGCGACCTCCCGAGTGCGCACTCCCGATGCTGCCCCCCGCGCGGCACGCACCGCCATGTGCACCAGCCCAGGAAACATGCCTTGATGCTGGTCTGGTTTACATATCCTCGTGCCCCACGCCCGGCCCGGTCATACCGGGCTGACCAGGGCGATGTCGCGGATCGTCAGCGCCATCTGCAGCTCTAGCCGGGTGCTGCTGTCGGCGAGGCGGCGTCCGGTGAGCTGCTCCACCCGGCCGAGCCGGTAAGTCACCGTGTTGCGGTGCACGACCAGGGCCCGCGCCGCCGCCGCGGTGGAGCAGCCGGCCGCGAGCCAGGCACTCAGCGTGGCGATCAGGTCGCCGCCGTACCGCAGCTCGTGTGCCTCCAGCGGTTCCAGCAGCCGCGCGGAGAACCGCCGGAGGGCATCCGGGGTACCGATCTCAAGCAGCAACGCGGACAGGCCGAGCGCTCCGGCGTCGATGAACCCGCCGGCCAGCCCGCCGGTGAGGTGCAGCGCCAACGCCCCGCGGGCGACCCGGAACGCGGTGGCATAGTCGGCCGCGTCGCGGGCCACCGGCCCGGCGACCATCGTCACCACCCCGTGCCCGGCTAGCGCCTGGGCCGTCTTGGCCAGGACGCGACGCAGGGCGTCGCCCGGATCGGGTTCGGCCGGGTGCAGGAGCACGTGCAACCCGTCGTGGGAGCCAACCAGCGGGACCGGACCCGGCTCGGCCGCCGCACGCACCAGCTCGAGCAGCCGCACCGTACCCGGGGCCATGCCGTCCACCGCCAGCAGCGCGACCACGTGCGGCCGGGACAAGTCGTGCCCGATGGCCGCGGCCCGGTCAAGCACGGCCCGGGGATGGACCGGGCCGCCCTCGCGCAGCAGGTCGCCAAGCAGGTCGCCGGACAGCCGGCTCCGCACGTCGAGGACGTGCCGCTGCTGAAGCAGCAGCAGCGCCACCACCAGCGCGAACCGCTCGATGACGCGCAGCTGGACCGGCTCGGGCTCGGCCGCGGGCGCGGTGACCCACAGCCGCCCGGCCAGCTCGCTGCCCAGCACCACCGGCGCGGCCCAGGCGCCCGCGCCGCCCGGCGCCGAGGCGCTCGTGCCGCCCGGCATCCGCACCACCTGGTACCGTCCGCCGATCTCCCCGTGGTCAAGGGCAGCTCGCACCGGCCCCGCCCGGCGGGCGGCCAGGTCAGGCGGCGGCCGGTAGCCTTGCTCCGGCGCGCGGGCCAGCATCCGCCCGTCGGCGTCCTCCACCGTGACCGAGGCCCGCAGCGCGGCGGCCAGCGCGCCGACCAGCCCCGGGAGCTCCACCTCGTCCAGCACCAACTGCATGAGCTGGTGGTGCTGCTGCTCGGCCCACTCCAGCACAGCCCGGCCCCGGCGCAGCTCGCCGTTGGCCCGGGACAGCTCGCGGATGACATCCTGCTGCTCGGCGCGCAGCCGGGTGGTCTCCAGGGCAAGCGCGGCCTGTCCGCCGAGCAGGTCGATAAGCTCCAGCTCCGGCGGCCCGAACTCCCGCGCGGTCACCGAGTAGGCCACGATGACGCCGACCTTCTCGCCCGAGCCGCGCAGCGGGGAGGCCAGCAGGGCCCGGTATCCCTGGGTCGGAGCCAGGTCCCGCAAGCGCCCGTAACTGGCCGCGTCCCGGACGTCGGGGACCACGATCGTGCGGTCTTCGCGGTAGGCCCGGGCCGCCGGAGTGTCCAGGGTGGTGCCGGGCGGGTGAATCTGCAGTGACTGGCCGCCGCTGACCTGGGCCAGGTAGAGCGAGTTCAGGCCGCTGCAGCCGGCCACCCGCAGCCGCTGGCGCGGCTCGTCGGCCAGCATTACCGCGCAGAACTCGAAGCCGATCAGCTCGCACGCCTGCCCCGCCACCCGGTTCAGCACCTCCTCCAGCGGCTCGGCGGCGTTGACAGCGCGGGCGATCTCGCTCACGGCCGACATCCACGACCGCAGCGACGTCGGCACCTGCGACACGCTCACCCGTCCAACCCTTCCCAACGGCTCGCTCGAAGGCAAGGGGCTGCGGGCCCTGGACGGCGCGTGCCCCGTCACCTAGGTGGCGTCTTCGTACAGGTGCCTCCCGATAATTAACGCTAACCTTCCAGTCCAGACGTTAGGTAGGCGGATTTCACCAGGCCAGGGCGGAGGGTCCCGAGCCGGCGCGACGAGCAGCAGCGGAGATGATGTCGATGCACGAGATCGCGTACGCGGTACGAGGATTCCTCACCGTCCGCAAAGACTCCCTGCGGATCCCTTTGAACGGGTCACTAGCGGTGCACGCGGATCTGGACTCCGGTCTCTTTGCCGGAGATCTCGTCCTCGACCAGGCCAATATCAGCAGGAAGGTCCTTGGTGCCAGCCTCTTCACTGCTACGGTCCAGATCACGGCCGGCTCCCCCGTTCTCGGCATAATCAACCACGAAGGCCAGATGTACGCGACGGTGACGGTGGACGCGGCCATAACCGCTGTCCACGCCGCCGGGCGGAGGTTGATCGGCGGCGGTTCATGCCGCACCGCCGCCCAGGCCGTTGTGCCATTGCGCTCGCAACCCGGCTTCGACCTGAACCGGGGCGGCCGCCTGGCCGGCCGGTACCGCCGGCCACCCTTCACCGGGTGCGGGTGGATCACCCCGTTTGTCAACCTATTGGTCGCCGGCCCGGGGAACGCCGCCGTCATCGATCTCATCCCGGTCACGTCCTGAGGCGCTCATCTGGTCCTCCGGCGGTGACGTTCGCCTCTACCGGCGAGAACCCAAGGTCAGGAGCCTTCACGTACAAGCGCAAGGGCGCTACGGAGCGCGGAGGGGGTCCGATGACCGAAACCCGCGGCAAGGCCGACCGTTGGCTGGCGCTCGAGTCGGCCAACTCGGGCGGCTCCTGGGGGTGCCGGATCGAGAGCGTGGGCGTGAAGCTGCCCACCGGGACGCTGACGACCAGGCGCCTGATGAGTCAGGCTAAACACCGCACCCGTATCCAGCTGGAGCGGCTGACCGGCATCCACGAACGTCATGTCGTGGGGCCGGGCGAGAACTCCCTGACCTTGGCCGTCGGGGCCGCCCGGGACTGCCTGGCTCATTCTCAGCATCGGGCTTCAGACATCGAAATGCTGATCAGCACCAGCATCAGCCGGTCCAAGGGCGGGTCCTGGCAGTCCTTCGAGCCCCCGCTCAGCCTCTACGTCAAACAGGCGATCGGCGCCGCGCAGGCAGTGAACTTCGATCTCTCGAACGCGTGCGCCGGCATGCTGACCGGGGTGTTCGTCCTTCAGGACCTCATCACCCGGGGCGAGATCAGCTGCGGCATGGTGGTTTCCGGCGAGTACATCTCCCACCTCAGCTGGAACGCGGCGAGACAGATCCGATCCCTGTTCAGCAAGCAGCTTGCCTCGCTCACGCTCGGTGACGCAGGAGCCGCCGTGATCGTGGAGCGGGCGGCCGCCGGCGTTCCCGGCATCGACGTCATCGGCTTCACCACTCTCGCCGAGCACAGCCGGCTGTGCCTCGCCTTCCCCAGCACGGTGGGCCCAGGCGCCCAGATGTACACCAAGTCCAGGGCGCTGCAGAAGGTGGCGATCGAGGACATGGCACCGCTGGTCGCCGAGGTGATCGGCGAAGCCGGAATCAACCTGGCCGACATCGACTACCTGATCCCGCATCAGACCTCGGTCCGGGCCATCCGCCAGGGCATGCAGGAATTCGCCCGGCGCCTCGGCGCCCAGCCGAAACACGTGGTTGTCAACCTGGAGGAATACGGCAACACGTCGTCGACAACCTTGTTCGTGGCCCTCCACAAGTACCTGGAGGAGCAGCGGCTGCACCCGGGCGACCGGGTGATGCTGCTGGCACTCGCCTCCGGCATCGAGATCGGCATCGCCGTATTCACCATCGACGGGCAGGTAGATCACTATGGGCGCCCGCATTGAAGCCGTCAGTGCGCTGACCAGCCACGGATTGCGCAAGCCGACCGCACGGCGGCTCGCCGACGCGGCCGCCCGGACCTGCCTTGAGCACGCCCGGAGAGAGCCAGGCGACATCGACATGCTGATCAACGCCGGCATCTACCGGGAAGACAATATGGGCGAGCCGGCCCTCGCCGCTCTCATCCAGGAGGATATCGGAGCCAACCGGGGCCAGCCTCCCATCGGAGGGCAAGGTACCTTCTCGTTCGACCTCATGAACGGCATCTGCGGCGTGATCAACGCCACCCAGATCGAGGCGGGCATGCTGCGTTCCGGTGTCATCCGGCTTGGTGCGATCGTGACGAGCGATGTCGATCCTGATCTGCTGGATCCGCGATCTGTCCCCTTCCGGCCAGCTGGCGGCGCGATGCTTCTGAGCTGGGATGACAGCATCGCCGGGTTCACCGACTTCTACACCGAGACGTTTCCCGAGTACGAAGGCCTGTTCGGTAGCGCGCTGGTCTGGAAGGAACGGCGCATGCTCCGCGCCCCGTGGCACGGGACCGGGCAAAGCCAGATGGTCATCGACGAGAAACCTGGTTATCATGACCGCCTTGTCGACTGCGCCGAAGAGGCGGCCGGCCGTTTCCTGGTCCGCCTGGGGATGCGTACCGACGAGGTCGACCTGTGGGTCCCTGCTCCCGCCTTCCCGGACTTTCTTGACCCCCTGAAGGAAAAACTCGGCATTCCGGGCGACCGGATCGCCTACATGCCAGAAGACCTTGAAGGTGCCTACACCACCGGACCGGTCGCTGCCCTGCAGGCGGCCATCAAGTCTGGGCGCCTCGGCGAGGCGCGCAACACCGTTATGCTCGCGGCCGGCGCGGGCATTACCGTCGCCCTTGCCCTCTACCGGCAGGAACTGCCCTGAGGCCTCCCTCGGGCATCGCGGCTTGAGACTGCCAGGAATTCGGAGCTAGCGGACCTCGGCGACGGGTAGCCGCGGGCCAGCGGCCGCACCGTGACCGCCGTGGTTTCCGGGCACACCGCCGCGCCAGCCCGTTCGGCCAGGTGCAGGTAGTTCTTGACCAGCGTGTTCTTCGCGTTGTGCCGACAGCCGGTCATGCACTCTCCCACCTCCAGGCAGCCGCGCCGGCGGGGGCCCGCACCGCCGAAGAACACCCCGACCGGGGCCAGGCCGAACGTGTGCCCCACCCCCATCTGCTCGGCGACCTGCTTCACCACCTCATCCGACGGCGTCATCGTCGGGTTGCGCACCACCCCCAGCATCCGTTCCGCCTGGTCGTAATACGGCGCCAGCTCAGCCCGCCAGTCGGTAATGTGCGCCCACTGGCGGTCGCGGTAGAACGCGTCCCCCGGCTCGTACAGCGTGTTTGGCATACACCAGCGAGCCTCCGCCGACCCCCGCCCCGGCCAAGATGATCACGTTCCGCAGCAGGTGGATGCGCTGGATACCCAGGCAGCCGAGCCTCGGCGCCCACAAGAACCTGCGGGCGTCCCACGACGTCGTGGGAAAGTCGGAGTCCTCGAACCGGCGGCCCGCCTCCAGCACGCCCACCCGGTAACCCTTCTCAGCCAGCCGCAGCGCGGCGACCGAGCCACCGAACCCCGAGCCGATCACGATCACGTCATAGTCACGCGGAAGAGCGGGCCGCTGCACCGTCGTCACCCTCTTCCCAGCGTGAGCACGATAAGCAATCATGCGCGTCACCGCGCCCATGACGGCAGGGGCGGAAGATGCCGAGGCGCATGGCGCGCCCGGAGCCCCTCGCGCCATCCGGAAGACGGGCGGTGAGAGGTTACGACGGCTTCCGCGCGACCCCGCCCCACAGCGCGGCGGGGGCGGCGCCCTCCAGTTCGGAGCGGGGGCGCCAGGTGGAGATCTGGACCACGCCGGGCTCGACGAGGTCCAGCCCGGCGAAGAACCGGGAAACCTCCGCGCGACCGCGCAGCACGACCTTCTCGGCCGCCTGCTGGTTCCAGCCCCGCGCGAACGCGGCCAGTTCCTCGGCGTAGAGGTCGTCCGCGAGGTGGGACACCGCGAGGTAGCTGCCTGCGGGAACGGCGTCCATCAGGGTGCCGGCGATCTGGTACGGATGATCGTCATTCAGACTAGGCAAGAGAAATGTTACGACTCTGCTTGACGACAGCTCTCCGCCAAAGCATTACAACGCCAGATAATCCGTGGTTACTCCAATTCGATTTCCAGATTAGATGTGTGCCTGGGCGAAGGATGAATGGCACTGGTTTCGGGTGGGGTGGAGTGGGTGTTGCGTTCGGTGGCGGTGCGGTAGGCGTGTTCGATGGCGCGCAGGCGGGTGGCGATGCGGGTTTCGCGGACGGTGATGGGCTGGCGGTTTTCCTTGCCGTAGGTGCCGTCGGGCAGGGTGTCGGCGTAGCGCTGGACGGATCATCGCCGCCCTCGAGAGCGAGCTCACGGAGTACCCCGGCGATGAAGATCTCGCAAACGGCGAGTGCTGGCTGTAAGGGATCCCGTGGACAATCTCGCTCTTACTCCAGCGTCACCCTGCGCTTGCCGAAAATCTCATCCGCCCAGGTGGGAGTGGCTGTCGGGCTCGGCGGCAGCCGGATCAGCTGGTTGCTCTCCGAAGGTCTTATCTGCTGCGGGATGACGATCGGCTGTGCGGCCTTGGCTGGGCCTGGGAACCATGCGGCCAGCGGTCGTACGATGAGGCCACATGCGATGAACATCAGCGAGTGGTCGGGCGACGGATGGACGGTTAGCGTCACCGGCGCGGGGATGACCCTTACACACGCGCCGGGCTCCGTCGCCATCGCCAGCGCGGACGCCGCCCGGCTCGAGGTACGGCGACGGTGGTTCCGGTGGAGCCTCTGCAACGACGGTCAGCGCCTCGTCGGCCTGCGCGGCATCACGAGAACCGAGGCCGACGCGCTGTCACGGGCAGTGCGGCGGCTGGCGCTGGCACCGGTGATCGCTGACGCGCTGGCCTGGCAAGCCGCCGTCGCCAAGGTACTCGCCGAGGCGCGTACCGAGCAGCGCTGGATCCCGGCCGAGACGGCCAGCCGGCTGGCTGCGGCCCGTCCCGGATCGCGGCTCCTGGACCGTATCCGCGCGGCCGGGTGCGAGCCGTCGCTTACCGCCGGTCAGCTGGAGGCTGTCGCCTTCCTGGACGCCGACCTGGATGCCGTCATCGTCCACGCCAATGAGCAGATCATGGCCAGTGAACTGTCCTCGCGGCGGTCGTTCTTCGACACGATCGAGAAGACCCCGCTCACCGACGAGCAGGCCCGGGCGGTGGTGTGCTTCGACAACCGGGTCCAGGTCCTGGCAGCCGCCGGATCGGGGAAGACTTCGGTGATGGTCGCCCGCGCTGCCTACGCGGTCAGCCGCGGGTTCGTCGCCCCCGACCGCATCTTGCTGCTGGCGTTCAACAAGGCAGCCGCGGCCGAGCTGCAGGAACGGGTCGAGGCGCGGTTCGCGGCGGCCGGGATCGACTCGTCCGGGCTGCGGGCCGCCACGTTCCATTCCTTCGGGCTGGAAGTCATCGGCCGGGCCACCGGCGCCAAACCCCGCCTTGCGCGGTGGCTGGACCAGGGGGAAGACGTGGCCATGGTGCTGCGCATCGCCGATGAGCTGCGGGACGCCTCGGAGTCCTTCCGGCGCCACTGGGACCTGTACCGGCTGCTGTTCGCGAACGTCCCGGCCGACCTGACCGAGAACGAGCCGGACGGCTATGATCACGCGACCCGGCAGGCCGGCTACCGGACGTTCGCCGGCGAGGTGGTCAAGAGCCACAGCGAACGGATGATCGCTAATTTCCTGTACCTCAATGGGGTCGATTACGTCTACGAACGGCCCTACGACGTCGATGTCAGCGACAGCACGCATTCGCAGTACCGACCGGACTTCTTCTACCCAGGCATCGACGTCTGGCACGAGCACTGGGCGCTGGGCCGGGACGGCAAGCCTCCGTCAAAGTTCGAGGGCTACGCCGAGAGCATGGCCTGGAAGCGCCAGGTGCACGCCCAGCACGGGACGCGGCTGCTGGAGTCCACGTGGGCGGAGGTTATGTTCGGCGACGGCCTGGCCCGGCTCGAGAACGAACTGACGCGGCTCGGGCTGACGCTGGACTGGAACCCCGATCGCCCTGCCAGCGACGGGCGGGCCAGGCCAATGAAGCACGAGGATCTCGCGCGGCTCGTCCGGACCTTCATGACGCACGTCAAATCGAACTCGTGGACTCCCGCAGACCTCGAACGCCGGCTCGCGGCCGGCCTGGCCAGTCTCGACGGTTACCGGACCCGGCTGTTCCTGCAGCTGTACTGGCCGATCCACGACCAGTGGCAGAAGCGGCTCGCCGCCGAACGCAGCGTCGACTTCGAGGACATGCTGGTCCAGGCGGCCGGCCACCTCGAAGCCGGGACCGTCGACGCCGGCTTCGACCTGATCATGGTCGACGAGTTCCAGGACGCCAGCCGGGCCCGCGCCCGCCTCGTCCGCGGCCTGGTGCAGAGCCCCGGCCGGTTCCTGATGGCGGTCGGCGACGACTGGCAGTCCATCAACCGATTCGCCGGGGCCGACCTGTCGGTGATGACGGACTTCGAGGCCTTGTTCGGCCGGGGACCCCAGCTGGCGCTGACGACCACCTTCCGGTGCCCGCAGACGGTCTGCGATGTCGCCCGGGTCTTCGTGTCGGCCAACCCCGGCCAGTACAGCAAGCCGATGCGGTCGGCGCGCCCCGATCCCGGCCCGCCCATCACCGTTATCCAGGCGGCTGACCCGGCCGACGCGCTGGCCCGCTACCTCGGGGACCTGTCCGACGCCGTCGCCGCCGGCCGCGTCCCGGCGGGCCGGGACGGCATCGTCAGCGTCGACGTCCTGGGGCGCTACAGGTCCGAGCGTGACGTCCTGCCCCGGCACCCGCCGGGCAACCTGCACGTCACGTTCCGCACCGTGCACGGCTCCAAGGGCCTCGAAGCCGACTACATCGTGATTCCCGGCTTGACCACCGGCTCTCACGGGTTCCCGAGCACGATCACCGAAGACCCCGTACTCGACCTGGCCATGCCCGCACCCGAGGCTTTCCCGCACGCCGAGGAGCGTCGCCTCTTCTATGTGGCCCTGACTCGCGCCCGCCGGGCGGCTGTACTCATCACCGACCCGCGACGGCCGTCCCCGTTCGTCATCGAACTTCTCAAGGACCCGCACGTGACCGTCGCCCGCACCGATGATGCCCCGCTCGAGATCTGCCCCGGGTGCGGTCAGGGCAGCCTGGTCCGGCGCAACGGCAGGTTCGGCCCTTTCCTGGGCTGCTCGGCCTTCCCGGCCTGCAAGTACACCCGCGACGTGCCGCGACGGCCGCCGGGTGCCAGTCCGGCTACCCGAAGACCGTACTTACCTCACAGGATTCAAAGCGGGGAGACCTGTGCGGGCCGAGAATCTCGTCCATGGCTCTGGCCAGCAAGGTTGCTTTCCTGTCGTCCCGCCGCGATGATCACCGGTCATGTGCCTGCGGTTCATGTTTCTCCTGACCACGCGGCTAACCGGAAAATAAGGACCCACCCCGCTTCGTGATTAGCTGGCGGGCTGTACTCCTGGGCCGGATACCGGGGTCTGATTCAGCACCAGGGTCTGCTGGCCGTTCCGGATGTATCCCTCGTACTGGACGTCGCCCTTGTTCAGCAGGGTGGCGTTGACCAGGATGCCGGTGACACCGTCCTGGGCCGGGAAGGTGAACTCGATGTCCTGATTCCCCGCCGCGTCGGTAATGTACCGCAGGCCGGCCCCGGGCACGTCGGCGAGCGCGAAGAACCAGCTCGCGTCCAGCGACGGGTAGTTGCCGTACCCGGTGAGGACGTTCGCGGCCACGTTGACGGCGTTGCAGTCGCCGGTGACGTTAGTGCAGCCGGTGGCGTATGTGTTGAGCTTGGCCAGCAGTGGCTGGGGATATTCGGGCAGCGTCGGCAGCGACCTGGCCGGGTGGAGTGCCTTCTCCAGCTTGGCCAGCTTGGCCATGCGCTGCTTGGCTGGCAGCTTGCGCAGCTGCTTGATCTCAGCCTGGGTCAGGCGCGGGTACTGCGGGTAGATCAGGGTGAAGCTCGGGCCGGCCGGCATCAGCCACTGCTCGGAGGCGGCACAGGGGGCCGTCCGCTGGCACACGGTCAGGGTGCCGTTCACGTACTCGGCCTGTGCCGAGTCGTCGGCGGTCGCCCAGATCTGCTGCTCCTTGCCGCCGTTACGCAGCTCCCGGTACAGCCACTGGCCGGGGGTGATGGAGCTGATCTTGGGCGTGTAGTACAGGTACTGCTGGTAGTAATCGATCTTCTGGGCCGCCAGCTCGGCCGCGCTCGGCGGTGAGATGGCCCGCTGGGTGCTGCCCAGCTGCGCGACCGGATACTCCTGCAGTATCGCGGTCTCGATGTCCGGTGCCGGTGTGGCGGGGTTATCCCAGGTCGCGTGGGCGAGCAGATGGTAGTCCGACGCGTCGAGGATGATCTCCTCCTGCTCGCTCTGCCTGGTCTCCGGCATGACAAAGGCGACCCCGGCTCGGCCGGCGATGTCCGTGACGTGGTCCTTGACCTGGATCATCGGGATGAGGGCGAGAGCGTGGAACATCTCCGCCTCCAGCCATGACGGCAGCACCATCCCGAACAGCATGCTTTCGATCTGGCTGAACTCCACGACGCTGTTGTTGTCGGTTTTAACCGAGTCCAGGTTGCGGAAGTACGTGAGGAGCTTGGCCGGGTCGCGCGGCAGCGAGTCGATCTTGCTATAGGGGAAGATGGGGTTGCCGATGATGCCGGCCCCGCCGTAAGTGATCCTGCCGTCGGCGGTCATCCAGCCGGACTGCACGCTGGGGTTAGGCCTGCCAGCGCGGTGCGGTCCCGGCGTCTTCCACTCCAGGACCTGGTAGATCCACTGCCCGGCGGACAGGTTCGGCTGGGTTGCGGCCGCGGCGGCGGCGCGGTCGGCCAGCAGCTGCACGGTCATCGGCTGCGTCCCGGACGGCTGGGCCGCCGCGAACAGGCCCGCTGCCAGCGCGGCGGCCACCGGGATGGCGATCAGGTAGCGCCAGCTGGACCGGGCGCCGCGCAGCCCGGCCAGCCCCCGGCCGAGGATCCCGGCCGGTGACCTCGACACCACGTGCTGTTCTGCGGAAATCTCGTTATCAAGCGCGGTGCGGAACATCTGCTCGGCACGCGGGGTGACGCCGGACGGAACGCCGTCCCTGAACCGGCTGAGCTGCTCCAGCTCGTTCATGACTGTGGCTCCTGGGGCAGAATCTTGCGTAGTTTGCTGCGGGCCCGGCTCAATCGGGATCGCACGGTGCCGACCGGCACGCCGAGGGCGACCGCTATCTCCTCGTACGACAGGTCGCTCCAGGCGGCCAGCAGGAGCGTGTCGCGCAGTTTGGCGGACATGCCGGCCAGTGCCGTGGCAAGAAGCGGGCTGGCATTGGCCGCGCTCACCCGGTCATCGACCCGGTCGGTGAAGGGCTCGGTGACTGGGTCGGCCCCGGTACGGGCGAAGGCGCGGTACTGCCGGATCTCGGCCCGCCGGTGCCGGCCGATCAGGTTGGTGCAGATGCCGTACAGCCAAGCCCGAGCATCGGCCCGGCTCGGGTCATAGCGGTCGCGCTGCCGGAAGGCGAGCAGAAAGGTCTCCGCCACGATGTCGTCGGCACCGGATCCGTTCAGCACGGCCGACCCCAGCCGCCGCGTCACGTACCGCTGGATATGCGGCGCGTGCCGACGGAACAGTTCGGTGAACTCTTCGGGCTCGGTTCGCGAGCATCCGATGAGGTCAGCGTCGCTGCGCGGGATCTGCCGGCTATCGGGCGGCATCGGCGGTCCTCCGGGTGGTTGTTATGGCCACCCTTCATTGCCCGCAGCGCGGCGGCAAGTTCCCTGACTCAACCTTAGGACTCGTCCCGGGCGGCGCCGCCGGGCTGCTTTCGCTGACGCGACGTCGAAAGAAGCCTGGTAGCCGGCCTTCATCAGTTGCCTGGCTTGGGAGTGCCTGGAGATGACGTTATGGAACGTCTGGGCATCTGACGGGCTGTGGCCGGAGGTTCCGCACGCGGCTGTTTTCGCGTTCGGCGGCGCGGCCGCCAAGGAGATCTTCGATCTCCTGCGTGGCCCGTACCCGTAACTTCCAGGACGCCGAGGACGAAGTGTCGCACGAGGTGCAGAAGCTCTACGAGCACTACGCTTGGCGAGTGAGCATGATCAGGCGGTCACCTGCTCCCGGCCGTGCAGTGCCGCCATATCGGCGGCGGCCAGGCCGGAATACCATCCCTCCGCGTCAGATACCCGAGCCCCGCGGTCGCGGACGAGGCCGTCACCGAACATCTCGTCGACTGCATCGTCAACGGCCTGGTGGCGCACACTGAGCACCGGCAGCAGGTCCTGACCTGATGAGGTCGCTACCGCTTCCTGCTCCGCGTGGACGGTCGCTTGCGACAGCCGCTCCCCGATGCGGAGCGCGTAGGCCACCAGGAACGACTGACGGAACGCGCGGGTCCGTGACCGTCCGTAGGCATCCCGTTTCGTACCCTCCCGCAGCATCGCGGTATTAGCCTGCACCAGCAGCGAGGTGAACAGCAGCTCCACGGCGTCCAGGTCAGCCGGGAAACCGATCACCGTGGATATGCCGAGCGCCTTCTGCCAGACCGAACGGCAGCGGTTGGCTTGCGCGACAGCGTGCAGGAGCGTCGCCTTCGGCGATTCGTACGGGTTATCCACCGGCAGCCGCCGCCCCGCCGGCTTGTCCCTGTTCCCGGACTGAGCGGCAAGCAGCGCGTGATCGATGCTGTGCTTAGCCATCAGCTCCTGCGCGCGGGCCGACAGCGCCTCCGCCTCCTCGGGAAACTCCGTGGATTCCGCCTTTGCCAGCAACGCGCGGATCTTGCCGAGGATCCGTGTATCCGCATCGCCGATCGCTGACGATGCGGCGGCACGCGCCGTCCCCGGCAGCGGGCACAACCGTTCCAGCACCGGCAGATGCTGCAGCAGGTGCAACAGCTCAATCGCGACCTGCGTCGTTGCCAGCGCTTCCGCTGTCCGGGCACCCAGGAACTCGGCGTCGCTTCCCCACCAGACTTCGGACCCGAGAGCCGAGACCTGCGCGGCCCAGCGATCGCCCACCGTCGCGGCAGCGTAGCCGCGCATCTCGTCGGCGATCACGTCAGCAGCCATCGACGAGTGCGTGTCGCCCAGTTCCCGGCCGACGTGCCTGACCAGCTCCGCCGGCTGCCAGCCGTGCCGCCACCCCGCCGTGATGGACAGACGCAAGAAGCCAGCGATCTCCCGGCTCACGGCCTGCATCCAGCCCGGTGCCTGCTCCGTAGCCAGCAACCCCAGGTATTCCCCGAAACCGCCCTGGTCACCCCGGCAGACCGCGTCCACAGCCGCGAACACCGCCGTCACGACGAGCTCTTGCTGTGACGGAACCCTGCCCCGGCCCGGCGACCACCCGAGACTCGCCGCCCGCTCCGCGCGGCGGCGCTGGCGGTCCTTATCCCTCTTCTGCCGCCGGTTCCGGCTTACCTTCCCCACGATTTACGGACCTCCCTGAGAACGACCCAGGAGAAAGCCTGGCACCGAACGCCGCGAGGCGGGGGAAGACACGCTGAAGTCGCACCGATCTGGCGGGACTGAGGGCCGGGAATTAGGCTGTTCCGGTGTCGCCGAGGTCCCGTGGCCGCAAGCCGAAGAAGTCCGGTAAGTCCCAGCGGACGAGCAAGCGCCCGTCGCCCGCCGCCGGGCGGGCGACCGCGGTCGATCCCGGCTACAGCGGCCTGAGTATGGCTGGGCGTCATGCTGCCAGGCACCGAGCACGCGATCTCGCCCCGGCGGACGGCGGCCTTCCGTGATCAGATCACCAGCTGGTGGGACGATGAGGACGCGGCCGGAGGCCCTGCGCGGAGATCCCCGCGGCCACCGCCGCGAACCCGCCGAGCAGGACGTACTGGGCCGCCGACGCCGCCGTTTCCCGCGCCCGCGCGTGCTGGCCGCTCACCACATAGCCGCGCGCCTGCTCAAGGTTGTCAACTTGAGTACCAGGCAGATGGAAGGACATTAATATAAGATGATGATCCGAACGGGCCAGGGAGGTGCGGCTATGCCCGGTGAAGCGGAGGCTGGCGAAAAGAGCGCTCCCGTCCTGCGCACGCTCGCGGACAAGGTCAACTGGCTGATCGACCGGGCGCACCCGGCCGGCCGCGGGCCCTGCTCCAACAGCGAGATCGCCGCCCTGATCACCAAGACCACCGGCGAGGACATCAGCTACACCACTATCTGGAAGCTGCGCAACGGCCAAGCCCAGAACCCGCAGAAACGGCTGATCGAGGCGCTAGCCAAGACGTTCGGCGTGCCTCCGGCCTTCTTCTTCGACGACTACGACGAACAGGCGGACCTGCCGCACGAGCAGGTCGAGCTCCTGGCCCTGGTCCGCGACGCACAGATCACCAGCGCCCAGCTCCGCGCCATCCTCGAGCTCAGCCCGCAAGCCCGCCAGGCCATCATCAGCCTGGCCGAAGCCACCGCCCGCGACGACACCCGCAGGCACCGCACCGACCCCGGCGAGACCAGCTGAACTACTTTTCGGCACGGCAGGAGGCAGCGAGCATGAGCGATAGCCCGGCGCCTGAATGCCAGGCCGCCGGCTTCGTCTCCCGCGTCTTCCCCGCACAAGACCTCGAGCGCGAGACCCGTCCCTTCGCCCGCCGCGTCGCCGGGAACCACCCGTTCACCCTCCGGATGACCAAGCCGCAGATCAGCAAAGCACGATCGCCGAAGACAACAAGCGCCTGCGCGCCGCTCGCCTCGGCCAGGACAGCACCCGGCACCAGACCTGACCGACAGCCGTAAGCCGGCCGCCCCGCCGATCACCCGGATCCCCCGGGAACGGAAACATCACCACCCGCGCCATCAGGCCATTGCGCCGCCCCGGGGCCGCCGACCCGGTGAACCAGCGCGGCATCACCGCCGGTCATCGTGACCTGACCAGGACCGGCAGCCCAGCGTGACCTAG
>JBEKJP010000117.1:0-25450 GCA_050011155.1 Streptosporangiaceae bacterium
GGGCGCGGGCGCGGGCGCGGGCTTAGGCTAGGCCGGCGGCGACGCTGGCGGCGACCTGGGGGTAGACGCGGATAGCGCCGGCGAACTGCGAGCCGAAGCTGGCCGGGACGATCTCCACGTCCATGCCGGGCTGGGGTGCCTGGATCATCCAGCCGTTGCCCAGGTAGATGGCTACGTGCGAGATATAGCCGGGATCGGTGGGATCGGTGTGGTAAAAGAGCAGGTCACCTGGCTCCAGCTGGGTGGCAGGGACGGCCACTCCCGCCCGGGCCTGGTCGGCGGCGACCCGGGGCATGGTGATGCCAGCCTGGGCGAACGACCACTGGACCAGGCCGGAGCAGTCGAACGAGCTGGGACCGCTGGCCCCCCACACGTACGGCAGGCCGCGCCGGCTCTCCGCGGCCCGCAGCATGTTGGTGAGTTCGGCCGAGCTCACCGCCCCGCTGCCGTCCGCGGCACTGGGCGCGGTGCCGACCGGTGACGCCGTACCGGACCGCGTCACCTCGGTGACCAGGGCCTCGACGCCCGCACCGTTGGGCAGGAGGGCCTTGATCCTGGCGGTGAGCGAGGCCACGCTCGCCGGCGGCGCGCTGACGATGATCGCGTTCCCGGCCGGTACTCCGAGCGACCTGGCGACCGAGTCCGACACCACGGCGTCGACGCCGCCGATGCCGACCGTGCCGAACGCCACCACCGGCAGCCGTTCGATCTGATGCCCGGCCACGGTGACCTGACCGCCGAGGGACAGCTTGTCCAGGGTTCCCATGGTGTACGAGACGGCCACTCCGCCGCCGGCCACGCCCTGCCACAGGCGGCTGGAGGCCGCCATGGACGGGGCGGCGTAGCCGCGGAAGCGGGACGGGTCGACGCCGAGCACCGCCGTGTACGAGCCGTTGATCTTGATCTTGGCGGCCTCGATCGGCTCGGCGCCGGTTACCCCGGACTGCCCAGCGACCGCGGTCAGGACCTGGTGCGAGAGCGAGAAGGGCGCCACGACTAGCAGGCCTGCTTGCTTGAGGCCGCTCAGCGGGGCGACGCTGGATTTCCCGGACTGGGCCGACCCCGCGGACTGGGTGGCGCTGCTCGCCGGGATCGCGGTGTGACCCGGGGTGACAGTGCGACCTGGGGAAACAGTGCGACCTGGGGACACGGTGGCCTTGGCCACGGGGACCGCGAGGGGCGTGCCGCTGCCGTCGGCTTTCCCGCCGAGCATCGGCACCACCGCGCTGGTGCTGCGGGTGGGCGCGGGACGGGACTGCGGGACCGGCGCGGCTGACCCGCTCACAGCGGCTGGCTTACCGCCCATCGTGGCGAGCACGACACCGGTCGTGGCCCCGGCCAGCGCCAGCACGATGATCACGATGGGCACCGTGCGCCCGGACCGGGCGAACGGCTCCGCCGCGGTGCGTTTCAGACCGAACGGCTCCGCCGCGGTGCGCTTCAGACGTCGCCAGAGGCGGCGTACGGCGTCCGCTAGGATGAGCATCGTCCCCAACATATCCCCCGGCCCCATGGTACCGGAGCGGGCGGGCGGGGCGAAATAGCATCGTAAGGCGACGAGCGGCGGGACTGTGCAGGTCAGGTGGCCAGGTCAGGTGGCCTCGGCCAGGACCGCCTCGAGTTCCTCCGGGGTAGTGACCGGCGCCTGGCAGGTGAATTGGCGGCAGACGTACGCGGCCGGCGCCCCGGCCACCAGGCCGCGCCCGCCGAGCAGCGGCACGCCCTCCCCAGGGCTAGCTCCAGTGTCGAGCGGCTGGTCGCCGTCGCCCAGGGCGAGCACGGCTCCGGGCGGGGCGGCGCGCAGCGCCGTCTGGTGCAGCGCGCGGGTCCGGTCGTCGGCCGGGGCGCCCACCACGGCGATCTCGGCCGGGCCGGCCAGGATGGCCTCGGCGACCGACAGGCCCGCGCCCGCGGCCCGCGGGTACCGGCTGGCGATGCCGGGGAGCACGCCGAGAGCGGCCTCGGCGGCCTCCCGGTGCCGGGCCGAACCGGCCAGCGCGGCGTAGCTGAGCAGCGCGCCCGCCACGGCGAAGGTGCCGGACGGGGTGGCGTTGTCGGCCGGGTCGGCCGGGCGGAAGATCAGGGCCTCGCCGTCGGCGGCCGTGTCGTAGAAGCCGCCCTCGCCGTCGCCGAAGGAGCCGAGCGCGACCTCGAGCAGGCTGGCGGCCAGCCGCAGCCAGTGCGCCTCGCCGGTCACGCCGGACAGGGTGAGGAATCCCTCCGCCACGCAGGCATAGTCCTCGAGCGTCCCCGCGGTGTCCCCCGCCGTCCCGTCCCGCGAGGTGCGGACCAGCCGGCCTCCGGCCAGGTGCAGGTCCGCCAGCAGGCCGGCCGCGTCGCGGGCGGCCGCGGTGAGGTCAGGCCGTCCCAGCAGCAGGCCGCACTCGGCCAGCGCGGCGATGGCCATCCCGTTCCAGGCCGCGACCACCTTGTCGTCGCGGCCCGGGCGGACCCGGGCGCCGCGCGCGGCCAGCAGCGCGTCCCTGACCTGGGCGAAGCGCTCCGGGTCGGCCGGCTCAGCCAGCCGCTGCAGAACCGAGGCACCGTGCTCGAAGGTGCCGTCTTCTGTCACCGTGAATGCGGCGGCCGCGAACGCGCCGTCCTCCGGGCCGAGCACGGCGGTCAGCTCATCGGGCCGCCAGACGTAGAACTTGCCTTCCTCGCCCTCGCTGTCGGCGTCCAGCGACGACGCGAGGCCGCCCTCGGCGGTGCGCAGCTCGCGCACCATCCAGTCACAGGTCTCCGCCGCCACCCGGCCGGCCAGCGCCGAGCCGGTGCGGCGCCACAGGTGCGCGTAGACCCGGGCCAGCAGGGCGTTGTCGTAGAGCATCTTCTCGAAGTGCGGCACCACCCAGGCGGCGTCGACCGAGTACCGGGCGAACCCGCCGCCGAGCTGGTCGTACATCCCGCCGCGGGCCATCGCCTCGCAGGTGCCCGCGGCCATGTCGAGCGCGGCCGCGTCGCCGGTCCGCTCGTGGTGGCGAAGCAGGAACTCGAGCACCATCGACGGCGGGAACTTCGGCGCGCCGCCGAACCCGCCGCGCACCGCGTCGTAGTCCCGGCCCAGGCCCTCCACCGCGACGGCGCCAGCCTGGCCGAGCTTGAGGGTGCTGGACCCCTCACGTAGGGCGCGGGCGGTGGCCACCGCGTTCTGGGCCAGCGCGGCGGCGATCTGGGTGGCCCGGTCGGTCACGTCCTCGTGGTGGGTGCGCCAGGCCCGGGACAGGTCCGTGACCAGCCGCTGGAAGTGCGGCCTGGGCAGGTAGGTGCCGCAGAAGAAGGGCTCCTTGCCCGGCGTCATGACCACCGTCATCGGCCAGCCGCCCTGGCCGGTCATGGCCTGGGTCGCGGTCATGTAGACCGCGTCCACGTCGGGCCGTTCCTCCCGGTCCACCTTGACCGCGACCATGTGCTCGTTCAGCAGCGCCGCCGTCTCGGGGTCTTCGAACGACTCGTGCGCCATCACGTGGCACCAGTGGCAGGCGGCGTAGCCCACCGAGAGCAGGACCGGGACGTCCCGCCGGGCGGCCTCGGCGAAGGCCTCGTCGCACCAGGGCCACCAGTCCACCGGGTTGTCCGCGTGCTGGAGCAGGTAGGGACTCGTCGAATTCTTCAGCCGGTTCACGGCTTCACAGTACTGACCCGGGGCGAGGCGGCATTACAGCTGAGCAGCGGTGAAGTTGTCGAACTCCGCCGCGGCGGTCGAACTGGCGTCGGAGATCGACTCGACGTACAGGCCCAGGTAGCCCTTGGTGTAGGGGTGGTCGTGGTCGGTGTAGTCGATCAGCTTCTTGCCGTTCAGCCAGAGCTCCAGGTGGACGGCCTGGCCGCCATCAACGGTCTGGCACACGGCCTGCAGCCGGTCGGTGCCGTCCGTGTGCACGGCGCTGGTGGTCACCGGGTCGGGGCTGTCCGACACCTGGGCGCCCCCTCCGGTCCACTTCTGGATGGCGACCGCGTGGTCCTCGATGAGGAAGGCGTAGACGTTGCCGCCACCGTCGGACCGGATCGCGATGCCGTAGCCGTAGCCCTGGGACGCGCCCGAGAGCTTGTGCACGTCCACGGTGGCGCTGAGGTTCAGCGCCGTCTCGTCACCCAGGCCGTGCGCCGCGTTCATCGGCCGGGACAGCTCGCTGACGCCGTTCGCCCCGGTCACGCTGAGCCGGTACGCGCCGCCGGTGTAGGTCCCGGCGCCCCGGTGGACGTCGTCGGTCCAGCCGGTCGCCTCGGCCGAGAAGTCGTCGGTGAAGATGACGTTGCCCGAGGCCCCGGCCTTGGGCGACGCGGAGCCGCGGTGCGAGGACACCGCGGTGGGCGCCGCCCCAGAAGCGGACGCGGCCGAGGTCCCGCTCGACGACGCCGACGGGCCGGGGTGACCGCGCGGGATGACCGCGAACGCCACGGCCGCCGCGACCACGATGACGGCGCCGCCGGCCAGGAGCAGCGTCCGGGTCCCGAAGCGCCGCCTGGGCGGGAGCGGCTTGGTCGCGTACGGCAGCGGCTTGGGCAGCGGCGTCTGGGGCGCGGACGGGCCGGGGCCGGTGCCCAGGCCGGGGATACTTGGCCCGGAGAAACGAGGAGCTGCGCCGAGCTGGGTGGCCTGCCGCTCGGCGATGCTCTGGTCGAGCACCCGCAGCAGCTGGCCGGTATCGGCGTCGAAGCTGCGCATCCCGACCTCGAAGGCCGGCTGGCCCGCCATGCTGGACAGGCTGGGCGGCAGTTCCCCGTTCACCGGCATGCGGGCCCCGTCGACGGTGACCGGGATGACCAGGATGCCGCGTGACAGGGCCGACTCCAGCGCCCGGCGGACGTAGTCGTTCGGGTCGTGCAGGCCCTCGCCGGTGACCGCCAGCCAGTGCGGGCCGATCAGCAGGACGAGCGCGTCACAGGTGGCGACCGAAGCGTCGATCGCGTGCGCCAGGTTGCCCCCGTACGGGGCCGGGTCCACGTCCATGACGACGTTCGGCCGGCCGAAGTGCGCGGTGAGCCGGTTGAACATCCAGCCCGCCGCCTGCGCCGTATCGGCCCGCCGGTAGCTGATGAAGACGCGTCCCGCCACCCTGACACCCCCGGAGCGAACTCGCGCGGACCTCTATCAGGATCTGAGAAACGCGAGGATGATCATCGTAACGACCGGACGGCCAGCTGGACGGTATTTTCCGATTTGCCCCGCGCCCGGCCGGTAATCGAGGCCCAGGCCTTTCCGCCCAGGAAGAACGCGGCGCCGATAACGCCCACGAAAAAGCCGAGCGGCCAGTTGGACTGATACGAGACCGCGATCGCGACCCAGACCGTGATCAGCGCGATGACCACGGACAGGGTCATGGCCAGGCCTGGGCGGGCGGTCAGCGACCTGGCGGCGGCGGCCGGGCCGATCATCAGGCTGAACATCAGCAGGGCGCCCACCACGGGCACGGTCATGCTGGTGGCCAGGGCCATCACGATCAGGAACGCGAGCTCCATCCGGCGCGGCGGCACGCCGCGCGCCTCGGCCACTTCGGGCAGCGCCGAGGACAGCAGCAGCGGCCGGAACATGACCACGATCGCGGCCACCGACACCGCGCCGAGCACCACGATGGGCAGCACCTCGTCCGCGCTGACCCCGAACACCTCGCCGAACAGCAGCGAGTACGCCTCCTGGGCGTACTCGGTGCTCCAGCTCACGAACAGCGCGCCCACGCCAAGCATCATGACGAACGTCAGCGCCGTCGCCACATCGGACCGGGCGCGACGGCTCAGTGCGGCGATGCCCAGCGCGCCCGCCACCGAGAACGCGGCCAGCCCGGCGATCGGGTTGAGCCCGAGCAAGGTGGCCCCGGCCGCGCCGGCGAAGGCGCCGTTGGGAATGGCGTGCGCCGCGAACGTCGATCCTCGCAGCACGGCGAAGAACCCGGTCACCCCGGCGATCACCGCCACCGCGGTTCCCGCGATCCAGGTATTCAGCATAAAGCTACTGAACATGCGTGCTCCGGTTCGGCGGGCGTCTCGGCCGGCTTGCTACCGGGGCGCAGGTAGCTGATCAGGTAGCCGCCGGCGATGAGGGTGACCACGAAGAAGCTGACCGGCCAGCCGCGGCCGTGCGGCGGCCAGTAGTAGCTGTCGTAGGCGAGCAGGATGCCCAGCCAGGTGGCCGCCACCCCGATCGCCGCCGCCACGGCCGCCGCCCGGACCGGGCCCTTGGCCACCCGCAGCGCGGTCGCGGCCGGCCCGATGAGCAGCGCGGTGCTCAGCACCGCCCCGATGATCACGGCGGACAGCGCCACCGAGACGGCCAGCGCCATCAGGTAGGCCGCGCCCACCGCCCGGACCGGCACGCCCCGGGCGGCCGCCAGGTCCGGGCTGAGCGAGGTCAGCAGCAGCGCCCGGGCCAGCACCACCACCGTGCCCAGCGCGAGCAGGGCCGAGACGATCAGGGCGGGCACGGTAGAGGAGGTGATGATGAAGATCGAGCCGAACAAGATGGTGAACGAAGCCCCCGTGGTCGAGCTGTACTGGGTGCCCAGGTAGAGGAAGAGCGCGGCCAGGCCGAGGGCGGCGCCGAGCACCACCCCGGTGGCCACGTCCCGGCCGCGGCGGCGCTGGATGCCGATCAGCTCCATGAACGCGGCCGCGCCCGCGCCGAAGGCCAGGTAGCCCCAGAACTGGTTGAGGCCGATCAGGAACGCGCCGGACCCGCCGGTGGTGGCGATGTCGGCCAGCGAGTGCCCGGCGAAGGACTGGCCGCGGGTCACCGTGAACACGCCCACCACGGCGGAGGTGACGGCGATGACGGCCCCGACGGCCAGCGCGATGTGCACCGGTCCGCTGCCGAAGAAGCCGGGCTCCACGATGTACCTGAACATGGTCATCCCACGACGCCGACGTCCTCGGTGACGTCGGCCCCTTCGGGCGCGGCCACCACCAGGACCCGGCCGTGCACCCGGATCACGTCGACGTGCTGCCCGTACAGCCGGGACAGCACCTCGGGCTGAACCACCTCGTCGGCGGTCCCCACCGCGACCCGGCCCGCGGCCACGTAGACGATCCGGTCCATCACCGGCATCAGCGGGTTCATGTCGTGCGCCGAGAGCAGCACCGCGATCCCCTCGGCCTTGGCCAGCCGGGCCAGCACCGAGACGATCCCCTGCTCGCTGGAGATGTCCAGGTTGGCCAGCGGCTCGTCGAGCAGCAGCAGCCGGGGCCGGCCGATCAGCGCGTGCGCGATCATGACCCGCTGCTGCTCGCCGCCGGACAGCTCGCCGACCCGGGCGTCGGCGAAGCGCCGGGCCCCCACCGCGGTCAGCATGTCGTCGACCCGCTCCCGGCGGGCCCGCGACGGCAGCCGCAGGCCGAGCTTGTGCCCGTCGATGCCGAGCGAGACCACGTCCCGGACGCGGAGCGGCGTGTCCGGCTCGATACCCAGCTTCTGCGGCACGTAGCCGATCGAGGCGTCCCCGCGGGTCCGCGGCACGCCGTCCAGGAGCACTGACCCCCGGGTGACGTCCTGGAGCCCGAGCATGATGCGGAGGAGAGTGGTCTTGCCTGCCCCGTTTGGTCCGATAAGGCCGGTGAACTCACCGGGGCGGATCGTCAGCGAGACATCGCGGAGGATCTCCCGCCCGCCGAGCCGGACGCCCACGCCGTCCAGCCGTAGCAGTTCGCCGGTGATAGGTGCTGTCATAGGTGCTCGCTCGAGACGTGATCGGTGACGGCCGCGCGCAGCGCGCGCACCTCGGCGAGCATCCACGACTGGTACCGGTAGCCGGGCTCCGGCATGGTCTCGTAGACGCCCACGACCGGGATGTTATTCGCCCGGGCCAGGGCGATGAACGATTCGGTCAGCGAGTCCGTCACCTGCTGATTGTAGAGAAACACGGTGACCTGGTGCTTCGTGAACAGGCCGCGCTCGATGGCGACGTCCTGCGCCGACGGGTCGGTGCCGTTCATGATGTCGGCCTGGAAGGCCCACGGCGTCCGGTTGTCCGCGCCGACCGCCTGGAGGAGGTAGTCGGCCACAGGTTCGGTGGTGGCGACCGGAGTGCCCGGGTAGCTGGCCTTGAGGGCCGCGATCGCGTTGGTCCACTTCGTCAGCGAGTCGGTGAACGCCTTCGCGTTGGCCTGGAAGTAACTCGCGTGCCCGGGTTCGATGGCGCCCAGGCCCTCGGCGATGGCCCGGGCTACTTTCGCCATGACCCCGGGTTTGTACCACAGGTGCGGGTTCGGCGTGCTGTCCGGCAGGCCGAGCAGCTTCTGCACCACGATCACGTGCCGGGACGAGTCCGGGACCGCGTTCTCGATCGTGTCCATGAACGTGTCGTAGCCGAGGCCGTTCTGCACCACCAGCTGGGACGCGTTGACCAGGCGCCCGGTCGCGGCGCTAGCCTCGAACGTGTGCGGGTCGGTGTTCGGGTTGCTCATGATCGCGCTGGCCTGGACGTACTTCCCGCCGACCTGCTGGATGACGTCGGCGTACTCGTTTTCGGCCCCGACGGCCACGATCTTGCCGTTGGACGCGGCCGCGAGCGAGGACGTGCACCCGGCCAGCAGGCTCGCGCCGAACACCAGGGCCAGCGGCAGAACCGCCGCCCTTCCCCTCCAGCCACTCGGCATGACACGCCTTCCATTAGATCTCGCGGATACACTGGTAATGATAATGATTCTCAATTTCGTTTGCAACATGAGGGCGAACCGGGGTGAAACCGGGGATCCAGGGCGTCCCGGCGCGGCCCGGGCGCGGACGCGGGCACGAGCGCGGCGTGGACGCGGGCGCGGTGGAAGGCGGCATTCAACGCGTTCTGGCGCGGTGAAACCCGTGGTTCAGTGCGTTGCGGCCCGGCCGACGCGATATCTCACGTCTCGGGAGTCACATACCGCTCAGGAGTCCCGCATCGGGTGGTGGTCTTGCGCCCGCAGGGCGGCGGCACCCCCCGCGCGCCACGCAGTTCCATGATCGCGGGCAGTTCCGGCGCAAAAACGACCGGAACTGCCCGCGATCATGACCCGCACCCCGAATGCCTCAACCTCAGCTTCAGGCATGAAGGGACAGTGCGGGAAAGGACCGCACGGAGCTTCCTTGAACTCCTGGCCTTGGGTTATCGCCGGGTCAACGTCACATCGATCCGGTTAGGGCGGCGACGTGGCGGACGACGCTCGGGGACAGGCGGGACTCTCGGGTATGGATGTGACAGTTAAGACCAGACGGAAAGGCTCCGAGCACGGAGAGCGGGGTCGGGGCGCGGGACGGGAAGGTTCCGCTGTGGGCGGGCGTTGGGCGGAACGGGGGCGAGGTTGTACCGTGCGAACTGTGGGAGCGTCACAGCCGGATGAGCGCGCGGAGGTCGAGAAGCCTGGGCGGGCCAGCGAGCCCGCACGCGCCAGCCAGCCCGCACGCACCGGTGAGCCCGCACGGACCGGTGAGGCTGGGCACGCGAGTGAGGCTGGGCGGGTGAAGACGGTGAAGGCGGGGCGGGGGACGCGGGCGCGGGGGACGCGGCAGGCGCAGGCGCTGGCGGTCGCGCTGGACGGGTTGCCGGGTTTCTGCAGTGCCCAGGAGATCTACGCGGAGCTGCGGCGCAAGGGCGAGGCCGTCGGGCTGGCGACCGTCTATCGGCACCTGCAGGCGCTGAGCGAGGCGGGCAGCATCGATTCCATTCGCGACGCCGGCGGGGAGACGCTCTACCGGCAGTGCGAGACGAGCGTGCACCACCACCACCTGACCTGCCGGAACTGCGGGAGCAGCGTAGAGGTGGAGGGCCGCGTGGTGGAGCAGTGGGCGGAGAAGGTGGCCGCCGAGGCCGGCTTCACGGCGCTCGATCACACGGTCGAGCTCTTCGGCCTGTGCCCCGAGTGCGCCGGTAACTCATAAGGCGCCGAAGCCGCCGTCGGGACCGCGCGGATCGGCCTGCGGCCGTTCGATCGTGGTCACCGGCCCGACTATCGCGCGCGGTGGGTGTCCTGGCGGGCGGTTCCCGTTCGTCGTCTGGTAGCAAGCATCGGTAAGGGAAGTGAGGTCGAGATGAAGTACCTGGCGTTCATCTGGTCACAGGGCCCGTCGGCACCGGACGAGCTGGCGGTCATGCAGCGCGAGCTGCCCGGCTACATCGAGGAGATGGAGCGCCGGGGCGTCCGGCTGCTCGGCCGGGAGCTCGATCTCCCGGAGACGGCGGCGATGGTAAGCGTGCGCGACGGCGAGATGTTGGTGAGCGACGGGCCGTTCGCCGAGACTAAGGAGCTCGTGGCGGGCATCGACCTGCTCGACTGCGCCGATCTGGACGAGGCGGCCGAGGTCATGGCCAAGGGGCCGGTGACGTGGTTCAAGACGGTCGAGGTACGGCCGTTCGCGGGTGAGCCGTGGCTGGGCGAGCAGGTGCCCGCGTTCGGGCGCGGCGAGGACGACGCGGGGTGCCCGTACCTGCTGGCCGCCTGGGCGAACGGGACGCGGGAAACACCCGGCGAGGCCGAAGCCTGGCGCCGGGACGTGCGAGCACGCGGTTCCTACGTGCTCGGCGGCCCGCTCGGCGACGCCGGCACGGCCACGACGGTCCGCGTCCGCGACGGGAAGACGCAGCTCGCGCCCGGGCCGGCCACCGGGACCGGGACGTTCGTGGCCGCGATCGACGTCGTCCGCTGTGCCGAACGCCAGCAGGCGATCGAGCTCGCGGCTACGCACCCGCTCGCACGGACCCACACGATCGAGGTCCGCCCGTTCTATGTCGGCTGACCCTGAGGGGAAGAACCTGAGCGGAGAAACTAGCGGGAGAAGCGGCGCTTGCGCTTGGGGGGCGCCGCGGCGGCGAGCTCGGCCTTGCGGTCGGAGGCGAACATGGGCACGTACTCCTGGCCGGTCAGCCTCTGGATCTCGGTTATCGCCTGCGCGGCGATCAGCTGCCTGGCCTTGCCCGGGGCCGCACCAAGCGTCTCCGGGGGAATGACCAGCGGCGCGCCGATCCGGACCTCGATCCGGCCCGGCCGCGGCACCACCGAGCCGGGCGGCAGCACCCGGCGGGTGCCGACCATGCCGACCGGGATGACCGGCAGCCCGGACTTCAGGGCCAGCCAGCCGACGCCGGGGCGGCCCCGGTACAGCCGGCCGTCCGGCGACCGGGTCCCCTCCGGGTAGATACCGAACAAGCCGCCGGCCCGCAGCAGCACCAGCGCCGCCTCCAGGGTTTCCTGGGCCGCCCGGGGCCCGTCCCGGTCCATCTGCAGCTGGTTGGTGGCCTTCAGGTAATAGGCCCACAGCCGGGCGGCGGGCCCGGAGGCGGTGAAGTACTCGGACTTGGCCGAGAACGTCACCGGCCGGTCCATCATCAGCGGCAGGAAGATCGAGTCGACCATCGACAGGTGATTAGCGGCCAGGATGGCGCCGCCGGAGGCCGGCACGTGCCCGGCTCCCGTCACCTTCGGCCGCCAGATAGTGTGCAGGAACGGCCCGGCGACAGTACGCGACAGCTGATATTGCACGGGTCACTTTCTGGTAACCGGGGAAGCTGACGGGGCGGTCGTCTCACGATAGCGTGCCCGGTCATCGGTGTACGCGACGGCGGCGGCGACGGCGATGCCGAGTGGCAGCGCGAACGGCAGCGCCGCGGCCGGCACGATCACCCCGGAGTCGTCGGCCAGCCAGCCGAGCACCGGCAGCAGCCAGAGCACCCACAGCAGCGGCTGCGTCAGCGGCACATCGGCATAAGCCAGCGGCAGCGTCCGCAGCCGGAACCAGGCGGGCCGCCACAGCATCAGCCCGGACACCACGACCACCAGCGGGCTCAGCGGGCTGAACGCGTTGACCGACAGCGACCCGAGGTTGGAGTTGATCTTGCGGAGCAGCAGGCCGCCGGAGTTCCCGTGCAGGCTACTGCCGGCGAACGCGCCGATATCGGACTTGCCGGTGGCCGGCACCAGGTAGCTGATCAGCGCGAACACCGCGAACAGGGCCAGCCCGCTGACCGCCACGAGCAGCACCCGGCGCCAGGTCAGCCGCACCCCGGCCACGGCCAGGCCCAGCACGCAGAAGCACGGCACCATCGAGATGGTCCCGCCGACCTTGCCGCCGAACCCGGGCCAGCCCGAGGCGAACACCGCGAACACCGCCACCACCGCCAGCGCCAGCAGCGCCGGCCGCCGCGAGGACGGGTGCCGCTTCAGCAGGATCAGGGCCAGCCAGCCCGCGGCCAGCAGGCCGGCGATGCCGTAGATGCCCAGCGCCTCGTTGCCGATGCCGTAGAACCGCCCGGCCTCGAGTACCGACAGCCCGAACGGTGTCTCCAGTTGCAGCCGCGACCCGGTCATCACGTCGACGCCCAGCACGGCCAGGGTGAACAGGCAGATCAGCCCGAACGGCGCGAGCGGGCCGAGGGACCGCAGGCGCCGCCCGGCGGCCAGCGCGGCCAGCGCCACGGCCAGCGCCACGATAACCGTGGCCGTGTACAGCGCCAGCGCGGGATGCGAGGACGAGGACCAGGGCACCAGGTTGGCCATGAACGTGCCGACTGGCACCGCGGCGGCGAACACCCCGGCTAGCCGCCACCCGCGGGCCCGGCGACGGCGCTTATCCTCGGCGGCGCCCCAGAATGCCAGCCCGATCGCGACCAGCGCGACCGCGTCGGCCAGCGAATAGGTCCAGAAGAACGCGTTGTGGGTGGACCGCCACACCTGCTCGGCGGTGTCCCGGGCGGTCAGCGACGCGACCGTCGAACTGAGCGAGCCGCGGTCGCCGCGGGTGATCTCCGCGCCGACGGCGTCAGCCGGGCTGGTCCGGCCGAGCCAGCCGAGCACGGTCGCGTTCAGGTCGGTGAGCACCACCATCCCCGGCTGCCGGGTAGAGGCGGCGTGGAGCAGGCCGGACCGGTACCCGGGGCCGCTGACCACGGCCACTTGCAGGTGCGGCGGCTTGGACACGGCGCCGGGGGCGGTGAACAGCACCGTCGCGCCCACCGGGGCGTCGGCCAGGATCCGGGCGAGTTCGGCGTCGGCCGAGGCGAGCACCCGGCCCCGTTCGGCCCCTTGGAGGACGCCGAGGTCCACCACGGTCAGCGGACAGCGGGCCAGCACCGTCCCCGTGACCTGGGCCGGGGACGGCACGTAGGAGTTCACGTGGCCGTCCGCGGCGGCCAGGGCGAGCGCGCCGCCGGGGCCGACCGCGGTGCTGCAGCTACTTCCGCTGGCCGGCGCCCCGATCGAGGCGCTGCCCGCCAGCAGGCCCCAGTGCGGGTCGTTGTGGAACTGCTGGTTGTAGGTCTCGATCGCGGGCAAGCCCGGCACCTCGGCCCCGGGATTATCGGCAGTGACCTGGGGAAACGCCCCGCAGTCGGCGTTGCTGTGGGCCGACTGCGCCCGGGCGCCCGCGTTGAGCGTCAGCCAGCCGTCGGCCGGGCAGGTCAGCGGCTTGACCGCGTAGTCCACCAGGTCGCCGACCGAGCCCTGGCCGGCCAGCCGCCACAGCGTCGGCGTGGCCGACGGCGACACGTCGCTCCACCGCAGCCCGGACAGGCCGACCACGATCACGTGGCCGCTGACCGGGGCCGCTACGCCGGCCGACGCGGGCTGGGCCAGCAGCAAAGGGCTGAGGGCAGCGACCAGGCAGGCCAGCAACCACTCCCGCACCGCGCCCGGCCGTATGCTCACCGCCTCACCGTATCCGGCGTAAATCCAATCTGCCGAACGAGTCAGCTTCCACGTGGATCTGCCCGCTCGTGCCCGCGCTGACCTCGCCGATGATCGCGGCGGGCAGCCCCTGGGCCAGCAATTCGCCCAGCAGGGCGGGCGCCGCGGCGGGCGCGACGGCCAGCAGCAGGCCGCCGGAGGTCTGGGCGTCGTGCAGGAGCACGCCGACCTCGGCGGGCACGGCGGGGTCGAGGATGGCGTGACCGCGCATGCGTTCGGTGTTGGCCCGGGTGCCACCGGAGACGAAGCCCGCGGCGGCCAGTTCGGCCGCGCCGGGGAGCAGCGGGACGCTGGCGGCGAACAGCCGGGCCGCGGCTTTGCTCGCGGTCAGCATCCGGTGCAGGTGGCCGAGCAGCCCGAAGCCGGTCACGTCGGTGGCCGCGCGGACCCCGGCGGCGAGGGCGGCCTGGCTGGCGCCCGCGTTGAGCAGGGTCATGGACGCGACGGCGGCTTCGACGGCCGCGGCCGGGGCACCGTCGCGCTTGAGCGCGGTGGCGACCACGCCGGTGCCGATGGCCTTGGTCAGGATGAGCCGGTCGCCGGGGACGGCCCGGTCGATGGTCATCAGCCGGTCCGGGTGCGCCAGGCCGGTCACGGCCAGGCCGTACTTGGGCACCGGGTCGTCGATCGTGTGTCCGCCCGCGACGAAGCACCCCGCCTGCGCCGCGATCTCCGCCCCGCCGCGCATGACCTGGGCCAGCAGGTTCAGGTCGAGCCCGGCTCCCGGCCAGGCGGCCAGGTTGACCGCGAACAGCGGCCGCCCGCCCATCGCGTACACGTCGGACAGCGCGTTGGCGGCCGCGATCCGGCCCCAGTCCCCCGGGTCGTCCACGATCGGGGTGAAGAAGTCCGTGGTCAGCACCAGCGCGCGCTCGTCGTCCAGGCGCAGCACGGCCGCGTCGTCGCCCTCGGCCGCGCCGATCAGCAGGTCACCGGAGGCGGGGCCCATGGCCGGGGCGCCCTCGATGCTGGCGAAGAGCTGCTCCAGCTTGGCCAGCGGCAGCTTGCAGGCACAGCCCGCGCCGGGCGACAGCGAGGTGAGCCGGGGCGCGTGGATCGGTTCGGCGGTCACGTTCGCCAGACTATGGGAAGGCAGCGATAATCGGCCGGGTGACTACGCCGCCAACCGGACCAGTCCCCTTCCTGATCGCGGGCCCGGACGGGACCGGGACCGGCCTGGTGGTGATGCCGCGGGCGGAGGCGCTGCCCGCGGCGTGGGCGGGACCCGTGACGACAGGGCTCGACCCGGCCGCGGTCGCCGCGGCGGTCAGTGCCGAACGTTCGGCCCCGCTGCTGCCCGAGCACGGGACCGGGTGGTTCGGCCGGCCGGGTCTTTCCGGGTACCGGGTGGACAACGCGGGCGGCGCGGTGGTCACCGGGCGGGACTGGTCACCGCTGTTCCGGCCGGTGCGCGTGTCCCACGCCCAGGACCGGTCGACGGCGCGGATCGAGGCCGCCGACGAGACCGCGGGCCTGCGGCTGGCCACCGAGGTGGAGGCGGTTCCCGGCGGCGCGATCCGGGCCCGGCACGTGCTGACCAACGCCGGGCGGCTACCCTACGCGGTCACCGCCCTGGAGGTGGCCTTCCCGCTGCCGGCCGAGGCGGCCGAGATCCTGGACTTCAGCGGGCGGCACCTGTTCGAGCGGACCCCGCAGCGGCACCAGGTCACCGACGGGCTCTGGCTGCGCGAGGGGCGCCGCGGCCACACCGGCCACGACGCGGCCACGCTGGTGATCGCCGGGGTACCCGGGTTCGGGTTCGGCCACGGCGAGGTCCACGGCCTGCACGTGGCCTGGAGCGGCAACACCGTGCACTACGTCGAGCGGCAGTCGTCCCGGACGGCCACCATCGGCGGCGGCGAACTGCTGCTGCCCGGCGAGATCTGCCTGGCCTGGGGCGAGTCGTACACCACCCCGTGGGTCTACCTGGCCGCCGGCGCCGGCCTGGACGAGCTGGCCGGCCAGTTCCACGGCTACCTGCGCTCGCGGCCCGCGCACCCCCGCACCCCGCGGCCGGTCAACCTGAACGTGTGGGAAGCCGTCTACTTCGACCACGACCTGGACCGGCTGACCGCGCTGGCCGACCTCGCGGCCGAGGCCGGGGTGGAGCGGTACGTGCTGGACGACGGCTGGTTCGCCGGCCGCCGCGACGACCACGCCGGGCTCGGCGACTGGCGGGTGGACGAACAGGTCTGGCCGGGCGGCCTGCACCGGCTGGTGGACCACGTGCGGGCCCGGGGGCTGGAGTTCGGCCTGTGGTTCGAGCCGGAGATGGTCAACCCGGACTCCGATCTCTACCGCGCCCACCCGGACTGGATCCTGTCCGCCGGAGGCCGCCGCCCGGCGCTGGTCCGGAACCAGCTCGTCCTGGACCTGACCAGGCCCGAGGCCTACGCCCAGGTGCTCGAGCAGATCAGCGCGGTGCTGTCCGAGTACGACATCTCCTACGTGAAGTGGGACTGCAACCGGGACATCACCGACGCGGGCAGCGGCCTGCGCGCGGGCGCCCCCGCCGCCCACGCCCAGGCCCAGGCGGTCTACGACCTGCTCGACGAGCTGCGCGGCCGGCACCCGGGGGTCGAGTGGGAGTCCTGCGCGGGCGGCGGCGGCCGGGTCGACCTGGGCATCCTGGAGCGGGTGGAGCGGATCTGGACCTCCGACATGACCGACGCGCTGGCCCGGCAGGCCATCCAGCGGTGGACCGGACAGCTGGTGCCGCCGGAATACCTGGGCGCGCACGTGGCCGCGCCGTTCTCCCACCAGACCGGGCGGTTCATGCCGCTGTCGCTGCGCTGCGCCACGGCCCTGTTCGGCCATTTCGGCGTGGAATGGGACATCACCCAGGCTTCGGCGCAGGACCTGGCCGAGCTGACCGCGTGGATCGCGCTGTACAAGCAGCACCGCGGGCTCATCCACTCCGGGCGGGTGCGCCGGGTGGACACCCCGGACGACACCGCCTGGCTGCACGGCGTGGTCGCGGCGGACCGCTCGGCCGCGCTGCTGAGCTACGTCCAGCTCGAGCCGCCGCCGCACAGACGGCCGACCGCGCTGCGCCTGCCCGAATTGGCGGGGCCGGGGCTCGACCCGGGCCGACGGTACCGGGTCACCGACATAACCCCAGGTGAGCGGGCATCTCGGTGGCCGGGACGAGCCGGCCCGGAGGTCTGGCCGACGACCGAGGTGACCGGCGCGGTGCTGGCCGGCGCGGGTCTCGACCTTCCGGCCGTGCGGCCGCTGACCGCCGTGGTGCTGTTCCTGGAGACGATCTGAGCTCAGGCGGGTTCGGCGGTCAGGTCGCGCCGGGGATGGCCGGGCCGCCACTCCACCATGACCACGGTGGCGTCGTCGCGCAGGTCGCCGGACTGGTGCGCCATGATCTCGTGGTTGAGCTGGCGCATTATCTCCGGAGCGGGGGTGCCCGCGACGGTGTGCTCGATGACGAACTCCCCCAGCCGCTCGACGCCGAACGGGGTGCCGCCGGTGGTGTGGCCTTCGGTCACGCCGTCGGTGTAGAACAGCACCCGGTCGCCGGGCTCGAGCTGCTCGGCGTGCACGGTGACCGGGATCTCCGGGGCGTCGTCGCCGGAGTCGTCGCCGGAGTCGTCGCCCGAGTCGACGCTGGGCTGGTCGACGACCGACAGGCCAAGCGGCAGCTCGGGCGGGCGGGTGAACTCGGTGATCGTCCGGTTGCCGCGGATCAGCAGCGGCGCCGGGTGGCCGCGGCACACCCAGCTCAGCCGGCCGGTGCCGACGTCCAGGTCGGCCAGCAGCGCGGTGACGAACCGGTAGTCGCCGAACTGCCTGACGATGGCCCGGTCGGCGCGGGCCGCCATCGCCGCCAGCGAGCCGTCCGAGCGGCGGGTGCTCCGGCACGAGGCCATGCAGACGCTGGTCAGCAGGCCCGCGCTCAGGTTGTGACCGAGGGCGTCGAAGAGCGATACGTGCAGCCGGTCACCGCGCATGGAGTAGTCGAAGCCGTCGCCGCCGGCCTCGTAGGCGGGCTCGAGGAACGCCGACAGCAGGACCTTTTCTGTCGCGAACGCCCGCGGCGGCAGCAGCGCCCAGATCATCTCGGCCTGCAGCGACATCTTCTTGCTGCGCTGGGCCCGGGCGTACGTGTCGCTGTAGCGGCTCTTGGCCGTGACCATCAGCCCGGCGAGCGAGGCGAGCGCCCGGCACCCGGCCAGCGTGTCCTGGCCGGCGTCGGCGGCGGTGAGGCCGAGCACGCCCAGCAGGTCGGCGCCGTCGGCCAGCGGGACCCAGATCCGGCGGGCCCTGTCCTGCCCATTTTCGCTGGCTTGCCCGTCCTGGTTGGCCCGCGCGGCCGGGACATGCTGGATCGTCACGGTCCGGTAGGCGAGCCCGGCGGTGGTGGTCTCGATCGGCAGCGGATCGGCCCCCGGCTGGCCCCGGTCGGCCTGGTCCTGGCGGTCCGGCAGCGGCATCAGATACTGCTGCTGCATATCGGCCAGGAACACGCAGGGCTCGGACAGGCCGAGCGGGCGGGCCGCCGCCTCCACGGCGGCGATCACGTCGTCGGGCCGGAGCAAGTGCGACTGGCCCAGCAGCCAGGCCATGGGCTGACCGGCCACCGCATCCGCCCGGGGCAATACGGTTCCTGACACGTTCCCATCCTGTGACACGCGGTCCCCCTGCCCATGGACCGGCGCCGGAAACGTGGCCGGTCCGAGCGGGCGAGCCGCCAGGCCGCTGGGGAAGCCGCTGTTCCAGCGCGTTCGGTTATGGTTGAACCAATGTCTTCACAGCGGGAGTCACAGCACAGTTTCGTGGTGGTGGCCGGCCGGCTGCCGGTGGACCGGACCGAGGGTCCGGACGGCCAGCAGGAGTGGCGGACCAGCCCAGGCGGCCTGGTCACCGCGCTCGAGCCGGTGATGCGCGACGCCGGGGGCGTCTGGATCGGCTGGTCCGGCGACGCGGGCCCGGCCCCGGGGGCGTTCGAGGCGGACGGCCTGCACCTGATCGGGCTGAGCCTGTCGGAAACCGAGGTCAGGCGGTTCTACGAAGGCTTCTGCAACGCCACCCTGTGGCCGCTGTACCACGACGTCATCGCGGTGCCCCAGTTCCACCGCAGCTGGTGGGAGGCCTACGTCGCCGTCAACCGGCGGTTCGCGGCGGCGGCGGCCGAGCAGGCGGCGCCCGGGGCGACCGTCTGGGTGCACGACTACCAGCTCCAGCTGGTCCCGAAGATGCTGCGCGAGCAGCGTGACGACGTGCGGATCGGCTTCTTCAACCACATCCCGTTCCCCGGTTACGAGATCTTCGCCCAGCTGCCCTGGCGCCGCCAGGTGGTGGAGGGATTGCTCGGGGCCGACCTGCTCGGGTTCCAGCGACGGGCGGACGCGACCAACTTCCTGCGCGCCTGCCGGCGGGCCGTCGGCCTCGCCACCAAGGGATCGACGGTACGGACCGGCGCGCGGGACGTCACCGCCGCCGCGTTCCCGATCTCCATCGACTCAGCCGGCCTGACCGAGCTGGCCCAGCGGGAGGACGTGCTCAAGCGCTCCAAGCAGATCCGGGAGGCGATAGGCGAGCCGCGCCTGGTGCTGCTGGGCGTGGACCGGCTCGACTACACCAAGGGCATCCTGCACCGGCTGCGCGCCTACGGCGAGCTGGTCGACAGCGGGCGGCTCGGCCCGCAGGCGGTGCTGGTCCAGGTGGCCAGCCCGAGCCGGGAGCGGGTCGAGGCCTACCAGACGCTCCGCGACGAGGTCGAGGCGATGGTGGGCCGGATCAACGGCCAGCACGGGGAGCTCGGCTACGCCCCCGTGCACTACCTGCACCAGTCCTTCCCGCGCGAGGAGATGGCCGCGATGTACCTGGCGGCCGACGTGATGCTGGTGACCCCGCTGCGGGACGGCATGAACCTGGTGGCCAAGGAATACGTGGCCGCCCGCTACGACGAGGGCGGCACGCTGGTGCTGAGCGAGTTCACCGGCGCGGCCGACGAGCTCGCGGGCGCGTACCTGGTCAACCCGCACGACATCGAGGGCATGAAGAACATCATCGTGCAGGCGGCCACGGCGTCCCCGGCCGAAGCGAGGCGGCGGATGCGCGCGATGCGCCGGCGCGTGGGCGAGCACGACGTCGCCCGCTGGGCGGCTGGCTTCCTGGACACCCTGAGCCAGGTGCCCGTATCCGGTGATAGCTGAGGCGAGAGGCACGGTCACCGGCACTAGCTGCCCGGCAGCTCGCCCAGCGTGACCTGGACGTTCCGTTCCCCGTCGCCGCGGCTGACGGTCAGGGTGAGCTTGTCTCCTGGCTGGGCCGCGGCCAGGGCCTGGGAGAGCGCCGTGAGGTCCGTGGTCTCCCGCGAGCCAGCCTTGGTGATCACGTCGCCGGCCCGCAGCCCGGCCCGGCCGGCCGGCCCGCCGTCGGTGACCGACACCACGCCCACCCCGCTGGGCTCGCCGTCCGGGCCGAGGACGGTCGCCACCTCGGCGCCGATCGCGGCCCGGTGCGAGTTGGTCACGTGCCCGGTGTCGATGATCTGGGTGGCGATGTCACGGGCCAGGTTGGACGGGATGGCGAAGCCGATGCCCTGGGCCTGGCCGCCGCCCTGGGCGCTGCCCGCGGCCAGCGTCGGGATGCCGATGACCTGGGCCGAGGCGCTGACCAGGGCGCCGCCGCTGTTGCCGGGGTTGATCGGCGCGCTGGTCTGGATCGCGCCGGGCAGCGTAGCCGCGGCCTGGCTCCGGCCGTTCGCGCCGTCGGTGGCCGGCTCGGTGACCGCCCGGTCGGTGGCCGAGATGATGCCCTGGGTGACGCTGCCGGACAGGCCGAGCGGGTTGCCGATGGCCAGCACCACGTCACCGGCCTGCGCTTGGTCCGAGTCGCCGAACGTGGCGGGCTGCAGCCCGGCGGGGTCGTCGACACGGATCACCGCGAGGTCGTCCGGCGCGTAGGCGCCGACCAGTTCGGCCGACCGCGGGGAGGTGTCCCCGGCCACCTGGACCTGGAATTCCCTGGCGTCCCCGGCGACGTGGGCGTTGGTCACGATGTTGCCCTTGTTATCGAGCACCACGCCGGATCCGAGCCCGTCGGCCGTCCTGATCAGCACCACCGAGGGCAGCACCTTCTTAACCACGCCCGCGTAGCTGCCAGTGCCAGTGCCAGTGCCGGTGCTGGTGCTGGCCGGCACCGTCTTGGCCGCGGTGGCAACTGGGGTGGCGGGCTCGGCGATCGCGGTGCCGACCGCGACGCCGCTGCCGCCGATGACCAGTGCCGCCACGGTCGCCAGGCCGGCCCGGCGCACCCGCTGTGTCGTCTTCATGACTGTCTTCTCCTCCGTCTTAGCGTGACGGTCCCAGTCAAGGCGGGCGCTCTGGAGTCGCGGTGACGCGGCGATGGTGACGGTGTGGAGGCTAGGCGGCCGGTCCCTTCACCGCCGGCCCCTTCACCGCCGGCAGGGTGAGCGTCATCCGGGTCCCCTGCCCCGGCCCCTCGCTGGCGGCGGCGAGCCGGCCGCCGTGCGCCTCGGCCAGCTCGGCCGCGACCGCCAGGCCGATGCCGCTGCCGGAGATCTGGCTGGCCTGCTGGCCGCGGAAGAACCGGTCGAAGACGCGCGGCAGGTCCTCGGCTCCGATGCCCTGGCCGGTGTCGGTGACCCGGAGGACCGCCTCGCCGCCCGCGGTCTGGGTGGTGATGGTGACGCGGCCGCCGGACGGGGTGAACTTCAGCGCGTTGGTGAGCAGGTTGGTGACCACCTGGTGCAGCCAGCGCGGGTCGGCCAGGACCTCGGCGGCGGTCAGCTCACGATCCAGCGTGAGGCCGGCCGCCTCGAACCGGCGGGCCAGGCTGTCGGCCGCGACCGCGGCGAGCTCGGCCAGGTCGGCCGGTTTCCGCGTCAGGTTGAGGACGGCGGCGTCGGCGGCGGCGAGGGTCTGCAGGTCACCCACCATGCGCGCCAGCCGCAGCACCTCGTCGCGCAGCGAGCCGAGCTCGGCCGGCGTGGGCTCGGCCACCCCGTCGAGCAGGGCCTCGTGGCCAGCTTGCAAGATGGCGATCGGGGTGCGCAGCTCGTGGGCGACGTCGGCGACCAGGTTCCGGCGGATCTGCTCCTGCCGGTCCAGCGTGCCGGCCATCTGGTCGAAGGACGCGGCCAGCTCGCGCAGTTCCCCGGCCGCGTGGATCTCGCCGACCCGGACGGCCCGGTCCCCCGCCGCCATCGCCCGCGTCACCGCGATCAGCCGGATGACCGGGCGGGTGATCCGCCGGGCCACGGCCAGCCCGGTGAGCAGGGCGAGCAGGGCGGCCAGCCCGGCCGCTCCGGCGATGGCCCGCAGCAGCGCGGTCTTCAGGCTGCGGTCGGCGGCGCCGATCCCGGAACCGGTCGTCCGCACCACCGCGGTGCCGACGCGCTGGCCTCGCACCGTGATCGGCGGGCTCTCCTGCGGTCCGGTCGCGCGGGCGAAGTTACCCGACGCAGTGATGACCTTCCCGGCCCGGTCGCGGATCTGGACGGCCACTCCGGTGCGGGCGGCCTGGTCGAGGACGAGCGACAGGCCGGAGGTGGACCAGGTGTCGTTGGTGCCGTAGGCCACGCCGGCCGCGAACGCGACGGCCCGGGCCAGGTCGGTGCGCTGCTGGGTGGACAGGTTGGAGACGTCCGCGGCGGCGAAGGCCGCGGTGAGCCCGGCCAGCAGCGCGACCGCGGCCAGCGCGACACCGAGGAAGGCCAGCGCCAGCCGCAGGCCGAGGGCGCCGCCGCGAGGCCTCCCGGGGTCAGTCATCGCGGGTGAGGCCCAGGCGGTAGCCGCCGCCGAGGACCGTCCGCACGATCCGCGGGTTGGCCGGGTCGTCCTCGACCTTACGGCGCAGGTTCTTCACGTGCGAGTCGACGGTGCGCTCGTAGCCCTCGAACTCGTACCCCCGCACCCGGTTGATCAGCTCGAACCGGGAGTACACCCGGCCCGGGACGGTGGCCAGCGCGACCAGGACGCCCCACTCGGTCGGGGTCAGGGCGACGCCCGCGCCACGCACCGTGGCCTGCCGCCGCGGCTCGTCGATGACCAGCTCGCCGCCGCCGTAGCTGGTGACGCCCTGGGTGGCGGCCCGCGGGTCCGACGCCCCGCGGCGCAGGATCGCCTGGACCCGCAGGACTAGCTCGCGCGGGCTGAACGGCTTGGTCACGTAGTCATCGGCGCCCAGCTCGAGACCGCGGATCCGGTCTTCCTCCGCGCTCTTGGCCGTCAGCATCAAGATCGGCGTCGATCCGGTGCCGGGGGTGGCCCGCAGCTCGCTGGCCACCGTCTCGCCCGGCACGTCGGGCAGCCCCAGGTCCAGGATCACCAGGTCCGGCGCCGAGGTCATGGCCATGGTGATCGCCTCGGCCCCGGAATCGGTCGTGAGCACGGTGAACCCGGCTCGCTCCAGGTAGGAGCGGACCAGGTCGCGCAGCTTGCGCTCGTCCTCGACCACCAGCACGGTCGCCGCCATCTCCGCACCCGCCTTTCCTCCCGGAGAAGGTTTATGTTCCCACTGGACTGTTCCCACTGGACTGTTCCCATGATCGCGGATCGGCGCGAGCCCGGGATCCCCGGTCGGGGCCGCCTCCACACGATCACCATGTCAGCTTCACCGAGGTCGCATGGCCGGCGGATGCACTGATCGTGACCGTACCGGCAGTGGGAGGACTTTCGCGATGACCGGAGCCGACCTGATCGTGCTGGCCCCCTGGCTCGTCTTCGCCGTGGGCCTGGCCGTCGTCTGCTTCCTCCTGCTCCGCTCCACCCGCACCTCCGGGGCCCGCCGTTCGCTCCGGACCCGCTTGCTTCGGACCCGCTTGCTCCGGAGCCGCTTGCTTCGGAGCCGGCGCCGTCAGCCACAGGAAACGAGATGTCGCGAGAACAACGCACAGGCCAGGCCGCGATGACCGGCGAGCTCCGGAGCGAGGCACACGGGCCGCGCTGGCGCGCCCTGGTGCTGACCAGGACAACCGGCGACGGGCTGCACGCCGCCGTGGTCGAGAGCGCGCTGTGGCTGGGCGCCGCGCTGGCGTTCGGGGGGGTGCTGTGGCTGTGGCGCGGCCCGGCCGCCGGCGGCCAGTACCTGGCCGGCTACCTGCTCGAACGGGCCCTCAGCGTGGACAACATCTTCGTCTTCGTCCTGCTGTTCGCCTCGATGCAGGTGCCGGCCGCGTTGCAGCGGCGGATCCTGTTCCTCGGCGTGGTCGGGGCGCTCGTCCTGCGCGGCGTCTTCATCGCCGCCGGGGGCGCCCTCATCGACCGTGTGAGCTGGATCTTCTACGTGTTCGGGACGCTGGTGCTGCTGGCCGGGGCACGCATGTTCCGGGCCGGCGAGGGCGGCTCTCCCGCGGGGAACAACCTGGCGGTGCGCGGCCTGCGCCGGGTGCTGCCGGTCTCCGAGCGCTACGACGGCGGGCGGCTGATCACCCGGATGTCTGGGCGGGCCATGGCCACGCCGCTGCTGGTGGCGCTGGTGGCCATCGCGGTCACCGACGTGGTGTTCGCCCTCGACTCCATCCCGGCGGTGTTCGGCGTCACCCGCGACCTGTTCATCGTGTTCACCTCGAACGCCTTCGCCGTGCTCGGCCTGAGCCTGGTGGTGATCGCGGTAGTCGCGGGCGGGGCGGTGGCGGCCAGCCTGTGGCGGGAGCGGTCCGGCCGCCGCCCGGCTCCCGCGAGCGACGAAGTTTCCGCTGATCACGAGGCACGCGGTACGGTGCACACGTGATCACGCTGGACGTGCTGCGGGTCGACTCGCTGATCTCGTACCTGGTCGCGATCCTGGTGCCCGCCTTCGACGCGATCCTGCCGGTACTGCCCAGCGAGACCGTGGTGATCACCCTCGGCGTGGCCACCGCGGGCAGCGCCGATCCGCGCATCGCACTGCTCGTGCTCTGCTCCGCGGCGGGCGCGTTCCTCGGCGACAACCTGTGCTACCTGCTCGGCCGCCGGTTCGGCCCGTGGATCGAACGCCGCTTCTTCCGGGGCGAGAAGGGAGCCCAGCGGCGCGCCTGGGCCGAGCACTCGCTCGAGCGGTACGGGATGCCGCTCATCATCGTCTGCCGGTTCCTCCCCGGCGGCCGGACCGCGGTCATGCTGTGCTGCGGCATCGTCGGCTACCGGCGCCGCCGCTTCGTCCTCGCGACCGCGGCGGCCGGGCTGATCTGGGCGTCCTACTCGTTCTTCATCGGCCGCCTCGGCGGCCGCGCCTTCGAGGACAAGCCCTGGGCCGGCCTGCTCCTAGCCCTCGGCCTCACCGTCGCCATCAGCGCGATCATCGAACTGATCCGCCGCATCCGCGCCCGCACTCGTGGCCAGGCGCCTGCGCCGCCACCTGGCGAAGCCGCCGAGGCCACTGCCCCGGAGCGGCGCGATGCCTCCCTGGAGCAGTCCGATGCCATTGGGGAGCAGCGCGGCAAGCCCACCGGGGCGGGAAGTCTCCCCGACTGCGAAGCCTCGGGATCCCGCTAGTCCCAGCATCCCCGTCAGTCCCAGCCAGGAGTCCCGCGTAGAGGGCGCGCCGGCCGGGCTCGCCGGTTGCAGACAGAGCCACTCTCATGAAAGTCGTGCTGTGCCGGACGGGACCAGTGTTACCCCAGCGGCACATGGGAAGTGAGACCGGGGCGGCCGCCGGAGCCTGTGGCGCACAGACCACGCAAGAACGTGCCCGGTGGCACACAAGGTCACCTAGAGCAGCACCGATGGCACATCGGGTCCATGGCGACGTGACGCTAGAGGCGGGTGTGATGCTAGGAACGGACGTGACGGCGGGGGCCAGGTGGGGGGCGACGGCGCGGCGAGGACCGTCGGTTACGCCGGAGGGG
>JBEKJP010000118.1:0-25397 GCA_050011155.1 Streptosporangiaceae bacterium
GGCACCCTGCGGGCGGTGTTCTTGATGCTGACGATGCGCAGGTCATCTCACGAGGCGTGTGTTGCGCCGGGCGCCCCGCGGCAGGACGTGGTGAAACCGCGGTTCCAGTGCGTCCTGACGCGGTGAAAGTGCAGTTCCATAGCGTTCCGGCCGGTGCTGCCGCCCGGGCCGCGGCTCTGCCAGTTTTGCAACACGCCCCGTACCAGCCATAAATTCGAAATAGTGAACGGTGGTGTCGATGTGGTAGCCGGGGAAGCGGTGGTGCCGAGGCAGATACCAGCGCCGTTCGGTAATAGGTCGGCTCGAGTGGTTCCGGCGGGTGCGGGCGGTGAAGGCGACCCAGCGTGATGGCTCCGGCTGGCCAGTGCCGAGGCGGGCGTACGTCTTGGCGAGGACCGCAGGCCGCCATGAGCCCGTTCTGCCACCCGGCGCAACGGGCTCCATAAGTTCAAAGGGAGTGCACGTAGCTGGCCACCGCCGAAGTGTCGCCCGCGTCAGCGATAAGGCCCACGTATCCGTCCGGGCGGACGAGGACCAGGACGTCTTCGCCGTACACGCGGGCCACATGCCCGCCGTCGTCGACGAGGCCGCCCGGGCCGATCAGGTAGGGCTTGACGATGTCCGCCCCGAGCCGGCCGAGTGCGGCGGCGTTAAGTGGGGGGGCGCTGAGTTCACCCACTCCGAGCAGGGTGAAGTGCGGGCCGCGGAACAGGTCGAACAGGCGTACCGGCGCTCCGGTGAGCGGATCGCGGCAGGTCGCGTCCGGGGCCCGGTCGCCGGGCTGCAAGCCGGACCGGTCCGCGGGTCGGCTGCTGGCTTCACGGGAGAGCTGGCTCCACTGGTATCCCAGCGTGAGCTGGGAGAGTTCGGCCGTGGCCACGGCGTCGACCCCGCCGCCCGGCTTCCCGATCGCGGTCAGGACGGCGTCGAGCCGTTCCGAGGTGATGTTGAGCAGCCAACTCGCGATCGGCAGCCGTTCTTCGTCGTAGGTGTCGAGCAGGCCCGGCGTGGCCGCGCCGGCCAGGACGAGGCCGAGCTTCCAGCCGAGGTTGTAGGCGTCCTGGATGCCGCTGTTCATGCCCAGACCGCCGGCGATCGGGTGGACGTGGGCGGCGTCTCCGGCCAGGAACACCCGGTCGACGCGGAGCCGGTCGACCATGCGGACGTTGACGCGGTAACTCGAGTGCCAGGTCAGGTCGTGCAGCCGCACGCCGGAGACCCCGGCCACCCGGTCGAAGGTCCGCTGGAACGTTTCCAGCGTCGGCTCCAGCGGTGATCCGTCCGAGCCGAGCTCGTGCGACGCCTGGACCTGGAAGGCGGTGGTGCCGGGAAGCGGGCAGAGCATGATCGCGCCGTCGCCGCCGAACCACTGGTGCCAGGCGTCGCGGCCGAGCCCGTCAACCTCGACGTCGCCGACCGCCATGAGCTGGACGTCCGGCGTCTCGCCGTGCATGCGCAGGCCGAGCGCCCGGCGGACGGTGCTGCGGCCGCCGTCGCACCCGGCCAGGTACCGCGCGCGGACCCGCGTTTCTCCCACGATGGCGGTCACGCCGTCGGCGTCCTGGCTGACGTCGCGCAGTTCGGCGCCGAGTTCGACGGCGACGCCGAAACCGGCCAGCCGTTCGCGCAGCGCCTGCTCCACCCGCCACTGGGGGATCATCAGTCCGACCGGGTAGGGGACGGCCGGCGTCGCTACCCGGTCGGCCTCCGGGTCGCTCTCGGCGATCACCTCCGCGCCCCGGTACTTGCGATGGGGCAGGTGGGTGACGCCCGCCTTCAGCAGCTGATCGATCAGGCCCAGGTCATCGAGCACTTCTAGGCTACGCGGGCTCAACCCCTTGCCGCGCGAGCCACGCGGGAACTCCGGTGCCCGGTCGACGATGCGTACCGCGACGCCGCGCCGAGCCAGGTCGCACGCGAGCGTAAGGCCGGTCGGGCCGGCGCCAACCACAAGAACATCAGCCACGAGAACAGCAGCCTGCGTCATGCCCAGCATCTAATCGTTACTCGGTTAAAAATGCAACCGAGTAAAAAATGTTACAGTAATAACGTGTCAGAGCCGACCGGGCTGCGGGCCCGCAAGCGGGAACGCACCCGTGATGCCATCGCGAACGCCGCGATCTCCCTCTTCCTCGAGCGCGGTTTCGACCAGGTGCCGGTGGCCGACATCGCGGCCAGGGCCGAGGTCTCCAAGCCGACCCTGTTCCGGTACTTCCCGGCCAAGGAAGACCTGGTCCTGCACCGGATCGCGGACCACCATGGCGAGGCCGCGCGGGTGGTGCGCGACCGCCCGCCCGGCGTCTCGCCGATGACCGCCCTGCACCGGCATTTCCGGGCTGGCCTCGACCGCCGCGACCCCGTCACCGGGCTCAACGACCATCCCGAGGTGCTGGCGTTCCACGAGCTGGTGTTCACCACGCCGAGCCTGGCCGGACGGCTGGTCCAGTGGACGCTCGGCAACGAGGAGGCCCTGGCCGCCGCGCTCGGCGATGACATCACCGCACGGCTCCAGGCGGCTCAGGTGCTCGCGGTCCAGCGCGTGCTGGCCCAGGCCAACTGGCAGCGGCTCGTGGCCGGCCGGACCGCCGACGACGTCCATCCTGAAGCCGTCGCCGACGCCGGCCGCGCCTTCGCGCTACTTCAAGCGGGGCTCTAAGCGGCTCTAAGCACCCAGGTGCCGCACAAACCAGTCCCGAGCGGGCCCGCTGGAACCCTCGAACCCCTTGGTGTAAGCGTCGAAGTGCCCGCCGGGCATAATGATGAGCTCCTTGGGCTGGTGCGCAGTGTCGAACGCCGCGATGGCGAGCTCGGAGGGCACCAGGTGGTCGCCCACGGCGACCAGCAGCAGCAGCGGCGTCGGGCTGATCCAGGGGAGGTAGATGCCCGGCTCGTACTCGGTGAACAGCTCCACGCTGCGCAGTGTCACCTCGTTGCGCCAGGACGGGGCGCGGGTCTCCCCGGTGCTGGAGAACCACTCCCACGAATCCGGGGTCGGCAGCGCCGACGCCGCCAGCGGATCCTTGTCGACCACCGGCACCATGGCCGGCGGCTTGCCCTGGAAGCGGGCCAGCCGGTCGGCGTCGAACATCTCGCGGAACCCGGCGATGAAGTCGGACCGGACCAGGGCCCGCAGGTTGGCGTGGCCGCTGATCAGCGGCACCTGGCTCACCACGGCCTTGACCCGCCGGTCGATCGCGGCCACCACCAGTACGTGACCGCCGGAGTAGCTGCTGCCCCAGATCCCTATCCGCTGCGGGTCCACCTCGGGCACGGTGCACAGGTAGGTGATGGCGTGCCGGTAGTCACGGACCTGCGCCCACGGGTCGATCTCCTGGCGCGGATCTCCGTCGCTGGCGCCGAAGCAGCGGTTGTCGAAGACCAGCACGTTCAGCCCGGCCGCGGCGAACACCTCGGCGAAACTATCCAGGTACATCTCCTTGACCGCGGAGAAGCCGTGCGCCATGACCACGGCCGCTCCCGGGCCGCCGGCTCCTTCGGCCGGGTAGAACCAGCCGCGCAGGGTGACGCCTTCGGCGTCGAACTCGATATCCCGTCGTGTCATCCGGATCACCTCCGACATCAGTCTCATCCGAGTCGGCCGTGGCGGTCCAGGCTCGTCCCACGCTGAGACGCCGTCCCGGCACCCACCGGCCCCCATGAAACCCGCTTTTCAGTGCGTCAGAACGACATCAACCCCGGGTTTCATCGCGTCCCGCGGCCCGCTGGCCGCCAGCGCGCGTGCGCGGTCCGCGGCGTCCCGGACCTGATCAGCTCGAGCCGTGGCCGGGGCCCGTCGGTCCGGCCTCCCTGCGGCCTACGGCGCCCCGCAAGAAACGGCATCGGCCAGGTCGCCCCAGGTCCGGCGTAGTCCTGCTCGGCGGCGGCGTGCAGCGTCCACTGCGGGTCGTACAAGTGAGTGCGCCCAAGCGCACACAAGTCCGCCCGGCCCGCCAGGATGAGGGAGTTCACGTCGTCGTAGGACGAGATCGCGCCGACCGCGATCACCGCCACGCCGTACTTGCGGCCGATCTCGTTGCGGATCCGGTCCGCGTACGGTGTCTGGTAGCTGCGGCCGAACGCGGGCTGCTCCTCGCTGACGACTTGTCCCGTCGACACGTCGATGCCGTCCACGCCGTGCTCGGCGAACGCCCGGGCGATCTCGACCGCCTCCTCCACCCCTACGCCGCCCTCGTACCAGTCGGTGGCCGAGACCCGCACCGTCATCGGCCGGTCTGCTGGCCATACCGCCCGGATCGCGTCGAAAACCGACAGCGGATAGCGGAGTCTGGCCGCCAAAGACCCGCCATAAAGATCATCGCGCCGGTTGGTCAGCGGGGACAGGAACGAGGACAGCAGGTACCCGTGCGCGCAGTGCAGCTCGAGCAGGTCGAAGCCCGCCCGCGCCGCCGCCCGCGCCGACGCCACGAACTGCCCCCGGATCTCGTCGAGCTCCGCCACGCTCAACACACGCGGCACCTGGCTCCCCGCCTTGTAAGGAACAGCCGACGGCCCGCATACTTCCCAGTTGCCCTCAACAAGCGGCTCGTCCATCCCCTCCCACATCAGCCTGGTCGAGCCCTTGCGCCCGGAGTGCCCGAGCTGGATCCCGATCTTCGCACCGGACCGCTCATGGACGAACGAGACGATCCGCCGCCACGACTCCTCCTGCTCCGTGCTGTACATCCCGGTACACCCCGGCGTGATCCGCCCGGCGGGGGAAACGCAGACCATCTCGGTCATCACCAGCCCCGCGCCGCCCAGTGCCTTGCTGCCCAGGTGCACTAGGTGGAAGTCGCCGGGCACGCCGTCCCGCGCCGAGTACATGTCCATCGGCGAGACGACGACCCGGTTGGCCAGCTCCAGGCCGCCCAGCCGGAACGGCTGGAACATCGGCGGCCGCGCCTCGGCCGAAGCCGAGCCCGAGCCCGAGCCCGAAGCCGAAGCGAACCACCGGTCCATGTCCGCGACGAACTCGGGATCGCGCAGCCTCAGGTTGTCGTAGGTCACCCGGCGGCTGCGGGTCACGATGTTGAACGCGAACTGACGCGGATCCTGGTCGGCGTACTGGCCGATGTTCTCGAACCACTCCAGGCTGGCCTGCGCGGCCCGCTGCGTGGACGCGACGACCGGCCGCCGCTCGTCCTCGTAGGCGGCCAGCGCCGCCGGCCCGGAATCAGCCTCATGCAAGCAGGCCGCCAGGGCCAGCGCGTCCTCCATGGCCAGCTTGGTGCCGGAGCCGATGGAGAAGTGCGCGGTGTGCGCCGCGTCGCCGAGCAGCACCACGTTCTCGTGCCGCCAGGTCCGGCAGCGCACGGTGGTGAACGTGGTCCACCGGGAGTTGTTCGCGAAGACCTGGTTCCCGCCGAGCACGTCGGCGCACAGCTCGCGGATCATCGCGATGGAGGTATCGTCGCTGCGCCCGGGCGGCAGCCCGGCCGCGCGCTCCGCGGGCGGCCCGAACCCGGCCCGCTGCCAGACATCCTCGTGCATCTCCAGGATGAAGGTGCTGGCCGTCTCGCTGTACGGGTAGCCGTGTACCTGCATGACCCCGGCCGGGGTGTCCAGGATGTAGAACTTGAAGGCGTCGAAGACCAGGTCGGTGCCCAGCCAGATGTAGCGGCACCGCCGCCGTTCCAGGTCCGGCCCGAAGGCCGGGGCGTAGCGCCCCCGGGTGGCCGAGTTCATCCCGTCCGCCGCCACGACCAGGTCGTAGTCCGCGGCCAGCGCCGCGACGTCCGGTGCCTCGGTGCGAAACAGCACCCGTACCCCCAGCGCCGCGCACCGTTCCTGCAAGATGGCCAGCAGCCGCTTGCGGCTCATCGCGGCGAAGCCGTGCCCGCCCGACGTCATCACCTTCCCGCGGAAGTGCACGTCGATGTCGTCCCAGCGGGCGAACTCGCCGCGCATCTGGGCGAAGATCTCCCGGTCGGCGTGCTCGATGCCGCCGAGGGTCTCGTCGGAGAACACCACCCCGAAGCCGAACGTGTCGTCGGCGGCATTGCGCTCCCACACCGTGATGTCGTGGCGGGCGTCCAGTTGCTTAGCCAGGGCGGCGAAGTACAAGCCGCCGGGGCCGCCGCCGAGGACAGCGATGCGCATGCCCCGACTGTATGACGGAATCGATACGGTCGTCAATAATCCGCTATATCGATAAGGTGCGGTCATGGACATGGAGCGGATCAACCCGGCCGGGCTCGCCCAGCCCTCTGGCTTCTCGCACGCCGTCTCGGCTCCGGCTGGCCGGCTGGTGTTCCTGGCCGGCCAGCTCGGGATGGACCGGGACGGACGGGTCGTCCCCGGCGGCGTCGTGGCCCAGTTCGAGCAGGCGCTGAGGAACCTGCTCACCGCGCTGGCCGCGGCCGGAGGGCATCCGTCCGACCTGGCCAGCCTGACCATCTACCTGACCGACGTGCAGGACTACCAGGCGAAAGGGAAGGAGATCGGCGCGGTCTGGCGCCGGCTGGCCGGCTCGGACTACCCGGCCACGGCAGGCGTGGGCGTGACCAAGCTGTGGCTGCCGGATGCCATGGTCGAGGTCCAGGGCATCGCCGTGGTCAGCCGCTCGTGATGGCTCTCACGTAGGCGCGGGCCGGCTCCTCGAGCCGCTCGCGCAGGGTGAAGAACAGGTCGGCGGCCCGGCTGCCGGTCCAGTCGCCAGGCAGCAGCTCGGCCGGCAGCCCGGGGTCCAGGTAGGGGAGTCGCCGCCAGTCGGTGAGCAGCCGCACGTAGCCGGCGAACGCCTCCGGTCCCTCGGCCGCGCCTTCCCGCAACGCCGGCTCGTACATCCGGACGAACGCCTCGTACTGGCGGTCCAGCTCGTCCAGGTCCCACCAGCGGCGGATCTTGGCCGCCGGGTCGCCGAAGGCCAGGTGCTCGGCGCGGAACAGGTCGGCGTAGCCGTCCAGGCCGAGCCGCCGCAGCGTCTCCGCGGTCGTGTCCTGCGGGTGGCCGGGCACGATCCACACCCCCGGCGCGACCATGCCGAACCCCAGCCTGGTCAGCTCGGACCGCAGCACGTGCCGCCGGTGACGCTCGGATTCGGGCACCGAGAAGACCGCGAGCACCCAGCCGTCGGCGGGCGCCGCCCGGCGCCGCCGGAAGATCCGCTCGTCGCCCTCGCGCAAGATGGCCTGAGCCTCGGCGGACAGCTGGTAACCGGCGGCCGCGCCGTACCGCTGCGACTGCAGGATGCCGCGCCGCTTCAATCGCGATATAGCCGAACGGGCGGCCGGCTCCTCGATGCCGAGGTCGGCGAGCAGTCGTATGAGGGTCGCCACGGACAGCCAGCCGCCATCGTGCCGGGCGTAGAGCCCGTACACCGTGATGATCAGGTGCCGAAGCCGGGCCGAACGGGCTCTGCTCTCGTCGGCGGGGCCCGCCGCGATCACATCGTTCGTTTCCGCTACGGCCGTCACCCGGTCACGATACCAAGGCGGCTGGCCCCCGGCCGTGGACCGTTATCCCTTGACTTCGCGCAGGCGCCCCGTCTCGACCTCGTAGACGAAACCGCGGATGGAGTCCTTGTTCGGGACGAACGGGCTGGCTTTGATCCGGGCGATGGACTGGCGCACGTCGGCTTCGAGGTCGGGGAAGGCCTCAAGCGCGAACGACGGCCGGATGCCGGTGTCGGCCTCGATCTGCGCCTTCACGTCATCGTCGTGGAAGGTGAGCATGCCGCAGTCGGTGTGGTGGATGAGGACGATCTCGGTCGTCCCGAGCAAGCGCTGGGAGATGGTGAGGGACCGGATGACGTCGTCGGTCACGACCCCGCCGGCGTTGCGGATAACGTGCGAGTCGCCCTCGGAGAGCCCGAGGATGCCGTACGGGTTGAGCCGGGCGTCCATGCAAGCGACCACCGCGGTGCCTTCGGCGGGTGGCAACGGCAGGTCTCCCTTGTCGAAGCTGGCGGCGTAGCGTTCGGAGTTGGCAACGAAGTTATCGGTGCTACTCAAGGTTCCTCCCCGGGCGAATGATCGGGTTTCGGCGGGATCGTATCCACTGGCGCGCCGCCCTAACCCCGCCGCGCGTCATCGCTTATCCCTACTTTAAAGACCTGGAAACTAATCTTTAGCAGGGCGGGTCAGCTCTTGTCTAGCTTGCGGAACGCGATCTCCTGCAGCAGCAGCCGGATGGCAGCGGCCACCGGGATGGCGACCAGCGCGCCGACGATACCGAGCAGGACCCCGCCGACCAGCACCGCCACCAGGCTGACGATCGCCGGCAGATCCACGGTCCGGCCCATGATCCGCGGCACGATGAGGTAGTCCTCGGCCAGCCGGTACGCCACGTAGAAGCCCAGGGTGGCCAGCGCCACCGGCAGGGACACCGTCAGCGCGATCAGGCTCACGAAGAGCCCGCCCACGGACGAACCGATGACCGGGATCAGGTCCAGGAAGGCCACGAAGATGCCGAGCAGCAGCGGGTAGGGGACTCCCCACGCCAGCAGCCACATGTAGGTGCCGACGCCGGCGATCGCCGAGGTGATGAAGTTGCCCAGCACGTAGCCGCCGACCTTGGCGAAGATCTCGTCGCCGAGCAGGATGGCCCGGGGGCGCCGCGAGTGCGGTATCAGCCGGTAGGCGAACATCTTGATCTGCGGCAGGCCGGACAGGAAGTAGACGCTGAACACCACGATGGCCAGGATTTCGGACACGGTGCCGACCACCAGCGTCCCGGCCCCGACCACCCCGCCCACCAGCGAGCCGCCCTTGCTGGAGATGAGATCGGTCAGCCGCTGCTGGATGTGGTACTTGACGTTGAGCTTGCCTAGCTGGGAATTGCGGTTCTGCAGGTCCTGGACGTAGTGCGGGATCTGGTGCGCCAGCGAGGTGGCCTCGCTGGCCAGCGGCGGGATCGCCGCCGCCAGGAACCCGCCCACGACGGCCACGCCGCAGACGATGACGGTGAGGACGGCGGCCCACCGGGGGAACCGGTGCCGGACCAGCCAGCCCACGATCGGGTCGAGGCCAGCCGCGATGAACATCGCCAGGCCGACGATGATGAGCACGGACCGCGCCTTGACGATGAGCTCGATCAGGCCGTAGGCCACCGCGACGCCGAAGGCGGCCATCAGCCCGATCATGAACGGCGAGCGCCGGTTGACCGGGCGCCCGGGTTTTCCGAGGCCGCCGGTCCTCTCGGCCACCTCGGCCGCCGTATCCAGGGCTTCCTGGATACGGCCCTGACCTGGATCCCGGTTTTCCCGGTTCTCGTCGGGCTGGGTGCGGACTTCCTCTTGCGCCCGGATTTCCGCATCCTCCGGCGCCTGGCTGGGGCGATTCACGGATCACGCCTACCCATGCGGGCGCGTCTCAAGCGTCCAGGCGATGCTCAGCGAACATCAAGCTCAGGGCTGCCGCCTGCGCAGCCATCGCCACGGACCGCGCCGGGCCGGCACCGGGGAGCCCGGGCGCGGGCCAGCTGGAATCTCGGGCGGAATCTCGGCCGGGTACGTCGCCGTCGGGCCCGACCGCCGCGGACCCGGGGCGGGCATCATGGCCACGGATTCCCACCACCGCTGGTCCGGCGGGTCCGGCGCGCGGGAGCCATAGTGGGGAGTATCGCAGACCATAGTTACGTGCCAGCCGTTACATCAGCCCAGCCAGCCGGTACAGCACCAGGGACCCGGCCACCGCCACGTTCAGGCTGGCCCCCGAACCCACCATCGGGATCTCCACGGCCACGTCGAGCAGGTCCACAGCCTCGGCCGGGATGCCCGTCCGCTCGTGCCCGAGCACGGCCACGGTCCGCTGCCTGGCGGCGGGCAGGTCACCCAGGCGGACCGCCTCGTCGGCCAGTTCGACGCCGACGATCCGCGATCCGGCCGACCGCTGGTCCCGCAGCCACTGGCTCGGATCGCGGCCGCACCAGTGCACGCAGGCTGGTCGGCGCAAGGTATTGCCGCGGGCCAGCGCGTCGGGCACCCAGGGCAGCCGCGGCACGGCCAGGCAGGCGCCGACCGCGTCGCAGGTGCGCAGCAGCGTGCCGAGGTTGACGCCGTGCATGGGCCACAGCGGGGCCGCGATGAGGTGGTCCCAGCACGGATGGCGGCGGGGTCGTCGCTGCCTGCGGATGTCCTCGCTGGTCCTGACCCGGATCTGCGGGCCGCTCACCGGCCCGTCGGGATCGTGCTCTCCATGTATGCGGTGCTTAGCGGCGCACCTGAGCCATCACCGGTTACAGCAACTTGACCTCAGTGTAATCATCCGCGCGCAACCGAACGAGAGTCCCGCGCCGTCTGATGCGCATGAAGAACCAACTACGGGGGGCGGCCGGCCTGGCGCTGGCGGCGATGCTCACCGCGGGGTGCGGGTCGTCCGTGCCACCGCCGGTCATGGCCCACGGCGTGGCGGCCCGGGAGCCCCAGGCCGACCCGCGTCCGTACGGGAACGCGGACACCGCCCTCGGCCTGGACACACTCGGCGCCTGGTGCCGGCAAGATCCCCAGGGCAACGTGGTGCTTTCACCGTCCAGCCTGGCCAGCGGCCTCGGCATGGCCTATCTCGGCGCCCGCGGCGGCACCGCCCGCGCCATGGCGAGCGTGCTGCATCTCCCGGCCACGGGTGGCCAGGCGCTCGAGGCGGGTCTGCAGTCCCGGTCGGCCGCCCTGCGCGGCCTGTCCGGCCCGGGCGTGACGCTGAGCGCCAGCGACCAGGTGTGGGCCGACCCCACCCTGCCGACCAAACGCACCTACCTCAACGCCGTCGCCACCGGCTACGACGCCGGCCTGGCCCAGGCGCCGCTGCTGAGCGACCCGGGGAAGGCCACGCAGGAGATCAACCAGGCGATCGACACCGCCACCCGGGGCCACATCCCCGACCTGCTGCCGCCCGGCTCGCTGCAGGACATCGGCTGGATGCTGACCGACGCGCTTTACATGAACGCGGCCTGGGCCATGCCGTTCGACCCCGAAGAGACCAGCCCGGACCCGTTCACCACCGCCTCCGGGCAGCACGTCACGGCCCAGTACATGCTCAACGGCCCGTACCAGGCGGTCCGCGCGGACGGCTGGACCGCGGTCTGGCTCCCGTACCGCGGCGGCAAGCTGGCCATGGAGGCCCTGCTGCCGCCCGCGGGCACGGCCGGCTGCGCGATCCCCTCCGCGGCCGTCCTAGAGTCCATGACCTCTCGCCTGGCGGCCGGCCGGCCCGGCCTGCTGAGCCGGAGCATCGTGTTCCCGAAGGTGAAGCTGGACACCAAGGTGAGCCTGAAGCCGATCCTGGCCGGCCTCGGCATGGGCGTGACGTTCACCTCGGCGGCGGACTTCACCGGGCTGTCGAAGCAAGCCTGCTGTATCGGCCTGGTCGAGCAGGCCGCCACCCTGGACATCGGCGAGAAGGGCACGGTAGCCACCGCCGCGACCGCCGTCGGCGTCGAGGCGAGCGCCGGGCGCCTGATCCCGCATGAGATCACCTTCGACCGCCCCTACCTGCTGATGGTGACCGCCCCCGCCACCGGCGAGCCCCTCTTCATGGCCCGCGTCACCAACCCCACCGCCAGCTGACCACAAATCTCCACGCCGTCCCCGCGGCACTTCCCACGACCCCCGCCCGCCTCACCAGGCACATGCGCACCCGCCAAATCCGCTCGGCCTTCCCGGCAGCGAGATGATGGCGTACCTCGGAGAAGGCACACCAACAGGCGCATTGGCCTCGCAAGATGAGGGCACCGGGTGATCGCGGATCGCAACCCGCGGGAAATGACGCGTCAATATCCACGATCACGCGATCGGTCATGAATATGGGACGAACGGGCTTGCGGATACGGGTGTGATATCCCGGCCCGCCGCTAACACCCGCTGTCGGCCTGATGGACCCGAGATGGCAGACTCGCGGCATCGCTGGCGCGCCGGCCAGCACGGACGGAAGGGCTGCGCGTGGTCCCAGACGACTTCGTGGTGTACTTCGCCACCGCGGCGACGGCTGCGGGCGCGCTGATCGGCTTGCTGTTCGTCGCGGCCTCGCTGCGGCAGGATACGGTGCTGGGGAGGGACGCGCCGCCCGCGGCCCGGGCGATCGCGGGCTCGGCCTTCACCGCCCTGGTCAACAGCTTCTTCGTGTCCCTGATCGCGTGTATCCCCGACACCAGGCTCGGCTACCCGGCCGCGGTCATGGCGCTGATCAGCCTGTGGGGAACCCTGCGCATGCAACGGGAGATGCCCCACCATGACGACCGGCTGCTGCAGCTCATCCTGGCCCTGGTCACCTACCTGGGGCAGCTCGGCGTCGGCCTGGCCTCGATCATCAGCCCGCGGACCGAAGGCTACATCGAAGCCCTGGCCTACCTGCTCATCGCCTCGTTCTCGGTCGCACTGCGCCGGGCCTGGTCCTTGCTCCAGGGCAAGCACCTCCCCGCGTCGGAACATCCCGCGGGACGCTAATTCCGTTGCCTCGGAGAAATAGATCCCGGGGTGAGGTGACAAAACAAAAACCTATGGGCAACTAGCGTCGAAACAGGACGCTGTGCAATACTCCTCCCCATCGTTGGCGTGGGGTGGACCGCCATGGGCGGGCCACGAGGGGGTGATGGGCGCGCCATGGAAGTCTGCGCCGATTGCGGACGGACGCGTAAAGAAGGATCGACGTTCTGTAGTGGCTGTGGCCGTCGTTTCGAGGTCGGCCACCCTCAGCCTGCGCGTCCCGATAGCCCATTAGGTTCCGGGTACCCCGGGTCCGGTGATTTTCCCGGAAACGCCGGAATTTACGGAGCCACTGAAACGCAGCGGCCCGCCGGATCTTACGAGCCCGCGCCTTACGAGCCCGCGCCTTACGAGCCCGCGCCACCCGGCCGTCCTCCCGTGCCGCCGGGACCTCCCCGTCGCTCCGGGGCGGGGGCCGCGGGCTTGGTGTTCCGGCCCGTCGTCGTGGCGGCTGCGGTGGTCCTCTTCGCCGCGGCCGCTGGAGCCCTGTTTTACGTGATGCATCACACCTCGCGCTCGCATGCGACGGCGAACCCGCCCCAGGTCACGCAGACGACACCCCCGGCCCCGGGTCCCTCCGCGTCCGTTCTGACCGGCTCCGAGTCTCCGCCGGACTCGCCGAGTCCGTCCAGTTCAGGCACGGTGACGGTGGGGGCGGACGTGTCGCAGGACCCTGACGCCTCGCCGGTTGCGGACTTTCTCGGCCAGTACTTCGCCGCGATAAACGCTCACGACTATCAGTCGTACCTTTCCCTGCTGAGCTCGCAGGTCCGGCAGGGGATGACACAGGAGCAGTTCGATAAGGGCTACCGGTCCACCGTCGACTCGGGCGAGACGCTCGTCAGCATTTCTCCTGCTTCGGACGGAGACCTAGCCGCCGAGGTGACATTCACCAGTCACCAGAATCCGGCGGACAGCCCCGACCAAAGCGAATCATGCACCGACTGGGACATAACACTGTTCCTCGCCCAGGACGGCTCGGGATACCTGATCGACCCGGCGCCATCCGGCTATCACGCCGCCTATCAGCCATGCTCGTGACCTGAGCGCCGCCGCGGCAGCCTGGGAAACGACGAACCCTTCTGGAGAGACCGTGCCCCCACTGCAATGCGTCAATTGCGGTTCATCCCTGACGCCGGGAGACAGTTTCTGCGGCGACTGCGGCACCGCCGTCAGCGTCCCGGGCCGCGGTAGCCAGCCGTCGGCTGAGCCTTTTCCTGTCAATACCGCGGCCCCCCGTCACGCCTGGGCGGGCACCGCGGCCCAGCCGCCCCAGCCGCCCCGGGCACCCGCCGCGGCAGGCGGGGGAGCGGGCGATTTCACCTACCGACAGCCCGGGCCGGAGCCGGTCGGCCTGGCGCAGGACGAGTTCTTCAACCACGCGATGACCCAGCCGGACGGCCCGCTGAGCAACTCCACCCGTTACCTGTGCGCGGCGGCCTACCTTGACCCGACGTACGCGAAATCGGTGATCGGGGAGCTGGTAATGTCACACCGCGGCGTTGCCCCCTCTCTCGGTATCGACCTCATCCCGATAATCCGGCACTGCCTTCACGCCCGGCAGGCGCAGCTGGTACGGGATCTGCTGCTGACCGTAATCCTGATCATCGGGTTGCTCCTCGCCACCGTGCCCATCATCGCGATCTTGATCATCTCGTTCTTCCTCAGCTTCCTGCCGGGAGTCCAGTGGGAACGCCGGTCGCTGGGCGCGAAGGTCCTGGTCGGCCTCGGCGTCGGCGTGGTAGTCGCCGCGATCGCCGTGTTCTACCTGGTGAGCTCGTATTTCAACCAGGCGAATGGCGGCGCCTCTCCGCGCTTCGGCCCGCTGGCGTCGGGCTTGTCGACCCTCGCGGTCGTGCTGGTCTTCCTGGGCCTGCTCGGAGCGGTACTGGTCGGGTACTCGTACTCGATGTACCGGACCTTCAGCGACCGGCTCAGGCCAGGAGCGAGCGCCCACCGCTTCGAACGCGCCTCGGAGGAGGTCGAAGAGAGGATCGCCCAGGTGGCTACGGCGCAACGGGGGAACCTGACCATCTACGGCGGGAACAACCCCTTCATCGGTACCGGGCCTCGCCTGCTGAACGAAGACTGGTCCATCGCCATCGAGCTCGATCGCGCGCCGGGCCCGGGCCGGAACGGCGGCAGGCGTGAGCGCGGATCCGGCAGCTACGTTCCCATCGACCCGGTCGAGCTGCACCAGGTCATCCGGGCGCGGCTGCTGAAGGTCAAGGACGAGGGGCTCCCGCAGAACGAGCGCATCACGGCGCTCAGCATGCACGATCACGTCGCCGGGGACGGGCACTGCCGGTGGGACAGTCCGTTCATCGACCAGGCCCGGACGACGCCCTACTCGCAGGCTAGCCCGGAGGCGATCGACGCGCTTATCCGTCATCCGGCGGCCGGCCTGCGTTACTACCTCCGGGTCTGCGTGAGCGACGAGGGCCAGCCGGTCTGGGTGCGCAGGCGCGAGGTCATCGGCAGCACCGATCAGGAGATCGCCGTCTCGGCCTTCATCTACGTCGCGGTCGAAGGGCGCATGTTCTACCTGCAGTTCGTCCCGACCCTCTTGCCGCCGATCTACCAGCGGTACCACATCGTGGACCGGCTGCCGAGCGTAACCTCCGGCGAGTTCATGGTCAAGGTCATCCTGAATGCGGCGAGCACCTCGTTCAAGGACATCGTGCGAGCCCCGTTCGGGGTCCTCGGCACGGCCTGGACGGCGATGACCGAGCGGCGGTCCTATCATTCGGAGGCCAGGTCCGCCAGCGATTATGTGTTCGCGGACATAGGCGCGCGGATCAGCGTCCGCGAAACCGGGGGGTCGGCCCAGGCGCGCACGTACATCCAGGTGCTGGACACGGTCAAGTACACGAGGGTCGTCCAGCGCCTGGTCCTGGATACGGTCCTCGACTTCCTCACCGAGAAGGGCGTCGATACCAGCACTTACCAGGAGAGCGCGAGCGCCATCATCAGCAATAGCTACACGATCCACGGCAACGTGGGCGCCATCGCCACCGGAACCCACGGCCAGGCCGAAGGACGTGTCCACGCGCCTTCGGGTGCGTCGGCGGGATCACCGAAGTCATGAAACCTGCGAGCGGCAGGACGCCGGACGAGGAGGAGATCGTGGATCGGCAGGACAGGTACCCGGACGCCGGCGCCGGATCAGGGGCCAGCAGCGAATTCCATATCAGCGGCAGTGTCGGAGCCATCGCCACCGGGTCTCACGGCCAGGCCACGGGAAACGTCTACGGTGCCGCGGCCAGCGATCCGCTGGCGTTGATCGACGGGCTGCTCCGCAAGCTCGAAGCCGACGCCGGCCAGCTCGAGGGTGAGCAAGCCGGCGAGGTTCTCGATGACGTGCAGCGGCTGCATACCGAGATCCACAGCCGCAGGCCCCGTGCGGAGAGCATCCGCCTCATGCTCTCCCGCCTCACCACGGCGACCAGTTCAACCGCGGCGCTGCTCGCGAGCGTCGAGCAGGTCAAGGAACTGGTCTCGGCGATCCTGCACTGACGTGGTGCCTGGTGATAATCTGCGGAATCGGCACAGTTACCTGGGGGAGATCGTCGTGGTCAGGCACCAGGTAGCCGGTACTGTGCTCGGCTTCGTGCTCACCCTGGCCCTGGCCTGCTCGGGATGCAGCTCCACTTCGGGCAGCAGCCAGCCGGCCGCAGGACTGCCCCGGACCTCGGTGGGTACCGCTACCGCGCGCTCCGCGGCCAGCCCGGACACGCCGTCGCCGAGCCGAGAGCCGCTTTCCTGCCCGGCCCGGGTCTTCGCCCGGATGACCGCGGCCCAGCGGGTCGGCCAGCTGTTCATGGTCGGCCTGGCCGGCCAGCCGGTTTCGGAGGTGGCGCGCGCGGTCGCGGCCTATCACTTCGGCTCCCTGCTGTTCGGGACCACAACCTCCGCCAGCCTGGCCGAGGTCCGGCAGGTGACCGTCGCCGACCAGGGGCTGGCCTCCGCGGCGGCCACCGCGCGGACCCGGTTCTTCATCGCCGCCGACCAGGAAGGAGGTGAGGTCCAGCGGCTGCGCGGGCCAGGCTTCTCGGCGATCCCTTCCGCCGTGGCCCAGGGGCAGCTCGTCCCCGGCGTGCTGCAGCGGGACGCCGGCGGGTGGGGACGCCAGCTGAAGCGGGCCGGGATCAACCTTGACCTGGCCCCGGTCATGGACGTGGTACCGCCGGGTACCGCGAGCCTGAACCAGCCGATCGGCACGCTGATGCGCGAGTTCGGCAGCGCCCCGGGCACGGTGGCGGCGCACGGGGTGGCCTTCATCAAGGGGATGCGCCAGGCCGGAGTCGCCACCACCGCCAAGCATTTTCCCGGCCTGGGCCGGGTGACCGGCAATACCGACCTCACCGCGGGGGTCACCGACACGGTGACCACCCCAGACGATCCCTATCTCCGCTCGTTCCGGGCTGCCGTCGGCGCGGGCGTGCCGTTCGTCATGGTCTCCCTGGCCAGCTATCCGCGGATCGACCCCGATCACCTCGCGGTGTTTTCCTCGCGGGTGATGCGGCTGCTGCGCCAGCAGCTGCGGTTCGGCGGCGTGATCATCTCCGACGACATGGGCGCGGCCGCGGCGGTCGCGAGCGTCTCCCCGGCCGGACGTGCCACCGGCTTCCTCGCCGCCGGCGGCGACATGATCCTCTCGGTCAGCCTGCCCGTAGCCGCCGCCATGGACGCCGCGGTGCTCAGCCGCGTGCACAGCGACCCGGCCTTCCGGTCCCAGGCTTACGCCGCGGTGATGCGCGTCCTCAGCGCCAAGCAGGCCTACGGCCTGCTGTCCTGCCCCGCGGACTAGGCCCGCACGGCACAGCTCCAGGCCTGCACGGCTCTAGGCCTGTGCGGTCCAGCTGTGCAGGAACGCGGCGTCCTTGGCCGCCACGTCGGCCCGGAACATCGGGTGCAGATCCATCGACGGCGAGTACTTGCTGGCCGGAACGTCGTGGCCCAGCGCCTCGGCCATGGCCCGGACGTGATGCGGGCCGGCCCCGCAGCAGATGCCCACGTAATCCACGCCGAGGTCACGGGCCTGCAGCGCGAACTGCGCCATCTCGAAGCGCGTGCAGGTGAAGGGATCGAGCGCGACCGGGAAGGCCCGGTCCCCGTCCGCGGGCCGCAGGGTCTCCATGGTCGGGGCGGCCGCGGTCGTCCGGTACGGCACCGGCTGGACCGCGACGCCGCAGTCCACGGCCTCCCGGATGCCCGCGACCAGCGGCAGCATCGTCTCTGGGCCCCGATCGCAGTTCAGGCCCACGACATCGGCTCCCTCGGCGGCGAGGATCCGGCACGCCTCCACGTAACCGAAGCCGTCGCGGGTCTGGCCGGGCTGGGTCGGCGCCAGCGTCACCAGCGCGGGCAGGCCTAGGTCCCGGATGACCTCCAGCGCGATCAGCGCTTCCCCGAGGTAGTCGTTGGTCTCCGAGATGACGAAGTCGACGCCCCCCTCGGCGGCCCAACCCAGCTGCTCGGCGTACATGGCCCGGACCGTCTCCCGGGTGGCCGGGTCGTCCGGGTCGTAGGCCCAGGTGTTGCAGACGTTGCCGGCCACCAGCGCGCCGCCCTCCCGGGCGACCTCACGGGCGATCTGCACCGCCTGGCGGTTCATCGCCTCCAGGTCACCCTCGCGGCCCACATCCCGCAGCTTCTCCCGGTGCGCGTAGTAGGTCAGCGCCACCATCACGTCGGCGCCCGCCCGCAGGAACTCCCGGTGCAGCTCACGCAGCGCGTCCGGGTAATCCAGCACCACCTCGGGCACGAACGGGCCGGCCTTGATGTAGCCGCGCCGTTCGAGCTCGAAGACGTAGCCCTCGGCGCCGAGCACCGTACCCGCCCCCAGCCGGTCGAGAATCGACGAACTCATACCGTCACCCCTTCTGAAGCCGCGAACCAGGCGTAGCCAGGGTCACGATAATCATTACGGACCGAACGGGTCAGGCCGAACGAGGCCGTGGCCGGGTCCCAGATCCGGGACCGGTCAAGCACGGCCAACACCCACCCCCCGATAGGTTTCCGCACGTCAGAGGTTACCTCACTGGTGATCTTGAGCTGCCACCGGCCGGGCCGCGGGAATCGTGGTTAGCTCTGCAGTGGTTAGTATGTACTGACAATGAGCCTTACTGCCCCGCCGGATGTCGCCGATGCCTGAACGCGCACCAAGTCCCAGTGGTCCCATCACCATCGACCGGACCAGTCCGGTGCCGCTGTACTTCCAGCTGGCTCAGCACTTCGAATCGGCCATCAGATCCGGCGTGCTCAAGGTCGGCGCCCGGCTGGAGAACGAGGTCCAGCTGGCCGAGATGCTCGGCTTGTCCCGGCCTACGGTGCGGGCGGCCTTCCTGTACCTGGCCAACAAGGGTCTCGTGGTCCGCAAGCGCGGCGCCGGGACCCTGGTCGCCAACGAGCGGATCGACCGTAACGTGGAGCTGACCAGCCTCTACGACGATCTCGCGGCCACCGGCCGCAGCCCCGCCACCCGCGTCCTGCAGGCGGAGGTCAGTCACGCTAGCGACCAGGTCGCCGAGGCGCTCCAGCTGCCCGAGCGGGCCCTGGTCATGTCGCTGGAGCGGATCAGGCTGGCCGACGGCGAGCCGATGGCCCTGATGCACAACTACCTGCCCGCCGGCCTCGTCCAGCTGAACGTCCAGATGCTGGAGGAGCACGGCCTGTACGAACTGCTCCGCGCGTCCGGCATCGGGCTGTACTCGGCCACTCAGCGGATGGGGGCCAAGAACGCCTCGGCCGCCGAGGCTCACACGCTGAACGAGACCCGCGGCACCGCCCTGCTGACCATGGAGCGCATCGCCTACGACCAGTCCGGCCGTCCGGTGGAGTTCGCCCGGCACCTGTACCGCGCCTCCCGCTACGCCTTCACCACCAGCTTCCCCCGCCCCGAGCCCGCCTTCGGCTAACGTGCCCCCATGGCGACTCTCGACGACGTGGCCCGGCTGGCCGCGGAGCTGCCCGAGGCGACCGAGGGCGAGCGGCACGGCAACCGGACCTGGTACGTCGCCGGCAAGGCCTTCGCCTGGGACCGGCCGTTCAGCAAGGCGGACATCCGCCGGTTCGGCGAGCAGGTCCCGCCGGACGGCCCGATCCTCGCCGCCAACCCGGACGCCTTCTTCACCATCCCGCACTTCGACGGGTACTCGGCCGTGCTGATCCAGCTGCCGAAGGTCTCCGCCCGGGCACTGCGCGACGCGCTCACCGACGGCTGGCTGGCATGCGCCCAGCCCGCCCTGGCTCGTCACCAGGGCGGGCCGGACGTCCCTTAGTCGCGGAACAGGTCCAGGGCGTTGGTCCCGTCGTTCACCGCGAGCATCCCCTGGGGCGTGGTGGTGATGCCGAACAGGTCGCCTGCGCCGTTCTTGACCAGCGTCCGGGTGGCGACCTGCCGCCCGGCCGGGGTGATCTCGACGGCGTTGCCGTCGTTCCCGTTCACCACGATCAGGTCGCCGTCGGGCGCCAGCGTCATGCCCAGCGGGGCGTTGAGGGCGCCGCCGGCGGACAGCAGGTCGGCCGTAACCGGCTCGGCCGTGGTCCGGGTGGCCGCCCGCGGGATGGCCGTGATCGCGTTGGTCTGCGTGTCGGCTACGTACAGCGTGCCGTTCCGTCCCAGCGCCAGGCCGGTCGGCGCGAGGACCAGCGCGGCCTTGTTCGCCTTCCACGGGTAGCCGCTGCCGATCGCGGTGGCGCTGGTCAGGACGGGCGGTGAGCCGGCGCTGAGGGCGAAGTCGAGCCGCGCCACCGTGCAGTTGCCGGTTACCGGCGTCCCGTCGTGGGCGCTGGTGTTGCCGCCCAGGGCGTTGGAGATGAAGACCTGCGCGGATGACCCGGTGGACGACACCGCCATGTCCCAGGGGCCGACGATGTCCTTGTCAGTGATGGTCTTCACGACGGTGCCCTGGTCGTTCAGCACGATCAGGCAGCCGGCCGGGTCGAGCCCGGGCAGGGCGCCGCCCGTCGTCGTAGGCAGGCTCCCCGCGACCACCCAGCCACCGGGCAGGATCCCGAGCGCCGTGGTCAGGCCGACGCCGCCCGGACAGCTCATCCCGGCCGGGAGCCGGGCGACATTGGCGAACAGGGTCGTCTTCCCGGCCGGAGAGACCTGGACGATGGTGGTGCCGGTGCCCTGGACGTTGGCCTTGTCGTTGAAGTTGCTCACCAAGGTGTCGCCGGCCGTCAGCCGCCCCGCTGAGGTCGGCACGACGGCGACGCCGTACGGGTTCACGTCACCCCGAGCCGGAACGGTGGAGGCGATCTCCGTTCCGGGGTGCAACTGGCTGAGGAAGGACGAGACCGGCTTGGCCCTCGCGGCGGCGGGCGCCCTGGAAGCCGAAGTCGTCGAGTTGGACGCGCAAGCCGTGACCGTCAGGCCAAGACCCAGCGCAATGGACAGAAATACCGCAGACGGCGCAGACCTCACCGTGCTCCCCTATCTGGAGGGCCGAGCCCTCCGGTCCCCTTAGTGCTCCTGCCCTCAAAGACGGGGCCGGGAGCAGACCGGTTCACTCGGTCAGCGCGTCCAGCGAGGCGATTGTTGGCATACTGCAGGATTTCGGATGTATCAGAAGCCCGGCGCCGCGCTCCGAATCAGCAAGGACGTCCTCCCAGTCTGGAGCGGGGTGAGGGGGTGTCCGGCCCTGCCGGGCGGATGTGCGGCGTCCGCCCGGCAGCGGGGCCAGCGGAACGGGGAGACCGCGATGGATGCCAGCGCTATGTTCGTTGACTGCCCGGCCTACATGGACAAGACGGGTTCGGTCAGGTGCGGCCTGCCCGCTGAGGTCCAGGACCGTTACCTGATGAGGTCGACGGACGGCCCACTGGAGAGTGCGCGGATCAGGTGTCCGCGTGGCCACTGGTTCAACGGTCCGGTCGAGTCGCTGGCCCTGGAAGAACGGCCGGGGACGGCCGTCGACAGGGAAGCCGTCGCGCGTCTCAAGGGCGCGGCGCCGTGGCGACGAGGCGGCTGAGCGCCGGTAAATCGATCTCAGCCCTGACCGCAGTTCGCGGTACCCTGCTTTGCGGCCGTGACTAAACGTTGCGCCGTCACCATACGTCGTTCGGAGCCGCCCGCTCATGCTCAGCCGAGATGTCATCGATTCCCTGTTCCCGTCCGACCTGCCGGAGCCGGAGCACTGGGAGCAGCTGTACCCGCCCCGTGATCTGCCCGCGGACGCGAAGGTCACCCGCTTCGCGCCCAGCCCGACCGGTTTCCTGCACATCGGCGGCGTGTTCACGGCGACCATCGACGCGGACGTGGCCCACCAGTCGGGCGGGATCTACCTGCTCCGCCTGGAGGACACCGACCAGGCCCGGATCGTGGAGGGCGCCGAGGCGCAGTTCGCCGAGGCGTTCGCCTACTTCTCGATCGAGCCGGACGAGCACGGTCAGGTCGGCCAGTACGGGCCTTACGCGCAGTCGGCTCGGGCGCAGACCTATCTGACCTACGTGCGGGAACTGCTCCGCCAGGGCCGCGCCTACCCGTGCTTCGCCACCAAGGAGGAGCTCGCGGAGATCACCGCGCGGCAGCGGGCGACGGGTGCCCTGCCCGGTTACTACGGCACGTGGGCGATCTGGCGCGACGCCGAGCCGGAGCAGGTGGCCGAGCGACTGGCGGCCGGCGACCCGTACGTGGTCCGCTTCCGCTCGCCCGGTGTCTCCGGGGTCCGGGTGAGCTTCACCGACGCCATCCGCGGTGAGCTGACCGCGGACGACAACCGTAACGACGTGGTGATCCTGAAGAGCAGCGACAGCGACCCGCGGCTGCCCACCTATCACTTCGCGCACGCGGTGGACGACCACCTGATGCGGGTCAACCTGGTCATCCGCGGCGAGGAGTGGCTCTCCTCGGTGCCGCTGCACCTGCAGCTGTTCGACGCCCTCGGCTTCGAGCGGGTGCAGTACGCGCACATCGCGCTGCTGATGAAACAGGAGGGGGGTAGCCGCCGCAAGCTGTCCAAGCGGAAGGATCCCGAAGCGACCGTCAGCTTCTACATCGAGCAGGGCTATCCCGCCCCCGCGGTCCAGTACTACCTGCGTGGCCTGGCCAATGGCCGGCTGGCCGAGCTGCCGCTGCCCGAGGCGCTGGCCGCGCCGATCCGGCTGTCCGAATGCGGGACCGCGGGCCCGCTGGTGGACATGGTCAAGCTCGACGACATCTGCGCTGACTACGTCGCCACCCTGTCCGGCCCGCAGATCCTCGCCGCGGTCGCCGCGTGGGCCGGGCGCTATGACCCCGAGCTCGCCGCGGTCCTGGCCGCCGAGCCCGACCTGGCGCTACGGGCGCTGGCGATCGAACGAGAGGGCGTCGACAACCCGCGCAAGGACCTGCGCAAGTGGGCGGAGTTCCGCGGCGTCTACGGCTACTTCTTCCCGCAGCTGTTCGAGCCGGTCACCGACCCGGCCGACGCGAGGTTCGCGGGCCTGGACCCGGACTCGGTGCGGGCCGTGGCCCGGGCCTTCGCCGACGGCTACCAGCCGCCGAGCCCAGCTCCCGGCCCCGACGCCACCTGGTTCGACCAGATCAGGCAGCTCGCCGACGACCTCGGGTTCGCGTCCAGCCAGAAGGTCTACAAGCAGGACCCGCACCGCTACAAGGGCTCCATCCGCGAGGCGTCCCAGGTCATCCGGATCCTGCTCACGGGTGCGCCGCGCAGCCCCGACCTGGCCCAGGTCGCCCGCGCCCTCGGCACCGAGGAAACCCTGCGCCGCGTCCGCGCCGTCCTCGCATAAACGCGTCCTGCCCTACCACGTGCAGCGTCACCTCCACCTTAGGGGTGGATCCCGAATGTGAAAAGGCGTCGGTGCTGGCCGGGGGGTCGGCGGGGGTGTCGTCGTCGGTGCGGGGGTCGGCGATCAGGGCGGCGATGGCACGGGGTGTGTCGCTCGTGAGGGTGGCGCGGATGGTGACCTGGTGGTCCTCGTTGTTGTAGAGGGCCTGGACCTGGAGCGCGGCCAGGAGGGCCTGCTGGATGCGGGCCGGGGCGTCGGCGAAGATCCCGGCGGCGTAGGGCAGCGCGTCGAGCAGGGCGGGGTCGGCCTCGTCGGGTGCGGCGGCCTGGAGGGCGGCGAGCTGGGTTTCGGTGGTGGTGCGCTGGGCGTACAGCTCGGTGAACCGTTCGCGGATGCGGGCGCGGTAGGCCTGGGCGGCCGGGTCGCCGGGGTCGGCGGGCTGTTCGAGTTCGGTGATCAGGGCGCGCTCGGCGGTGTCGATGCGGGCCAGGTCGGTGCGGAGCCGGGCGGCTTCCCTGGTCGACCGGTCGGCCCGGTCGGCGTCGGTGGCGGGCAGCAGGTCCGCGAGCAGGGCGGCGCGGTCGTAGCCGAAGACGTACTGGTCGAGGAACCGGGTCAGGGCGCCGATCATGTGGTCTTCGCGGACCGAGACGGGCCCGTGGTCGGGGTGGGCGGCGAGGTGGCGGGCGTTGCCGGGGTCGTGGGGGCACCGGTAGTAGACATAGACCGCTCCGGTGCTGGATGAGCGCCACCGTCCGCACATGCGCCGCTGGCAGGCGCGGCACCGGATCATCGACCGCAGCAGGTACCGGCGGCCCTGCCGGCCGGTGGGCATGCCCGGGTCCTGGACGTTGCCGCGCTCGGCTCCGGTGCGCTGGGCTAGTTCCCAGGTGTCGCGGGTGATGATGGCGGGGTGGACGGGCTCGGGGGTCCAGAGCCACTGGTCTGCGGGGAGGGGGCGGGTGCGGCCGTCGGGGGTCTTGCGGCGGCGGCCGAAGACCATGTGCCCGGTGTACTTGGGGTTGGCCAGGATCTTGGTCACCCCGGCCTTGTTCCACGCGTCCTGGCCGCCCGGGGCCGGGTAGGCGGCCGGGCTGGCGTTGAGCCGGGTCACGATGGCGGCGATGGACAGCCGTCCGGTGGTGCGCCAGGTGTAGATCTGCTCGACCACGGGTGCCCGGCCGGGGTCGAGGATGAGGCGGGTCTTGGTGCGGCCCTGGGCGGCCTTGGCGGGGGCGGGGTGGGCGGTCCGGTCGGCGGCGTACCCGTAGGGCGGGGTGCCGATGTTGTACCCGGCCAGGGAATGTTCTTGGAGTCCTTTCCAGCATTTTTCCTTGAGCTGGATGCGGTACCACTCGGCCACGCCTTGCTTGACCCGGCGGACGAGGACGGTGGTGGCGTTGGCTCCTTCGATGGCGGCGGGCTCGTCGGTGGCGAAGAGCGGGATCCCTTCGCGGGATAGGGCCTTTTCCAGCTTGAGCGCGTTGAACGTGTCGCGGGCGGAGCGTTCGATGTCCTCGCAGACCACAGCCGCGAAACGCGGGACAGGAGCCCTGGCCTCGGCCAGCAGGTCGGCCAGGCCCCCGTCCCTGGGAAGCCCGGCGTCTGCGAACTGGCGGTACCCGTCGCCCTGGCTGCGCTGCTCAAGGTCGAGGCCTCCTGATTCGATGTCCCAGTAGTGGGCGGCGACGTACCAGCCGGGCGGGAGCCAGGCCTGGCAGGACCGGATCTGCCTCGACAGGGAGGCCATCGGGTCCTGGAGCTGGAGGGTGGAGGTCCGGGCCAGGATCGCCACGGGCACCGGCTCGGCCGGGCCGGCGGCGGGGGCACTGCCCTTAAGTTTCCGGAGTTGTGTCCCATTTCGGGAGATTCGACTTTGTGATGTCGATGGTGTATGTGACTTCCTCGGTGTGCCTGGTTCGTCGTTCGGCTGCGGTCCTGCCGGAGGTTCGCTGGCGGCCCTGGCGGTGGCGGGGCAGGGCGAGGATCGCGGTGTCCAGGCTGGCCAGCGGGGCATCCGCGCTGGCGCGGCGGTGGCCGCAGTGCCGGCAGCAGGTGCCGGCGGCGACGTGGGAGCGGATGAGGCCGAGGACGGCGGTGAAGGGGATGAGGCCGGGATCGAGGCCGGCGGATCCGGCGGCGCGGGCGGTGGCGGTGGCGGTGATGATGTGGATGAGCAGCAGTGCCCAGGCTACCAGGCGGGCCAGTTCCGGGGACTGGCCGCGCAGCGGGCGGC
>JBEKJP010000119.1:0-25186 GCA_050011155.1 Streptosporangiaceae bacterium
GCTCCCGGGCCAGGATGCCCGGCCGCCTGTCCGCCTCGATCACCTTGCCATTGTGTACCCGTAAAGCCTGTAAATGGGACCGTAAGGGCTTAAGCGCGGAGGCCGGTCAGGTCGCGGGCGATGATGGTTTTCATGATCTCGGACGTGCCGCCGTAGATCATCTGGACGCGGGCGTCGGTGTAGGCGCGGGCTATCGGGTACTCGGCCATGTAGCCGTAGCCGCCGAACAGCTGCAGGCACCGGTCTAGTACCCGGTGCTGCACCTCGGTGGCCCAGAGCTTGGCCTTGGCCGCGTCGACGGCGGTCAGCTCGTCCGCGTTGAGCGCCAGCACGGCCTTGTCCAGGTAGGCCTCGAGCACGTCTACCTCGGTTACGGCCGAGGCCAGCTCGAACGCGGTGTTCTGGAACGCCGCGATCGGCTTGCCGAAGGCGGTGCGCTCGGTGGTGTAGGCGACGGTCCAGTCCACCGCGGCCCGGGACGCGGCCAGGGCCAGGATGGCGATGGACATCCGCTCGCGCGGCAGCCGCTCCATCAGGTGGACGAAGCCGCCGCCCTCGCGGCCGAGCAGGTTGGCCGCGGGTACCCGGACGTCGTCGAAGAACAGCTCGGCGGTGTCCTGCGCTTGCAGGCCGATTTTCTCCAGTTTGCGGCCCCGGCTGAAGCCCTCCATGCCGCGCTCCACGACCAGGAGGCTGATGCCGTGCGCGCCCGCCTCCGAATCGGTGCGTGCCACCGTGATGACGAGGTCGGATTGAATGCCGTTCGTTATGAAGGTCTTGGCTCCGTTGAGGACCCAGTGGTCGCCGTCGCGGACCGCGGTGGTGCGGATGCCCTGCAGGTCGCTGCCGGCGCCGGGCTCGGTCATCGCGATCGCGCCGATGCACTCGCCTGACGCCATCGGCGGCAGCCAGCGGGCCGCCTGCTCCTCGGTGGCCAGGTCCACGATGTACGGGATGGCGATGTCGTCCTGCAGGCCGAAGCCGGAGCTGACCGAGGTCGCGCACACCTTGGCCAGCTCTTCCATCACCACGCAGCGGAACCGGAAGTCCTGCGTCCCGAGGCCGCCGAACTTTTCCGGGATCAGGTGGCCGATGATGGACTGCTTGCCCGCGGCCAGCCAGGCCTGCCGGTCGACCAGGTGCTGTTCGTCCCAGCGCTGCTGGTTGGGCGCGACCTCACGCTTGATGAAGGCCTGGACGACCTCGCGGAAGGCCTCGTGATCTGGTTCGTAAAGGTCGCGCCGCATTTCTTACTGTCCCTTCCACACCGGGGCGCGCTTCTCGGCGAACGCCCGGGCGCCTTCCTGTGCGTCCTGCGAGGTGAACACCGGGCCCATCAGCTTGGCCATCTTGTCCCAGCGTTCGTCGGCGGACCAATCCCCGCCACCGTTAGAAATCTCTTTGGTGGCCGCCAATGCTAGGGGACCATTGGCCGCGATCTTGCCGGCCAGCTCGATCGCCGCCTCCAGCGCCTGGCCGTCGTCCACGACGCGGTTGACCAGGCCGATGTCGAAGGCCCGGCGGGCATCGAACGGGTCGCCGGTGAGCAGCATCTCCAGCGCGAGCGCGCGCGGGATGCGCCGGGCCAGCAGCAGTGCCCCGCCGGCGCCCGCCACCAGCGAGCGCTTGACCTCGGGCACGCCGAACTTGGCCGACGTACCCGCCACCACCAGGTCGCACGCCATGGCCAGCTCGAAGCCGCCGGCCAGGGCGTAGCCCTCGGCGGCGGCGATCATCGGCTTGCGCGGCGGGGTCTGGGTGATGCCGGCCAGCCCGCGGCCGGGGAACGAGGGCGTCTCCCCCTTGAGGAACGCCTTGAGGTCCATGCCGGACGAGAACGTGCCGCCCGCCCCGGTGAGCACGCCGACCTGGAGCGCCGCGTCCGCGTCGAGTTCGTCGACCGCGTCCCTGACGCCAGCCGCGACCGCTCCGTTGATGGCGTTGCGCGCCTCGGGCCGGTTGATGGTGATGACCTGCACCGAACCCCGACGCTCGACCAGTACCTCGTCGCTCATGTCGCCTCCAGCCTGCTCGGACTCCTAAATACAGTAAGATAATTGCATCAAATCGGCCAGCCTTGGTGCCGCACTCGCACCCGCCGCCGAAGCGCCCGGCCAGCGTAACAAGGCACCCTCAGCCGCCCGCCCCGCAGCCCCGGCCCGCGCCCCCCCGGGGCGAAGCCCCAGGCTCAGGCCGTGCCCCAGGTGCCAGCGAGCATCGTGATCCCCATGCGCCCCGTGTTGCGCCGCTCCACGACTTAACGGGGTGGATTCGGGTTATGGGGTGGATTTGGTGCACCCCAGTACCCCAAATCCACCCGGGAGCCCGAATCCACCCCGCTATTCGAGGACGAGAGTGGCTGAGGAAACGGGAGGGCTGGCTGGGCCGGGCGTGGTTACGAGCGGCCGGGCAGGGTGGCTAGTTTGCGGAAGTCCCAGCTGGTGATCTTGCCGGGGGTGATGCGGAGCCAGGCGTGGCGGCCGTCGTGGTACATGGTGCCGCCTTGGTACTTGCCGGCCATCAGGCGCTCGGGCTCGGCCAGTTCGGGGATCTCGGGAGACTCGTCGCCCTTGCGGGGTACCGGGCCGACCGGGACGGCCTGGCCTTCGATCTCGACGCCGTGCAGTTCGTCGTAGTGGTGGCCGCCGTCGACCACCAGGGATACGCGGGAGTCGCGCTCCACGTCGGTCCAGCGCTGGCTGCGGGTCAGCGAGTAGACCCACAGGTCGCCGCCGCTCCAGATGAACCAGACCGGCGAGACGTGCGGGCCGCCTGGGCCGACGGTGGCCATCCGGCAGGTGCGCTCCTGCGTGAGGAACGTGTCGAGTTCCTCCGCGGTCATCGCGATCACCTTGCTCCGGCGCTGCTCTCGCATCACAGGTTTCTCCTTTCTCCTCCCGGCCTTACAGTACGGGGACCTCACGCCGGACGCACTACGCGGTAACGTCTCGGCATGGGTGAATCAGCATGGGGAGACGCCATCGCCACGGTCACGCAGGCCGGGGCCCCGCTCAGCTACTGGTTTCCCGATCCGCGCCTAGGCCCGCCCGGACCGGGCGGAATCGCCGATCCCATCCCCGTGGAGGAACGGGTCGACCCAGTCCGGGGCGTGCGGATCAGCCGCCAGCTGTGCGTGACCGCCGACCTGGACCAGCCGCCGTCCGACACCGCCGACGCCTACCTGCGGCTGCACCTGCTCTCCCATCGGCTGATGTGCCCGAACACGATGAACCTCGACGGGATCTTCAAGGTCCTGCCCAACGTGGGCTGGACCTCGCTCGGGCCGGTCGCGGCCGGCGAGCTCGGCACCGTCCGGCAGCGGGCGCTGGCGGGCGGCGTGCACCTGGAGGTCCGCTCGGTGGACAAGTTCCCGCCGATGCTGGACTACGTGATCCCCAGCGGCGTCCGGGTGGCCGACGCGGCCCGGGTCCGGCTGGGCGCGCACCTGGCCGAGGGCACCACGGTCATGCACGAGGGCTTCGTCAACTTCAACGCCGGCACGCTCGGGGCGGCGATGGTGGAGGGCCGGATCAGCCAGGGCGTGGTCGTCGGGGCCGACACCGACGTCGGCGGCGGCGCGTCCATCATGGGCACCCTGTCCGGCGGCGGCACCCAGGTCATCTCGGTCGGCCAGCGGTGCCTGCTCGGCGCGAACTCCGGGCTCGGCATCTCGCTGGGCGACGACTGCGTGGTGGAAGCCGGGCTCTACCTGACCGCCGGGACCATCGTCACGCTGCCCGACGGCGGGAAGGCCAAGGCACGGGAGCTGAGCGGCCAGTCCGGCTTGATGTTCATCCGCCACAGCGTCACCGGGGCCGTGCGGGCCATCCAGCGCACGGGCACCTGGGGCGGCCTCAGCACCGACCTGCACGCCGGCCAGTAGCGTTACGGCCGGCCTCGGGACGAGGGGCGGCCCCAGCGGCGGCGCAGGCGGTCGGGGATGCGGCTGGGCTGATCGGACGCGGACGCTTCGATCATGGTCCGGATGGTGTGGGCGCAGCGGCCGCAGACCGAGCCGGCGCCGCAGGACTCGGCGACCTTCTTGGTGGTGCGGGCGCCGTCTTCGATCGCCTGCTGGACGACGCCGGAGGTGATACCGAGGCAGAGGCATACGTACAACTCAGCTCCAGGGGACCTCGATGGCCTGGACCAGGCGGCCGACGAACAGCGGCGGGTAGGCGCCTTCCCGTGCTTCCGACATGAACGTGGCGGCGGCGTCGGGGTGGTGGACCCACTGCTCGGCCTGCCGTTCGGTGGCGACCTCCTGCAGGACCATCACCTCATCCTGGTCGTCCAGGGCCCGGTAGATCCAGAAGCGGCGCACGCCCGAGGCGGCGAACCGGTCCGCGGCGGTGTGGACCTGCTCGCGCAGCTGGTCCAGCTGGCCGACCGGGGCGATCGCGGCCACGATGACCGTCTCGGCTCTGGCGGCCGGGCCGACCGGTCCGGCCGGGCCGGACGGCGAGCCGAGGTCGAGTTTCTCCACCACCTCGCCGGCGAACATCGGCGGGATCTCCTCGACCCCGGCCGCGTCGAACCAGGAGAACATGCCCGGCGACCGCAGCAGCGCGTCGACCGGCGGCCGCTCCCGGAACCCGATGGTCACGAAGACCCGGCTGGCGTCCTCGAGCGAGCGGTAGACCACGATGTGGTGCGCGCCGAGGCTGGGCAGCCGGGGCAGGTCGCGGGACAGCGCCGCCCACCAGTGGTCGAAGTCCGGCACCCGGTAGTCGGCGGCGAGGACCAGGGACATCGCAGCGTGGCCCTTCGGGTCGCGAAGTACGGATGACGCTACGGTATAGGCTCCGGACCCCAGATACGGGAGGGGACATACATGCTCGGGGACCCCGAAGTCCTGCAATTGCTCAACGAACAGCTCACCAGTGAGCTAACCGCCATCAACCAGTACTTCCTGCACTCGAAGATGCAGGACAACTGGGGCTTCACCGAGCTGGCCGAGCACACCAGGGCCGAGTCGTTCGACGAGATGAAGCACGCCGAGGCGCTCACCGACCGGATCCTGATCCTGGACGGCCTGCCGAACTACCAGCGGCTGTTCTCGGTCCGCATCGGGCAGACCGTCCGCGAGCAGTTCGAGTCCGACCTGGCCATCGAGGTGGAAGTAGCCGAGCGGCTCCGGCCCGGCATCATCTTGTGCCGGGAGCGCCAGGACTCGACCAGCGCGCTGCTGCTCGAGAAGATCATGGCCGACGAGGAACTCCACATCGACTACCTCGAGACCCAGCTGGAGCTGATGAACACCCTCGGCGAGCAGCTGTACCTCGCCCAGTGCGTGTCCCGCCCCCCGACGTAGCGGGGCGCACTAGCTTGCGTTAGCGGGTGCTGACTGAGAAGTTGGCACCATGGACGACGAGCTCAGCCCGCTGGATTACCTGCTGCACCGCGGCGAGGCGTATCCGGCCACGCGTTCGGCGTTCCTCAACCTGGAGATCCTCGACCGGCCCGCGGACTGGGGACGGCTGCGCGACGCGCTTGACCGGGCCAGCCGGGTGGTCATCAGGATGCGGCAGAAGGTGGTGGTCCCGCCGCTGCCGACCACTCCCCCGCGGTGGGTGGTCGATCCCGACTTCGATCTGGACTACCACCTGCGCCGCGTCGCGCTGCCCGCCCCGGGCACGCTGCGGCAGCTGCTCGACCTGGCCGAGGTCACGCTGCAGTCGCCGCTGGATACCTCGCGGGCCTTGTGGGAGGCGGTGTACGTCGAGGGCCTCGAGGGCGGTAAGTCCGCGCTGCTGACCAAGCTCAGCCACGCGATCACCGACGGGCTCGGCGGCATCGCGCTGTTCGAGCAGGTCTACGACACCGAGCGGGACCCGGAACCGCGCCCGATGCCGCCGGTTCCGTTGCCGCGCGACCTGACCGGCGAGGACCTGCTGCGGGACAGCATCAGGAACCTGCCGCAGAACACGTTCTCGGCCGGGCGCAGGTTCCTTGGCCGCGCCGCGGGCGCGGCCGTCCGGCTGGCGACCCAGCCGGGGCCGACGGTCACCGAGGCGCTGGGCTTCGCCGATTCGGCCCGCCGGGTGCTCAGCCCGCAGCCCGCCGAGCCGTCGCCGCTGCTGCGCCGGCGCAGCCTGGTCAGCCGGACCATCGTGCTCGAGCTGCCGCTGGCCGACCTGCGGACCGCGGCCAAGTCGGTCGAGGTGCCCGGCGGCGGCACGGCGTCGGTCAACGACGCGTACCTGGCGGCGCTGTGCGGCGGGCTGGCCCGGTACCACGAGGTGCTCGGGCTGCCGGTCGACGCCATCCCGCTGGCCCTGCCGGTCAGCCTGCGCGGCGCGGACGACCCGGCCTCGGGCAACCGGTTCACCGGGGTGACGATCGCCGCGCCGGTCGGCGAGCCGGATCCGGTCGAGCGGATGCGACTGGTCCGCGGGCAGGTCATCGCGCGCCGCGGCGAGCCCGCCTTGAACGTGATCGGCCGGCTGGCCCCGGCCCTGGCCCTGCTGCCCGACGAGGCGCTGCGCGAGGTCGTCGACCGGGTCACCCCGCCGGACGTCCAGGCCAGCAACGTGCCGGGCTACGCCAAGGAGACCTTCCTGGCCGGGGCGCGGATCGACCGTCAGTACGCGCTGGGCCCGCTGCCGCGGGTGGCCATGATGGCGATCCTGGTCTCCCGGGCGGGCACCTGCACGGTGGCCTTCCGCTACGACACTGCTTCTTTTACCGCCACGGATCAGCTCGAGAAGTGCCTCCAGGCCGGGTTCGACGAGATCGTGGAAGTGGGGCGGGTGGCCACTCGTTCGGTAGATAAAAAAAGGACGGGACCGAAGGGGGAGGGGAACTCGTGACGGGGCCGTTGCGGCTGCCGGGCTCGGTGGCCGACGTGGACGCCAGCCCGGAGGGGCCGGGGACCGGCGCCTTCTTCGACCTGGACGGGACGCTGGTGGCCGGGTTCACCGTCGCGGCTGTGACCCGGGACCGGCTGCGCCGCCGGGAGATCGGGGCGGCCGAGTTCCTGCAGATGATGCAGCTCGCGGTGGAATACCGGCTGGGCCGCAGCCAGTTCGAGAACGTCATCGCGGGCGCGGTCAGCTCGACCAGGGGGCGGCTGGCCGAGGACGTGGAGGAAGTCGGCGAGCGCATCTTCCAGCAGTCCGTGATCGACCTGATCTACCCGGAGATGCGCGACCTGGTCCGGGCCCACCAGCGCCGCGGCCACACCGTGGTGCTGAGCTCCTCGGCGCTGTCCATGCAGGCCGAGCCGGTGGCGCGGTACCTCGGCATCGACCACGTGGTGTGCAACCGGTTCGTGGTCGACGCGGACGGGGTGCTGACCGGTGAGGTGCAGCGGCCGGTGATCTGGGGTCCGAGCAAGGCGACGAGCGTGCAGAAGTTCGCCGCCGAGCACGGGGTCGACCTGCGGACCAGCTACTTCTACGCGGACGGGGACGAGGACGCCGCGCTGATGCACCTGGTCGGCAACCCGCGGCCGGTCAACCCCGGGCCGCGGCTGTCGGCGGTGGCGCAGCGGCGCGGCTGGCCCATCCTGCGGTTCGGCAGCCGGGGCGGCGGCGGGCCGCTCGGCCGGGTGCGGAACCTGGCCGCGATCGGGTCGCTCGGGCCGGTGGCGGCGGGGGCTTTGAGTCTCGGGCTGCTGACCAGGAACAAGCGGATCGGCCTGAACTTCCTGACCCGGACCTGGCCGGAGACGGTACTGGCGCTGAACGGCGTGAAGCTGAACGTCCTGGGTGAGGAGAATCTGACGGCGCGACGTCCCGCCGTGTTCCTGTTCAACCACAGGAACAACTTCGACATCTTCATCGTGGCGGCGCTGGTGAAGGACAACTGGACCGGGATCGCCAAGAAGGAACTGGCGTCCAACCCGCTGGTCGGGCCGCTCGGGAAGCTGATGGACGCGGCGTTCATCGACCGGACAGACACCGCCTCGGCGGTCGCCGCGCTGGCGCCCATCGAGGAAGCGGCCCGCAAGGGGCTGTCGGTCCTGGTCGCGCCCGAGGGGACGCGGCTGGACACGCAGTCGGTGGGGCCGTTCAAGAAGGGGGCGTTCCGGATCGCGATGGCGACCGGGCTGCCGGTCGTGCCGATCGTGATCAGGAACTCCGATTCGGTGGCGGGGCGTAACTCGACGACCCTGCATCCGGGGACCGTGGACGTGGCGGTGCTGCCGCCGGTTTCTGTCGCCGACTGGACGGCGGAGGATCTGGGCGAGCGGATCGAGGAAATACGCATCGCTTATGTGTCGCTGCTGGCTGCGTGGCCGGCCGGGATGCCGTCGTGAGCGGGGGTGCTTTCGACCTGGCCGATGTGCTGGCTGATCGGGCCGGGACGGTGGTGCTCACGCAGGCCGCTACGTCGACGGAGGCGCGGCTGATCGCCGAGCGGATCGCCGCGGCGGGCGGGACGGACCGGCCGCCGGTCGGTCTTGGCGCGGGCGCGGGCTCGGGCTTGGCCGGCTCGGGCTCGGGCTTGGCCGGCTCGGCTGAGATCCCGGCGGCGGTGCTGGCCGGTGACGACACCCGGCTGGTGCCGGTGCGGGTGGCCTGGCTGCCCGAGGAGCATGGCGGGCGGCGGGCGGCCCGGCTGCATGACGTCCTGCCCGGGCAGGATCCGTACCACCCCAGCGAGCGGCAGCAGCGGCGGATCCTGGCCCGCCAGCCCAGCCGGGCCATCGTGCTGGCCGGCCAGCCCGCTACCGTGGGCGCGCTGCGCAAGCGCTGGGCCGAGACGACCGGCGGGGACGATTTCCCTGGTTACGTGGCGCGGCGGGCCACGCTCGCCCTGGACCGGGCCGAATACCAGCTTCGTGGTCCTCGGTACAAGACGCCGAGCCTGGTCAGGGACGAGATCTTGTCGTCCCGGCGGTTCCGGGAGGGGCTGCGCACGGTCTCGCGAGCTGGTTCGGCTTCGTCGGCTTCGGATGCTTCGGTTGCTTCGGTTGCTCCCGGTGGGTCGGCGGTGCCGTCGGTCGAGGAGGCCGGGGAGATCCTCGACGAGCTCGCCGCGGGCTGGAGCCGGCGTCTCATCGACGTCATGCCGACCATCGGGCGGCTGATCTTCCAGCGCGGCTTCGACCCGCAGATCGACTACGACCCGGCCCAGGTGGAGCGGCTGCGCGCGGCGATGGAGCGGTACCCGGGCATCTTGCTGTGGTCGCACCGGTCCAACCTGGACACGCTGGTGCTGGCCGCGGCCCTGCAGGAGCAGGGCATCCCGCCGGCTCACCTGTTCGCCGGGATCAACATGGCCTTCGGGCCGATGGGCGCGATCATGCGGCGGGCGGGGGTGATCTTCATCCGGCGCTCCACCTCCGACGACCCGCTGTACAAGTACGTGCTGCGCGAGTATGTCGGCTACGTGCTGGAGAAGCGGTTCAACCTGTCCTGGTCGATCGAGGGCACCCGCTCGCGTACCGGGAAGATGCTGCCGCCGCGGCTGGGGCTGCTGTCTTACGCGGCCGATGCGTATGTTCAGGGGCGAGTGGACGACATCGCGCTGCTGCCGGTGTCGATTTCCTTCGATCAGCTGCACGAGATCTCCGAGTACGCCGAGTACGCGCGCGGGGCGTCGAAGAAGCCGGAGGGGTTCGGCTGGCTGTACGGGTTCATCAAGGCCCAGGGGGCGCGGCAGTACGGCAAGATCTACGTGCGGTTCGGCGAGCCGGTGCTGCTGAGCTCGTTCCTGGGGCCTGTTTCTGGAGGTGCTTCTGGGGATGCTGCGGCTGATTCGGCGGGGCGGCGGCTGGCGCTGCAGAAGACCGCGTTCGAGGTGGCGTGGCGGATCAACCAGGGGATGCCGGCTACGGCGACCGCCATCCTGACCACGGTGCTGCTGGCGATGCAGGGGGCAGCGCTGACGTTCGGGCAGATCCGGCTTGGACTCGGGGACTCGCTGTCGTACCTGGAGAGCCGTTTGGTGCCGCGGACGGCGTCGGCGCGGGCGCTGACCGGCGCGCCGGCGGTGCGGGCGACGCTGGACGCGCTGGTCTCGGGCGGGGTCGTGACCCTGGTTGCTGACGGGCGCGAGCCGGTGTGGCTGATCGGTCCGGAGCAGCAGCTGGCCGCGACGTTCTACCGGAACTCGCTGATCCACTTCCTGCTCGACACGGCGTTGTGCGAGCTCGCGGTGCTGCGGGCCGAGGAGGCCGCGGAGGCCTTGGATGCCTCGGATGCCTTGGAGGCCGATCCGGTGGCGGTGTTCTGGGACGAGATCGCCCGGCTGCGGGACCTGCTGAAGTTCGAGTTCTACTTCAAGGACCGCGAGGAGCACCGGCGCCAGGTGGACGAGGAGATGTCCCGGCACGACCCGGCCTGGGAGGACCGGCTGCGGGCCGGGCAGGCGGACGCGCTGCTGGCGGGGATGAGGCCGCTGGTTTCGCACGTCATGGTCAGGCCGTTCGTGGAGGCGTATCGCATCGTCGCCGACGTGCTGGTGAACGACGACGTGGCCGCTTCTGAGCCGGACTCCGAGGTGACGAGCCGGGCGCTCGGGCTCGGGCAGCAGTACGTGGCCCAGCGGAGACTGCGCAGCGCCGAGTCGGTCTCGGTGCTGCTGTTCCAGACGGGCTTGCAGGTGGCCAGGAACCGGGGGTTGCTCGGGAACGGTGACCCTGGGGCCGACGCGGAGTTGGCGGCGCGGCGGGCGGAGTTCCTGGACGAACTGCGTCTGCTGGTACGCAGGCTGGACCGGATCGAGGATCTGGCTATCAAGCGCTATATCAGGGACGCGGTCAGCGTGATGCCTGCTGACTGAGGCTGGGATCGCTCGGCATCGCAGTCACATCAGCAGCGCCAGTCGCATGAGCAGCGCCAGTCGCATGAGCAGCGCGCCATCGTGGATATACACCCCGCATTCCCGCGGGCCAGAACACCCCTGGGAGGGGGTTAAATGGCCCGCGATGACGGGAAGGCCCGGGCATGCCGCCACAGGAGGTGACTGCTTTAACTCGGGCGGGGTCAGAGGCGGACCGTCGCCTCGATGGCCAGACGACGGGGCCGGCTCACGTTTTCCCATTCGGGGACCCTTCGCTTTGCCGCTGGTTTGGCCCATCCATGAGGCTGGTGTGGCTTCTGGTGCAGTTCCTCCGGGGCGCGTCATCGCGGCTGGGGTGCTACCTGCACCACTTTCGTGGCGGCGGTGATGACCGGGAGCCGGCTTCTCGGCCGGTAGATCGACCAGTTTCGCTGACCGACGCGAACCGGGACGGGCTGGGCGGTGGGCATGATCGTTGTCCGGCTAAGTTGGGGCGCATGGGTGTGCTTCTGCTCGTTCGGCATGGCCAGGCGTCACTTGGAGCGGCGGACTACGATCAGCTCTCCGAGCTCGGCCGGCGCCAGGCCCAGCTGGTCGGGGCCCGGCTGGCCGGCCCCGGCCTGACGGTGGACCGGGTGGTGGCCGGGGCGCTGCGCCGCCAGCGTGACACCGCCGAGGCGATCATGGCCGCGCTTGGGCGGCCGCTCGACGAGCTCGGTACCGACGAACGGCTCGATGAGTACGACCACGTCACGGTCATGGCCAGGCACGACGCCGGGATCAGCTTCGCCGACGCCACGGCCGACGGCGAGCGCGGGCGGGAACTGCAGTCCGCGCTCGAGCAGGCGATCGGCCGCTGGATCTCCGGCGGGACCGGGTACGGCGAAACCCACGACGCGTTCATCGAACGGGTCCAGGGCGCGATCGGCGATCTGGTGGTCAAGCCCGGGGTCACGGTCGCGGCGACCTCGGGCGGGGTCATCGCCGCCTACTGCGCGCTGTCCCTCGGGCTGCCGGTCGAGCGCTGGCCCAGCCTGGCCCGGCTGGTGGTCAACGCGAGCATCACCAAGGTCATCAGCGGCCGGATGGGCACCAGCCTGGTGACCTTCAACGACCACGCGCACCTCGAATCGGACCGGGCGCTGATCACGTACCGCTAAGGGCGCCTGGTACGCGGCGCCGCAGGCGATCAGGTCGGGCGCGTCGGCCAGGCCCCACTCGGCCAGCGCCTCGGCGGTGTGCTGGCCTGGTACCGGGGCCGGGCCGGGGAGCTGGCCGGGCGTCCGGGAGAACCGCGGCGACGGCGCGGGCTGGACGAAGCCGTCCCGCTCGACGTAGGTTTCCCGCGCGGCCAGGTGCGGATCATGGGCCGCCTCGCGCAGCGACAGCACCGGCTCCGCGCACGCCTCGCCGCCGCCGAACACCGCGGCCCACTCGTCCCTGGTCTGGTCCTTGAACCGGGCGGTAAACAGCGCCCGCAGCTCGGGCCAGTTCGCCGGGTCGCCGCGGTCGGGCGCGTCGTCCAGGCCCAGGCCGGCCAGCAGGGCGGCGTAGAACCGGGGCTCGAGCGCGCCGACGGCCATCCACTTCCCGTCCGCCGTCTCGTACACGTCGTACCAGGGCACGCCGCCGTCGAGCAGGTTCACCCCGCGCTCGTCCCGCCACATGCCCTGGGCCATGAACATCAGCGGCATGGCCAGCAGCGAGGCCACCCCGTCGACGATGGCCGCGTCCACCACCTGGCCCTGTCCGGAGGTGGCCCGCTCGACCAGGGCCGCGCAGATCCCGTAGGCCATCAGCATCCCGCCGCCGCCGAAATCGCCGAGCAGGTTGCCCGGGAACTGCGGCGGGCCGCCCGCCCGGCCCAGGCCGTGCAAGGCGCCGGTCCTGGCGATGTAGCCGATGTCGTGCCCGACGGTGCTGGCCATCGGGCCGTCCTGCCCCCAGCCGGTCATCCGGGCGTAGACCAGCCGCGGGTTGCGGGCCAGGCAGACGTCCGGGCCGACGCCGAGGCGTTCGGTCACCCCCGGTCGCAGGCCCTCGATCAGCACGTCCGCGTTATCGGCCAGCCGCAGCACGGCGTCCACCGCGCGCGGGTGCTTGAGGTCGAGCACGGCGGACCGGCGGCCGCGGCTGAGGAAATCGCGCTCGCGCGACCCGCCGCGGCCGGCGTCACCGGGACGGTCGACCCGCAGCACGGCCGCACCCTGGTCGGCGAGCATCATGGCACAGAACGGCCCGGGCCCGATGCCCGCCAGCTCGAGCACGCGCAGGCCGGCCAGCGGCCCGCGTCGGGTTCGTTCCGGCTCCGCCATGTCGGCACCTCTTCCGTTAGCTTCGGCGTATCGTCACTGCTGTTCTGTCATCTAACCCAGTACAATATTTAATACGTCTAGACGCGGCGCGCCATCGGCCGCCAGGAGGTGCCGTGACTAGTCTCGCTGGCCGAGAAGCGATCTTGGGCACCCAGCCGTACGCCGCCGGCCAGCTGGTCCGGGCCCCCAAGACGGCCGAGCTCATCGCCTCCCTGTACCGGCGCCAGATCGTCCGCGGCGAGCTGCGTCCCGGCGACACGCTGCCGTCCGAGCAGCACCTGATGACCCAGTTCGGCGTGTCCAGGCCGACGCTGCGCGAGGCGTTCCGTATCCTCGAGGCGGAGGACCTGATCAGCGTCAAGCGCGGGTCCCGGGGCGGGGCCCGGGTGACCCAGCCGAGCCTGTCGGTGGCCGCCCGCTACGTGGGCCTGCTGCTGCAGGTGCAGGACACCACGATCGCCGACGTGTACGAGGCGCGGATGGTGCTCGAGCCGGCCTGCGCCCGGCTGCTGGCCCGGCGCCGGACCAAGCAGGACCTAGCCGACCTGACCGCGTGCGTCGAGGAACTGCGCGGCTCGGTCGAGGCCGGCCCGGATCACGGCCCCGACCTGACCCGCTGGTCCAACGTGGCCTACCGGTTCCACGAGCTGATCATGCAGCGCTCGGGCAGCAAGACGCTGGCCGTGCAGGGCGGGGTCCTGCAGGACATCGTGGCCACCCACCTCACGCTGGCCATCACCCGCGGTTACGCCGAGGACGAGGCGTCCGGCGACTACCGCCGTAACATGCGCAGCTACGAAAAACTCGTCGAGCTGGTCGACAAGCGCGACGGAGCCGGGGCCGAACGGCACTGGCGCGCCCACATGGAGGCGGCCGGGCAGCGGCTGCTGCGCGAAGACCTGCAGCCTCGTTCGGTGGTCGACCTGTTCGCCTAGTTTCGGGAGGCTCGATGCGAATCTCGGAAAATGTCGCCCTGGTCACCGGCGGTGCGTCCGGCCTCGGGCTGGCCACGGTCCGCAGGCTGCACGACGCCGGCGCGGCGGTGGTCCTCCTGGACCTGCCCAAGTCGGATGGGGCCGAGGTGGCGAAGGAACTCGGCGACCGGGCCGCGTTCTCGCCCGGCGACGTGACCAGTCCGGACGACGTGGAGGCCGCGCTCGACGCGGCGATCGCGCTGGCCGGGGAGCCGCCCCGGATCGTGGTCAACTGCGCGGGCATCGGCAACGCCGCGCGGACCGCGGGCAAGGACGGGCCGTTCCCGCTGGACGCCTTCACCCGGGTGATCCAGGTCAACCTCATCGGCACCTTCAACGTGATCCGGCTGGCCGCCTTCCGGATGAGCCAGGCGCCGGAGCAGGACGGCGAGCGCGGCGTGGTGGTGAACACCGCGTCGGTGGCGGCGTTCGACGGCCAGATCGGCCAGGCCGCCTACTCCGCGTCCAAGGGCGGCATCGTCGGCATGACCCTGCCAATCGCCCGCGACCTGGCCCGGCTGAAGATCCGGGTGGTGACGATCGCGCCCGGCCTGTTCCAGACGCCGCTGCTCGGCGGGCTGTCCGAGGACCAGATCAAGTCGATCGGCTCCCAGGTGCCGCACCCGTCCCGGCTGGGCCAGCCCAGCGAGTACGCCGCGCTGGCGGCCCACATCGTGGAGAACCCCATGCTCAACGGCGAGACCATCCGCCTCGACGGCGCGATCAGGATGGCCCCCCGCTAGCCGATGCCGGGAGACGGTTCAGGCATTGGTGATGTTACTCCCGGCGGAGCCCGGCCCGCCGGGTCAGCCGATGCGCTCGATGATGGTGGCGTTGGCCATGCCGCCGCCTTCGCACATGGTCTGCAGGCCATACTGGATCCCGTGGTCCTTCATGTGGTGGACCAGGGAGGACATCAGGCGGGCGCCGGACGCGCCGAGCGGGTGGCCGATGGCGATGGCACCGCCGTTCGGATTGAGCCGAACGGGGTCGGCCCCCGTCTCGGCCAGCCACGCCAGCGGCACCGGGGCGAAGGCCTCGTTGACCTCGAACGCGCCGATGTCGTCGATGGACAGGCCGGACTTCTTCAGCGCCTTGAGCGTGGCCGGGATCGGCGCGGTCAGCATGATCACCGGGTCGTCGGCCGCCAGCACCGCGGTGTGCACCCGGGCCAGCGGGGTCAGGCCCAGCTCGCGGGCCTTGTCCGAGGTCATCATCAGCAAGGCGGCGGCGCCGTCGCTGACCTGCGAGGAGTTGCCCGCGTGGATGACGCCGCCCTCCTTGAAGGCGGGCTTGAGCCCGGCCAGCTTCTCCGGGGTGGTGCCACGGCGCAGGCCTTCGTCCTTGGCCACCACCGTGCCGTCGTCCAGCGTGACCGGGGCGATCTGGCCGTCGAGGCGGCCCTCGTCGGCCGCGGCGGCCAGCTTGGCGTGCGACGAACTGGAGAACTGGTCGAGCTGGGTGCGGGACAGGCCCCACTTCTCGGCCATCATCTCGGCCCCGATGCCCTGGTTGAAGGTGACGCCGTAGCGCTCCCGCACCTTCGGGCCGCCGGGGAAGCCGAGCTCGTCGGTGAACTTCCGCATCGCCCCGAGCGGGACCGCGCTCATGATCTCCACGCCGCCCGCGATGGCCACGTCGTACTGGCCGGAGACCAGGCCGGCCGCGGCGAAGTGGACCGACTGCTGGGACGAACCGCACTGGCGGTCGACGGTGGTGCCTGGGATCGACTCGGGCCAGCCCGCGGCCAGCACGGCCATCCGGGCGACGTTGCCGCCCTGCTGGCCGACCTGCTGCACGACGCCCCAGATGACGTCGTCGACCACGGCGGGGTCGATCCCGTTCCGTTCCACCAGCGCGTTCAGCACGTGAGCGGACAGGTTAACGGCGTGCGATGCGGCGAGTGAGCCGTTACGCTTGCCGACCGGCGTCCGGACCGCGTCGACGATGACGGCATCTGCGGGCATGGGGGGCCTCCCTGACCACAATCAGTTTACTAATCTAAAGACTAACAACTCCTCTGGCGGGGAGACCAGAGGGGAGGCAGGGTTATGGGCGAGGAACCGGTGTCGCTCGAGCAGCTTCTCGACCTGGAGAAGATCGAGGTCTGGACCTACCGCGGGTTCTCGTTCCATCCAGGGTCCACCCGGGCGTTCGGCGGCATGGTCGCGGGCCAGGCCCTGGTGGCGGCGGGACGGACGGTACCTGACGACCGCCGGGTGCACTCGCTGCACGCCTACTTCCTGCGGCCGGGCGACACCGCCGCGCCGATCCTGTACACGGTCGAGCCGGTCAGGGACGGCGGCTCGTTCACCACCCGGCGGGTGCTGGCCGTCCAGCACGGCGAGGTGATCTTCAGCCTCGCGGCCTCGTTCCAGGCGCCCGAGGACGGCCCCGCGTACCAGTTCCCGCGGCTGGACGCGCCGGGTCCCGGCGAGTCGGCGCCGGCCGCCCCGGTGGCTCCCGCCGCTCAGACCTGGTACGACGAGTTCCTGCGGCGCTTCCCGGTCGAGGTCCGCTTCCCCGAGGCCGACGGGCCGGCCTGGCTGACCATCATGCGCGGCGAGAAGGGACCGCCCCGGCAGCGCTTCTGGGTCCGGTCCCGCCAGCCGCTGCCGGACGACCCGCTGGTGCACGTGTCCGCGGTCACCTACGTGTCCGACCTGTTCCTGATCTCCTCGTCGCTGCCGCCGCACGGCGCGGCCACGGGCGGCCGCCCGATCATGGCGGCCAGCCTGGACCACGCGGTCTGGTTCCACGCGCCGTTCCGGTTCGACGACTGGCTGTTCTACGACCAGAGCAGCAGCTGGGCGGCCGGCGCGCGGGCGCTGTGCCGCGGCCTGCTGTTCGACCGGTCCGGCACGCTGGTCGCCTCGGTCATCCAGGAAGGCATGATCCGCGTCCGGGGGTCAGCCTAGGTCCGGTGAGGCGCGCGGGGGCGGGATGGCGTGGCAGCAACCCCGTTCGTTAGATGCCTCGGATTACGGCCAGCAGGTGATCGAGGTCCTCGCGGGCTACGGACCGTTGCCATTCGCTCAGCATGCCGTGCACGATGAAGCCGCCGGGGGCGGCTCCGACCGAGGTCAGGACGATGCCGCTGGGCAGCGACGGCACCGGCAGGTGGAAGGCCGGGGACCACAGGGCCAGCCGCTGCTCGAACAGGCGCAGCGCGCGCGGCTGGACCCGCAGCGACTCGCCGCCCGCGCCGGTCTCCACCTCGAGCCGCAGCCACGGCGCGCCGGCCACGGCGACCTGCGGGACGCCGTCCGCTACGGTCAGCTCGAGCCGGGAGGACACCGAGGCCAGGAAGCGGGACGCGGCCGCGACGGTGACGAACGCCTGCACAAGCACCGGCGCGACCACCAGCAGCGGCCGGGTGCCGGGCCGCAGGTGGACGTTCCTGACCTGGACTTCCAGCCTCTCGAATTCGTGATCGCCCCAGGTGACGTCGCGCGCGGTGAAGCGGACCTGGCCGTACTGGCCCACCAGCCGGGCGACGTCGGATCCGGAGATGGATACGTCGGTGAGCGTCATGGTCAGCTCGTCGCCGCCGAAGCTGATCGTGCGCTTCTTCCCGACCAGGAAGGCCCGGGCCGCGTCGACGAGCATGGAGAACGGGTCGCCCGGCAAGATACCGGGGGTGGGCAGGCCGAGGGACTGGGCCGCGGCCCGGACGCGGTCGAAGGGCCACCACTCAGCCACGGCGGCTCACCCCGGATCCCGTTCGTGGCCCGGTTGGATGCGCAGCCCGCGGTAGGCCTCGGCGGCGGGGATCGCGCCGGTCAGCACGCGGTAGACCTCGCGGCAGACCGGCATCTCGATTTTGTGCTTTCCGGCCAGCTCGTGGATGGTGTACGCGGTGCCGACGCCTTCGGCCACGCTGCGGGTCGCACCGAGGATCTCCTCCAGTGTCCGGCCCGCGCCGAGTTGCTCGCCGAGTGTGCGGTTGCGGCTCAGCGGGCTCATGCAGGTGGCGATCAGGTCGCCCAGGCCGGCCAGGCCGGCGAAGGTGGCCGCCTCGCCGCCCATGGCCACGCCGAGCCGGGTGAGTTCGGCCAGGCCGCGGCAGACGACCGCGGCTCGGGTGTTGTCGCCCACGCCCAGGCCCTGCGCGATGCCGGTCGCGATCGCCACCACGTTCTTGAACGCCCCGCCGAGCTCGCAGCCGATGATGTCGTCATTGGTGTAGATGCGGAACAGGCCGCGCTGCATGACCTGCTGCAGGGCCCGGGCGACGGCTAGGTCCTCGGTGGCGATGACGCTGGCGGCGGCCTGGCCGGCCATGATCTCCTTGGCCAGGTTCGGCCCGGTCAGGGCGGCGGGCGGATGGCCCGGCAGCTCCTCCTCGATGAGCTGGGTCATCCGCAGCAGCGAGCCGCGCTCGAAGCCCTTGGCCAGGCTGACGACCGGGATCCAGGGGCGCAGATGGGGACGAACGTCTTGGAGGATAGCCCGGAAGCCGTGCGTGGGCACGCCGACCACCAGCAGGTCGATGTCGTGGACGGCCTTTTCCAGGTCGGCGGTGGCCTTCAGGTTCGACGGCAGCGCGAACCCGGGCAGGTAGCGCGAGTTGGCGTCACGCTCGTAGATCTCCCGGGCCAGCTCGGGGTCGCGGGCCCACACGGTGCAGTCGTTATGGCCGGCCAGCAGCGAGGCGACGGTCGTGCCCCACGACCCGGCTCCGAGTACCGCGATCCGCATGTCAGTCCCTGCTCAAGCTCCTAGAGGAGATCTCAGGATAGAGTGGCCGACCCGCCGGGGCCAGCGGTGGCGCCGCCGCTACGATTGGCCGTGACGGGCAGGAGCTGATGATGGCTGAGCACACCGGAGACTCCGCGCGGAGGCACATCTGGGACGATCAGGCGGTCCGCGGGAAAAACGTGGTGGCCGCGATTGACTTCCACCGTACCCGGCTCTACCCGACCGACACCTCACCAGGCGAAAGACCCGAGCGGGTGGTCGACGTGGACCCCGAGGGCCACTCGCGTGAAATCTCGCACAAGGCGGGAAATCCGGATGGTACGTACGAGGCGGGTAACCCGGATTACTGGCGCGAGATCACCGAGGCGCTGGCTCCGGCCGGGGCGATTTTGCTGCTCGGCCACGGGTACGGCAAGGCGAACGCGTCCCACCAGTGGGTCGCCTACGCCGAGAAGCACGCCACCGACGTGGCCGCCAAGGTCGTGGCCGACGTCCGCGCTGATATCGACTCGCTCACGAGCGAAGATGTCCTCCGGCTGGGCCAGCGCTACTTCGGGTGGGACCCGGCCCGGACGGGGAAGGCGTAGTAGGTAACCTGGCGCTCATGGACCAACGCGCCGAGGATTGGTACCGGCGGCGCACCACGCACTGGCGGGAATGGCCGCTCGCCCGGCTGCTGGAGCTGAAGCAGAGCTCGGGCGTTGAAGTCAGCGTGGTCATTCCGGCCCGGAACGAAGAAGCCACGGTGGCGAGCGTGGTCGGCCCGCTGCACCGGGCCCTGGTCGCGGACGCGCCGCTGGTGGACGAGCTGGTCGTCATCGATTCCGACTCCACCGACGGGACGGGCGTCGCGGCTGCGGCGGCGGGCGCGGTGGTGCACCGGGCCAGGGATATCGCGCCGTCGCTGGGTTCTTTTCCTGGCAAGGGCGAGGCGCTGTGGAAGTCGCTGCTTGTCACCCGGGGTGACCTGGTGGTGTTCGTGGACGCCGACCTGACGCAGTGGGGGCCGCACTTCGTCACCGGGCTACTCGGGCCGCTGCTGGCCGAGCCTTCTGTGCAACTGGTTAAAGGGTTCTACGCGCGGGTGCGGACCGAGGCGGACGGCTCGACCTCGACCGAGGGGGGCCGGGTCACCGAGCTGGTAGCCCGCCCGCTGCTGAGCTTGTGGTGGCCGCACCTGGCCGGGGTGGTGCAGCCGCTGGCCGGGGAGTGGGCCGCCCGGCGATCGCTGATGGAGTCGCTGCACGTTCCGGTGGGGTACGGGGTGGAACTGGCGGCTTTGCTCGACACCACGTCGCGGCACGGGCTGGACGCGCTGGCCCAGGTCGACCTGGGCTCGCGGGCGCACAAGCACCAGGCCAACCACGACCTGGCGGTGATGGCGGCCGAACTGCTCGCGGTGGCGGCCCGGCGCCGCGGCGGGCCGCACCGGTTGATACCGGGAGACACGCTCGAGCAGTTCGACCGTTTGGACGGTGAGATGCGGCAGCGTTCGCGGCCGGTGCCCATGGACGAACGGCCGCCCGCGAGCGGGGTGCCCGGTACTGGGCGGCCGCGGTTCGCGTGCAGGGCCGAGTGAGCGCCCCTGGGGTGCTGCGGCTGGGGCGCCACGTCGTCGGGCCGGAGCGGCGGCTGGTGATGGCCATCGTCAACCGGACGCCCAACTCGTTCTACCGGCCCGGCCTGACCTGGGACCCGGCGGCGGCGATGGACCGGGTGCACGAGGTGGTGGCCGAGGGCGCGGACATCCTCGACATCGGCGGCGTGCCCGCCAAACCGCCCGACGACGTGGACGTGCGCGAGGAGATCCGGCGCATCGTCCCGTTCATCGCGGCCGTCCGCGACGCCTACCCGGACCTGATCATCAGCGCGGACACCTGGCGGCACGAGGTCGGCCGGGAGGCCTGCGCGGCGGGCGCGGACCTGCTCAACGACACGTGGGGTGGCTGGGATCCCGAGCTGGCGTCGGTGGCGGCTTCTTACGGTGCCGGCCTGGTCTGCTCGCACGCGGGCGGGGTGCCGCCGCGGACCAGGCCGTTCCGGGTGGCCTTTTCCGACGTGGTGCAGGATGTGCTGGACGTGACGCTGGGGTTGGCCGCCCGGGCGGTGTCGGCGGGGGTGGCTCCGGACCGGATCCTGATCGACCCGGCCCACGACTTCGGCAAGAACACCTGGCACTCGCTGGAGATCACCAGGCGGCTGGGCGAGCTTGTTGCCACGGGCTGGCCGGTGCTGGTGTCGCTGTCGAACAAGGATTTCGTCGGCGAGGCGCTGGATCTGCCGGTGGACCAGCGGGTGGCCGGGACGCTGGCCGCGACGGCGGTCAGCGCGTGGCTCGGGGCGCGGGTGTTCCGGGCGCACGAGGTGCTCCAGACGCGGCAGGTGCTGGATACCGTTTCGGCCATCCAGGGTGACATCATGCCGGCGCGCGTGGTGCGGGGGCTGGCGTGACCTTCTGGGGGCTGGCGTGATCGTGATCTTCTGGGGGCTGGCGTGATCGTGTTCGTCTGGGGGCTGGCGTGATCGTGGCGGCGGCGCTTTGCGCCTCTCCCCCGCTGCTGCATCCGGCGCTGACCGGCCGCGACGTGGTGCTGCCAGAGCTGCGCGCGGCGTGCGCCGAGGCGGTGGCGCGGCTGCTGGGTGAGGATCCCGAGACGGTGGTGGTGGTCGGGCCTGCTGTCGCGACCGGTGAATGGGAGCCGGACGGGGTGCTCGACTCGACGGCTTTCGCTCCTGGGGCGGCTTCTGGCGGTTCGGGGCGCGGTTCGCTGCCGTTGTCGCTCGGCCTCGGGGCCATGCTGCTGGACCAAGCCGGATATCGCGGGCCGCGGCGGCTGCTCGCGGTGAGCGCGGACGAGGTGACGAGTGCGTGTGCCGCCTTGGGCGCCGAACTCGCCGTCGGGGCGACCCGGATGGCGATGCTCGTCATGGGAGACGGAAGTGCCCGTCGCAGCCTGAAGGCGCCAGGTCACCTGGATCCGCGCGCCGAGCCCTTCGACGCGCAGGTGGAGCAGGCGGTCCGGGACGGGCGACCCGGGGCTCTGCTCAAACTGGACGAGGCCTTGGCCCGCGACCTGATGGCCACCGGCCGCCCGGCCTGGCAGGTGCTAGCCGGCGCGATACCGAATGACGCTCTGGTGACGGAAGTGCTCTATCGCGACGACCCGTTCGGTGTCGCCTACCTGGTCGCCAGCCTGCACCCGCGCGCACGATCGTAACCGCGATATCGTCCACGATCCGCAACGGGGCAACCAACGGATTGCGGGCACTTACCCCCATGAAGGGGACGGATCCCGAATGGGAAACGTCCATGAAACCCGGGTTCCACCGCGTTTGAACGCGCTGGAATCCCGGTTTCACCATGTTCAGTCCGGCCTGGCGGCGGGCGCAGGAGCCACCCGTATCTCACAGGTCACACAGGTTGCGGGACGGCCCGCAACCCGGATAACAACCCGCGAGAAGCGGGGGGTAAGTACCCACGATAATTCGGCAGGGCCGCAACTCACCCGATAGCCCATGAAGTTCCCGAGAATGCGAGGTTGATGAGACGAGTGTGACTCTCGCGGGTGACACTAATTCAGGCGTTTCATGATCGCGAAGGATCTTATCCCCGGGATGGGTACAAAATCGTTCGCGATCATGAAACTCGCAATGCTTGTGGTTTTAGGGACGACTGGGATTTGCATATAGCCGCATTTCATGATCGCGGGCAGAAACGGTCGAAAATAGGCCGGAACTGCCCGCGATCATGAAACCGCTAGCCGAGGCACAACGGCCGGGGCGTGCGGGGGCGAGGGCGGGCTCGAGTGCATAAGGCTTCCGAACGGAGTGGGTGCCATCGCCGCGGATGGCGAGATTTTGCGCGAGCGCTCGGCTTGCCCAGGGCTGCCTTGGGCCCGCATGCTGATCCTGCGCTGGGTGACCCGGACGGGTGAGCGGGTGGCCTGGCGGCGGGGATCCGAGCAGGGGTCGCGGCGGAATCTGAGGAGGGACTCATGGTCGGGCTGGAATTGGTGGCTGGGTATCTGGTGGCGTGGGCGGTGCGGAAGGCCAAGCGGGCAGGTGCACGGCTGGATAAGGAGACCGACGAGGTGATGGACGCGGGCCTGGACCGCCTGCACGAAGTCATCGCTGCGAAGCTGGGCACCGATCCGGCGATCGAGAAACTGGAAATCGAAGCCATCGAGAGCCAGCAGCCTAGTGACCGCACGATCCGGCGGGTGAACGACGCGATCGAGGAAGCGGCCGAGGGCGACTCCCAGTTCGCGGCGCTGCTTAAGGCGGTGCTGGCCGAACTGGACCAGGTTCGCAATGGCGCTTCGTCGGTGGCCGGGATCGACCTGAGGAACGCCCAGGGCGTGCAGGTCGGCAACTACAACACGCAGACCAACACCTTCAACTAGGCGTGGTCGCTCGAATCGACTGCGCGGCGGGCTTACTTGATCCGCCGCGCAGTCTTGCCTGACCGCGCCGGGCCGCCCGACCTAACTGCGCTGAGCTGGTCAGGCCGACGGGCCAGGCCGCTTGACCTGCCACTTCGCTTATTATAGTAAGCAATTTTGCTTGATTTGTCAAGCATCTGAGGATGGGCGGTCCTGGGGTGAGGGTGAGCGGTCCTGGGGTGAGGATGGGCGGTCCTGGGGTGAGGGTGAGCGGTCCTGGGGTGAGGGGGCTCGGGGTGCGGGGAGGTCTGCGGCTCGGGGCGCGGGCCGGGGTGGTGGGCGTGCCTGGCCGGCGGGGTGGGGACGCGGCTATGTTGGGCTGCGGAGGTGGCCGATGAGGAGGCAGGCGTACGACCGCGATTCGGTAGGGCGGTACGTGGAAGCCGTTCGCCAGCAGTTGGCGAATAGCGCGCTGAGTGATTCGGTGGCGCAGGCGGCGGCGGCGATTCCTGGTTCGGGCGGCCCGGCGGACAAGGTGAGTGCGGCGCTGACCGCCGCCGACCGGGTCGAGCCGTCGTCGGGCACCGTGGCCGGCGCCGATGCTCCCTACCTGGCGAGGGACCCGGCCGTGAGCCTGGTGCAGAGTGCGGTGGAGTCGGCGCTGCGCGAGCGGGGCGTGCCGGACCAGCCACCCGGGCGCCCGGGGCTCTGGGCGAAGATCGTCGAGATCGTCGAGGGCCTCTTGCACCGGGGGAACTTCGGGCCCGACGACCCGGACTGGGTGACCAAGATCGCGGAATCGATGCTCGAGCATCTGGCCAAGGGCAACCACCGGTTCAACCCCAAGCCGGCCGAGCACGCGATCGCCGCCTCGGCGCGGCTCGTCGTGGTCGGCGACTGGGGTACCGGGCTGCCCCGGGCGCGGGCCGTGGCTAAGTTCATGGCCGAGGAGGTGGCGGGCGCGCTGGCGGAGGGACACGAGGCGCACGTGATCCACCTAGGCGACGTGTACTACTCGGGGCTGCCGGAGGAGGTGCAGCGGCACGTGCTCGACCTCTGGCCGGTCACGCCGGCCCAGGCCCGGGCGGGCGTGACGTCGTGGTCGCTGAACGGCAACCACGACATGTACAGCGGCGGCTACGGGTACTACGACACGCTGCTCGCCGACCCGCGGTTCGCGCGGCAGCACTCGGCCGATGGCGCCTCTACCAGCTTCTTCCGGCTGACCGCGCCCGGCTGGGAGTTCGTCGGCCTGGACACCTCGTGGGATACCGACGTGCTGACCAAGGGGGCCGCGGCGGTCCTGGAGGACCCGCAGGGACAGTACGTCGCGCAGGTGGCCCAGGCCTCGGACCGCAAGCTGGTCCTGCTGAGCCACCATCAGCTCGCCACGGTCTACGACCACGACGACATCGGCCCGGTGCTGACGGCCAAGCTCGGGCCGGTGCTCGGCAGCGGCCGGGTCACCGCCTGGTGGTGGGGCCACGAGCACCGCTGCGTGGGTCTCGAGGCGACCCAGGGCGTCAAGTTCCCGCGCTGCATCGGCCACGGCGGGGTGCCGGTGCTCCAGACGCACACCGCCGCCGACCGCCCTCCGGCGCCCTGGGCCTGGCAGCCGACCGGGTACGTCACCTCCGGCGGGCAGCGGTGGGCGACGTTCGGCTTCGCGGTCTTCGACCTCGACGGCGACCGGATCCAGGCCCGGTACCGGGACGAGCACGGCGCCACGATCAAGACCGAGGTCATCGAATAGCTCGCAAAGAATGCTGGCCGCCGCCTTGACCGCGGCGGCCAGCTCACGATGCGGGCGCCCGCAGGTCTACTCCGGAGCGGGTGCCTCCCTGATGTCCAGCCGCACCCGCCTGCCGGTTAGCTCCTCCAGCTCGCCGCGCAGCCGGTCGGCCTCTTCGCCGCGCTGACCGGCCACCAGGATCGGCCGGACGGCGCGGATATCGACGCGCAGCCGGTCCGCGGTCCGGCCGACATCCACCGCCGACACCCCGACGGCCCGTTCTACGGCCCGCTGCACCGCGCCGCGGATCGCGGCGTCCTCCGCGGCTTCGGCGTCCTCCGCGGCTTC
>JBEKJP010000120.1:0-24975 GCA_050011155.1 Streptosporangiaceae bacterium
TGGACCTGGGGGCCCGGACGCCGGAGGAGACGGCGGTGTCGATCGCGGCCGAGCTGATCCAGCTGCGCTGGGGCGGCACCGGCCAGGCCCTGACCGACACCGAAGGCCGCATCCACCACCAGTTCGTCGGCTTAGGGCTTGCGACCCACCCCGCCGAGCAGCGACCGGGGCTGTCCCGCGGCCGGGACGCCCGGCTCTGGCCGCCACTCGTTGATCCAGACCACGCCCGGCTCGACCATGTCGAAACCGTCGAAGAACCGCTGCACGTCCGTCCGCGAGCGGACGTGCAGCTGCGCCGACGCCTGCCGGTAGACGCTCGTCACGCCGTCGACGACCTGGTCGTGATCCTCCGTCAAGCCGGTGCTGCCGTGGCTGATGGCCACGAAGCTGCCCGCCGCCAGCCGGTCACGGTACTCGGCGACGATCCGGTGCGGCTCGTCGGAATCGGGCACGAAGTGCAGGACGGCGGCGCACATCACCGCCACCGGCCGGTCCAGGTCGATCAGGGCGAGCACCTCCGGATGGCCCAGCACCGCGGCCGGCTCGCGCAGGTCGGCGTGGACCATCGCGACCTGCTCGCCGTGGGCGAGCAGGGCCTGGCCATGCGACCAGACCACCGGGTCGTTGTCGACGTACACCACCCGGGCTTCCGGCGTGACCGCCTCGGCCATCTGGTGCACGTTGGTCTGGGTCGGCAGGCCGCCCCCGAGGTCGATGAACTGCCTTATGCCGGCCTCGCCCGCCAGGTAGCGGACCACCCGGCCGATGAACGACCGGTTGTCGCGGACGATGCCCGCTATGTCCGGCGACGCCTCGAGCAGCAGCTTGGCCGCCTCCCGGTCGACGGTGAAGTTGTCCTTGCCGCCCAGCAGGTAGTCGTAAATCCGGGCGACGTTCGGCCGGGTCGTATCGATATCGCCCGGAACCGGATTCCGCGTTGTCATTGGCACCATCACTCCCGATCTGAGGATGTTACCAGCGTCGTTACATACGCTTGGGAACCATGATCACGAGGGTGGCCGGGGTGTTGCTCGCCGCCGGGGCAGGCTCCCGCTTCGGCCAGCCGAAGGCGCTGGTCACGCTGGGCGGGCAGACCCTGGCCGAACGCGGCACCGGCCTGCTGCGGGCCGGCGGCGCCGATCCGGTCCTGGTCGTGACCGGCGCGGCGCCGGTCGCACTCGACGATGTGCTGACGGTGCACAATCCCGGCTGGCGCACCGGCATGGGATCGTCCCTGCGCGCCGCCCTGCGCGCCCTGGCGGATGCCGGCGTGGGGGCGGCCGTGATCGCGCTGGCCGACCAGCCGCTGGTCGGCCCGGAGGCGGTCGCACGGCTGATCGCCGCCTACCAGGCCGGCGCCACCGTGGCGGTCGCCGCCTACGAGGGCAAGCCCCGTAACCCCGTCCTCCTGGCCCGCGAGCACTGGCCGGAGGTCATCGAGACCGCGACCGGGGACCAGGGCGCCCGGGCCTTCCTGCGTACCCACCCGGACCTGGCCACGCTGGTCGAATGCGGCGACACCGGCCGCCCCGACGACATCGACACCCCCGCCGACCTGGATCGCATCGCCGGCCGCGACGTCAGAAGGCCTGGATCCCCCAGGAGTGGGTGACCCGTTCGCCCGGTTCGAGGACGAGCAGGTCGTCGGCGGTCACGAAGGCGTTCGGCGGGCAGGTCATCGGCTCGATGGCCACCGCCTTGCGGCGGCGGCCGGGGCCCAGCGGGTCGCCGGTGAAGACCTGCAGCCACCCGTAGCCGTCACCGGCCCACAGGCCCACCCGGGGACCGTTCCCGCCGGCCGCCAGGTAGGACCAGGCGCGGCCGTCGCCGTCCCGGCTCAGCCCGGTGAGCGCGTGATCCAGCCGGGTGCCGCCGATGACCCGGGGCTGGCGGAAGTCGTACTCGGTGCCGTCGACAGGCTCCGGCGGACCTGACGGGATGCCGCGGTCGTCCATCGGCAGCCAGGACCCGGCCGGGAGGGTCAGCTCGCACCCGTCGACCGAGGACGTCCCGACCGTCACGTACGGATGCGACCCGGTGCCGTAGGGCGCGGCCCGGCTGCCCCGGTTGCGCGCCGTCACGGTCACCTGGAGCCCGGTGTCCGGATCCACGCGGTACTCGGCGTCGATCTCCACGCAGAACGGGTAGCCCTGCTGCCCGTGCGGGGCGCTGCGCAGCCGGACCGAGCTGGGGGACTGCTGGACGGCCGTCCACGCCATCCACCGGGTCAGCCCGTGGATGGCGTTCTCCCGGGCGGGCTCGGTCAGGGCCAGCTGGTACTCGGCGCCGCCGAAGACGTACCGACCGCCGTCTACCCGGTTGGGCCAGGGGGCCAGCAGCTGGCCGTCGCCAGCCGGCGGCAGCTCGTCGGCCTCGTAGCCGGCCAGGACCGGCCGACCGCGGAAGGTCAGCTCGCGCAGCCCGGCGCCGAGTTCGGTCACCGTGGCGCGGTAATGGCCGCCTTCGATCTCGTATTGCACTCCGGTCAACGGGATGATCACACGGCTCAGGATACGGACAAAAGAAGAGCCGCGCGGCAGCCTGCCACCACACCCCAGGCGAGATCGACGCCCTGAACCGAGGCGAGCAGCCGGGACGCGGCCGGCTCGAGCGGCTCCTGGCCCGCCATCCCGAGCAGTACGGCCGATACCTCGGCCGCGGCCTGGCCCTTGGCCGCGCAGTGCAGCAGCGACGCCGCCAGCGTGGTCGTCCGCTGGGCCGCGTCGCTGGTCACCGCCGCGCTGAGCCAGTTCGCCAGCCAGACCGCGCGGGTCCCGCCGGAGATAGCCCCGCCCAGCAGCCGCAGTGCGAGCAGCACGCCGCTGACCACGCTGTCGCCGCTCGGCACCAGCCCGGGCCCTAGGCCCACCAGGTGCTCGGCCGCCTCGACGGCGCCGGCTAGGTCGCCGCTCGCGCAGCACGCCGCCAGCTGTCCGGGGCCGTCCTGGCCGGCCAGCCCCGGCGCGTGCTCCGCCGCGGCGTAGAGCCGGGCGAGAACGCCCGAGCCGTGGTCGAGCCGGGCCCGGGAAAGCGGGGCGAAGACCGGCGAGGGATCCCACCAGCGGACGATCCGGATATCGAGGCCCGCTGCCATCACCCGGCTCCCGCCCGCCCAGCACTCCGTGGAACCGTCCTCCAGGCCACCGGACCGGGGTTCCCACGGGCCGGCGATGATCGCATTCGGCAGCCTGATGGCGTCCGGCGGCGAGACCGTGATCACTCGTGGCTCCGGCACCGGGTCGGCGAACTCCAGGTAGATGGCCTGCGGCAGGGCCGCGAGCACCCGGCCGTTGCGGCGGATCCCGCGCAGCAGGTCTCGGACAGCCAGACTGGCTACCCCTGCGGTCACCGTGAGCTCGGTGCTCGCCTCAGCCACGTCCGCCACAATACCGGGACCACCTGGGCGCCCGAATACTAACGCGCCTGAAGTGAAGGGAATTGGCTCGCGTCACATATTGAAAACGGGATTATTACGTGGTGCCAAATCCCATTGAGAACCCCCCGGTAGGAGGCCGACGGGGCTGCTTGGGGAGCGGGGGACCGTCAGCCCCGTCGGCTAATTAACCATAACTGGAGGAGGTGCGGATTTGGGTAACTTCCGGCCCGGTAAGTACTTCGAAATGTTTTCTGTGGGGGCCGTGGGGTTCCTGGGACCACGGGAGCCGTTGGCATGCCCGTTGACCGGGCCGGGCTGGCCGGGCTGCAGCCGCCCGCTGCGCACCGCCTCGGACGCCAGGACGCCGAAGAGGTAGAAGTACGCCGCCTCCTCGTCCTCGAAGAAGCGGACATCCAGCCGCGCGTCATCGGTCCGGCTGAACACCTCGAAGCCGCCATCGGCCTTGACCAGGCACATCGCGCCCGGAACCTCCTCGTCGACCGCGTAAGCCGAGTGGGGGATGGCGGCCAGGCTGAGCAGTTCGCCGAACACCGACTGCGGTACCCGGTCCCGGCGCCCGGCGCGCCGCCCGGCCGTCGGCCTCGGCTCGGACCCGGCCTCGGCCCGCGGCCAGGGCTCAGCCCGGAACTCCCGCCGCGGATCCGAGCGAGGATCCGTCCGGGGATCGGAGCGCGGATCCGTCCGGGGCTCGGAGCGTGGTTCCGGCCGCGGCGGCGGCGGAGGAGGTGGGGACCAGGGCTCGGTCTCGGGCGAGCCGTGCCAGGCCGCCGCCCGGTCCGGCGTCCGCCGCGCGCGGTCAGCCTCGGCGTAGCCGGGGACCGGCTGCGGGCCGGACCGCGGCACCACCCGCAGCGGGCTGGTCCGCTCGGCCGCGGGCGGCATGACGGCGGACCCGGGGGAGGACACCGGGGAAACCGAGGACACGGGGGGAAACACGGCACTGCCGGGTGCCTGCGCGCCGCGGCCATGGGCTTCCGGCCGGGGCGGGATCCCAGGATCCCGGTTCGACGGCGGGAACATGGCCGCCTGCAGCGGGTAGTCCACCCGCTCCTCGGTCAGGCCGGTGACGTCCGGCCGGGCCACCACGACCTCGAAGACCTCCCGGTCGATCTCCCAGTAGCCGAGTTGCCTGGCCCGGGCCGGATCGCGTCCCTGGTAGGCGATGTGCAGCCGGTCACCCAGATCATCGAGGACCAGGCAGGGCTCGCCACGGTACTCGCCGGTCAGGCGCGACTGCCACAGCGCGTCGAGGTCGGGCACGGCGACCTGCTTGCGCCAGCAGCCGCCCGCGGGTGCGAAGCCGAGTTCGTCCGGCGGCGGGGCGGGGGAGAACAGCGTCGCCTCGTTGCCGTCGGGGCCGAGCCCGGCGTAGTAGGGGACGCCTAGGTAGGTGGCCATGAGCCGGTATCGCATGGCTTAGGGCTCCATCCGCTGCCAGGCCAGCCCGTCGTAGCGGGCCACCAGTTGCTCCCCGTCCGGACCGAGACGGCACATGCCCGCCCCGACCGGGATCGCGATGGGCTCGATGTAGAACTCGGGGACGCCGTGACCGGTGGCCGGCGCGTAGCCGTCCATCGCCCGGGCCAGCCAGGCTACTAGGTAGATCTCGCTCATGTGCGGCGTGAATTCTGAGTCTTCCCAGCCCAGGCTGAGCGCGAGGTAGGCCTCGGCGGGGTTGTGGAAACGAACGTCCTGGGCCCGGTAGACGTAACCGGCCAGCACCGTGCGCTGCCCGGTCAGGTACGGGCCGACCAGGCGTGGCGGCACGGCCTTCCACATCGGCGTGCCCGGTGCGATCGCGGCGAGTCGCTCGGGCTGGGTCACCCAGGCTCCTTTCCGTGCGCGTGCGCAAGCGCATGACTACCCCGGCTCCATCCGATTGTGCCGAGTTCGTGACGATCATTGGCCGGAAAGCGGCTCATTCAGAGAATTCATTACTCTACGCGATGGCAATATGACCATGTGGCGTAACCGCAGCCGGGTAGTGACGGGTCTGGTCGCCCCGTGGCGTAGGGTCGTGGGGGTGTCCGGGCATCTGAACCCAGGCGGCCAGCAGTTCCGCCACGACCACGGCGACACCGACCCGCGAGTGACCGCGGCCCTGGCCGCCTACCAGGCCGGCCAGGGCAGCGAGCAGGCGGCGCTGGCCGCGCTGGCCGAGGCGCGGCTGCTCGTTCCCGTGGTCGCGGTCCTGGCCGACGGTCCGGCCGCCGCCGGCGAAAAGGCAGCGATTGAAAAGACAGCGGGCGACAAGAACAGCGAGATGGTGCTGCCCACGCTGATCGGGAACGACGGCAGGCCCGCCGTGCTGGCGTTCACCGGCGTCGAGGCCCTGGCCCGGTGGCGCCGCAACGCCCGCCCGGTCCCGGCCGAGGCCGCCCGGGTGTGGCGCGCCGCCGTCACCGACGGCTGCGCCGTGGTGATCGACGTGGCCGGCCCGGTGCCGCTCGCGGTCGAGGGCGCCCGGCTGGCGGCCCTCGCCGCCGGGCAGCCGGTCCCGCCCGCCCACGAGGATCCGGACGTGCGCGCCGAGGTCGAGGCGGCCGTGGCCGCCGAGCCGCTGATCACGGGTTTCGGCCTCGCCGCCGGAACCGCCGCCGCCGACCTCGCCGTTCGGCTGTACCTACCCGGAGAGCCCGTAGAACCCGGAGAGGACTGGCAGTCGGCCGTGAACCGCGTGGCCAGCCGTATCGCGGGCTGCCTGGCGGCCCGGCTGCGCCGGGGCATCGAATTGAGCGTGGCCCGTGACGCCATAGGATCGGGACCATGTTCCGCTGGCTGACCGCAGGTGAATCACACGGGCGCGCGCTGGTCGCGATCTGCGAGGGCGTGCCCGCCGGGGTGCGGGTCAGCACCGAGGACGTCGCCGCCGCGCTGGCCCGCAGGCGCGCCGGGTACGGCCGCGGCGCGCGGATGACCTTCGAGCGCGACGAGGTCGAGCTCACCGGCGGCGTCCGGCACGGCCGCACGCTCGGCGGCCCGGTCGCGATCAGGGTGGCCAACACCGAATGGCCCAAGTGGGAGACGGTCATGTCGCCCGACCCTGTGGACGCCGCGACGCTGGCCGCGCAGGCCAGGAACGCGCCGCTGACCAGGCCGCGGCCCGGTCACGCCGACCTAGCCGGGATGCAGAAGTACGGCCACGCCGACGCCCGCCCCGTGCTCGAACGGGCCAGCGCGCGCGAGACCGCCGCGCGGGTCGCCCTCGGCGAGGTGGCCCGGCGCCTGCTCAGCCAGGTCCTCGGGGCCGAGATCCTCAGCCACGTGGTGGCGCTCGGCGAGGTGAGCGCCCCCGCTGGCCTCATCCCGGGCCCGCAGGACGCCGCCGCCATCGACGCCGACCCGGTGCGCTGCTTCGACCCGGTCACCAGCCAGGCCATGGTGGCCGAGGTCGACGCGGCCAAGAAGGCGGGCGACACCCTCGGTGGCGTCGTCGAGGTGCTGGCCTTCGGGCTGCCGCCGGGCCTGGGCAGCTTCACCCACTGGGACCGGCGGCTCGACGCCCGGCTGGCCGGCGCGCTGATGTCGGTCCAGGCCATCAAGGGCGTCGAGGTCGGCGACGGCTTCACCACCGCGGGCCGGCGCGGCTCGGTGGCCCACGACGAGATCGAGGCCACCGAGCGCGGCGTGAGCAGGCGCACCAACCGGGCCGGCGGCATCGAGGGCGGGATGAGCACCGGCGAGGTGATCCGGCTGCGGGTGGCGATGAAGCCGATCTCGACCGTGCCGCGCGCCCTGGACACCATCGACGTCAGCACCGGCGAGCCGGCCAAGGCGATCAACCAGCGCAGCGACGTGACCGCGGTACCCGCGGCGGGCGTCGTCGCCGAGGCGATGGCGGCGCTGGTGCTGGCCGAGGCGGCGGTAGAGAAGTTCGGCGGCGATTCGGCCGACGAGATGCGCCGCAACGCCGAGAGCTACCTCAAGGCGCTGGTGATCTCTTGACCGCACCAGCCCGCGAGGCCAAAAGGGGCCCCGCCGTCGTGCTGATCGGACCGCCCGGCGCGGGCAAGTCCGCGGTCGGGCCGCTGCTCGCGGACCGGCTCGGGGTGGAGTTCACCGACACCGACGCCGACGTCGGCGTGGCCGCGGGCAAGCCGGTCGCGGACATCTTCATCGAGAACGGCGAGGACACCTTCCGCGACCTGGAGCGGGCGGCCGTCGCGCGGGCCCTCGGCGGGCAGGGCGTGCTGCGCGCCCGCGGCGGGGTGCTGGCCCTCGGCAGCGGCGCGATCCTGGACCCCGGCATCGAGGACCTGCTCGACGGCCTGCCCGTGGTGTACCTGTCCGCGGACTTCGGCACCGTCGCCCGGCGGATCGGGCTCGACCGGCCCCGGGTGGTGGTGCCCGGCAACCCCCGCGGCCAGCTGCGCACCATGCTGGGCGAACGTGACGCGATCTACACCCGGCTCGCCACGATCGCCGTACCCACCGATGATCTGGACCCGGACGAGCTGGCCGACCGGATCGCAGCCGAAGTCACGCAGAAATGGGTTCCGCGGAAATGACCGCCACCAGGATCGACGTCATCCCGTCGGACGGCAGCCAGCCCTACCCGGTGGTCGTCGGCGTGGGCGTGCTCAGCGAACTGCCCGGCCTGGTGCCCGAGGGGGCCCGCACCGTCGTGGTCATCCACGCCGAAGGTCTCGGCGAGATCGCCCGCCCGGCCTGCGGCGCGCTCGCCGCGGCCGGCTACCAGGTGCACGCCGAGCCCGTGCCCGACGGCGAGGCGGCCAAGACCGTCGACGTCGCCGCCCGCCTGTGGTCCAGGCTGGCCCGGCACAACGTGACCAGGTCGGACTGCATCGTCGGCATCGGCGGGGGAGCGACCACCGACCTGGCCGGCTTCGTCGCCGCGACCTGGCTGCGCGGCGTCCAGGTCGTCCTGGTCCCGACCACGCTGCTCGGCATGGCCGACGCCGCCGTGGGCGGCAAGACCGCCATCGACATTCAAGAGGGCAAGAACCTGGTCGGCGCGTTCCACTCCCCGGCCGGAGTGCTCGCCGACCTGGTCACCCTCGAGACGCTGCCGCGCGAGGACTACATCAGCGGCCTGGCCGAGGTCATCAAGACCGGGTTCATCGCCGACCCGGTCATCCTCGACCTGGTGAAAGCCGACCCGCAGGGCGCCACCGTCCCGCACGGCGCCCACGCGCGCGAGCTGATCGAGCGCGCCATCGCGGTCAAGGCCGAGGTGGTGTCCAAGGACCTGAACGAGCAGGGCCTGCGCGAGATCCTCAACTACGGGCACACGCTCGGCCACGCCATCGAGCGGGTGGAGGGATACCGGTTCAAGCACGGCCACGCGGTGGCCATCGGCATGGTCTACGTCGCCGAACTGGCCCGGCTGGCCGGCCGCCTCGGCCCGCGGGTCGTCGCGCTGCACCGGGAGATCCTGGCCTCCGTGGGGCTGCCGACCGCGTACCCGGCCGGGACGTGGCCGTCGCTGCGCGAGGCGATGTCGGTGGACAAGAAGGCCAGGGGCGCGCGGCTGCGGCTGGTGGTGCTCGACGGCCTGGCCCGCCCGGGCATCCTCGAGCACCCCTCCGAGGAACTCCTCCGGCAGGCCTACCGGGCCGTGTCCGCCTGATCCGTGTCTGCCTGATCCGTGTCTGCCTGATCCGGGGCCCCGGCCGGGCGATGCCCGGCCCCCGCTGAGCGGGGGCCGGGCACCTCGCGCGGGAGCGGGTCAGACGCCGCAGGCCGGGGCGCTGGTGTTGTTCGCCAGGTCGTCCGGGGTGTTGTCGGCGACCTCGGTGCCGTGCAGCACGACCCGGACCGGGTGGTTGTCGCCGTAGATGCCGCCGCCTTTCTCGCCGGCGTGGTTGCCGGAGATCTCGCCGCCGGAAATCGAGGCGTCGGCGCAGTGGTCGTTGTAGAGGCCGCCGCCGTCCTCGATGGCCGAGTTGTTCTCCATCTCCGAGCCCCGGACCGTCAGGTCGCCGTCGTTGTATACGGCCGCGCCGTCATCGGCCGCGTTCTGGCGGAAGGTGTCCCCGGTGAGGGAGGTGTCGTCCTCGTTGTAGATGGCGCCGCCATCGTCGGCGTTGTTGTCGGCGAACCCGGAGCCGCTTACCTTCAGGTGCCCGTCGTCGTTGTAGATCGCACCCCCGTATTCGTCGTCGGCGGTGTTGCCGGTGAATGTGGAGTCGCTCACGTCCACGTCGGCCTTGTAGACGTAGATCGCGCCGCCGTACTCGGCGCTGATGTTGTCCTCGAAATTGCTGGCGTGCACGTCGAGGCGCCCGTGCTCGGCGTTGATCGCGCCGCCGTAGTTGTCGCCGGAGCCGCCGCCGTCGCGGAAGTTCGTGTACAGGACGGTGAGGTCGCCGCGCGTGTCCACCTGGATGAGGCTGAAGGAGTCGCTATCCGACGCTCGCTCCAGGGTGGCGCCGACGCCCACGATGGTGAGGTCCTTGCCGACGTGGATCGTGTCGTCCAGCTTGTAGACGCAGCCGGGCGACAGGAAGAGCGTCTCGCCGGGGTACGCGGACGAGACCGCGGCCGCCAGTGCGGCCGCGCCGCACGATACCCCCCTGCCGCCGAGCGCCGGATGGGCTGGTGCCGCGTAGGCGGCCGGGCCGAGGGCCACGGTCATGATGGCAGCGGTGCCCGCCGCGGCTACAACTAGCTTGCGATGCATGAAGCTATACCCCCGAATGTGAGATACCTGGTGGCCGGTTTCGCGCGGCGCCGTACGGGCCACTCCCTGTGAGCGCCCGTCGGCCTACCTGTCCGGCGACGGGATGTTATCGTATGAACACTCTAAGTGACTAGAACGGATAGCCACTGGCCGTCCCGGCGGTGCCCCCGCGGAGCCCCGCGGAGCGCTTCGCCCATACGGCCGCTACGCTCCCCATATGCGGATAGGGATGTTTCTCAGCTACGCGGGCGGCTTCGCCGAGACCGTGGAAGAACTCGCCGACTTCGAGAAGGCCGGGGTCGACATCGTCTTCGTGCCCGAGGCGTACAGCTTCGACGCCGTGAGCCAGCTCGGCTTCATCGCGGCGAAGACGCAGCGGATGCAGCTCGCCTCCGGGATCTTCCAGCTCTATTCGCGCACGCCCGCGCTGACCGCGATGACCGCGGCCGGACTCGATTATGTGTCCGGCGGGCGGTTCATGCTGGGCCTGGGCGCGTCCGGGCCGCAGGTCATCGAGGGCTGGCACGGCGTTCCCTACGACGCCCCCATCGGCCGGGCCCGCGAGGTGATCGAGATCTGCCGGATGGTCTGGCGCCGCGAGCGGCTGTCCTACCAGGGCAAGTACTACCGGCTGCCGTTGGAGGGGGGCACCGGCCTGGGCAAGCCGCTCAAGCTGATCAACCACCCGGTCCGCGAGCGGATCCCGATCGCGCTGGCCGCCATCGGCCCGAAGAACGTGGCCCTCGCCGCCGAGCTGGCCGAATCCTGGATGCCCATCTTCTACCTGCCGGAGAAGGCCGCCGGCGTGTGGGGCGGCGCCCTGGCCGAAGGTACGGCCAAGCGCGACCCCGCGCTCGGCTCGCTCGACGTGATCGCCAGCGCCGCGCTGGCCATCGGCGACGATGTGACCCCGCTCCGCGACCACAGCCGGCCCCAGCTCGCCCTGTACATCGGCGGCATGGGCGCGCGCGGCCGGAACTTCTACAACGACCTGGCCCGCCGGTTCGGCTACGAGGCCGAGGCCCAGGCGATCCAGGACGCCTACCTGGACGGCCGCAAGGACGAGGCGGCGGCCCTGGTGCCCGCCGAACTGGTCGAGCACACCTCGCTGATCGGCCCCGAGTCCTACGTGGCCGAGCGCATCGCCGCCTACCGCGCGGCCGGGGTGAGCACCCTCCTGGTCACCCCGATGGCGCCCACCCACGAGGGCCGGATCCGCCTCATCGAGCAGGTTCGCGCCCTGGCCGACGGATGACCGATCTCACCGGCAAGGTAGCCCTGGTCACCGGCGCCTCCCGGGGCATCGGGGCGGCGACCGCGATCCGGCTGGCCGAGGCCGGTGCCGACGTGGCCGTCGGCTGCGGGCAGCACCGCGAAGAGGCCGAGGAGGTCGCCGGGAAGATCTCCGGGCTCGGCCGGCGCGCCGTGGTGGTGTCCGGCGACATGGCCGACCCCGACGTGCCCCGGCGGGTCGTGGCCGAGACCGCCGAGCGCCTCGGGCCGGCCGACGTGCTGGTCGCCAACGCGGGCACCGGGATCAGGATGGACCTGGACGACGTGGACGTGGCGGCCTGGGACCACGACATGGCCGTCAACCTGCGCGCGCCGTTCCTGCTGGCCCAGGCGGCCGCGCCGCACATGCGCGAGCAGCGCTTCGGGCGCATCGTGTTCCTGTCCTCGGTGGCCGCCTTCCTCGGCGGGATCTTGTCCCCGCAGTACACCGCGTCCAAGGCCGGGCTGATCGGCCTGACGCACAACCTGGCCGCCACGCTGGCCCCGCACGGGATCACGGTCAACGCGATCAGCCCCGGGCTGATCGCGACCGACATGCTCACCGGCGACCCGAGGCTGGACACGCTCGAGCGAAGCGTCCCGGTCGGCCGCCTGGGCTCACCGGCCGAGGTCGCGGACCTGATCGCGGCCGTCGTCCAGAACGCGTACCTGACCGCGCAGACCATCTCCGTGGACGGCGGCCGGTACCCGCGCTGAGCGGCCGCGGCCCGCGTAGAGTTCTGGCCATGCCGCAGATTCACGCCGCGCGCCGGGCCCGGGCGCAACAGCAGATCACCGAGGTCGGCGCCGACGCGGCGCTGATCACCTCCGGCCCCAACGTCCGCTACCTGACCGGCCTGGCCAGTTCCAACGCCGCGCTGCTGCTGGCCGCCGACGGCACGGCGGTGCTGGCCACGGACTCGCGGTACACGCTGGCGGCCCGGCGGGACTGCCCCGACGTCGAGCTGATCACCGAGCGCTTCATCGAACCGCGGCTGGCCGCCGAGACGGCCAGCCGCGGCCTGCGCACGGTAGCGTTCGAGGCGCACGAGATGACCGTCGAACGCCACGCCGAGCTGGTCGCCAAGACCGAGGGCGTGACCGTCATCCCGTTCGGCCGGAAGATCGAGGAGCTGCGGACGGTCAAGGATCCGTCCGAGATCGAGCTGCTCGCCACCGCCTGCCGGATCAGCTGCCAGGCCATCGCCGACACCTTCTCGCTGATCAGGCCGGGTCTGACCGAACGTCAGCTGGCGGCGGCCCTGGACGCGCGGATGACCGCGCTCGGCGCCGAGCGGCCGGCCTTCGACACCATCGTGGCCAGCGGGGCGAACGGCGCCATCCCGCACCACGTGCCGACCGACCGGCCGCTGCGCCGCGGCGACCTGATCACGATGGACTTCGGCGCGCTGTACGGCGGCTACCACGCGGACATGACCCGCACCGTGGCGCTCGGCGAGCCGGCCGGGTGGCAGCGGGAGATCTACGAGCTCGTGGCGGCGGCGCAGCGGGCCGGCCTGGACGCGGCCCGGCCAGACGCCGACGTGGCCGACGTGGACGCGGCCGCCCGCGACCTGATCCGCGACGCCGGGCACGGCGACCATTTCCAGCACGGTCTCGGCCACGGCGTCGGCCTCGAGATACACGAGGCACCGACGATCGGGTACGCCAGAACGGGTAAACTCGACTGCCAGGTCCCAGTCACCGTCGAGCCTGGTGTCTACCTACCCGGCCGAGGCGGTGTCCGCATCGAGGACGTCCTGGTCGTAGGGGCAGACGGGGCGGGCCTCCTCACGACGACGACCCGCGAACTTCTCGTTCTTTGACATTTGGAGACAGCACGTGGCCACCACCAACGACTTCAAGACCGGCATGACGCTGAACCTCGACGGGCAGCTCTGGACCGTCGTCGACTTCCAGCACGTCAAGCCGGGCAAGGGCGGCGCCTTCGTGCGCAGCAAGCTGAAGAACGTCCTGTCGGGCAAGGTCGTCGACCGCACCTTCAACGCCGGTGTCAAGGTGGACGTGGCCAACGTCGACAAGCGCGAGATGCAGTACCTGTACCGCGAGGCCGGCGACTTCGTCTTCATGGACCTCCAGGACTACGACCAGCCGCGGGTCCCGGCCTCGGTCGTCGGGGACGCGGCCAACTACCTGCTCGAGGAGCAGACCGTCACCGTCGCGTTCAACGACAGCAACCCGCTGTACGTCGACCTGCCGGCCGCGGTCGAGCTCACCATCAGCCAGACCGACCCCGGTGTGCAGGGCGACCGGTCCACCGGCGGCACCAAGCCGGCCACCCTCGAGACCGGCGCCACCGTCCAGGTGCCGCTGTTCATCTCGACCGGCGAGAAGATCAAGGTCGACACCAGGACCGGCCAGTACCTCGGCCGGGCGTAGGTGCCGCCCGCACGTAGCAAGGCGCGCAAGCGGGCCCTGGACATCCTCTTCGAGGCCGAGCTGCGCGATGCGCCCGTCCTCGACCTGCTCGCCGAGCGGACCACCATGGGGAGCCCTCCTGTGGCACCGTACGCCGCCGACCTGGTTCGCGGCGTCACCGTGCACAAGGAGCGGATCGACGAGCTGATCGGGAAGTACGCCGAGGGCTGGACCCTGGACCGGATGCCCGCGGTGGATCGCAACGTGCTCCGGATCGGCATCTACGAGCTGCTGGGAGCGGACGACGTCCCCGACGGCGTGGCCATCAGCGAGGCCGTGCTGCTGGTCCGCGACCTGTCCACCGACGCCTCACCCGCGTTCGTCAACGGCCTCCTGGCCCGCATCGCCGGGCTCAAGCCCCCCCTCAACCCCGACGCGCCCGCGCCCGCTGAAACCTCCGTGCTCCCTGGTGCCCCCGAACTCTGAAACCCGTTCGTGATCAGCGGAAACGGCGGTATCTCAGGCCTGGGCGAAGCGGACGCGAAGGCCGGAGCGGCGCAGCACGCGAACGAACCAGACCGCTGACAGAAACGTGCCGGCTACCACGCCGCCGATGGTGACGGCCGTGGTGAGCAACAGGAAGACCTTGACCGTCTCGGTGTACATCAGCACCGCCAAGCCCACCGTGGTCACGAAGAAGATGCCCGCCCACAGCCAGGTCGCGCCCTGGAAGAAGCGGTGCAGTCCCGGGTGGTGGGACGACGGCTGGCGGAGCGCCACGACCTCGGCCGCCAGCTGGGCGACCAGGGGCTTGCGGGTCGGCGCGGTCCGCGCGAACAGCACGCACAGGCCCAGGTTGGCCAGCGGGAACTGGAGTAGGAAGAAGAGCATGCTGCCGGTGGCGATCACCACCGCCGACTGCAGCGTGAGGACCAAGGCCGAGATCGTGAGCAGGCCGGGGACGGTGCGAGTGAAGATCTTGCGGCCGAGCACGGTCAGCCAGACCACGGCCGCGGCGGCCACCATGCCCGCGTCTCTACCGCCGAGCTCGGCGCCGATGTAGTACCCGGCGACAGGCAGAGCCAGGCTTTCCGCCAGGTTCCAGCCTGCTGTCAGCATCAGCCGCCAAGGGCGGGGGAGCTCGAGGTGCTCAGCCATGGCGAAGAGCATACGGTGGCCGGCTGCAGGCGCGCTGGAATTGCCGGCAGGTGGCGCAAAGAAGAATCCGAGAGTTCCGCACGGCCTGTATAACGTAGGTCCGGTCACTAAAGTTCATTTGTTCGGAACGCAAAGTAATCGGTCGGCACTGTCGGTGGCCGGCACTAGATTGGACTCCTGGAAGGGGGCTCGCGTGGCGGCAGACTTCAGGCGCGACGGCGTCCGTTTCTCCCTGGTCTGGGACGTGCTGCGCGAAGTCGTCTCCGCACGGGCGGCGGAGTCCGGCCGGCCGGCGCTGGACATCGTCGACGTGGGCGGGGGGACGGGCGGGCTGGCGGTGCCGTTCGCCGCCCTCGGTCACTACGTCACCGTGGTCGACCCGAGTCCGGACGCGCTCGCGGCCGCGCAGCGGCGGGCCGCCGAGGCGGGTGCCCGGCTGACCGCCGTCCAGGGCGAGGCGGCCAGCCTGGACAGCGTGGTCGGCCCGAAGTCGGCGGACCTCGTCATCTGCCACAACGTGCTCGAGTACGTGGACTCTCCGGCCGACGCGATGACCGCGATCGCCGCCGTGCTCCGGCCGTCCGCGACGGTGAGCGTGCTAGCGGCCAACACCGTGGCCGCGGTGCTGCACCGAGCCCTGGCCGGCCGGTTCACCGAGGCGCGCCAGCTGCTCGGGGGCGAGACCGCGGCCACCGGGTCCGGGCAGCCCCGGCGGTTCACGCTGCCCCAGCTGACCGCGCTGGTCGAGGCGGCTGGGCTGCGCGCGGGGGAGTCGCACGGACTGCGGATCTTCAGTGGCCTGGTACCCGGCGCGCTGCTCGACGCGGACCCCGGCGGGACCGAGGCGCTGCGCGCGCTCGAGGCGGCCGCGGCGGCCGCACCGCCGCTGCGGGACATCGCCGCCCAGCTGCACCTGCTCGGCCACCGCTGACGCCGCCATGGATGCGGAACCGGACGACACCGGCTGCCACATCCTGCACGTCGACATGGACGCGTTCTACGCGAGCGTGGAGATCAGGGAACGTCCCGAGCTCGCGGGCCTGCCGGTCATCGTGGGCGGGACCGGCGGCCGCGGCGTGGTGCTCTCGGCCTCGTACCAGGCCCGGACGTTCGGCGTGCGGTCCGCGATGCCCGTGGGCCGGGCGCAGCGGCTGTGCCCCCGGGCGGTATTCGTCCCGCCCAGCCGCGGACTGTACGCGGCCGTGTCCAAAGAGGTCATGGCGATCTTCGGCACGATCACGCCCGAGGTGGAGCCGCTCGCCCTCGACGAGGCCTTCCTCGACGTCTCAGGCGCGCTCAGGCGCCTCGGGCCGCCCGCCGCGATCGCCCGGCACATCCGGGCTGAGGTCGTCGCACAGCAGGGTATTACCTGCTCGGTCGGGGTCGCGCCGACCAAGTTCGTGGCCAAGATCGCGTCCGCGGGCTGCAAGCCGGACGGGCTGCTCGTGGTGCCGCGCGCGGAGGTGATCGGTTTCCTGCACGCCCTGCCCGTCTCGGCGCTGTGGGGCGTGGGGGAGCGGACTGGGGAGGCTCTGGCCCGGCTGGGCCTGCGCACGGTAGGGGACATCGCGCACACCCCGCTGGCCGCGCTCCAGAGCGAGCTCGGCGTCGCGCAGGGCTCGCATCTGTCCGCCTTGGCCAGCGGCCGGGACGAGCGCCGGGTGATCCCGCATGCCGCGGAGAAGAGCATCGGGGCCGAGGAGACCTTCGCCACCGATATCGACGACCCGGAACGGATCAGGCGGGAACTGCTGAAGCTGTCCGGCCGGACCGCGCACAGCCTGCGCGCGGGCGGGTACGCGGCCCGCACGGTATCGGTCAAGCTGCGGCTGGCCAGCTTCAAGACGATGACGCGCTCGCGGACGCTCGCCTATCCGACCGACGTGGCCCATGAGATTTACGCCACAGCCTGCGCGCTGTACCAGTCGGCCGGTCTCGACCATGGTGCGGCGCTTCGCCTCGTCGGCGTCCGGGTATCTGGGCTGGTCCGGGCGGCCGAGGCGAATGCCCAGCTGACGTTCGATGACCGGCCCGTCGGCTGGCGCGAGGCAGAGCGGGCCATCGACAAGATCGCGAACCGGTTCGGTGTCAGCGCGGTCCGGCCGGCGGCCCTGGTAGAGGACCCGGACCGCCCAGCTGAGGACGCTTTCTGACCTGCTACGCGGTCCACCCTACCCAGCGGTGTGTCAACGCTCGTATTCTGGAAATTGAACCGGGTATGTGAGGTGAAGACCACCGCACACGTGCCGGGCGCAAGGTTTTTTTATGGGAGGCGTCGTGCCGCTCTCTGAACACGAGCAGCGCCAGCTGGAACAGATCGAGCAAGCGCTCTACAGGGAGGACCCGAAGTTCGGGCGTCTCGTGCGCGCAAGTGACCCGCGCGTGCACTATAAGCGCAAGCTGGCACAGGGAATCGTCGGCGTCGCGGCCGGCGCGGGCCTGCTCGCGGCCGGAGTGGTGACTCACCGTGTGTACTTCGAGGCCGCCGGCGCGGCGCTCGCGGTGCTGTCCTTGATCTGGGCGGTGGTCTGCTGGCGGCGGCACGCGGCCAGGGTCCGGCCCGCGCGGCCCAAGGCGGTCAAGGGGCAGGGGAGCCACGGCGCCCGGCCGGCTCCGGGGCGCATCCGGCCGACCAGGCGGGCCCGGATGATGGAGCGGATGGAAGAGCGGTGGCGCCGCCGGCAGGAGGGCGACCGCAGGATGTAGCGGCCGACTCCTATCCCTTGGGGCGCGGGGACCTGAGCGCCCGGCCGCGATCGGGCATCCGGGCCGCCGTCTCGGCGACGGCGGTCATCATCGAGGCCGGGAAGACGGTGGCGCGCCAGCGGGTCGAGCGCCGGGCGGTCGCGGCCAGCCCCCGGCGGGCGGTGGTCCCGTCGCGGCGCAGTTGCTCGGACTCGGCCGGGTGCGGCGCGTAGCTGGCGCGTTCTTCGGCCAGTGCCAGCCGGGTGACGGCATCGGCGGCCGGGGCCGGCAGCGTCGCGGTGACGCGGGCGGCCAGGCTGCGGGGCGGCTCGCTGGGGCGGCTGCTGACGCCGAAGTCCGCGAGGTCGTCGTGGAACTCGCGCCAGGCGGCGTGCGCGCGGCCGATGTCGTCGGCCGCCCGCATCCACCGCCAGCGCCGCAGGACCAGGCGGAACACGGCGGGGACGATCAGGGCGGCGGTCGCGGTGGCGCCGAACGCGATGCCGACGGTGGCCCAGCCGACGCCCAGGTTCAGGCCCGTTGTCCGGGCCATCAGCCGGTACAGGGCCAGGGCGACCAGCGCTGCCGCGGCCACGATCCCGAAGGCGGCGGTCGCCGCGTGCGGGCGGCGCCTGCGGAGGGCGTCCGGCTGGCCGGCCACCCGCTGGATCGGCGGGGCCACGATCGCGACCAGGGCGAACGCCAGCACCAGGGCGGCGATCACGGCCAGCGCGATCGCCGCCCACGGCGTGTCGGTCGGCCCGTGCGCGCCGGTCTGCGCCCCGCCCGGACCGTCCGGCTGGGTAATCCGGCCGGGCAAGGTCGACGGCGTGGCCTTGACGCCGCCCGCCGCCTGGGTCTGCGAGACGATCGGGTCAGGTCCGCCGAGCTGGCCCCGCCCCGGCCCGCCGGTCATGTAGTTGGGGGCGTTCGCGGTGCCCTGTCCGGGCGGCGTCGGCTCGAAGCGGATCCAGCCCAGGGTGGGGAAGTACACCTCGGTCCACGCGTGCGCGTCGACGTTCCTCACCTGGTAACTGCCGTTGGCCAGGGGAGTTCCCCCCGTGAAGCCGACCACGAACCTGGCCGGGATGCCGAGCAGGCGGGTCAGCACGGTCATCGCGTCCGCGTACTGCACGCAGTAGCCGCTCTTGGCCTTGGTCAGGAAGTTCAGCAGGCTGGACGCGCTGGTGAGGTTCGGCGCGCGGAGGGTGTAGGTGAACTGGGGGCCGGAGAGCCAGGTGGCCAGCGCGTTCACCTTGCCGAACTCGGTCGTCTGGCCCGCCGTGTGGCTGTCCGCCAGCTTCTTCAGCTCCGCCGTCTGGTACGACGCGGGCAGCCGCAGGTCCGGAGCCAGCGCCGCGGTCCTCGTCGGCCCCGACACCGTGGCCAGCTGGGTCCGGGTCGGATCTATCAGGGCGCTGACCACCGAATAGGACCGTACCGCGGTGGAGCCGCCGCCGGAATACACCATGGAGTCGGGATCGATCTTCCACTTCCCCGCCACGGTGACCTGGACGGCCGGGTAGGGCAGCGGCAGGAACGCCGGCTGGCTATCACCGGGAACGGGGAAGCCCTGGCCCGCGGTCACCGTCGTGGTCAGCGTCTGGGAGAACGTGTCGTTGGTCAGCCCTGGCGGGGCCTGAAGCGTGGGGAGCGGCGCCGCATGGGCCGCGTAGTCATCGACCTGCCAGCCGTTGCCGCCCATGCTGTCGAACACGTACTGCGTGAAGTACTCCGCCTCGTTGGCCTGCTGGGACGCCGACGCGCTGGTCCGGTAAGTGAAGATGGTGCGCGGACGGCCCTCGTGCAGCTCGGCGACGGCCTGGGACAGGGCACTGGGCAGCCCCAGCGTGTCGCCCCCGCTGCCGCCGCTGCCGCCGATGCCGGGGCCCGAGGAGAACAGCTTGCTGGGGTGCAAGCCGGGTACGATCAGCGGGACGGCCAGGGCCAGCACGATCGAGGCCAGGCCGACCCGGCGGCCCGCCGCCGCCAGCGCCCGGGTGTCCGGCCCCGGAAGCCTGATCCTCTTATGACCAGCCCCGCCAGATCCGGCCCCGTCGGCCAGCGGTCGCTGGAAGCCCCCGTAGCGGGGGGCCGGGCGCCACAGCGAGACCAGGCGCCCCCAGACCCGGATCCGTTCCCGCCCGTCCGCGCTGAGCATGGCCAGGTAGCCCGCCCCGCCCAGGAAGAATCCGAGACCGGTGGTGAGCTGGTCGTGCGGCGCGTTCATCATGACCGGCACGGTGAACAGGACGAGCAGCCACAGGCCGGCCAGCGCGGCGGACCGCAGCCGGACCGCGATCCAGTCGGCGAACACCGCGGTGAGGCCCACTCCGCCGGCCGCCAGCAGCAGCAGGCCGGGGCGGTGCGGGGCCGGCGGGGCGTACCGGTTCGCGTCGTGTATCCCGGTACCGATCAGGTCCCACAGCCGGCTGAGCGAGCCCGGCGTGGGGATGATCAGCGCCCACGAGTGCCGGACCTCGAAGATCAGGTTCAGGTACAGCACCAGAGCCACGATGCCGATCGCCAGGCAGGCCTCGGAGGGCAGCGGACGCAGCCGGGTCAGCGTCCCGGCCGCCGCGACCACGATCACCGCGCCGATCGCGATCACGAACCACAGGGAGTCGTCGAACAACGGCAGCATGTCGATCGCGGCCAGCAGACAGGCCACTGCCGTCGTCACGGTCATCCGGACATTAGCGGTCACGGCTGGTCACCCCCATAGGGCCTCATGGTCTCCACCGGACGGTGCAGCTGCTGCCAGGAGGTCGCGAGCGGCGTGCTCGCGCTGGCCACCGCGACCCGCCAGCCGGCGGCCGACAGGATCTCCGCGGTCTGCGCGGTGTCCTCGGCGACCTCGTCCGAGGCCCAGCCGGAGACGGCGAGCAGCAGCGCCATCGCGGGCGCGTTCCCGCGTCTGCTGGCGGCCAGCTGGCGGGCGTCCTCCGCGGTCAGCCGCCCGACCACGGCGATCAGCTGGCCGCCCGCGTTGGCCAGCGCCGAGGTTCCCGAGCGCAGGCCCGCGGCCTGAGACGGGGTGATGACCGCGAGCATGTCGAGCAGGGTGTCATGGAAGGTGCCGCGCGGGGCGATCTCGCCGCCCTCACTGATGAGCCGGGCCCGGAAGCCCTCGCCGGACAGGTGCGCGCCGATCGACGCGGCCGCGCTGACCGCGAACTCGAAGGTCGAGGCGGGCCCGCTGCCCGTGTGCGCTATCCGCCGGGTGTCCAGGAACACCGACGCGCTGTTGCGCCACTGGTGCTCCTCGCGGCGCACCATCAGCTCGCCGTAGCGTGCCGTCGATCGCCAGTGCACCCGGTGCAGGCTGTCACCGTCCTGGTACACCCGCGGCGCCGCGTCGTCCTCGCCGATGGCCGAGATCGTCCGCATCCCGCCGTCGCCCTCGCCGAGCCAGCTGGACTGCGCGGTGACCCGCGGCAGCGGGAAGATCCTGGGCGTGACCACGAGCGTGCTGCTGGTGCTGAACGACCGGCTGATCTCTACCAAGCCGAACGCGTCGGCGACCCGGACCCGGAGCGGGCCGATGGTGAACTTGCCCCGGCTGTCCGAGCGGATCTGGTAGTTGAGCTCCCGGTGCCCGCCTGGCTCGATCTCGTCGAGCACGAACCGTGGCCTGCTGCCTAGCGTGTACGGGGTGACGTCCTCGGCCAGCAGCACGCCGGTGCGCAGCCGCGAGACGTTCTCCACCCGCGCGGTCACCGTGGTGGGCTCCCCGGCCGGGATCCGCGGCGGATCGAGCCGGCGGCTGCAGGACAGCCGGTACCGGGACCGGCGGGCGGTCATCGCTGATATGGCGGGCAAGATGACCAGCAGGGCACCGACGCGGACCAAGTCCGGCTCCGGTATGGCCAGGCCGCAGACCATGGCCGCGCCGCCGGCGGCCATGAACGACCGGCCCCGCGTGGTCAGCGAGCTGAACAGCCCTCGCATGACCCTTCCTTACTATCGTCGCGGCACTATCGTCGGGGCAGGGGTAGCTGGGTGACGATCCGGTCTACCACCTGCTCGGGCTGGTGCCGTTCCACGATGGCCTCGGCCGTGGGCAGCAGCCTGTGCGCGAGCACGGGCCGGGCCAGCCGCTGCACGTCATCCGGGATCACGTAGTCCCGCCCGTCCAGCGCGGCCCAGGCGCGGCTGGCGCGAAGCAGGTGCAGGCTGGCCCGCGGCGACGCGCCCAGGCGTAGCTCGGGCGACGTCCTTGTCGCGTTGACGAGGCTGATGATGTAGTCCTTGACCTGGTCGGACACGTGTACCCGGCGCACCGCGACCACCAGTTCCTGCACATCGCTGGCCCGCGCGACCGGGGTGAGCTGGTCCAGCGGCGAGCTGGAGCCGTGCGTGTCGAGCATGTCCCGTTCGGCGGCGGGCACCGGGTAGCCGAGGGAGATACGCGCGGTGAACCGGTCCCGCTGCGCCTCCGGCAGCGGGTACGTGCCTTCCATCTCCACCGGGTTCTGGGTGGCGATGACCATGAACGGCTCCTGCAGCGCGTAGGTGGTGCCGTCCACCGTCACCTGGCGCTCTTCCATGGACTCAAGCAGCGCCGACTGGGTCTTCGGCGAGGCCCGGTTGATCTCGTCGCCGAGCACGATGTTGGCGAACACCGGTCCCGGCTTGAACTCGAAGTCGCGCCGCTCCTGGTTGTAGGCGCTCACGCCGGTGATGTCGCTGGGCAGCAGGTCGGGGGTGAACTGGACCCGCCGCACGCTGCCGTCGATGGCCCGGGCCAGGGCCTTGGCCAGCATCGTCTTGCCGACGCCGGGCACGTCCTCGATGAGCAGGTGCCCCTCGGCGAGCAGCACGGTCAAGGTGAGCTGGATGGCTTCCCGCTTGCCCTCGATCACAGCCTCGATCGCCTTGCCGATCCGGCGGGCCGCCGGGACTAGATCATCGATCGGGCTACCCGTTTGCCGTCCGGTGTCCAGAACCACATGGCCTCCTCGAAGGCGCTGGCGCGCACCACCAAGCCGACCGGGTGCCCCGGGCCCCTGAGCGTCCCTGCCTGACTGCTGTAGGGAACACAGTACGTCCTTCTTCGCCAAACGCGCGACGCGGACGAATCTTCTCCGCCCCCGGCCTCCCGCGGCCGACTTTCCGCTCCACTTCCCTCCCCGTCTCCCCCCCACTCCGCTCCACCGCGCCTACCTGGACCTTAAGTGGGGAAGTGGAGCCGGCCACGGCGTTTGGAGCGTTGACGGTGGGGAAATGTGGGGTACAGTGGAGCGCGGTGGAGGGTAGTAGGCGGTGGGAGGTGAGCGCCCATGTTTCTCGGGACTCACGCTCCCCGGCTGGACGAAAAAGGCCGGCTGATCCTCCCCGCGAAGTACCGGGAAGAGCTCGCTGGGGGCGTAGTGATCACCAAAGGGCAAGAGCGCTGCCTCTACGTCTTCCCGCAGGAAGAGTTCGCCCGCATCACCGAGGCCCTGCGCACCGCGCCGGTGACGGCCAAGTCCGTCCGTGACTACAGCCGCGTCTTCTTCGCCAGCGCCTCCGACGAACTGCCCGACAAACAAGGCCGGATCACCGTCCCCGCCGCCCTGCGCAGCTACGCCGGGCTGGAACGGGACTGCGTGGTGATCGGCGCGAACACCCGGCTCGAGATCTGGGACGCGCAAGCCTGGGAGACCTACCTCGCCGCCCAAGAGGACTCGTTCGCCGAAGCCGCCGAGGAGGTGCTCCCGGGAATCCTGTAGTCCCGCAGGCCGGCCCCCATCCGCCGCTTCCTGCTGGCATCACTTCCCCGGTGCCAGCCGGCAGCGCCAGCGGATGGGGCCGGCCGGGGCCACGAAACCCGAGGCCGCAGCCACAAGACCAGCAGGGAGGAAACGCGTGGACAGCGACATGCACGTACCAGTGCTGGCCGACCGCGTCACCGCCCTGCTCGCGCCGGCCCTGACCGCCGAAGGCGCCGTGCTGGTGGACGCCACGCTGGGCCGGGCCGGTCACGCCCGCGCCCTGCTCGAAGCCTGCCCCGGCCTGCTCCTGATCGGCATCGACGCCGACGTCGCCGCGATCGAGGCGGCCGGCCAGCGGCTCGCGCCCTACGCCGGCCGGGTCACCCTGGTGCACGCGCGGTACGACGACATCCCGGCCGTGCTGGCCGCCGCCACCGCGAACGGCACGATCGGGCCGGACCGGGTGATGGGCGTGCTGTTCGACCTGGGCGTGTCCTCGCCGCAGCTCGACGAGCCCGGCCGGGGCTTCGCCTACGCCCGGGACGCGCCGCTGGACATGCGGATGGATCAGACCTCCGGCCAGACCGCCGCCGACATCGTCAACGGCTACCCGGCCGCCGAGCTGGCCCGCATCCTGCGTGACTATGGCGAGGAGCGGTTCGCCCGGCGGATCGCCGACGCGGTGGTCCGGGAGCGCGTCGGCGCCCCGATCACCTCGACCCAGCGGCTGAGCGGGATCGTCAAGGAGGCGATCCCCGCGGCCACCCGGCGCACCGGGGGCAACCCGGCCAAGCGCACCTTCCAGGCACTGCGGATCGAGGTGAACGACGAGCTGGGCACGCTCCGGCGGGCGCTGCCCGCGGCGCTGGACGCGCTGGCCGTCGGCGGCCGCGTCGTGGTGCTCGCCTATCACTCGCTCGAGGACCGCATCGTCAAGCGGGAACTCGTGCGGCGGGCCGCCGACCAGACGCCGCCCGGCCTGCCCGTCACGACGGACGCCGACGCGCCGCGGTTCCGCCTGCTCACCCGGGGCGCCGAACGTCCCGACAGCGAAGAAGTCGCCAGCAACCCGCGCGCTGCCTCGGCCCGGCTCCGGGCCGCGGAGCGCGTCAGGCAAGAAGCAGCATGACCATAGGGGGCACAGAATATGGCCACTGACACGATGCCGCGAACCCCCAGGACCGTCCCCGGCCGGGGCCAAACCCCCCGGGCCGGCCAGGTCACCGCTCCCCGTCACACCAGGCCGGAGACCAGACCTGGAGCCGGTCCCAGGCCCGGCCGCAGAACCCCGGCGCCGGCCAGGCCCGCGCGGGCCAGGTCGCGGGTTCGCTCGCCGCGGACGCCGTTCATCTTGCTGCTCGTGGGGCTGCTCGGCGGCGCCCTGGTCTCCCTGCTGGTGATCAGTACCACCCTCGCCCAGGGCGCGTTCCGGATCACCAGCCTGCAGGAGCAGAACGCCAACCTGGCCCGCGAGCAGCAGACCCTCACGAACGAGGTGGCGCAGGCGGGCAACCCGGCCGTGATCGCGAGCAAGGCCCGGCAGCTCGGCATGCGGGCCAACCCCCACCTGGGCTTCATCGACCCGAAGACCGGGAAGATCATCGTCGGCAAGCCGTCGCGGGCGGAGGCCGCGATCAACGTCCCCGGGTACACCCCGTGACGCCACCGGATCCGCCGCGGCGGCCGTCAGGCGGCCGCCGCCCGTCAGGAGGGCCGCCCCGGCGTGCTAGTCCGGGGGGTCCGGG
>JBEKJP010000121.1:0-23950 GCA_050011155.1 Streptosporangiaceae bacterium
CCGCTGCATGTGGCCTGGTCGGGACGCCGGGTGTACGACGTGGGCCGGGAGGATCAGCGCCTGGTCCTGTATGCGCTGCTCCTCGCGGAGGCGCCGCGGGAGGATCTTGAGCGGTTCGTGCACCGCGAGTCGCTGGTCTCCATATGGCCCCGGCTGCGGCGGCTGCTGGGCCCGCACGCCCGCCGGGAGCGGGAGCGGCAGCTCATCAGGCCGGCTTCCCGGTGAGCCTGGACGGGCTTCCTCCTGCTCACCTGCGGGTGCTGCTGGGCGGCCTGCCTGTCTTCGAGCGGTATGGCCTGCTGCTGGCCGGCGGGCACGCCTTCCGGGCCCATGAGATCGTGCACCTGGCACGACCGGTTCGTGATCCGCGACATCATCGATCTCCACGCCGTCGCCGGGACCTTCTCCTATGCCGATCTTGAGAACCTTGGCCGCCGTCATGATCCCGGCCTCGACCTGGAGGCGATGCTGGACCATCTCGCCGGGGTCAGCGTCTTCGCCGACGAAGACTTCGCCGAAGGGTAAACAGCTGATTGAGTTGGGTTGAGGCGCAGGCATTGCCGCATGGCCGGGCTGTGCGTCGGTGCCGAGATCCTTCAAGTTGAGGTCCCCGCTGGCGCCGCCGGACACCACTGGCGGTCGCTGCCGCCCGTGCGGACCTCGAGACTTCCCGCGTGCGGCACGATCTCGGAGATCAGGGCACGCAGCTGCTCTTATCAGGGGAAGTGTCACGATGCCCGGCGTAGCGCCCGTTCGTGCCGCTCCTGCGCGGCCTGGATCTGATTGCGGTACGCGCAGTAAACTGGGCCCTATGCCATACGGCCCGTCTCCCAGGGATTCTCCCCCCCTGTCTCGCCGGGAGGCCCGCGCTAAGCGCTCCCGGATCATGGTCGAGCTGACCCGGGCCGATTATGAGGTCCTGAACCGCTGGCGTGCCCGCGCCGACGAGGAGCTCGATCAGCCGGCCGGCGAGACGACCCTGGCCGGGGCGATCAGTGCCATGATCCGGGTAGCTGCGGCCGACCGCGTCGTTAACGACGCGGTGCTCGCCCTCATGCGCGCCGAGCAGTCCTGAAAATAGGCCCGGCGCGGCCCGGCGCGGGACCTACCGGATCGTCTACCGCATCGACGAGGCCAAGCGCCTGGTAGAGATCTACTCCATCCGCCACCGCCGCGACGCCTGCCGGACCTGACACGGCCAGCTGGCGAGTTGCCGGGCCGGTCAAAGGAGTCGGCGGGCCGCCCGAAGTACCTGCGCGTGCTGCCATTGCTCTACCGCCATCTATCCGCCCGCCGCGCGGCGGAATAGACGATGGCGGACCTCGGCTCTGCCGATGACGCGCCGTCCAGAGCGGGCGAACCGCAGTCCCGCCATGGCACCCCGCGCGGCGGCCGGGACTCCTGGGTGGCGAAGGACGCTCGTGTAGTCGTCAGGCACCTGGACGAATACATAGCGTCGGAGCCTGCTCAGCCGCTCGCTTTGCTGGAGCATTGCGACAGCGCTCCCGGCGGCCTGGTCAGCCGTCTCAAACGCTCGATCTCCACGTCTGTAATGGTGGCGACCGTATGCCTTGCACAGCGTCAGGTACGGTGCGACAGGTCGCCGTCACGATGCCGGGATGGTCAGGGCTAGCCGGGTCAGTAGCTCCTGATTGTCATCGGTCGTGGCGAAGGTGACGAGCTTCTGATCGAGGTCGTCGGCCACGTGCAGGACGACGTGGTCGAAGGTGATTTCGCCGATCAGCGGGTGGCGAAGCCGCTTGGTGCCGCTAGCCGGAGGGAGTACCTCGTGGCGGTCCCACCACAGGTGCGCTTCCGGGCTGTGCTCGCGGAGATGTTTGATCAGGGTAACGAAATGAGGATCGTCGGGCCTTCGGGCCGCGGCCAGACGGAACCGGGCGAGCATGGCGGCTGCGTCCTTTTCCCAGTCGACGTAGACAGCGTGTGCCTGGGGGTTGGTGAACATCCAGAGCAGCTCGTTGCGTTGCCCCGGCGGGAGGGTCAGCCAGTCGGTGAACAGCGCCCGGGCGGCGCGGTTGGCAGCCAGGATGTCCCAGCGGCGGCCTTTGACGAAAGCGGGGTTGGGGTCGAGGCGCTGCACCAGTGCCTCGACCATGGGGCTCAGTGTCTCCGGTGCGTGCCCGCCGCTCGGAGCGGTGTGCTGGGCCAGCACGTAAAGATGGTCTCGCTCTGCCGGGCTGAGGCGGAGCGCGCGGGCGAGAGCGTCGAGTACCTGGCTGGAGGGGCGGATGTCGCGGCCCTGCTCCAAGAACGCATAGTAGGTGTGCGAGACACCGGAGAGCTGGGCGACCTCCTCCCGCCGCAGACCGGGCGTTCGCCGCCGGGAGCTATCAGGAAGTCCGACGTCGGCGGGCAGGAGGCGCGCGCGCCGGGTCCGGAGGAACTCCCCGAACTCGGCAAGCCGTCTGGTGACTGGTGTGTCCCCTGCCGTGGCCATGGTGATAGCCCCATTACTAGTAACAGCGTGCTGTGGATACCACCTTACGGGTGGCATAGCGTGCAGACATGAAGACCAGATCACTCGGTGCCCAAGGGCTACAGGTCTCTACGCTTGGCCTGGGGTGCATGGGCATGTCGCAGGGTTATGGCCAGACCGACGACGATGCATCCCTCGCCACCCTGCACCGGGCTCGTGAGCTTGGCGTCACCTTCTGGGACACCGCTCAGAGCTACGGGGCCGGGCACAACGAGCGCTTGCTGGCCAGGGCGCTCAAGGGCCACCGGGACGAGGTCACGCTGGCCACCAAGTTCGGCATCGTCCGCGATGCTGGCGGGGTTCGTCTCGAGGCCCGCCCGGAGCAGGTGCGCAGCTACTGCGAAGCGTCACTGGCACGTCTTGGCACAGATCACATCGACCTGTACTACCTGCACCGGGTGGACCCGCAAGTTCCGGTCGAGGAGACCGTGGGGGCGATGGCCGAGCTGGTCACCCAGGGAATGGTGCGCTACCTGGGGATCTCCGAGTGCGACGCCGGGCAGCTGGAGCGAGCCGCCGCCGTCCATCCGCTGAGCGCCATTCAGCTGGAGTGGTCACTGTGGTGGCGGGAGCCCGAAGACGACGTCGTCCCGGCCGCCCGCAGGCTCGGGATCGGCTTGGTGGCGTTCAGCCCTCTCGGGCGGGGGTTCCTGGCTGCCAAGGTCGTGCCTGGCGACCTGGCCGACGACGACTACCGGCGCCGCGACGCCCGCTTCGAGGGACAGAACCTGGCCCGCAATGCCGCGGTGGCCAGCGAGATGCGCCGCCTGGCCACAGAACGGGCTATCACCCCTGCTCAGCTAGCGCTGGCCTGGCTGCTTAGTCAAGGCGACGACGTGGTTGCCATACCAGGAACCAAGCGTGCTCCGCGCCTGGAGGAGAACGCGGCCGCAGCCGACGTCGGACTTTCTCAGGCCGACCTGCAACAGCTTGAGACGATTGCCCCGCGCGCCGCCTGGGCGGGAGACCGTGACGCCTTCGCCGCCCACCGCACCAGCCGGACCGGCTCTGGTGAGCTGGCATAGCACAGGCACACCCATCACATGACGATGGCCGACGCCGGCACCGCCGTCGGAACCCTCGTCCTGGCCGGCGCCACGTTCGTCTCGGTGCGAGCATCGGCGCGCAGCACCAGGATCGCGGAACGAGCTCTGCTCGCCGGGCAACGTCCCGTGCTCGCACCAGCGGGGCTGGACGACCCGGCCGAGCGCGTCCAGTTCGCAGACGGCCGGGTCTTCCGAGTGGGCAACGGGCAGGCCCTGGTCGAGCACGACGCGGGGGCCATCTACCTGGCGATCCCGCTGTGCAATGTCGGAGCCGGCCTGGCCCTCCTGTGCGGTTACCACCTCCAAGGCGAGCCCGCGGACCACGTCGTCCAGGATCCTCGCGGGCCAGTGCGCCACCTCCGGGGCGATCTCGCCCCCGATCCGCAGGTCTTCGCCCTCCAGCAGCGCGACCTGCTCATCAGTACCGGACGGGCAGGGTTCTGGCAGGCGGCAGCGCGGCCAGCCCACCATCACCAGATTCGTGCTGCTGCCCGAAGAAGCAAGCTCGTGGCGCTGTGACGTCACGCGCCACTGGAGTCTGCCGACCAGCGAAGGACTGCGTGACTTCGGGTTCGCCTGAGTCCCCGGTGCATGGTCAGCGGCATGAAGCGATCACACTGGAGGATCCGTGCGGAAGATGTTCTCGTTCATGATCACCACCGCCGACGGCTACCGCGCCGGCCCGGGCCAGGCCCTGGACTGGCAGACCATCGACGAGGAGTTCAGCCAGCAAGCTCAGCGGCAACCCGGCAAGGACATCGTGATCCAGGGCAGCTCGGCACTGACCGCCGGCCTGCTGTACACGGGCCTGCTCTTCAAACCGCACGGCATCATCCTTGAGGAAGCACGGGCGGTGGCTGCCGAGCTCGATCTGCCTGAACGAGCAGGCTAGTTCCTATGTCGCGCCTGGCCCGCTTCGCCGAGATCTCCCACGAGCAGCTCGACCCGGCCGGCCCCACCCCGGCCCGTTGCTTCGACCTCGGCCGGGCGGTCATCCGCGCCTATGAAACCACGGACAAGCGCGTCGCCCTGGTCGCGTCCTCCAGCTGGTCGCACGCCTTCTTGTGCGACAAGCTCTGGCACCCGCGCCCCGACACCGACGCCGACCAGCGCCTGTACGAGGCCCTGCAGAAAAGCGATTACGACACCTGGCGCCAGGTCACTGGACGGCAGGTCGTCGAGGCGGGCCAGCACGAGATGCTCAACTGGTTCTGCCTGCTCGGCGCGATGTCGCCGGAGAACATGCGCGCCCTGCTCACCGATTTCTTCGCGGTCGACAAATCGATCATCACCGATGACCAGGTCCGCGCGGTCACCGTCCCCACCCTGCTCGTCCACGGCCGGGAGGACAAGGTGGTGCCACCGCAGGTGTCGTGGACCATGGTGAACCTGCTGCCCGACGCCGACCTGCACGTGTTCGCGCGGTGCGGGCACTGGACCCAGATCGAGCGCGCGGCCGAGTTCAACGCGCTGGTCGCGGACTTCCTGACCGGGAGCGCGCGATGACCATGACCGCCGCGCCCGGCACCGGCTCCCGCTGCGTCGACGAGGACCGGGACCGGCGCCGGTTCCGGGTGCACCGCTCGTCGATGACCTCACCGCAGATCTTCGAGGCCGAACTCGACCGGATCTTCGCGCACTCCTGGCTGTACGTCGGGCACGAGTCAGAGATCCCCGAGCCCGGCGACTACGTGCGCCGCCCGGTCGGCGGCCGCCCGGTGTTCATGGTCCGCGGCGCCAAGACCGGCCAGGTGCACGTGTTCCACAACACCTGCACCCACCGCGGCGCCGTGGTCTGCCGCCAGGACCGCGGCAACGCCGAGGTGTTCCCGAGTCCTACCGGGGGTTCGTGTTCGCCAGCTTCGATCCGCATGTCCCGGACCTGGCCGACTACCTGGCCGGGGCGCGCGAGTACCTCGATCTGGTGGTCGACGAAGCGGACGGGAACCTGCAGATCATCAGCGGCACCCAGGAATACGGCATGCAGGCCAACTGGAAGCTGGTGGTCGAGAACAGCATCGACGGCTACCACGCCGTCTCCACCCACGACACCTACTTCAAGTACCTGGTCTCGCTCGGCACCGACCTGAGCGTCGGGGTCAGCGGCGTGACCAGGGACCTCGGCAACGGGCATGCCGTGCTCGAGTACCTCGCGCCCTGGGGCCGCCCCATCGCCAAGTGGGAACCACTGTTCGGCCCGGCCGCGCAGGGGGAAATCGAGGCCCTCCGTACCCGGCTGGCCACCCAATATGGGAACGAACGGGCCAGGCGCATGTATGACTTCAACCGCAACATGCTCATTTACCCGAACCTGATCATCAACGACATCATGGCCGTGACCGTGCGCACGTTCATGCCGACCTCGGCCCCGGCGGGTTCGCCACCCCCGACGACATCGAGGCGCTGGAATCGTGCCAGCAGGGCTACGCCAGCGGCGGGGTGGAGTGGAACGACATCTCCCGCGGCATGGGCCGGACCCCGCGGGCTGACGACGAGGAGCAGATGCGCGTGTTCTGGCGCCGCTGGCGCGACCAGCTCGACGCGGGCCACCCTGAAACAGGGGAGGACCGGTGACCGTCCTGGGCCAGGTGACCCGCTCCGACGTCGAGGACTTCCTGTACACCGAAGCCGAGCTGCTCGACGCATGGGCGCTCGACGATTGGCTTGAGCTGTACACGGCGGACGCCCGCTACGTCGTCCCGTGCACCAACGACCCGGTCGGCGACCCGAGCCGCGACCTGGTGCTGATCGACGACGACCGGCTCCGGATGCAGGCCCGGGTGGAGCGGCTGAACAGCCGCAAGGCGCACCGCGAGTACCCGCACTCCAACACCAGGCACCTGGTCACCAACGTCCGGCTCGGCCCGGTCGAGGCCGGCGAACTGCCCGTCCGCGCCTCCTTCACGGTGTGGCGGTTCCGCGGCGGCCGGGAGACCAGCTACGTCGGCGGCTACCACTACCGGCTGGTGCTGGAGGGGACCGAGCTCAAGATCCGCTCCAAGCGCGTCGTCCTGGACATGACCGCCCTGCGGCCGGCCAGCGACGTCGCCATCATCCTGTGAGCGGCCCGCTGGACGGCCGGGTCGCCGTCGTCACCGGCGGCGCGACCGGCATCGGCTTCGCCATCGTCCGCCGCCTGCTGGCCGACGGCGCCCGGATCGTGCTGGCCGGCCTGACCGACTCGGACGTCGACACCGCCCTCGGGCGGCTCGGCGACCAGGCCGCGCGGGGGACCGGCTTTGCCGGGGACCTATCCGTGCCCGGCACCGCCGACCGCCTGCTCGCAGCCGCAGTCGAGGCGTTCGGCCAGGTCGACATCTGCGTGAACAACGCGGGCGGCGGGGTGATCGCGCCCACCCTGGCCCACACCGAGGCGACATTGCAGGCCACCATCGGCAACAACCTATGGACCACGCTGCGGACCTGCCTGGCGGTGCTGCCGCACATGAGCGAGCGCGGCTATGGCCGGATCATCAGCATCGGCGCCGAATCGGTCCGCAACGGCCTGACCGACCACGCCGTCTACAACGCCGCCAAGGGCGGCGTGCACGGCCTGACCACCGGCCTGGCCCGCGAGTTCGCCGGCCACGGCATCACCGTCAACGCGGTCGCGCCGTCCTACACCCGCACCCCCGAACTGGACGAGGCCTTGGCCGCCGGGCGTGCCCCCGGACGCTTCGGCCAGGTCCTGGCGGACGCGATCGCCCTGATCCCGGCCGGCCGCGGTGCCGAAGCGGACGAGGTGGCGGCCGCCGTCGCCTTCCTGGCCCGCGAGGACTCCCGGTTCATCACCGGCCAGATCCTCAGCGTCAACGGCGGCAGCAGCATGAGCTGATTGCCGTGCCTTGCTGCTGCGGGCTCAGTCGGCGTCGGGGATGGGCGGGGCCCATCGGGGGCGCCGGATGAGGCAGAACGGGTGGCCGGCCGGGTCGGCGTAGACGTCCTCGCTGTTGAGTCTGGCCGCGCCCAGGGCTAGCACGCGCGGGCCGGCCGCGGCGGGGTCTTCGACCATGATGTCCAGGTGGAACTGCTGGGATACCGAGGGGTCGGGCCAGGTCGGCGCCTGGTGGTCCGGAGCCAGCTGGAACGCCAGGCCGGAGCAGGCGTCGCTGGCGGCCACCACCACCCAGTCATCGCTGCGGTAGGTCACGGGCTGGCCGAGCAGCCGGGAGTAGAAGTCGGCTAGGGCGGCCGGGTCCGGACAGTCCAGCACGACATGGTGCATACGTCCGATCATGTTTCCGATCCTGGCAGGCCAGGCCTATTGCATCAATACAAGTTGATGTAAATTCGAGGGGTGCCTGACCCTCGAGCCGATCCGGCGGAAACGTCGCTGGAGTTCCTCCGGGTGGCCGGCGAACCGGTGCGCTGGCGGCTGCTACGGGAACTGGCGGTCAGCGACCGGCATGTCCGGGAGCTGACGGACCTGGTGGGGCGGCCGCAGAACCTGGTCTCGTATCACCTGGGCAAGCTGCGGTCGGCCGGCCTGGTCCGAGCGCGCCGCAGCTCGGCCGATGGCCGCGACGCCTATTACACGATCAACCTGGACAACTTTGGTGGACTGCTCGCCGCGACCGGGCGGACGCTGCATCCGGGGCTGCGGCTGACCCCGGCCGCACCGCCCGCGGTGGCGTCGGAGGTATCACCGCGGTTGCTGTTCTTGTGCACCGGCAATAGTGCCCGGTCCCAGATCGCCGAGGCCTTGGCCGTCGTGCGTTCGGACGGTCTGGTCGAGGCGTTCAGCGCGGGCAGCCACCCCAAGCCGGTGCACCCGGACGCGGCCCGCGTGCTGCAGGAACTGGGCATCAGCGCCGGCGACCGAAGATCCAAGCACCTGGCTACCTTCACGGCCAGCCGGTTCGACTACGTGATCACGCTGTGCGACAAGGTGCGCGAGGTGTGCCCAGAGTTCCCCGGCCATCCCGGTTACCTGCACTGGAGCATCCCGGACCCGGCCGCACCGGGCGGTGACGACCAGGCCATCCTTCGGGCTTTCCGGCACCTCGCCGCGGAGCTGGACACCCGGCTCGGTTACCTGCTGGCTGGCCTCGGCGTCCTACTAGGTCAGGCGGCGTAACGATCATGCCGGACGAGCCGCCAGAGACCAGGGTGTCCCTGATGACGATCGGGCGTGAGTGGGGCCGGATCGGCTGCATCGGCTTCGGCGGGCCGCCGGCCCACATCCGGCTGCTGCGCGATCTGTGCGTGCAGCGCCGCGGCTGGCTCGACTCCCAGGAGTTCGAGGACGCGGTCGCGGCCTGCAACCTGCTGCCCGGCCCGGCTTCCACCCAGCTGGCCATTTTCTGCGCCTGGCGGCTGCGAGGACGGCTGGGCGCGGTGCTGGGCGGGGTCGCGTTCATCGTGCCCGGCCTGGTCGTCATCCTGGCCCTGGCCGCCCTGTTCCTGAGCACCTCCCCGCCGCGCTGGGTGCTCGGCGCGGGCGCGGGGGCCGGGGCCGCGGTCCCGGCGGTGGCCATCCACGCCGGCGCCGGCCTGACCGGGCCGAGCTGGCAGCGCCGCCGGAACACCGCCCGCTGGCTGGCCTGGCTGCTGGCCGGAACCGCCTCCGCCGCCCTCCTGGGTCCCTGGCTGGTGCTGGTCCTGCTGGGTTGCGGCCTGACCGAACTGGCCCTGGAGCTGAGCGGGCGGGATCACGATGCCTCCCTTCTGCCCGGCCTGGCCGCCGGTCCCGCCCTCGCGGCCGGTGCGCTCAGCGGCGGGGTGCTGGCCTCCGTGGCCTGGGTCGCGTTCAAGGTCGGGGCCCTGTCCTATGGCGGCGGGTTCGTCATCATCCCGCTCATGCAATCGGACGCGGTCAGCCACTACCACTGGATGACCGGCACCCAGTTCCTCAACGCCGTCGCCCTCGGTCAGGTCACCCCGGGTCCGGTCGTCCAGACGGTGGCCGTGGTCGGCTACGCCGCGGCCGGCCTGGCCGGCGGCCTGCTCGCCCCGCTCATCGCCTTCAGCCCGTCCTTCGCGTTCGTCCTGCTCGGCGCCCACCGTTTCGACCAGATCCGCGGCAACAACGCCGCCCGGGCCTTCCTCGACGGTGCCGGGCCCGCCGCCATCGGCGCCATCTACGGCTCGGCCATCCCGCTCACCGAGGCCCTCAGCCAGCCCTGGCAGTACGCCGTGCTAGCCGGCGCCCTGCTCCTGCTGCTGCCCCTGCGCCGCGGCGTCGTCCTCACCCTCCTGACCGCCGGCGCGGCCGGAGTCGCTATCACCCTCACCATCAGCACCGCCCTGAAATAGACCCGGCCGGGGTCTGGCGGACCCAGGCCTGGGCGGCCATCTGGACGGCGTCCCAGGGGCTGCCCAGCGGCGGGGTATAGGAGAGGTCCAGGTCGCTGACGGCGTCGATGGTCATGCCGTGGTAGATGGCGGTGACGGCGATGTCGGTGCGCTTGGCGATCTCGGCGTCCTTGTGGCCGGACAGTTGCATCCCGAGGAGCCGGCCGGTGGTGCGGTCGCCGGTGACGCGGAGGGTGATGCGGTGGCTGCCCGGGTAGTAGGCCTTGTGGTCGTCGGCCTGGGTTTCGGTGGTGACCGGGTCGTATCCGGCGGCGCGGGCTTCGTGGTCGCGCAAGCCGGTGCGGGCGGCGGCCTGGTCGAAGATCTTGACCACCTGGGTGCCGAGGCTGCCGGCGAACTGGCGGGTGCCACCGAGAGTGTTCTCCCCGGCGATCCGGCCCTGCTTGTGCGCGGTGGTGCCCAGCGGCAGGTAGGTCTCGCCGAGGAGCCGGTGGTGGGTGATCACGCAGTCCCCGGCGGCGAAGATGCCGGGCAAGCCGGTCCGCATCATCTGGTCTACGGAGATCGCGCCCTTGACGCCGAGCGTGGCCCCGGCCTCGGCGGCCAGGGTGGTTTCGGGCCGGACCCCGACGACGACCAAGACCATGTCGGCCTGGCGGGTCACCGCCGTGTCATCCGCTGCGGTGGCTTGCACCTGCAGCCGCCCTGATGCGCCGGGCAGGGCGGTGCTGATGGCGCGGACGGTGGTGCCGGTGAGGACCTCCACGCCGTGGCTGGCGAGCTCGGCGTGCACGAGGGCGCCGAGCTGCGGGTCGACAGTGGGCAGCACCTCCGCGAGCTGTTCGATTTGAGTGACGTGCAGGCCACGGATGGTCAGAGCGTCGGCCATCTCCAAGCCGATGTACCCTGCGCCGACGATGATGACGCTGGCCGGGGCGGTTTCCTCCAGGGTGCGCATGACAGCGAAGGTGTCGCCCATGGAGTGCAGCAGGTGCACCCCCTCGGCGGGGCCGAGGGCGCCCGGGCCGGACAGGCCGGTGATGGGCGGGCGGACCGGGACGGCGCCGGTGCCGATGACGAGCTTGTCGTAGCCGAGCACCTCTTCTCCGCCCCCGGGGGTGGTGACCAAGAGCTTGCGGCCGGGCACGTCGATGCGGCGGACGGTGGTGCCGGTCCGCAGCCGCATCCCGGCGGCTGCGAGGTCGGCGGTGGTGCGGTGGGCCAGGTTGCGCCAGTGGGTGACCTCGCCGGAGACGTAATAGGGGATGCCGCAGATGGAGAAGTTCGGGTAGGCGTCCTCCAGGATCACCGTGACGTCGGCGGCGGGGTCGAGCTCGCGGGCCCGCAGGGCTGCGCTGATCCCGGCGTCGCTGCCGCCGATCATGACCACGTGCATGACGGTTCCCCCTCTGCCGCTGTGGCGGCGTTGCCGTGCGGGACGATGATGCCGGCGGCTTCGGCCGGAGTGATGGCTGGGTACAGCGCCTTAATGACCGCGATGGCGAGCGTCCCGCCGATGAGCTGCGCGCCGATGAAGCTGAGGACCGAGCCTGGGGCGATCCCGGCGAAGGTGTCGGAGAACATCCGGCCGATGGTGATGGCCGGGTTGGCGAAGCTGGTCGAGGACGTGAACCAGTACGCCGCCCCGATGTAGGCGCCTACCGCCGCCGGGGCGGACGAGCCGCGCCCGGACCGGGCCAGCGCGAAGATCACCAGCAGCAGCCCGATCGTGGCGATGACCTCGGACAGGAAGTGCGCTCCCGAGGCCCGGTGCTTGGCCGAGATGGTGACCGCGGGCAGGGCGAACATCAGGTTCGCGAGCACCGCCCCGGCGGCGCACCCGGCTACCTGCGCGGGCAGGTACGCGGCGGCGTCCCGCCACGGCAGCCCGCCGAACGCGGCATCGGCGAAGGACACCACCGGGTTGAAGTGGCCGCCTGAGACGGGGCCGAACATCAAGATGATGGCGTACAGCCCGGCCGCGGTCGCCGCCGCGTTCTCCAGCAGCTCCAGCCCGGTCTGGCCGGGCGACAGCCGCTGGGCCGCGATCCCGGAGCCGATCACCAGGGCGGCCAGGAACGCGCTGCCCAGGAACTCAGCCAGCAGCCGGCGCCGCAGCAGGATGGGTGCACTGCTCACGCCGCTCATGTTGACAGAGGAATTTAACTCAGTCAATATTGAGTCAATGTTTGCTGAGCGAACTTCCGACCTGGCCCGGCGTGCCGCGGTGCACGCCGCGCTGGCCGATCCGGCCCGGCTGGCCGTCACCGACACGTTGCTGGCCGGTGACGCATCCCCGTCCGAGCTGGCGGCGATACTGGCGATGCCGTCCAACCTGCTGGCGCACCATCTGCACGTGCTGGAGCAGGCCGCGGTGATCACCCGGCGCCGGTCCGAAGGCGACCGGCGCCGCACCTACCTGCGGCTGGTCCCCGGCGCCCTGGACGGCCCGGCCGTGCCGCCTGTCCGGGTGGCGAGTCGGGTGCTGTTCGTGTGCACCGCGAACTCGGCCCGGTCGCACCTGGCCGCCGCGCTGTGGCGACGGGCGAGCAGCGTCCCGGCGGTCTCGGCCGGCACCCGCCCCGGGCCCGCGATCGACCCCGGCGCGATCGCCGCCGCCCGCCGCCACCGGCTCCCGCTGCCCCGGCTCCGGCCCCGCCACATCAGCCAGGTCCAGGACGAAGGCGACCTAGTGGTCACGGTCTGCGACCTGGCCCGCGAGGAACTCGGCGGCCAGGCCGCGGTCCACTGGTCCGTCCCGGACCCCGTCCCGGCGGGCGATCCCGCCAGCTTCGACGCGGCCCTGGCCGACCTCAGCGACCGCGTCCAGCGGCTCGCGCCGCGGCTGGCCGCGGCCTCCTAAAATCCGGTAACACGGTCATACCGCTGGGCTGCGGCGCTCGACGAAGATGACGTCACGCCAGCGGCCGTGGTGCTGGCCGATCCGTTCGCGGGTGCCGACGACGCGGAACCCGGCCGCCTCGTGCAGGGCGAGGCTGGCCGTGTTCTCCGGGAAGATCCCCGACTGGATGGTCCAGATCCCGGCCGCCTCGGTCGAGGCGATCAGCGTGTCCAGCAGCCGGCGGCCGATGCCCTGGCCGCGGACGGCGGAGTCGACGTAGACGGAATGCTCGACCACCCCGGCATAGACGCAGCGGCCGGACACAGCCGAGGCGGCCACCCAACCGGCGAGCTGGCCTCCCGCGACCGCGACGAACCGGTGGGCAGGCAGCCGGGCCGCGGTGAAAGCCGCCCAGTCCGGCGCGCGGGTCTCGAAGGTGGCGTTGCCCTCCTCGTCAGGGCTTGGCCGCGCGGATGATCGCCGAGTGCACGCCGTCGCCGACCTGGTGAGTCGGAGTGATGGTGATGCCGGTGAACCCGGCCCGGGTCAGGCCGTCGCGGTATTCGGTAAAGGAGGGTGCCCCGGCGATGCAGCCCACCTGGGCCCCGCGTTCGGCCTGCTGGTCGGGGGAGAGGCGATCCTCGGCGAGGATGTCGGAGACGCCTAGGCGGCCGCCGGGCCGCAGGACGCGGAAGCTCTCGGCGAAGACGGTGGCCCGGTCGGTGGACAAATTGATCACGCAGTTGGAGATGATCACGTCCACCGAGCCGTCCGGGAGCGGGATCGCCTCGATCTGGCCGCACAGGAACTCCACGTTCTCCGCGCCTGCCGCGCGGGCGTTGGCCCGGGCCAGGTCCAGCATCTCCTTGGTCATGTCCAGCCCGTACGCCTTACCCGCCGGGCCGACCCGGCGGGCGGAGAGCAGCACGTCGATGCCACCGCCCGAGCCCAGGTCCAGCACCGTCTCACCCCGCCGCAGACCCGCTACCGCGACCGGATTGCCGCAGCCCAGACTGGCGCGCACCGCCGCCTCGGGCACGTCGTCGCCGTCGGCGTACCCAGGAGCGCAGCAGCCCCCGTCCGGGTCGTCGTCGGTAATCGCCTGGGCCGCCTGCGCGGCTCTGGCCAGGCCGGCGTAGCGGGCGGCGACCGCGGCCCGGATCTCGTCACCGTTCATCGAGACCATGGTCATCCTCCCAGCGGGACGGGTGAGGGCTTGCCCATCACCAGGTCGGCGGCGGTGGGGAAGCAGGTCACGCAGGCGTCGTTGATCCGGTACAGCCGCGAGGTCCCGTGGTCCTCGGCCAGCACGAACCGCACCGCGGCGAGCTGCCGCAAGTGCTCCGACACCGTCGACTGGCCCACCGGCACCGCCCCGACGATCTCCTTGACGGTCAGCGGACGTCCGGCCCGGGCCAGCAGCGAGACGATCTGCACCCGGGTGCCGTCAGCCAGCGCCTTGAACCAGGCCGCGTACATGTCCGCGGTCTGCCGGTCGAGCGGCTCCACATCATTCATCGTTAATCGACGATAGACGATGAATGAGCGCAACGGAAGCCCGGACGAGCGGCCACGCTGCGGCCCGGCTACGGAACGGGGCAGCCGATCAGGGCGGCCAGGCTGGCCAGGGCCTGCGGGCGGACCCGGTAGTACACCCACACGCCGCGCTTGTCCCGGTCCACAAGACCGGCCTCGTGCAGCACCTTCATGTGATGGCTGATCGTCGGCTGGGACAGGTCGAACGCCTCGTTCAGGTCGCAGATGCATGCCTCCCCGCCCTGGCGCGAGGCGACCAGGGACAGCAGCCGCAGCCGGACCGGGTCCGCCAGCGCCTTCAGCAGCGGCGCGACCTGCTCGGCCTGCTCCATGCTGAGCGGTTGCGCGGTCAGCGGGGCGCAGCACGCGGCCGTCTCGGCCGGGCTGATCACCGTCAAGGGAATCGACACACGTCTATATTGACACCGATCGATGTCTTATGGCAAGCTCGGAAGCGACAAGAGATAGACAACCGTCAATATCTACCGGAGGTCGCCATGTCCCGGGTGCAGCTCGCGCTGAACGTCAACGACATCGACGAGGCCGTCACCTTCTACACCGCCCTGTTCGGCACCGAGCCGGCCAAGCGCCGGCCCGGCTACGCCAACTTCGCCATCGCCGAGCCGCCGCTCAAGCTGGTCCTGCTGGAGAACCCCGGCCAGGGAGGCACCCTGAACCACCTCGGCGTCGAAGTCGCCGACGCTGACACGGTCGACGCCGAGCAGGCCCGGCTCGCCCAGGCCGGCCTGACCGCGGTCGACGAACGCGACACCACCTGCTGCTACGCCCGGCAGGACAAGTTCTGGGTCACCGGATCCCCCGGCGGCGAGCGGTGGGAGATCTACACCGTCCTGGCCGACAGCGCCACCTTTTGGGGTCAGGACGGCGAACAGCGCTGGGGCGGATCACAGGCCACCGGCCCAACGGGAGCCGCAGCCACCGGCACCTGCTGCGCATAACTCATAGCAGCTTGTCCAGGGTGATGGGCAGATCGCGGACGCGGGTTCTCCATGAGCGCTAGCCCCAGGCCCATGATGATGCCGCCCCGGAACTAGCTGGCCGCTGTCTTGGCGTTAAGGATGCGCCCGCAGTTCGCCCACCAGCTCACGCTGAGCGGCGATCACCGACGTGCCGATCGAGGCGGTCTGCTGCGACCCGCCGGCCAGGACCCCGGTCAGGTGATCCGTGCGGCGCGGGCGAACACCCCCCCGGCGAAGATCTTTTTGCCGCGACTGGCGGGGTGCGGATGGCGGGCCGTTCGGTTTGAATGGTGATCATGGCCACTCAACAGCGCAAGCACGTCCACCTCACGCACTGGGGCGCGGCCGAAATCGAGAGCGACGGGCGGCAGCTGACGTCGGTGCGTCCCTGGCGGGAGGATCCCGATCCCAGCCGGATCCTGGAGAACCTGGCCGCGGCGCACCATCACCCGACGCGGATCGACCAGCCCTACATCCGCCAGGGCTGGCTGGAGCATGGCCCGGCCCTGGAGAGCCCAGCCGCCCGGGGCGACGACGCGTTCGTGCCCGTGCCCTGGGAGACGGCACTCGACCTGCTGGCGGACGAACTACGCCGGGTGTACGACCGCTACGGCCCGGACGGCGTGTTCGGCGGGTCCTACGGCTGGGCCAGCGCGGGCCGGTTCCATCACGCCCAGAGCCAGCTGCACCGGTTCCTGAACTGCCTCGGCGGCTACGTCCGCTCGGTGAACAACTACAGCTACGGCACCTCCGGGGTGCTGCTGCCGCACGTGGTCGGCGACACGGGCGTGGTCATGGCGGGGGCCACCGCGTGGCCGGTCATCGCCGAGCACACCGACCTGATCGTGGCGTTCGGCGGCCTGTCCCCGAAGAACTCCGCGGTGGCCTCGGGCGGCATCGGCCGGCACGTGATGGGCCCGTCGCTCATCGCGGCAGTGGCGCGCGGCTGCCGGCTGGTCTCGGTCAGCCCGCTGCGTACCGACACCGACCTGCGCCTGGGCGCCGAGTGGATCGCGCCGGTGCCCGGCACCGACGCCGCGCTGATGCTCGCGCTGTGCCATGTCCTGGACGCTGAAGGACTCGCCGACCGGAGCTTCCTGGACCGGTACACGGTGGGCTATCCGCGGTTCATCGGCTACGTGCGCGGCGAGTCCGACGGAGTGCCGAAGACCCCGGCGTGGGCGGCGGCCCTGACCGGCATCGCGGCCGAGCGGATCCGGGCGCTGGCCCGCCGGATGACGGCCGGGCGCACGATGGTCACGGTCAGCTGGTCGCTGCAGCGCGCCCAGCACGGGGAGCAGCCGGTCTGGCTGGGCCTGGTGCTGGCCGCGATGCTCGGCCAGATCGGCTTGCCGGGCGGCGGATTCGGGCACGGCTACGGGTCGACCAGCGACGTCGGCCTCGCCCGCCGCCTCTTCGCGCCCCGCCTGCCCCAGGGCCCCAACGGGATCGACTCTTATATCCCGGTGGCCAGGATCGCCGACATGCTGCTGCGGCCCGGCGCGGAATACGACTACAACGGCCAGCGCCGCCGCTACCCGGACGTCAAGCTCGTCTACTGGTGCGGCGGGAACCCGTTCCACCACCACCAGCACCTGGCCCGGCTGCGCGAGGCGTTCACCCGGCCGCAGACCGTGGTGGTGCACGACCCGTTCTGGACCGCCACCGCGCGGCACGCGGACATCGTGCTGCCCTCGACGATGTCGGTCGAGCGTGACGATTTCGGCGCCGGTAGCGGCGACTCCACCCTGTTCGCCATGCCCCAGCTCACCGAGCCTTACGCGCAGGCGCGCGACGACTATGCCACCTTCGCCGACCTGGCGGACCGGCTGGAAGCAGCCAAGGCCTTCACCGAGGGCCGGACCGCGGGGGAGTGGCTGGGCCACCTGTACGAGGAATGGCGCGGCCGCATGAAGGCGGCGGGCCACGAGATGCCGTCCTTCGAGGCGTTCTGGGACAGTGAATCGCTCGAGATCCCGGTGCCGGATGCGCGCCAGGTGCTGTTGTCCGCCTTCCGCCGCGACCCGGTGCGCTCTGCGCTGCGCACCGCCAGCGGGAAGATCGAGATCTTCTCATCCGTCATCGACGGCTTCGGCTATCCCGACTGCCCTGGGCACCCGGTCTGGCTCGAGCCGTCGGAATGGCTCGGCGGCCACCCCGTTCGTTATCCCCTTCAGCTGGTGGCCAACCAGCCTCGTCGCCGTCTGCACAGTCAGCTCGACGTGGGCGCCTACAGCCAGGAAGGCAAGATCAGCGGCCGTGAGCCGGCCGCGATGAATCCGGCCGACGCGGCCGCCCGGGGCATCACCGACCGCTCTGTCGTCCGCCTGTTCAACGACCGCGGCAGCTGCCTGGCCGGGGTCATGCTCAGCGAGGACGTCCGGCCCGGCGTGGTGCAGTTGTCCACCGGCGCCTGGTACGACCCCGACCCCGCCGACCCGTCCTTCTGCCGCCACGGCAACCCCAACGTGCTCACGGCCGACCGGCCCAGCTCCGCCCTCTCCCAGGGCAACACCGGCCAGCTCACCATGGTGGAGATCGAACCCTACGCGGCCACGCCGCCCGAGATCACGGTCCACCGCCCGCCCGTGACGGTCGGCAGGCCGGTCTTAGCCCAGCCCGGACCACAGGTACCGGGCGCCGATGGCGAGGACGAGGACGCCGACTATCCGCCGGATGAGGATGTCGGGCAGATGGGCCTGGATGCGGGCTCCGGTATACCCGCCGGCCAGGCCGCCGAGGCCGAGCGCGACACCGGTGGGCCAGTCGGGGGCGACGGAGCCGGCGTGGTGAACAGACAGAACAGTAAAGGTCACCACCCCTGCCAGGGAGGTGACGAAGGTCGAGGCCAGGGCCGCGGGCGCGACGTCGGCGGCCAGGCGGCCGGCGCCGATCAGGACCGGGGCCAGGATGGAGCCGCCGCCGATGCCGTAGATGCCGCCCACGCAGCCGACCAGGCAGGCTATCCCGACCAGCACCGGGGAAGGGATGTGGCGCGGCGGCCGAGCGGAGTCGGCCTGACCGGTGGCCCTGCTGACGGTGAGCCACGCCCCGAGCGGGAGCAGGACGCCGGATATGACCAGATCGAAGATCTTCGGGCCGGGGATGAGTTCGACGCGGATGACCGATCCGGCGATAACGCCAGGCAGCGTCCCGCCGGTGAGGAGCACGGCCAGACGGCCGCCGGTCTGGTGCTGCCGCCGGTACCGGTACAGGGCGCCCGGGGTGGCCACGACGTTGTAGAGCAGGTTCGTCGGCGTGACGGCCGGGCTGGGCGTGCCGAGCACGCTGACCTGGAAGGGCAGCAGCAGGACCGCGCCGGAGATACCGGCCGGGGTAGCGGCCGCGGCGATCCCGAAGGCCGCGAGCAGGGCTGCGGCCACGGTCCATCCGGTCCCGTACACCGGGCCACGGTAACCGGCCCCGGGCGCCTACCGGGCCGGATGCCGGGAAAGTTTGCGCAGGTCAAATGCTATTAGCGGTTATCGTTCTTGATCGCCTTGGGCGATGAGTTCCAGGATGCGGGCCGGAGGCAGGTGCTGCTCGTAGATCCGGACACCGAAGGGTGACAGCGCGTCCTCGATGGCGTTCACCACCGTGGGGGGCGCCACGATCATGCCGCCTTCGCCGACGCCGCGGAAGTTGACGTGAGCGTCGAGGGGCACGGTCTCGAGGTGCTCGATCTCGATGCGGGGAATGTCGCAGGCGGTCGGCATCAGGTAGTCCATGAACGTGGCCGACTGGAAGCTGCCGTCCTCGGCGTAGGCCGACCGTTCGAGCAGGACCGCGCCGATGCCCTGCGCGACGCCGCCCCGGATCTGGCCCTCGACGACGGCGGGATTGATCAGTGCGCCGCAGTCCTCGACGGCGACATACCGCTCCACCTTGACGAGGCCCGTCTCGGTATCGACGTCCACGATCGCGCAGTGAGTGCCGCCGGACCAGCCGCCTTCGCCGCCGTCGAACGTGGCCTCGACCTCGAGCTTGGCATCCACGTCGGGACCGAACTGCCCCGATGCGGCCCGCCGCGCGACCTCGCTCACGGCGATCGCGCTGGCCGGGTCGCCGCGCACCCAGACGTTGCCGTCGGTGATCAGGAGGTCCTGCGCGCTGACCTCCATCAGCTCCGCCGCGAAATCGAGGACCTTGGCCTTGAGCTGCCGCGCGCCATGCAGCGCGACGCCTCCGGTCATGGTGGCTGACCGGCTGCCGCCGGTCAGCCCGAACGGGACGATGTCGCTGTCGCCGATGACCACGCGGACCTGCTCGAACGGCACGCCGAACTCGTCGGCGGCGATCTGGGCCAGGGTCGTCTGGTGGCTCTGGCCGTGGGGCATCTGCCCGGTGAACAGCGCGACGATGCCGTCTTCCTCCAGCCGCAGGCGCATGGACTCAAGGCCCATGGGCCCGCTGGCCCCCTGAGGCTCGCGCGGGCCCGGAGCGGCCTCGATGAACGAGGCCAGGCCGATGCCGAGGTAGCGGCCTTGCGTTCGCGCCTGCGCCTGGCGTCGCCGGAACGCGGGAAAGTCCACCAGTTGGGCGACCCGCTCCAGTGACTCCTTCGCCGTGACTCCCGCCAGCGGGCGCCCGGTGATCATCATGGCGGGCGGGTCGGTGCGCAGGGCCACGTTACGCATCCGGATCTCGACCGGGTCGAGGCCGAGATCCTTGGCGATGAGGTCCAGGATGCGTTCGCGCACGAACGTCTCCGACGCCCACGGCCCGCGGTAGGCGACGTAGGTCGCCTTGTTCGTCGTGACCGCGGTCGACTCGAAACCCAGGGCCGCGAGCTTGTAGGGACCAGGGAACATCGCCTGGACGATGGCCGGAACCATCGCGCCCATGCCGGGGTACGCGCCCGTGTCGACGACCATCGACACGTCCAGCCCGAGCAGGTCGCCGTCGTTGCTGACAGCGGCCCGGACGTCGAAGCTTTCCTCGCGGGCCTGCCCTGACGCGGTGAGGTTCTCGCCACGGTCCTCGACCCATTTGACCGGCCGCCCGAGCAAACGCGAGCCAGCGGCCACGGCGAGCTCCTCGCGTGACGCGCCGATTTTCAGGCCGAACGAGCCGCCGATATCGCCGGCCAGCACGCGCACCTTGTCCTGCTCCAGGCCGAGGCGCATGGCGACGGCGATCTTGGTGACGTGAACGCTCTGCGTGGCCGCGTGCATCGTCAGGACCCCTTGATCGGCGTCGTAACTGGCGACGCAGCCGCGTCCCTCCATCGGCACGTTCTGATGGCGGTGCACGTCGATGTGGAAGTCGGCAACCCGGTCGGCGTCGGCGAAGGTGCCGGAGACGTCGCCGAACTCGTTGCGCGAGCGCGGGCTGGCGATGTTGTCACCTAGGTTGGCGAACAGCGGCGGGCTGCCTGGATCGAGTGCGAAGGCGGCATTCATGACCGGAGGCAAGTCTTCGTACTCGACCTCGACCAGCTCGCAGCCGTCTTCGGCGAGATAGCGGCTCTCGGCGATGACGAGCGCCACGGGATCGCCGACCAAGCGCACCTTGCCGGTCGCCAGCAGGGTGAACTCTGGCATGGGTCCGGCCCAGCCCATGAGGGCCATCAGCGCGTCCGGGCCCGGGACCGTCATCGTTTCCAGTTCCGCTCCGGTGATCACCGCGACCACTCCGGGCAGTGCCCGCGCGGCCGAGGCATCCACCGACAGAACCTGAGCGTGCGCCATCGGCGAGCGCACGAACGCGGCGTGCAGCATCCCGGGCAGCTTGATGTCGTCGACGTACCGGCCCGCGCCGGTGAGGATGCGCGGGTCTTCCGAGCGCTTGATGCTGGCGCCGGTGTAGCGCTCAGCGGCGATTGCCGTCATGGTCTCCCCGCCTCAGCGTTCCCGGTTGCGTTCGGCGGCCAGCAGGACGCCGTCGATGATGCTCTGGTAGCCGGTGCACCGGCAGATGTTGCCGGACAGGGCTTCGCGGATCTGCTGCTCGCCGGCGTCGGGGTGGTCACTGAGGAACGCGGTGGCCTGCATGACGAACCCCGGCGTGCAGAAACCGCACTGGAAGCTATGCGAATCCCACATCGCCTGCTGCAGCGTGCCCAGCTCACCGTCCTCGGCCAGCCCCTCGATCGTCGTCACGTCGCTGCCCGCCGCCTGGACCGCGAGCATCAGGCACGAGCGCACCGCCCGGCCGTCGAGGATGACCGTGCACGCACCGCAAACCCCGTGCTCGCAGCCGACGTGGGTGCCGGTGAGATCGAGGTCGTCGCGCAGGAAGTCGGCCAGCGTCTTACGCGCCTCCGGCGAACCCGCGCACATCGCGCCGTTGACCCTCAAGGTGATGTCCGGCATCAGTCACTGCCTCCCGCGGCGTTGTCCGCTGCTGCCCGCAGACCGCGGCGCACCACAGCGGCCGCGACCTTCTTCCGGTAATCCGACGACCCGTGCAGGTCGGCCGGCGGGTCGAGATCTTCGGTCGCACGGCGGGCCGCCTCGTCGAATAGCTCAGCCGACGGTCTCTCGCCGGCCAGCAGCTCTTCTGCCGAAGTGGCCCGGACCGGCACATCGGAAACGCCGGTCAACGCCAGCCGGGCATCGCTGATCACTTCGCCGGACAGCACCAGCGATGTCGCCAGGCCGACGATGGCGAAGTCACCGTGGCGCCGGGCGACTTCATGAAAGCTAGTCCCCGTGCCCTGCTTCGCGGCCGGGAATCGCACGTCGAGGAGAAGCTCGTCAGCACCGCGTGACGTCGTGAGGTAACCCTCGAACCACTCCGCCGCCGGGATAACCCGCGTCCCCGACGGGCCGCGCACCACGAACTCGGCGTCGAGCGCCCGGGCGACGGCCGGCAACTCGGCCGCCGGATCGGCATGGGCCAGGCTGCCTCCGATCGTGCCGCGACTGCGGATGGCCTCATGCCCGATCATGGGGAGGGCGGCCGCCAGCAACGGCACGGCGTCCGCGACGGTCCCGGATTCTTCCGCCATGTACTCCCGCGTCATCGCGCCGATCGTTACCCAGCCGTCTTCCGCCGAGATCCCGGACAACTCGCCGATGCCGTTGATGTCGATGAGTACCTCCGGGCGGGCCAGCCGCAGCGCCAGCAGCGGTATCAGGCTCTGGCCGCCGGCGAGCACGCTCGCCTCGTCACCGTACTCAGCCAGCAGATCGACAGCTTCGTCAACGGTCGTCGGTGCCTCGTACTCGACAGGAGGCAGCTTCATCGGCGCAACCCTTCGATTGGGAGCAGCTTTTCCCTAACCCGCCAAGATCCATTAGTTACCCTAATCGCCACCCTGACGGCAACCGTGGTCACTGCCGTTTGCACAGGTAAAGCGCTGGTTGCGCGGGCGTGAACGTCATGATCAGAGCAGAATCCCGTCTTACTGGCCTTAAGGCACAGCAGGCCGAGAAGCCGGCCGTCGGCGCTGGTGACAGCGGCCCGCCGTCGCCCGGTCGTGGCCATCGCCTGACGCACTTCGGCCAGGCCGGCGCCGGGCGGTACCGTGCGGCCGGCGAGTCGTCCCAGCGGTGCGGCGGTCGCATCGGGAGCCTGGCCGCCGAGGATGTCGTCACGTTCCACGACGGCTTCCAGGTAACCGGCCGGGCTGACGATCAGCGCGGCGTGGACATGACCGTCGCGGAAGAAGTCCCGTATCTCACCGACGGTGGCGGACGGAGGATGCCGCACGGGAGTCGTGAGCATCGCCTCGCTGGCAGTGCGCACGACCTCATTCACCGGTCCAGAATAAGCCGATCGCCATCACGCCCCCCCGGGGGCCTCATCGGTCAGCACATAGGCCGCAACTGGTATTTGACCAGCGCAAACATGTTGTCATTCCGTGACTACCCGGCTCGGAATGATTAGCGTTGCGGTAAATGGGGCCTAGCTGGCGCAAGGAGCCGTGATGCAGCGACGGCAGGGGCCAGGACTGTCGCTGGCCGAGTGGCTGGTGCTGTGCCTGGTCAGCGAGGAACCCGCGCATGGTTTCGCGCTCGCGCTCCTGCTCGCCCCCCACGGCAGCGTGGGCAAGGTCTGGCATGTGCGGAAAGCGGTGGTCTACCGGGCCGTGCAGCGGCTGGAACGACTCGGCCTGATCACGGCGGAAGGCAAGCAGCACACCAGCCAGGGGCCGCCCCGGGCCCTGCTGTCCGCCACCCCCGAGGGACATCTAGCCGCTCAAGGCTGGCTGCGCCAGCCGGCCGCACATCCCCGTGATGTGCGTTCGGAACTGCTAGTCAAGCTGGCCCTGCTGTCCCGGATCGGCGCTGATCCCAGGGATCTGCTGCTGGCCCAGCGCCAGCAGCTCATCCCCGTGGCCGAAGGGCTGGCCCGCCAGTTGTGTACCGTCACCGGGTCCGGTCAGGTCCTGATGCGGTGGCGGCACGAATCGGTCGGCGCCACCCTGCGGTTCATCGACGCCCTCCTGGCCGCTGCCCCCGCACCGCAGGCGTCAGGCAACGGCGTGGACAGTGGTGCCGTGGCCGAGCCAGCCGCTAGGAATAGGCTCGACGGTACGGCTGGTTGCCGTTAGCAGGACATTGACAGCCGAGGTGACGTACGTGCGTGACATCCTGGGCAGGATCACCAAGTGGTGGGAGGCCGGCGAGGCCTTTGGGTTGGCTACGGTGGTGGGTACTTATCGTAGTGCTCCCCGTGATCCGGGTGCGGCGCTGGCCGTGTCGGCGGCTGGTGGCCATGAGGTCGCCGGCAGCGTGTCGGGCGGGTGCGTGGAGGGTGCGGTTTATGAGCTGTCGCTGGAGGTGTGCCGGAGCGGGGAGCCGGTCCTTGAGACTTACGGGGTCAGCGACGACGATGCGTTCGCGGT
>JBEKJP010000122.1:0-54956 GCA_050011155.1 Streptosporangiaceae bacterium
GGTGGCCGAGCCGGTTATAGCCAACCGAGCCGACCTGATGCTGGGCTGGCGTGCCACGCAGGGCCGGGGCGCCTGGCCGCTGCACGCCCGGATCGGCAACCGCGTGCTCGCGGCCGAGCTCCGCCGCCGGATCGGGGTCCCGGTGCGCGACCTGGGCCCGATGCGGGCGGCCCGCCGGGCCGACCTGCTCGCCCTGGCGCTGGAAGACCGCCGGTTCGGCTACCCGCTGGAGATGGTCGTCCGGGCCGCGGAGGCGGGCTGGCGGATCCAGGAGACGGCCGTGCCTTATTACCCGCGGACCGGCAAGTCGAAGGTCACCGGCACGGTCCGCGGCACCGCCCGGGCCGTCAGGGACATGCGTCGCGTCCTCGCCTCCATCACCACCCCCGCCCCGGCCGCGCAAACGACCGCAAAACCGACCGCAAAGCCGACCGTAACCACGGCGCCGGCCGCACTCGCGACGCAGGCCTCGTCGTGACCGCCGAGCTGGCCGCGGACGCGGACGCCGTCTACACCGGCCGGCACCGCCAGACCGGCCCGCCGGGGAAGCCCGGCCAGAAGGCACCTCCCTGGAGCAAGGCCAGCCGCCTGCTGCCGGCCCAGATCGTGGTGATCGCCAAGGAACCCGTGCCCGGCCGGGTGAAGACCCGGCTCTCGCCTGCGTTCACCCCGCTCGAGGCGGCCGCGCTGGCCGAGGCGTCGCTGGCCGACACGCTGGAGGCGGTGTCGCGGACCACGGTCGCCCGCCGGGTGCTCGCTCTCGACGGGCGCCCGGGCCCCTGGCTGCCCAAGGGCTTCGACGTGATCGGGCAGCGCGGCACGGGCCTGGACCAGCGCATCGCCTGGGCCTTGTCGGACGCGCGGGTGACGCTGCCCCTGCCGGTCGTGCTGATCGGGATGGACACCCCCCAGGTGACCCCGGAACTGCTGGCCGCGGCGGCCGAGCCGCTGGTGTCGCGGACCGCGGACGCCACCTTCGGGATGGCCGAGGATGGCGGCTTCTGGCTGCTCGGCCTGCGCGAGGTGGTCCCGGATCTGATCCTCGGCGTGCCGATGTCGAGAGGCGACACCGGCGCCCGCCAGCTGGCCCGGCTCGAGCGGGCCGGACTGCGCGTCACCATGCTGCCCGAACTCACCGATGTCGACACCGTCCGCGAGGCCCAGCAGATCGCCGCCCTGACCCCCGGCTCGCGTTTCGCCGCCTGTATGGCCAGGTTGCGCGAGGATACGGGACAGCCGGTGGCGGCCGCCAGCTAAAGGGTAATTTCGCCAGCCGGGAACAGACTGTAGCCGAGAGTGGTTAAATGGTTTCGGTTGTACGAACTTCGTGTACGTGTCACAGCGCCAGCGAAATTCCGACCGCGGGTGTCCGCCTCCAGCAGCGCCCGGCCCGGCAGGGCAGTCCTCAAGAGCAGCGTCCCCCAGCGAGAGCGATGGCTCCCGCCTAAGACGGTGCTCATCTCAGGACGGCGGTCGCCTCAACCCGGGACGCACGACCGTGGGTTCCCGAAATCGTCATCAGTAGGAGAAGTACATGCCTCAGGGCACCGTGAAGTGGTTCAACTCGGACAAGGGTTACGGTTTCATCGCCCCGGACGACGGCTCGGCCGACGTCTTCGTCCACCACTCCACCATCAAGACGGACGGGTTCCGCACCCTCAACGAGAACCAGCGGGTCGAGTACACCGCTGGTCGCGGCCCCAAGGGCATCCAGGCGGAGGAAGTTCACCCGCTGTAAGGCGCATCACGAACGGCCGCGGGGCGGTCCCTCCCAGGAGGGACCGCCCCGCGCTGTGAACCGGGAGGCCTCAGGCCACCGGCCCCTCGACCGTGACCAGGCTCCCGTAGGTGAGGTAGGGGTAGACCTCCTTGGCCGCGTCGAAGGGCAGCTCGACGCAGCCCAGGCTCTGGTAGGAGCCGTAGCTGTACCGGCTGAACTCGTGCACCGCGTCGCCGCCGTTGAAGTAGGACGCGTACCAGACCGGGTCGTCGTACTTCGTGCCGTCCGGGTTCATCCCCTTCATGTAGCTGAACACGTACTTCAGGTACACCGGGAAGGTGCCGTCCACGGTGTTAGAGGCCGGGATGCCGGTGTTGGCCAGCGAGTGCAGCACCACCTTGCCGTTGTGCCAGACGGTCAGGTTGATCGGGTAGTGCTGGTTGGCCAGCGCGTAGGTGTACCCGTGCGGGTTCGTCTGGCTCTTGGCCACCGCGGTCAGCAGCGTGGTCCAGACGGCCTTGCCCGCGCTGCCGTCCATGGTCATCCCGTGCACCGACTCGAACGCCCGGATGGCCCCGACGTTCAAGATGTTGCCCGACTGGCCGGCCTTCCACTGCGACCTCAGCGCCCAGGGCCAGCCGCTCTGCCAGCTGAACGTCCCGGCGGGCGCGCTGTACGCGGCGGACAGCTGGGCCTTGGCGTTGGTCGCGGCGATCGCCGCGCCGGAGCTGGACTTCCAGGTCATCGGCAAGTACCCAAGCTGCGCCAGCACCTGCTGCAGCCGCATGGTGCTGAACGAACCAGTGGTGAAGCTCTCGGTCAGGTTGGAGTCGAGGGTGCCGCCGTCACCGGCCGTCGACCCCGCCGACGACACCATCCCGGCCAAGCCGCCGGGGATCTTGACCGTCACCTTGGTGTTCTCGAAGAAACCGACGTTAGGAGTGAACACCGCGGCGTTGCCCTGGACCGACCAGCTACCCGGGATCGCCGGCGAGAGCGTCGGCATCGGGGAATCGGGCGCCAGCGGCGAGTCGAACTGAATCCGGATCGGGCTGGCCCCGTTGACGTGCTTGGCCCCCGCCGCCGGGGTCATCGACACGAGCTGCATGCTGGCCGCGGGCTCCAGCGGCTTGGTCGCGTTGGCCGGTCCTTCCTGCGACACCAGGGAGGCGTGGCTTCCCGGCGCCGCGACCGTCGCGAACACCACGCCGACGCCGAGCACGACGGCGGCGCTGGTTCCGGTCAGGACCAGGCCTCGCTTCTTCACCGGCCGGGGGACTCTCAGCACCTGCCACATCCTCTTAACCCCGGAACTACCGTCACTCCCCGCCACAGCGCCACCCTCCACGCGATTCACAATTGGACAAAGCTGAAACCAGCAACGCAAGATCACATACCGGCCCTCATACTGACAGACGCGCACGTGCCGGGAAAGGTTGCCGACTCTAACTAACTGCCGCCCGCAGTGTCGTCAGCTGGCCGTCCCGTCGATCCCGCTCGGCCGCGAAGCGCCGGTCCAGCCCACAGCGCACGCTGTCCGTAGTCGAATGAACACGCTGGCCGCCGGGCCGCCCGGCGCTAGGAAAGCTAACTCAGCCCCCGGGAACGGCGGGCCGGGTGGTCCGGCCGGCCGGGCGCGCCGCATCCCGCCGTCGATCGGAACGAACGGGGCCGGGCTCTCCCGCCTCGCCCACCGTTCCCGCCCATCCCCGGCGGTCGCCCTGGTTGCCTCGGCGCAATTCTCGCCGGAAAATTGATAAACCCGCGATAAAGCGCGGCCCGGTCACTATGAATTCCGCAGCCGGGGCCGCCCGGCCCGAATGGCCTGGCTCGGGGCTGCCGCCCGCAGTGCCAGCATTCCGTGGCCTGCTCCGCCCGCCTTCCTGCTCGTTCGCGACCGGCGTGCCATCGGCTCTGTGACCTGCCAGGCAGGCTCGGGCGGCGGACTGATCGTAACCTGCCCGCAATAACTGCCGATTACGGTGAGAACCGTAATAACTACGATCCGTTCCGGCGGCAGGCTCGGGCGTGAGTTCCGAGCGCGCCGCGGCCCGTCCCTGGTTCCTTTTGTTTTCCCGACCCCGGCGTTACCTGCGGCGTAATGACTTAGCAACGAAATTCCCAGGTTCGGGCCTTCTTTCGTCTAGGAAACCGGACAAACCGCGAATCTTCTAAATCCGCGAAACTCGTCTGCGGGCCGGGAATACGGTGACTCACCGGGAGCAGTACAGCGGACATCCATGGAGGTGGATTTAAATGCTCAGCGAGCATCGGTCCGCGCCGCGTCGCCGGAAAAGCCGGGCGTCGCGTTACGCGGTAGCACTCGCCATACCGGCGGCACTAGGCGTGACAGTCGGGGTCGTCATAGCGGTCTCAGGCGGCGGGGCTACGACGGTCGCGGAGTCCGCTCTGGGCACCTGCGCCTCGGCTTCGGCTTCGGCTTCGGCCCCGGCGGCCAGCGCGTCCGCCCCGGCTACGGCCGCCAGCGCCGCCCCGTGCCCGTCGGCCAGCGGTGCCGTGGCGGCGGCCGCATCGCCGACCGCGACCGCGGCGGCCGCGACCTCGCCCGCGGCCGTGCTGGCGGCGGTGACGGCGGCGGCGGCCAATAACAACGGGCCGATCGCGGCCAGGCAGCTCGGCGACGTGGCGAACGCCCCGGTCGACGGCGCGGGCAACGCGATCAGCCTGAACCAGACCGCGGCGCAGGCGGCCGCGTCGGGCAACTGCTCGATCACCGTGCCGGCCAACCCGCTGTCGGCGAAGGGCCTGTCCACGCCGTGGCAACTCGGCGACGGCTGCTCGATGGCGAACGCCGGCACGCAGGGTGCGTTCGTCGAGGCGACCATCTTGTCCCCGAACGGCCAGCTGCAGGTCTATAACCCGCTGGTCATCACGGCCGGGACGACCGCGGCGGCCACCCCGGCCGCGCCGACCATCGCGCGCGGCTCCCAGGTGATCATCGACGTCGGCTTCAACGGCACCAACCTGGCCCTGGTGGGCAACGGCGCGCGTCAGGGCGCCTGCGTCGACGCGCTCGGCCAGTCCCTGATCGGCCAGGTCTCGGCCTGCAACGCGGTGAACTTCTACCGCATGGCCAACGCCGAGATCGCGCGCGGCACCCTGCAGGTCACCCCGGTCGGCACCTCGACCGACGGCCAGGCCTGCCAGACCACGCGCAACTTCGGCATGATCGACCAGGACCAGAGCGACAACGTGATCACCACGTACCTGCTCAACGGCAACGGCCAGACCGCGCAGAACACCGCGGCCAACGCGACCGCCCTGGCCGGCGCCACCACCCTGGCCAACGGCAGCGACAACAAGCTGCTGGCCGCGTTCCTGGACCCGGCCACCGGCTGCAAGCCGTTCGAGGTGACCGACACCACCGACCCGACCGGCATGTCGGACTCGCAGGCGATCAACGAGCTCCAGGCCCGCGTCAGCACCACGACGCCGGTCGCCGTCGTGCCCCCGGCCGATGAGATGACCCTGGTCGGCGGCGCGATGAACATCGCCAAGACCGACGTCTACCGGTCGCTGGTGGACCAGCCGCTGCTGGCCGCCAACGCCAACGCGGCGCAGATCTCGGCCGACTACTGCCAGAACATGGTGAACATCCAGCCCGCCCGCAACCAGCTGGACATGGCCAACGAGCTGAACGCGACCTCGCCGGTCCCGGCGGTCGGCAACACCCTGGCCACGTTCATGGGTAACCGGCTCAGCATGTCGTTCACCAACCTGGGCTGCAACAACTTCGGCCTGACCGACCCGGTCACCGTCACCCTCGACGGCAACCAGGTGGCGACCGCGGTCACCTACAACCTGACCCAGCAGAAGGCGACGGCGCAGGCGGCGGCGGCGGGCGGCACCGGGACGGCGAACCCGCCGGCCAAGGGCCACCGGAAGGGCCACCGGTTCGACAACCCGTCCGGTATGTAAGAACGCTCAGGAACTCATGCTCCATGGCGAAGGCGGCCCCGGGAAACCGGGGCCGCCTTCGCCAATCACGGGGCGATCACACTGTGCAGCAAAGAGACTGTGCGGCCAAGACCGTGCGGCAAGGACTTAAGAAACTCTTACATAACGTGAATCTTCCCGATTCGCCGATGCGGATCGCGGTCCCCGTCTACGGTGAATCACCGGGGCGGAGGTTCACCGGCGGAGGTGGATGGGAATTGCTCAGCGGGCACCGGGCCGCCCGGCGCCGTCCTCGCGACCGCCGGGCGGCTCGCATCGCGGCCCCGCTCGGGGTGCCGATGGCACTGGGCCTGACCCTCGGCATCATCCTCGCGCTCTCCGGCGGCAACGCCACGCACATCGACCAGTCGTCGTCCACCGGGTCCTCGCCCGCGCCGTCGCGGGCGTCCGCCGTGCCCGCTCAGCGGACCGTATCGCCGGCCGCCAGCTGCGAGATCATCGTCCCGGCCGACCCGCTCAGCGCGCGCGGCCTGTCGACTCCGTACCAGCTCACCGGGCCGTCCGGGGCGTCGCCCGCGAGTTCCGGGTGCGCCGTGAGCGGCTCGTCCGGGCGGCCGGGGCTCGTCCGGGCCACCATCTTGGACCCGGCCACCGGGGCGCTGGCCGTCTACACCCCGCTGGTCATCACCCAGGGCACCAGCCCGTCCGCCCGCCCGCCCGTGCCCACGCTGCCGCCGGGCGCCATCGTCACCATCGACGTCGATGCCGGCGACTTCGGCTCCGGCGGGACGAACCTGACCCTGGCCGGCGCGGCCGCTGGCGTGCTGACCCAGGGGCACTGCGTCAGCGGCGGCTCGGCCGCCGGGGTCTCCGGGGCCGTCTCGTCCTGCGACGGCGCCGCGTTCTTCCGGGCGGCGCTGGCCCTGATGCGGGCGGGCCGGCTGCGGGTGCCGGCCGCGGGCACCTCGGCCAACATGGTGGCGACCGGGGGCCGGATCGGGACGGCCCGGGCCTGCCCGAACGTACGTAACTTCGAGGTGGCCGGCCAGGACCAGGACGTCAGCGCCCTGGTCGACGCCTTCCTCGACCCGGCGCTGGGCTGCCAGCCGTTCACCGCCCCGGACCTGGCCGACCAGAACGCCCCCGCCACCTCGCTGGCCCTCGACGAACTGCTGGCGGCCGGGAACGAGCCGCGGGTCGCCGCCCTGGTCCCGGAGAACGCGGTCCCGGCGAGCGCAGGCGGCCAGCCCAGCGTGGCCTGGACCGACGTGTACCGGGCCGAGCTCGGCCAGCCGGCCGTCAGCGCCAGGAACGACCAGAACGACAGCCCGGCGGCCTACTGCCAGAACATGGTCAATATCCAGACCCCGTTCCTGGCGGCCAACCAGGACGCGCTCGCCGCCGCGCCGGCGCCCACGACCACGGGGCCCGCGGGCAAGAACCTGCTCACCTTCCTGGCCAGCAGGCTGAGCACGTCCTTCGGGCACCTCGGCTGCGGGCGGTTCGGCCTCACCGACCCGGTCACGGTGGTCCGTGACGGGACCGGGGCGGCCACGTCGGCCAGCTTCGACACCAGCCCCCAGCAAGCCACCGCCAGCGGCGGGGATTGAGGACCGGGGACTACCCGATGTTGGCCGAGCCGGCGAAGTAGTTCCCTGTCGCGGAGGTCTCGAGCGGCGCGGTGGCGGTGTCGGCGGGCAGCGACGACGGGTCGACGAACGTGCTGCCCTGCGGGCCGGCCTGCACGGCCATGTCCGTCGCGCTCCCCTTCAGGTACTGCGACCAGGGCAGGAACCACTCGGTAAAGCCGTCGTCCCACTTGCCCGCGGCCGTGCTGGCGGTGATGGTGATCGGGTCGCCCGGGATGGACATGTTGTAGTAGATCTCCGCGTCGGCGGGTGGCAGGTTCACGCACCCGTGACTGACGTTGACGATGCCCTGATCCCCGACCGACCAGGGGGCCGAGTGGTAGTAGCTGCCGCTGTAGGTGAACCGGACCGCGAAGTTGACCAGCTCGTCGTAGTGCCCGGCGCTGCCCACCGGGCCGCCGCCGATCATCCGCACCGGGTTGCCCTTTTCCACGCTCAGGTACGTCCCGTCCGGCGTCGGGAGGCTGGGCCGGCCCAGGCTGGCCGGCCAGTTGTAGACGAGCTTGCCGTTGAGGTAAATCTGCGTCCGGTGGGTGGTCGTGCTGGCCACCGCGATCAGCGACCGGCCGATGACGAACGTCTGGGTCAGGTCGTGGGTCCCGTACATGCCCTTGGCGCCCTCGACCCCGTCTAGGTGGCCGGTGAAGGTCACCGTGGTGTTGGCCGGCCAGTAATCCCGCGGCCGGAAGTACAGCTTCTGGTCGCCGTCCCAGTACCAGGCCCCGACCACCGGCTTGGACGTGGTCAGCTCGAGCGACCGCTCGACCGCCGCCTTGTTCTTGATCGGCTCGCTGAAGTTCAACATGATCGGCATGCCGACGCCGTAGCTCTGCTTGTAGCCCTCGAAGATGTTGGTCGTGAACGTCTGCGCCGGCGTCAGCGTCTTGAACGTGCTCGTCGTGACGATCTTCTCGCCGGTGGGGGCGACGCCGGTGGCGGTCACCGTGTAGGTCTGCGACACGTTCAGGTTCTGCTCGCTGTGCCAGCTCGCGCCGCCGGTGGCGAGGGTGCCGGACACGGAGTCGCCCGCGTTCTTCACGGTGACGCTCGTCACCTTGCCCTTGGCCGCGGTCACCGTGATGCCGGCCGCGGGGTCGACGTCGCGGCTGCCGTTCCCGGGCGAGATGTGCAGGTCCTTGGCCAGCGCGGCCGCGTGCGCCGAAGCCGACGCGGACGCCTGGGCCTTGGACTGGCTGGGGGAGACGGACGGGGTATTGCCGTGCCCGCCGCTGCACGCGGAGGCCAGCAGGCCGATGGCCGCCGCGACCGCCACCGCGGCGAATCTCCTAACCGGCCTGCGGTCTGTGCCACGCACGACGACCCTCCTCTTTGCCCCGTCTTGCCCCCTGGAACGCAGTTTACTTACGGTGTCCTGACCCGCGAGCGCAACGAGCGGAATACCGCCCAGCCGAGCGCGAGCACGGTCGCCATGATCAGCACGTACTCCGGCCACGACCCGATCCGGTCCGCCAGCGTGCGGTAGCTCACCAGCGGCACCCGCGCGTCCAGGATGGCTTGGCGCCAGACGCCGCTGTGCGCGATCAGGCTGCCGTCCGGCGCGATGATCGTGCTCTCCCCGGTGGTCGAGGCGTACACCAGGGCGCGGTCCGACTCTATCGCCCGGATCCTGGCCATCGCCGTCTGCTGCTCGGTCTCGCCGAGCTGGCCGTCGATCTCGAAGTCGGCGTCGTTGGACTGCACCGTGAGCAGGTTCGCCCCGGCCGTGACCTCGGACCTGACCAGGTTGTCGAAGGCCACCTCGTAGCAGATCACGTCGCCCAGCTTGATCTTCCCGACGTCGAAGACGACGGCCCGGTGGCCGGGGGTGAAGTCGATCGGCTGCAGCGCCGGGAGGTCGCTGAAGCTGGAGATGAAGCCGCGAAACGGGATGTACTCGCCGAACGGCACCAGCTGGCGCTTGACGTACTCGGTGGTCGGGCCGCGGCCGGGCAGCCACAGCTGGCCGACGTTGCGCCGCGGGTCGTTCAGCACCTCCCCGATCAGGGTCGGCTGGCCGATGGTGTTCACCGCCGAGGCCAGCTCGGCGTAGATGCCGGGGTTCTGGAACGGATCGAGGTCGGTGGAGTTCTCCGGCCAGATCACCAGGTCCGGGGCGGGCCGCCGGCCGGCCTTCACCGCCGCGGCCAACGCGACCGTGGCTTCCGCGTGGTTCTGGGTGACCTGACTGGCGGCCAGTTGCTGCGACAGGTCCCGGGCCCGCGGCACGTTGCCCTGGATGGCGGCCACCTGAGCCGTCGGCGCGCCCCCCACCGGGTCCACCGGCAGCAGCCCCCCGGCCAGCACCAGCCCCGCCGTCACCACCGCGGCCGCGACCGGTCCCCGCAGCGAGCGCCAGGCGGTGCGGTCGGCCAGCAGCGCGAGAAGGGCCCGGGCGAGCATCGCGCCGACTAGGGCGACCAGGAAGCTGAGCAGCGGGACCCCGCCGATCGCGACCCAGCGGACGTCCGGGGCGACGGACTGGCTCATCGCCAGCCGGCCCCAGGGGAAGGCGTAGGGCCACCGATCCCTGATCCCCTCGACCAGGACCCACCAGCCGGCCACCGCGGCCGGCCAGTACGGCAGGTTCAGCAGCAGCCGCTGGCCGACGGCGAGCACCGCGAAGATGAGTGCCAGCACCCCGGCGAGGATGACCCACGCGTACCAGGCCTCGTTGACCAGCCAGGAGATCAGGGGCACGAACAGGGCCAGGCCGAACACCAGCCCGCAGCCGAACGACGCCCGCAGGCTCCGCCCGGCCAGCGCCACCACCAGCAGCCCCGGCCCGGCGAAAGCCAGCGGCCACGCGTCCACCGGCGGAAACGACGCGAACAGCGCCAGCCCCCCCGCCACCGAGATAAGCAGTGCCCACCGGGTCTTGAACCCGCCGAAGGTCCCGGCGCAACCGGTCCGCGCGTCAGCGGCGGATGCGGCCTGGGCAGAGATCACGCTGGCAGCCTAACTGGCGGGAGGGGGCGTCGCGCGGGGCGGTTACTGAGAGGATAAGAGTGGCCTGTTTAGCGTGAACGAGGTATCCGCCTGGGCTATAATACGGACTGCGAACGCCTCAGTGGGGGGGCGTGCACTCGGGGATCCGTTCCGTTTAAAGGTAGTGCACCGATGACACGCGTCAACTGGCCGCGCCATGATTAGGGTCCGATACCTCGGTTCGAACGAGCTTTCCCCCGGATTACACGCTACGGCCGAACGGCGGGGCCGCCGGACCACCGTCTTCCTGCTCGACGGCATGACCGTGGCCGAGCGGCGGTCGGCGTTGCGCCGGCTGCGGCTGACGGCCCGGATGGGACACTGCCCGCGGCTGCCCGCGGGGCAGCTGGGCTTCGCCCTGTTCACCGACCAGATCAGGACCGGCATCCGCCGGGCCGGCGCCGTCCTGCGGCTGCACCCGGCGGGCAGCACCGTGCCGATCATGGTGCTTTCCGGCGGGGCGATCGCGTTCCTGCTCTTCTCCGCCGTCTCGATCCATGTCCTGCGCACCCCGCGGGCCGCGGACCAGTCGGCCGCGGGTATCTCGCCGGTCATCTCGGCCGGCGCGATCGCGATCGGCGGGTCGCGGGGCCAGGCGACAGGCCCGGGCGGCCCGGGCGGCCAGGGGAACGCGAGGAACCCCGCCGGGACCGGGGGACAAGCCGATCCTGGCGCCCTGGGCCGGAGGGCCGGCCCAGGGCGGCTGACCCGGCCGGATAGCGGCCCGGCTGGTACCACGTCCGCCCTGGCCTCGGGTGCCCCGGCGACGTCCGCCCCGGCGACGTCCGCCCCGGCGACGTCCGCCCCGGCCACGTCCGACCCGGCCACGTCCGCCCCGGCGACGTCCGCCCCGGCCACGTCCGCCCTGGCCGCGGGTGCCCCGGCCACGTCCGCCCCGGCCACGGGTGCCCCGGCTGCGTCCGCCCCGGCCGCGGGGAACGGCGCCGGATCGGGGAACGGATCAGGGACCGGCGGATCCGGTGGCGACGCCACGCAGAGCAGCGGCACGAACGGCAGCGGTAGCGGCGGGACCACCGATAGCAGTGGCGCCCGCCCCGGCCAGGTGACGTCCCACCCGAGCACGCCCGCCACCGCGGCGTCCGCCACCGCCACCGCCACCGCCCCGGCGGCGGCCCCGACCCACGCCAGTTCGTCTTCGGGATCGTCGAGCTCGAGTTCGCCGGCGGCGTCTGCGTGGACGTGGGCCTGCTGGTGTCTGCCTGAGCCTGTAAGCTATTAGTTCAGAATGATCCCGGTCTACCCTGGTCAAGGCGGTAACCCTAACCGGACGAGGGGATGCGGGGTTGAGCAGGCGCGGCTGGATGCTGTTCGCCGCGATGGGCGTGATCTGGGGGATTCCCTACCTGCTCATCAAGGTGGCGGACGGCGGCGTGTCGGTGCCGATGCTGGTCTGCACCCGGACCGCGCTCGGCTCGCTGCTGCTGCTCCCGGTGGCCATCCGCGGCGGCTACCTGCCCGCGCTCAGGGGACACGCCGGCTGGCTGGCCGCGTTCACCCTGACCGAGATCGTCGGGCCGTTCGCGCTGCTGTCCAGCGCGGAAAAGCACCTGGCCAGTTCCACCACCGGGCTGCTGGTCGCGGCGGTGCCCATTTTCGCCGCGCTGCTCGCCTGGCTGACCCGCGGCGGCGACCAGCTCACCGCGATCCGCTGGGCCGGCCTGGCCATCGGCCTGGGCGGGGTGGCCGTGCTGGCCGGCCCGAGCGCGGCGCACGGGGACACCCTCCCGGTCATCGAGGTGCTGCTCACCGCGCTCGGCTACGCGCTGGGGCCGCTGATCGCCAACCGCAAGCTGGCCGACCTGCCGCCGGTCGCGGTCAACACGGCCTGCCTGGGCGCGACCGCGGTCATCTACGCGCCGTTCGCCGCGCTGACCTGGCCGCATGCGGTACCGGCGGTCAAGGTGCTGCTGGCCCTGGCCGGCCTGGGCGTGATCTGCACCGCGACTGCTTTCCTGGTCTTCTTCCGGCTGATCGCCGAGGTCGGCCCGGCCCGGGCCACCGTGATCACCTACGTCAACCCCGCCATCGCGGTGGCGCTCGGCGCCATCGTCCTGAACGAACGCCTCACGCCGGTCATCGGCATCGCGTTCGTGCTGATCCTCGGCGGCTCCATCCTGGCCACCCGACCCGGCTCGGCCAGGAAGGCTGGCACGGGTGCCGAGCGGGATACCGAGCCCGTTCGGTCTAATTTAGTTCTGTGCGCGAAACTACAGCGATACCTGCACCTCCTGGCCTGCGGCTGTCGACCGCGCGGGGACGGTGGGTGGTGGCGGCCACCGTGCTGGGCTCGGGGATGGCCGCGCTCGACGCGACCGTGGTGGGCATCGCGCTGCCGGCCATCGGCCGGGACTTCCACGCCGACGTGGCCAGCGTGCAGTGGGTGGTGGACGCGTACACCCTGAGCCTGGCCGGGCTGCTGCTGCTCGGCGGCACGCTGGGGGACAGCTACGGGCGGCGGAGGATGTTCGTCGCCGGGACCATCTGGTTCGCGGTCGCCTCGCTGCTGTGCGGGGTGGCGCCGGACGCCGGCGTGCTGATCGCGGCGCGCGCCCTGCAGGGCGTCGGCGGGGCGCTGCTCACCCCGGGCAGCCTGGCCATCTTGCAGGCGTCGTTCGCCCCGGACGACCGGATGGCGGCGATCGGCGCGTGGTCCGGTCTTGGCGGCGTGGCCACCGCGATCGGCCCGTTCGTCGGCGGCTGGCTGATCAGCGCGGTCTCCTGGCGGCTGGTGTTCTTCATCAACCTGCCGCTGGCCGCGGTGGTGATAGCCGTCTCGGCCCGGCACGTGCCCGAGACCAAATCGCCCGGGCCGGTGCCCAAACTCGACATCAAAGGGGCCGCGTGCATCAGCGGCGCGCTGGCCGGGATCACCTACGGCCTGATCGCGGCGTCGGCGGACGGCTGGGGGTCGCTGCCGGTGCTGATCCCGCTGGGCGCGGGGGTGATCCTGCTCGGGTTGTTCGTCTGGGTGGAGGCCAGGGAGAAGGAACCGATGCTGCCGCTGGGGATCTTCGCGTCCCGGCAGTTCTCCGCGGCCAACGCGGTCACGTTCGTGGTCTACGCGGCCCTGGGCGGGCTGCTGTTCCTGGTACCCACGGTGCTCCAGGTGGTGCACGGCTACAAACCGATCTGGGCGGGTACCGCGCTGCTGCCGGTAACGTTCATCATGCTGCTCCTGTCCTCCCGGTCCGGCGCGCTGGCGGCCAGGATCGGCCCGCGGCTGCAGATGTCGGTCGGGCCGGTGGTCATCGCGGCGTCGCTGGCCCTGTTCACCCGGATCGGCGACTCCGGCGACTACCTGACCGCGGTGCTGCCCGCGGCGGCGGTGTTCGGGTTCGGGGTGGCGATCATGGTGGCACCGCTGACCGCGACCGCGCTGTCCGCCGCCCCGGCCGACCACGCCGGCGTGGCCTCGGCGGTCAACAACGACGTGGCCCGGGCGGCCGGGCTGATCGCGGTGGCCATCTTGCCCGCGCTGGCCGGCATCACCGGGGACAGCTACCTGCACCCGGCCCAGCTCGGCCACGGCTTCAAGACGGCCGCGCTGATCGCGGCGGCGTTCTGCGCGTCCGGCGGCATCCTGGCCGCGCTCACCATCCGCAACCCGTCCAAGGTGAAGTGCGCGGAAAACACCCCGCAGGGGTTCAGTTGCGGTGTCGAAGCGCCCCCACTGCGCCAGCCCGAACTGCGTAACCTGGAGCCGACGACTTCGACGGAGGGGAACGGATGACCGACGACGCCATGAAGGCCGTGGAGGAGGCCGGGCGGACCGCCCGCGCCACGGTCGCCGACCTGGCCAGCGTCCCGGACGAGCGGCTCGACGCGGCGCTGCGCGCGATCGCGGACGCCCTCGGCCGCCAGGCCGCCCCGGTGCTCGCGGCCAACGAGGCCGACATGGCCGCCGGCCGCGCGGCCGGCCTGGGCGACGGCCTGCTGGACCGGCTCCGGCTGGACGAGGCCAGGCTGGCGGCCATCGCCGGCCAGCTCCAGGCGCTGGCCGACGTCCCCTTCGAATCTAACGAACGGGTCATCCGCGAGCTCCCCGGCCGCCTCACGCTCACCGAGCGGCGGCGCCCGGTCGGCGTGATCGGGGCCAACTTCGAGGCCCGCCCGAACGTGGTGGTCGACGTGGCCTCCCAGTTCGTCAAGTCGCGCAACGCGGGCGTGCTGCGGACCGGCTCGGCCGCCATCCGGTCGGCCGTCGCGCTGGCGGACGAGGTCATCGCGCCCGCCCTGACCGCGGCCGGGCTCGACCCGGCCATGATCCAGCTGATCCGGGTGCCCGGGCAGGAATCGGCCCGCGCCCTGGTCAGCCAGCCCGGCCTGATCCCGCTGGTGATCCTGCGCGGCAGCGGGGACAGCACCCGCTCGCTGGCCGCCGAGGCGGCCGGTCACGGGGTGCGCACGATGGCGCACGCCGACGGCGGCGCGGTCCTGTACGTGCACGCCGACGCCGACCTGGACCTGGCCGAGGACCTGATCGAGGCCAGCCTGGACCGGCTGGGCGTGTGCAACCGGCTCAACCTGCTGCTGCTGCACCCTTCGGTGTGGGGCGAGGCGCTGCCGCGGATCCGGGCGCTGCTCGGCCGGAGCGGCATCGCGGCCTCGCTGCCGCCGCACGCGCACCCGCTCGGGCACGAGTGGGCGCTGGACTCCGGCCACGAGGCCACCGTCACCGTGGCCCCGGCCGACGGCCCGCGCGCCGCGGCCACGCTGGCCAACGACCAGACCTCCGGGCTGGCGGCCGCGATCGTCACCCCGGACGAGGCGACGGCACGGGTGTTCCTCGGTGCCTACGCGGGCACCGGGGCGTTCTGGAACGCCACCACCCGGCTGCTGGACGGCTTCAAGCTGTTCTCGGTCCCGGAGACCGGCATCAACATCGACGCCGTGCCCGGCCCGCGCGGCCCGGTGACGTTCCGCGACCTGTACCTGCGCCAGTTCGTGGTCACTCCGGCCCAGATCAGTGCGTGGTGAACTGGATGAGCTTGATCACCATGATGACGACCGCGAAGAGGATGTAACCGCGCAGGCTCAGGAGGCCGATTCTGCGCGGCATGCTGAGCGCGGGCCGCTCGAGCGTGTCGATGCGGGGCGTGCGCCACCCGGCGCGGCGCTCGCGGAGGGTCTCCTTCCAGGTGGCCCGGTCCATGTCCGGCGGCTGCCGGTTGTTGCCGGGGCCGTCGACGAACGGCTCACTGCGCGAGGTACGGAAGCGCAGCAGCAAGAACGCGGCGATCACCCCGAGGACGAGGCAGACGGCGCCGCCGATGAACGTCTGCTTCAGGGTGATGACGGGCCAGAAGGTCGTGACGAGCGGGGCGAGGGAGAAGGTGAGCACGACCCAGGCGATGATGCCGGAGATCCAGTTCTGCGCGGTGGTGTTGCTCCACGGCCCCAGCACCGCTTTATCGTTGGAAAGCAGGATCAGGAAGACCAGGGCCGACGGCAGCAGGATGCCGTTGAGCGCCTCCACGCCGTTGATGACCACGTCCAGGTCGTTGGCCCACGCCAGCGTGACCACGGCGGCGATCGCGATGCTGATCGCGTACAGGCCGTAGAACCACGGCGCCTGCCTCATCTTCCAGTGCAGCGAGTGCCGCATCTTCGGGTACACGTCGCCGAGCGTGTAGGTGGTGGTCAGCGCGGTCAGGTTGGCGCCGATCAGCGAACCGTCGATCGTCGCGATGGCCAGCAGGCCGCCGACGCCGTGGCCGACGTGCTGCTGTAGTGCCGTGAAGGTGGAGTTCAGGTCGTTGAAGTTGCCGAACGCGCTGGTGTGGGCCAGGCCGAAGGCACAGGCGGCCATGATCGCGATCGCCCCGATCACCTCGATGACGATGCCGATGCCCGTGTCCCAGCGCTCGTAGTTCAGCCAGCGCGGGGTGATGCGCTTGTCGACCACGCTGGATTGCTGGAAGAACATCTGCCACGGCTCGACGGTGGTGCCGACCACGGAGACGACCAGCAGCAGCAGGGTCGCGTTCAGCCCGCCGGGCATGCTCGGGACCACGCCCGCGATGGTCGAGGTGGCGCTGCCGTGCACGAGGAAGGCCATCGGGAACGAGACGAAGTTCGCGATCACCAGGAAGATCAGGAACCGCTCCCAGTACCGGTAGGTCCCGCCCGCCATGACCACGAAGAGCAGGACCGCCGACGTGACCACGGCCCAAGCGCTGGACATGCCGAAGAACGAGAGCCCCTGCTCGACCCCGATGAATTCGACGACGATGGTGACCGCGTTGATGATGAACAGGTCGGCGACGGAGAAGGTTCCCCAGAACTTGCCGAACCGGGCGTAGATGAGCTTGCCGTGCCCTACTCCCGATACCGTGCCGAGGCGTACCACCATCTCCTGGCAGAAGTACAGGATAGGGAACAGCAGGACCATGCACCAGAGCAGCTTCATGCCGTAGTCCTGGCCCATCTGGGCATAGACCGACACGCCGCCGGCGTCGTTCCCGCCGCCCATCACGATAAGCCCCGGGCCCGCGACGATCAGCAGCAGCCGGAGCTTTCGCCGCCACGATTTCGGCTTTCTCGTCTCGCCCTGCTTAAGGGTGCCGAACGCGCCGACGATATCGCCGACGTGCTGCGAGTCGAGTACTGCGGGTGCCTCTTCGTATTCAGAGAGTCCCGCATTGTCGAGCGCCAATTACCACTCCTTAGGGCTTCCCGGCCTACGTTCCCGATCGATTGGTCGGTATATGCTGCTTCGCCTGCGGCACACTAGGAGCAGCTGATGTGGGCTGTCAACGCGTCCGGAGCACTGTATTCCGGCGGGCGGTCCGCAATCGCGCGGGCTCCGTTCGGCCCGGCCGCACCATCCGTCCTATCGAATTGCCGCGCTGATCTGTCGAATGTAATGGGTGTTTCATAGCGGCTGGCCGATAGCATGTAATAGGTGTTGCACGAAGACTGGCCGACGAAAATGTAATAGATGTTTCACAGTTAGGGTTCGCGCGGGACCCGTCGTCGCCGGACGGCTACCTCTGCTCTTACGAAGTTAGTTCCGCGGCCGTGGCCGCCTGGACGTCGGGTTAAGGTCTTCCGGTGAGTTCGCCCGTCGCCGACGCCGTCACCGCCGTGGCCCTGTTCTCCGGGACCAACGTCGACGACATGCTGCTCATCTCGTTGTTCAGTGCGTACGCCCGGTCGGGGAACAGCCCGCTGCGGACCTGGCACATCTGGGCCGGGCAGTACCTCGGGTTCGGCGCTCTGATCGCCGCGTCGGCGTTGATCGGCCGCGGGCTCGCGCTGGCACCGGAGCGCTGGCTCTGGCTGCTCGCCCTCATCCCGCTCGGCATCGGCATCGTCACCCTGGGAAAGGCACTCGTGGCGCGGAGCCACGACGAGGAGTCGCATCCACCGCCCCCGCGCAACGCGTGGGGTGTCGCCCTGATCACGATCATCGACGGTGCCGACGACCTGGCCGCCTATACCCCCTTCTTCGCGACCGCCGGGGCGAGCCGGATCTGGGTGACGTGCGTGATGTTCGTGGTGTGCGTCGCGGCCTGGTGCGTGGCGGGCGGGCGGCTGACCAGGCACCCGCGGGTCACGGAGGCCATCGACCGGCACGACTGGTGGATCCTCCCGGCGGCCTTCATCTTCATCGGCATCTACGTGCTGCTCACCACGCTCAACATCGTCTGAACGGCCGCCCCGGTGCCCGGGGAACGGCCGGTTCCCGCTAGGAGCTGCCGTCGGCCATCTGCCTGGCGGCTGCGAGCGCCCCATTGATCGGGATCGCGTAGCCGACGGTGCTGAGTCCGCTTCCCGAACTCCCGACAATGATGCCGATGACGTGGCCATTCGGATTCGACAGCGGGCCGCCGAGGGCCGGCGGCTGCGTCGACGACAGCGCCGACGCCAGGAGCCCGGTCCAGGTCAACCCGCCTATGGTGACCTTCGCATTCAGGGTGGTCAGCTTGCCGACAGCGAAGGACACCCCATCCTGCGTGCCGGTGGTACTGACCGCGGTGTCGAGGACGTCGCCCGGCACATGGTAGGACTTCTCCCTGATGACGGCCGCGCTCGAGACGATCGTGTCCGAGTTCCCGACCGTGACGGTCGAGAACTGGCTGCCGTTACCGCCCTCCAGCTGGAGCAGCGCCAGGCGCACCGCTGGGTCTACGCCGATCACCTTGGCCTTGAATGTCTTGCCGGAGAAGACGTACTCGGCCGTCAGGTTCGCGGCCCCCGCCGCGGGCTGGTAAGTGGTCAGCACCTTCCCCGACTGCGTCAGCACCAGGCCGATCCCGACCGAGGTCCCGCCCGACAGGACGTGCACCATGCCCTGGCCGGTCGACTCGATGATGTTCGACAGGTTGTCCTGAGCGATGCCCTCCGGGCTCTCGACGAACACGTCGTCCCCCCTCAGCGGCGCGGGAATCGCCGAGAGGACCGCCGTGTCGCCCAGTCCGAATGCCCGGCCGACGCCGAAACTGAGCCCCGCCGCGAGGATGAGCGCCGTTGCGCTCGCGCAGAGCCTGAAGCTCTTGTTCCGCCAGGCTTCCGGGACGGTCCGGCTGGACTCCGCGCCATCACCCGGGTCTACGTCGTCTTCCGCCCGCGCGGACTGTATTTCCTCAACGTGCGTGGTCTCGTGCCGTGGCACCGTGCTCACCTCCCGGACGCGTCATCCCGCCGGCGCTGGCGTCGTCGTGGTCGTCGCTGAAGGCTTGATCCAGCCGGGAGTCGCCGTGGCCGGCACCCCCGGATGGTTGCCCCAGGAGGGAGTCGGGGTCGCCACAGCGCCCAGCGGCACCGGGTGAACCATGTTGTTGCTCGAGCCGGCCTGGAACGCGAGCACCCCGCCGATCAGCAGGCCCAGCGCCACGGGCACGGCGAGCTGGGCCGCGACCCGCGCCCAGCCACTTCTCCGCAGGCGGTATCGCCATGCGGACCGACTCTCGCTGTACATTCAATCCACCTCCTGTCCCCGGAGTGAAAGGCTAAGACAACCGGCTGGCAGGACGCGGAAAACCTGGAAGATAGAGTATTGCGGAATTCTTACGCCGCTGGTGGGAGGCGTGATCCGGCGCCAGGTGGATCGACTCCCCAAAGTCTTGTGCGCAACTTCTTACGACTGTATTACAAGCCTGCCTTCGTTTTCGTTTCGTGATATCAGTGTGTCTCGGCTGCATAGGCACACCAGGCGGTGAAGGGTGGAACATGCGGGACATGCTCACGGTGCTGGGCCTTACCCTGCCTTTGTGCCTTGACGTCTTCGCCGTTTCAGTTGGCGTGCTAGGTGAAATGCGCCTTACTCGTGCGCAGCGGATACGCATCTCCCTGCTGTTCCTGGCGTTCGAGATCGGGATGCCGCTGGTCGGAATGGCAGTGGGAGTGCCACTGACTCACATCACCGGCGTCGCCTCCAACTTGTTCATCGACCACGCCCCTGCCAATGCCTACCAGATTCACGTGGCTAACCTCGATCACGCGGCCGACGTCGTCGAGTATAGTTTCTTCGGTCGTTATATCGACCCGGTCATTGTCCCGCTGGTCGTCGGCGCCATCGGCATCTGGCTGCTCGACGAGTGCTTCAACGACGACGATGACGATGACGATGATGACGACGAGGCAGGCAAGCTGCGGGCAATGGTCACCGCGCACGGCCTTTCCATTATCGGCCTCGGCATCGCCACCAGCCTGGATGATCTGGCCATAGGCTTCACGCTCTCCTTCCACAACCTGCCCTTGCACGACATCTTCGCCGCCATCGTCGTCCAGGCGATCCTGGCCATCGTGGTCGGCCAGTTCCTCGGCTGGAAGGCACGCACCGGAAGCCGGCTCAACGTAGGACGCATCGCCGCCGCCGCCAAGCTGATAGCGGGCGGCCTGCTGGTCGCGCTCGCGGCGATCGCCCTGCTCGCCCCCGAGATCATTACCCACGTGATCCCGCACTTTTACCACTACCGGTACATCCCGCCGCTGCCGCCCACGTCCGTCGTCACCGGGAAGTGAGCCAGCGGCGTGAGCCGTCGCCCGCGCCTCCGCCGCCGCCGCACGCCTTCGCTTGCCCGCCTCGGCCAAGCGACGCGAAATTTGCCGCACGCCGTATTACGGGATGACCACTTTGAGGTATGGACGCGTCATGTCCAGCTTCCTGGACACCCGTAACAATCTCTTAAGATTTACCGTTAAGTTATGTGCAGCCTTACGTCACTATGTCGTGTAAATCGATTGCATCCGCCCGCTGCCGCTGGGGTGCTAGGACTCGGCCAGAGGGGCGCCGAGCTGCGGTAACGCTGCCTTCCTGCGATGTTATGCCGCTGTAAGAATTCGATGGCTGCGTGGTTGATCCGGATGCCTTCCGGCTCGCGCCCGGAACCTTAAAGGTACATTTCTGAAATCTTTCCCATTTCTATGGTGCGCGATCGTTACCCGGGTCTACGGTGTCGAACCGGGAGCGCCACAGATCTTGACTCATCCGTAATCAAATGGAGGTGGATTGCATGCCGACCAGGCAGCGGTCCGCGAGGCAGCGTCGCCGACCAGATGGACGGCTGGGACGCATAGCTGTCCCCCTCGCCATCCCGGTGGCGCTGGCCGCGATTCTCGGTGTGGTCATCGCCGTAGCCGGCGGCAACCACGCGACGAACGTCAACCAGTCCGCACTCGATAACTGTGCCTCACCCTCCGCGTCGGCCTCAGCCGTCGCGGCGAGTCCCGCCGTCGCGGCGAGTCCCGCCGTCCCCGCGAGCCCGGCCGCCCCGGCGAGCGCGCCGGCCTCGGCGGCCGCGAGCGCGTCGGCGGCGCCCTGCCCGAGCGCGACCGCGAGCACCAACGTGGTCGCGACGGCGAGCCCGAGCGCTCCCGCGGTCAACCCGGAAGCAGGCCGTCCCGGCCTGGCCATGACCAACCCGGTCGACCCGACCGGCGCCGCCATCAGCCTGAACCAGACCGCGGCCGAGGCCGCCGCCTCGCTGAACTGCACGTTGACCGTGCCGGACAACCCGCTCAGCGCCCGGGGCCTGGCCACGCCGTGGCAGCTCGGCGACGGGTGCGAGATGGCCAACGCCGCCGAGGAGGCGTTCGTCGAGGCGACGATCCTGGCGCCGAACGGCAAGGTCCAGATCTACGACCCGCTGGTCATCACGCAGGGCACCACGCCCGCGGTGGCGCCGACCGCGCCCAGGATCGCCCGGGGCTCGCAGGTCATCATCAACACCGGCTTCAACGGCAACAACCTGGTGCTCATGGGCGCCGGGGCGGCCCAGGGCGGCTGCATCGACGCGTTCGGGAACTCGATCATCGCGCAGACGGCCGCGTGCAACGCCCGTGCCTTCTACACCGACGCCAACGCCCAGATCGCCTTCGGGCGCCTGCGGGTGCCGCGGATCGGCAACGCCTCGGACGGCAAGGTCTGTGAGACCACCGAGAGCTTCTCGCTCATCGACCAGGACCAGAGCGACAACGTCGTCTCGGCGTACCTGATGGACGCGAACGGGAACACGGCGCAGAACACGGCGGCTAACAAGGCCGCGATGGCCGGCGCCACGATGGTCTCGAACGGCAGTGACGACGGGCTGCTGGTCCACTTCATCGATCCGGCGCTGGGCTGCAAGGCGTTCACGGCGACGGACCCGACCAGCGCCAACGGCGCGGACGGCTCGGAGGCGCTCAACGCGCTCAGCGCCAGGATGAACCAGCGCGGCACGCAGGCGCTGCTGCCGGTCAACGACCCCCAGCTGCTCGTGGCCGGCCAGTTCAGCATCGGCAAGACCAACACCTTCCGGATGATGAACGACCAGCCGCTGCTGTCGCCGTTCACCAACAAGAACCAGGACGCGGCGACGTACTGCCAGAACATGGTCAACGTCCAGGCGCCCAAGCTCCAGCTCGACGCGGCCACCGAAGCAAACTTCACCACCCCGGTGCCGGCCGTCGGCAACAACCTGGCTACCTTCATGGGCGCCCGGCTCTCGGGCTCGTTCGCCAACATGAACTGCCAGAACTTCGGCCTGAAGGACCCGACCACGGTGACCACGGACGGCAACGGAGTCGCCACGGCGGTCACCTACAACGTCACGCCGCAGAAGGCCACGAGGCAGGGCGGCGGTAACGGCACCACCCGCGGCCGCCACCACAACCCGATCTACTTCTTCTTCGGCCGCAGCGGCCACAAGGAGAACGGCGCCGGCATGTAGAACCCGATCCGTGATGCGTCGTGTCCCGCCCCGGAGTTCGCGCCCCGCGGCGGGACACGACGTTGTCGTACCTGTTGACCCCGACGTTGCCGGGCGCCAAGGGCCGGGAAGACCCTAGCCAGGAGCCCGGGAGGCTGCGTGCGCAAGGTCCTGATCGCCAGCCGGGGCGAGATCGCGGTCAGGATCGCCCGTGCCTGCCGCGACACTGGCCTGGTCAGCGTGGCGGTGTACGCGCCCGCCGACCGGGAGGCCCGGCACGTGCAGGTCGCCGACCAGGCCGTGCCGCTCGCTGGCGTGACGCCCGCCCAGACCTACCTGGATATCCCCGTCCTGCTGCGGGCGGCGGCCGATGCGGGCGCGGACGCGCTGCACCCGGGCTACGGGCCGCTGGCCGAAAGCGCCGAGTGTGCCCAGGCGGTACTCGACGCCGGGCTGACCTGGATCGGACCGCCGCCGGCGGTGATCAGGCGGCTGGCTGACAAACTCTCCGCCCGGCAGGCGGCGCGGCAGGCCGGCGCGCCGCTCCTGGCCGCGATGACCACACCGGCGTCAGACGTCGCGGAGGTGGCGGCGTTCGCTCGCGAGCACGGGTTCCCGCTGATGATCAAGGCCTCTTCCGGGGGCGGGGGCAGCGGAGTAGCCGTGGCCCGGACCGCCGCGGGACTGCCGTCCGCGTATGCGAGGGCGGTGCGGGCGGCCGTGGCCGCGGGTGGCCGGGCCGAGTGCTTCGCCGAGCGTTACCTGGACCGAGCCAGGTTGGTGGAGACGCAGTGCCTGGCCGACACGCACGGCCACGTCGTGGTGATCTCCACCAGGGATGGCTCACTGCAGCGGCGCCATCAGAAGATCGTGGAAGAGGCTCCGGCCCCGTTCCTGCCCGGTCACGTGGAAGCGCGGCTACGCGACATCTCCCGGAAAATCTTGCGGGCGGCGGGCTGCGTGGGCGTGGCGACGTGCGAGTTCCTGCTCGCCCCGGACGGCGCGCTCGCCTTCCTCGAGACCAACGCCAGGCTGTCCGTCGCTCACCCGGTCAGCGAGGAGGTCACCGGGCTCGACCTGATCCGGGAGTCCTTCCGGATAGCCGAGGGCGAACCCCTGGGATACGGCGACCCGCCGGCACGCGGCCATGCCCTCCAGTTCAGGATCTACGCCGAGGATCCGGCCCGCGGGTTCGAGCCGTCGCCCGGCATAGTGCGCGACTGGCGTCCGCCGTCAGGTCCCGGCGTGCGGCTCGACTCCGGCGCCGGGCCGGGCTCGGTGGTCTCTCCGGCCTTCGGCACGCTCCTGGCCAAGCTGATCGTGACCGGGTCTTCCCGGGCCGAGGCACTCCAGCGGGCTCGCCTGGCCCTGCGCGACTTCGAGATCACCGGGGTGGCCACCAGCCTGCCGCTCTACCGTCGGCTGGTCGCGGACGAGGCGTTCGCGCCGTCCGATCCGGCCCGGCCGTTCTGCGTCGACACAGCCTGGGCCGAGTCGTCCGCGCTGCCCTGGCCGCCACGATGATCATCACGCCGGCGATCGCGCTGGACATCGCCATACGGCGCCGCAGCGCGGGGAACGCGGCCACCAGCCCGATGCCGATCGCGAGCCCGACGCCGGCCTGGACCGCGCTCGACAGCGCCTGCTCGCCGGCCGATGCCCAGACCGAGTAGTGCGCGGGGATCCCGTCGACCGCGCCGTAGGTGAGGTTGTCCACGCTGAGCGCCCACGGCAGGACCCACACGCCCCACCGCGACCTGGGCTCCAGTTCCGCCTGGGCGGCCTTCCTGGACAGCAGGGCGATCGCGATCCAGTAGGCGCCGAGGATGAGCAGGAAGCCATACTCGACGGCGGTGCTGACGCCGTCCGGTACCGAGTAGTGCAGGGCGGTGCCGAGCAGGTACCCGCCGCCGTCGCCGACGCCGAAGAGCAGCGCGAACGACGAGAGCACCAGCAGCCGCCGTCCCATGATCGGGCCGACCGCGATACACGCGATCAGGCTGTCAACGCCTAGTAGCAGGTGTTGCGCTAACAAATTAGCCGGTCGCGAAGGCCACCGGGCGAGCAGGGCGCGGGCGGCCTCCGCCAGGCCGGTGCCGCACCGGTCGGGCGAAGGCGGCCCCGGCCGGTCGAACAGGACAGCCGCAGGCGGCATAAGGCCTGCCCGGGCGGGTCGCCGACGACCCGCCAGGAGTGCTGGCGGGGATCGGCGTAGAACCGCATGAGCTGGCCGGCGTCGGCCGCGCTGATCAGCCCGGCATCCTGCGCGCTGGACAGGATCTGCGGGTAGCTGGTGACCGCCCGGACCGGCCAGCGGGCCAGCCGGGCCCGCATCTCAGGGAAGTTCCAGTTGGCAATGGACTGGACGCCGGCTACCCGCAGGCTGGTCTCGGCCAGCAGCGCCTTGATGGCCTGCGCGGTACTGGTGCCGCTAGCGACCACGTCGTCGACGACGACAGCCCGGATTCCCCCGGCGGGTGAGCACTCGACCAGCGGGCCGCCACCGGGCCGGGCCTCGGCGCGCACGTAGGCCAGCGGGAGGTCGAGCCGCTCGGCGAGCGTCTTGGCCCACGGGATCCCGGCATGAGCGATGGCGACGACGTAGTCGGCGCCGGGGAACGAACAGCGGGTCGCGTCGGCGAGCGCGTCGTCGACCAGCCGGCGGAAGGCCGGCATCGTGTTCAGGCGGCGGCAGTTGCAGCCGCAGGGAGCCAGGATCCCGGACTTCCAGCGGAACCACTGGTCCCTCGGCATCCGCAGATCCGCGGTGAAGGCTCCGGACGCCACGAGCGCCGCGGCGACCGGGCGGGCGTGCCGCGCGTCGACCAGGCCGGTGAACCAGCCGTTCCCGGTGTCAGCTGAAGCGGTCATCCCGGCGCCGGGGCTACGCGGAACGACGCCGGGACGGGATGGCGGCGGAATCCTCGCCGCACCGCCTGGCCAGTTCGGCGGAGGCGGCCGCGTAGCTCGGGGCGTACAAGCCCATGTCCGCATAGCCGTCCTGGTTGCTGTTACTGTGCAGGCCCCGGACGAACCAGCCGGGCATCCGGCCGAGGAAACGCGGCAGGTCGTGGCGGTTGACCGGGCTGAGGACGAACTTGCACACCCGGACGTTCCAGGCGAAGTCGCCGGCCTCCACGATCCGGGCCAGGTCATCGAGCGTCTTGACCGCGGCGTGGTTGAGCGCGTCCTCCAGCGTGGGGTCGAGGTCGCCGCCGGCCGGGCCGGAGAAGGAAGCGATATAGAGGAAGGCCCGCGACTCCAGGGGAAGTTCCTCGCTCGCGCGCATCAGGCAGCGTTGGTGCGCGCCGGTTACCCGGACGTCGTCGATGATCAGCAGGTGGGCGTCGCGCACCTGATCGGGCCGGAAACGCCGGAACGACAGGGTACTGGCCGCCATGCGCCGGTCCCGAGCGGCCGCGGTGAGCGTGCCGTAGTCTCCGGCCGACGTGCCGATCCGGTCTACCTGCACCAGCGGGACGGGGGAAAGGCCGTACCTGGCCCTGGCCTCGTTCAGCGCCGGCCGCATCCGGCGGGCGAGTGTGGTGGCCGCGGTCGGGACGCAGGTGTAGGGCGAGGAGGTCATCAGCAGCCTGGGGGCCCACGCAAGTTCAGGGTGGCGTCCGCTGAAGGCCGCTGCCAGGGCGTGGGCGAAGGTATCCGTCGCCGTCACGGAACCGTACTTGTACCTGCTGTAGCACGCGGGGCTGAAGGGTAGCGGACAGGTATCGCCGCCTCCGGGCACGGACTGCGCTGGGCCGCCGAGGGAATACAGCGCGAACTCACGGGTCAGGGTGAGGGCTGTCAATCCGGGCACCTCTCGCTCTCGTCCGAGCGTCCGGGCGTGCGTAAGCGTGACCATCACTTTAAGCCGTCAGCCGCCTCATCCGGGGCCTCCCGCTCCACCAGGACCGGGATTGGCGCCATGACCCATCGCCGGGAATGTTACGTTTTGCCTGTGACGATGTTCCGGCACGAAACAGGTGCTGCATCTTTATGGGTGCGGATAGCTCCTCACCGGGCTGGCTCCTGCTCCTCGCCCAGCTGCCCAGCAAGCCGTCAAGCGCGCGGGTGGCACTCTGGCGGCGGCTACGGGCCGTCGGCGCGACAACGATGGTGAATGGCGCCTGGGTGCTGCCGGATATGGCGGCTCACATGACGTTCCTCGCGAAATTGCGGGAAGGTATTCTCCAGCAAGGCGGAACGGCATTCGTCTTGAATATCTCGGGCTCGCCTCCGGATGTCGATGAAACGATCGTCCAGCGTTTCCGGGCCGACCGGGCCCGGGAGTACGACGAGTTCGCGGAGCGCTGTACCGCCTTTCTCGACGAGATCGGCAAGGAGACCGGCGCCGGGAAGTACACGTTCGCCGAGATGGAGGAAGGCGAGCAGGACGTGGAGAAGCTGGCCCGCTGGCTGAAGAAGATCCAGGCCAGGGACTTCTTTCCGGACGAGTGCGGACGGCAGTCGGTCGCCATGATGGCACGCTGCCGCAGCGCCCTGGACGGTTTCTCGCAAGCGGTTTACATCGCCGAGGGAGTGCAGGAGGTTACCGAGGGGGCCTCCTGGGACCCCGAACGGGCAGGCGGCTAGCCCTCCTCCGGGCCGCTTGAGCCTGCCCCGGGGGAGGGTTCTACTGTTCCGGCATGGGGCAGGAACTGCTGACCGTCGGGCACATGGCCCGGCGCAGCGGGCTGACGATCAAGGCGCTCCGGTACTACGACCGGACCGGCCTGCTGCGCCCGGCCGCGGTCGACGGTGCCACCGGGTACCGGCTGTACCGCGGCGATCAGGTGGCCGAGGCTCGCCTGGTCCGCCTCCTGCGGTCCCTGGACCTGCCGCTCGACCAGGTGCGGGTGGCGGTCGCGGCCTGGAAGGACGGCGACCACGCGGCCGTCGAACGCCTGGTCGGCGCGCACCGCCGCCAGCTCGACGCCCGGGTCACCCGGCTGCGCGGCGCCCTGCACCGGATCGATCACCTCCTCGCGGAAGGACTCCAGGCGACCATGACGGAAACCGACCCGGACCACGCTCCGGCCACCACCAAGAGCGCGCCGGGCACCGGCAGCGTCACCGACGCCAGGCTGCTCGCGGCGCAGCTGTTCAACGAGACCTGGCGGCTGCTCGAGCTCGAGGGCCGGAGCCGGGACGACGACGACCGCATGATCCACACCGCGCACGCCTCCCGCTACCACTGGGGCCAGGCGCCCGGCGCGACCCCGGCCCACCTGGCCCGGGGCGAGTGGCAGATCTCCCGCGTCTACGCCGTCCTCGGCCGGCCCGAGCCCGCGCTGCATCACGCCCGCCGGGTCCTGGACCTGTGCCAGGAGAACGGCATCGGCGACTGGGACCTCGCCTTCGCCTACGAGGCGCTGGCCCGGGCCCACGCCGTAACCGGCGACGCCGCCCAGGCGCGGCACTACACCGGCCAGGCCCTGGCGGCCGCCAAGGACATCGCCGAAGACGGCGAGCGCGAGATCGTCCTGGCCGACCTGGAAACCATCCCCGGCCAGCCCCGCTACTGGTTAGCGCATGACGAGCTTCGGCCTGCGGACGGTTACCGATCCGAGGAGCACGTCGCAGCGGACCTCGATGACGGGCGCGCCAGGCCGGGGTGCCCGGTGAAGCTCCGATGACTTGGCCCCGAGAACGGCCCGGCCGCTCATGCGGACCTCGATGCCGTCGGGGACGAAGATGGTCACCGACCCGAGCCTGACGGTGGCGTCGATGGTGGTCACGGGCTGCCGGATGACGGCGTGCTGCATCTCCAGGTGACAGTCGCCCAGCACCGAGCGGACGACGAGGTGAGCGGGGACGACCCAGGGTCCCTTGCGGGACTCGTTGCCGAGCAGGGCGGTCATCTGCTCGGCGGCCGGCTCGAGGCTAGCCCGGGCCGGTGCGGCGGGGATGTCGGCGGTGAGGACGGCCAGCTCGCCCACGGTGCGGGCGCTCAGGGCGGTCTCGCTGCGTTCGGAGTATTCCTCCAGCGTGAGCCGCCCTTCCGAGGCGGCGCTGGCCAGCCGGTCGATGGCGCGGTCACGGTCGGCGTCCGATGCCCGCAGCTGATCCTCACGTGGCAACGGGGAGGTCCTGTTCATCGCGTACCGTCCTAACGGGATCGGGGCGCAGGGCCATGCGCCGGCTTTCCGGGGTCGTGGCGAAGAGCTTGGCCAGGGCGGAGACCAGGGCCGCCTGCTCCGCCTGGTCGAGCGGCTCGAAAAACCGCGCGTTGTACTCGTCCGCCGCACCGGTCATGGCGGCGAACGCGGCCTGGCCTTCGGCGGTCATGCTGAGCAGGTACCGACGGCGATCGCGGGGATCGCGGCCGCGCCGGGCGTACCCCAGCGCCTCCAGGCCGTCGACCAGCTCGACCATGTTCCCGCTGTCGATCCCCAGCGCCTGGCACAGCTTCTGCTGGGAGGCTTCCCCGGCCGTGCTGAGGGTCATCAAGATGGCGAACTGCTGGGGCCGGAGCTGCCACCGCCCGAGCAGTTCCTTGAACCCGGCCTGCACCGCCGTCCCCGCCCGGGACAGCAGGAACCCGGCGTTACCCGCCAGCGAGCCGAGCGGCCGTCCTGCTACCATGTAAAAATACTATCATATACAGTCACTGTTCATGACAGTCAATCTCGATGACTTGACCGAGACGGGCTTGACTCGGTCGATCTCGCTACGGGGTAGCCGGATCAGGTACTCCAGTCGGTAGCGGCGTCACGGATCCCACGAGTACTCGCGACAGCGCAGGTAGCTGGAGTAACTTCTTCGTTCGGGTAGAGGGAATGGCGTGCGCGTTAGACCCAGTCCCAGTAAGGGTTCATTTCCGTTACCTAAGCCTGATCCTGCGGATTGCCTCTATGGAAAGTACGCAACAAGTTTCTTCCGGCACCATGTTGCGCACAGGTGCCACGCGATGCGGTATTCCTGAAATGATGCGGCGTAAGTAACAAGGCGGGTAATTTACTGGTATGCCTGGGCCGAATCCGAACTATGTGCGGGATCGTGCTTGCTCCGACCCTGACGGGCCAATATCGTGCGTGGCTGCTGAGGAACTGGTCACGCAGCATACCTTTACCGGCTCCTACCGCACGACGCCACGTGTTGGCCGCGAGCTCTCGCTGTCTGTGTTCCGGGGGCGAGTGACCGCTCGCGATGCAACTGGTACATCAAGTTCGGCAAGCCAGTGGAGGAGTGGGAGAAACGCAGAATCCGGGTTCGCCGCCTCGATGTCGGCAAGCTGCGCGCGGCGGGCCTTGCGGTTGTGCACACCCCTGGCCGGGTGGGATACCCAGAACACTGCTCCGTCGTATGGCCGGCCAGCGATCCGTTGAACACGCAGATCGCCGACTGGCCTGCTGAGATCCAAGTGGCCTTCGCCGCGTGCTTTACTGGTGAAGAAGAGGGATGGAGCTAATTAACCTGGATGTGCTCGTCAAGCGGGGTGAGGTACCGTGGTGCCCGTCGCCCGACGCGAGTGACTGCGATGCGTGGCATGTGTGGGATCACCCGCGTGCCGGTACGTTCAGAATCGGCCAGGACCTGGTGCTGTTCACAGTCGTAAGTGACGACGACGGCGATCTGTCGGTATGGGCGTACGTTCCGGTACCGGCTGAGGTCCAAGGTTCCCTTGCGGATGCCCGGTTTACGTCTGGCTCCGAGCTAGGTGAGTTCATTTCCGAGCGGTTTGCCGACCGGATGGCTGTGTTCGCCGTGGCCAGGGATCTGCTGGTTGCTCACTGGGGCGAGTACCGGGTCTCTGCTGGTGCTGACGGGCTCCCGACTGCGGCAGCCGCGTTCATATCATCGTTGATCGATGCCGCCGGGCCTGCGGCGCGCCTTCAGGCGGCTCTCGCTGGTGCGGCGGCTGTAAGCGCGATACCAGAGCCGGCTTAACCGGAACTTCGGCTTCACGGTTCCCAGACAGGGATTCGGTTAGCAAGCTCGCCGAAGTATTGTTCCCTGCCCCAGGTTTCCTGGTTGCCGATGACGTAGAAACGACGGCGGGCGCGCCTCACGGCGACGTTAAACAAGTTCGGCGTACCTCAGCCGAGGGCGGCGACGGTGCCGGGGTGCTCGACGCGGTGGTTGACCATGTCCAGGTGGCGCTGGCTGAAGCCGCGCAGGGCGCGGAGCTGGCGGTCGGTGAGCTTGTCGCAGACCCAGTCCCAGTGCAGCGCCACCCAGTCGCCGGCCACGATGCCGCGAGCCAGTGCCGAATCAGCCAGTGCCGAATCAGCCAGTGCCGAATCAGCCAGCGCGATCCCGTTCAGGGCCAGCCGGGCCGTCTCGGTGACCGGCTGGCCCAGGGTCAGCAGCCGCCCGTCCCAGCCCAGCGGCCGGGATTCCACCGTGGCCTGGTCGCCGTGGACCGCGATGACCTTGCCCCACCTGACCCGGCACCGGTCAAGCACGTTCAGCGCGTGCGCCGTCATCCGGTCGTTCCCGAGCAAACCCACCCAGGGGTACACGCCGAACACGTGGAAGCTGTGGTGCGGCACCCCCCCGGCCAGCACTCCCTCCGCCAGGAACTGGAACTTGTTCCCGACCTGCTTGCGGAACCGTTCGGCCATCGAGTCACCGAGCTGGCCCAAAGCCACCTGGTCCAGCAGTTCGTTGCCGACCCAGTAGGCCTCCACGACCCGGTGATCGAGCGGGTCCCTGATACCGCAGCCAGCCGAGATCAGTTCCAGGTACGGCCAGGCGCCGGAGAACGCCTGGACCTGCTTGACCAGCCCCTGGTCGACCACGCCGGCTTCGGCGTAGTCGCGGAAGCCGTCCGGGCCGCAGTAACCCAGGGCGTTCGGCGGGTAGGCGTACCGGACGAACATACGCGCCCCGGCCGGGTCGGGCCCGGTCACGACATCCACCGGGCGGCGATGGCGTCCTCCTCCGCCTGGGCCGCGGCGTCGATGGCCGCCTGCATCGCGGCCACCTCACGATCCTCGGCCGCACGCTCGTCGCCCAGCGCGTCCAGCGCGTCCTGGGCTTCGGCCGCCGTCATGGTGTTGAGCGCGAACCCCATGTGGACCAGGATCCAGTCCCCGATCGCCGGCCGCTCGTCCAGCAGGCCGATGTTCACCGGGCGGGGCACGCCGCCCACCGCGGCCATGACCAGGTCCTTGTGGCCGGTCTCGCCCGCCACCAGCTGGGCCGGGATCCCCAGGCACATAGCTATCCCCTCCCCGCCGCAGGCTGCGAAGAAGCCGGCTCGTACGTGATCGATTCGAGGGTCATCTCGTCGCCCCCGGTGATGTCGACGTTCTCCCCGGCGCAGTGCGGGCAGACGGCCAGCACGTCGCCGGTATCCGCCCGCTGGCCGCAGTCCCGGCAGGTGAGCGTGGCCGGCACCGTGACGAGCTGCACCGCGGCGCCGGCCGCCTCCGTTCCCTCGGCGACGAAGCCGAACGCCTGGGCCAGGGATTCCTCGTCGACCGCGTGCCGGACGCCGAACCGGACCCGCAGGCTGGCTACCGTGCGGCCGCCAGCGCGCTGGCGCACCGACGCCAGCACGCCCTCGGCCAAGCCGTACTCGTGCATGCTGCTCCCGTTCCTATGGCGCTCCGGACTAACATGTCGCGCATCTCGCGGTACCGCTTGATGTCCGGCAGCGAATGGATGACCAGCGCCGCCACCGCGGCGACGATGGCTACCTTGACCAGCGTGCTCAGCATTCCCTAGCACCTCCTTCCCGGGCTCTTCGGGTTCTTCGGGTTCAGGTCGTTGCGATGATCTCCTCCACGGTCCGCACCGCGTGCGGCAAGGCTTCCTGGACCGGGCCGGACAGCCCCATCCCGGCGCCGGTATCAGCGGGCTCGCACGCCACCAGCAGGCTGCGGCCGGGGCGGCCGCCGAGCGAGCCGAGCATCGCGAAGATGGCGTCCGGCGTCAGGTCGTGCGCGTCCATAACCGGCCCGGACCCGGAGACGGACGGGTCGGGTTCCGGCACCTCGACCTCGATGACGCTGACCGTGCCCGGCGCCTCACCCCGCGGCGCCGCGTCCACCAGGACGAACAGGTCACACCCGTCGAGCAGGTCGTACACCAGGTGCACGCCGCGGATGCCGAAGTCCTTGACTTCCACCCCCGCGGGCACCGGCCGCCCGGCCATCAGCCGGATCACCTCGCAGCCGAACGCGTCGTCCCCCAGGAAGATATTGCCCACGCCCGCCACCAAGGTACGAGTCACGAGATCGGCTCCACTTCGTCGGTCATGAAGTACAGGAACCGGCCGTGCGCGATCCTGAGGTCCTCGTCCGGCTGGTCGGCCAGCGTCACGGCCAGGTACGGGGTGTCGTCCACGTCGTGCAGCACCGCCTGGACCTCGGCGATCCGGCCGACCAGGAACATGTCCTGGGCGTCGGCCCGGCGCGCGCCCGGCCGCAGCCGCACCCGGCTGCCCCGTGCGACCCGAAGGCCCGCGATGGTCACGGTGTCGGTGTCCGGGTTCACGGCCGCATCCGCGTCCGGGTCCCACCAGGGCACCGAAGGGCCAGCGTCAACCAGGCCAGCGTCTACCGGGTCCAGCGAAGCCGGCGGCCCAGCGGCCGGCCGCAACGAGCGGATCGTCCCGTGCAGCCGCGCCATGGTCTGCGGGTCCATCGACTCGACCCGGTCCAGCAGCGCGGCGGCGCGCGGGTCGGTGGCCCGGGCCTCGGCCTTCTCGGCGTCGGAGAGGGCCAGGGTGCGCAGCGTGAGGATCTCGTCGATCTCGGTGCCGTCGTAGAGCTCGCCCGGGCTCTCCGCGGCCAGTTCGGGGTGGTCGTACAGGATGATCGGGGAGGACAGCACGACCTCGCGGCCGCCGTCCGGGTCGGCCAGCACCGGCCAGCCGCCCTCGTTGCGGCATTCGGCCACGGCCGGACGCGCCCACTCCGGCGGGTCGGTCATCGAGATGAACTGCCCGCCGGTGACGGTGATGATGGTATGCGCCGCGATGAGCGCCGTCGGCAGCGCGTCGTCGCGGTAGCGGGGCGTGGCACTTAGCTCCGTTCGGTTAGAGACGACTACCTGCAGGCGTACGGCCCGCCACGGACCGGGGACCTCGGCCGCCCGCACCGTGATCGCGCCGGCCAGCGGCTCCCGGCGCCGCACCGGCCCCGTGGCCCCGTCCTCGCGGTCCTCGCCGCCCTCGACGATGAACTCGTGCGTGACCCCGGCACCGGAGAGCGCAGCGGCGTCCGCGGTCACCTCCACCTCGCGCTCCACCGCCTCGTCCCAGGTCTCGGCGCCGGCGGTGCGCCGCTGTACCTGCAGGAACCGGAGCAGGACCGTGACCGACGGCGACCCGGTGTGCTCCAGCACGCACTCGGCCCGGGTGACGCTGCTCTCGGAATCCTCGGCCGCGGCGTACCCGGGCGCCATGACCACGCCGAACTGCCAGCGGCTCTGGTTCTTCTGCGCCGAGGCCCGGTAGGGGTACAGGATGTAGCCCTCGTACAGGACCGCGTCCGCAATTTTCCGAACGGATTCGAGGTTCATCGCCCCGCTACCCCCCGCTCGCCCTCGTGACCGGGCGCCGGGGCCGGCTCACCCGGCTCGGCCCCGCCGTCAGCCTGAGCTAGCAGCGCGTTCAGGGTGGCGTCCCAGGTGGGGAGCGCGTGCCGCGCCTTGAACCCGGACAGCGCGTCCAGCGTGTCCCGGCTGCAGCGCAGCCAGGCGCTGCCGGGGAAGTGCGCGTCGACCAGTTCGCGCCACACGGCCACCGGCATCCGGTACGAGGCCTCGGCGCTCCACGGCACAAGCTCGACCGAGAATCCGTTGCCGGCGGCGACGAACACGGTGCCGCTGAACAGCAGCAGCAGCGGGATCGTGCCGTCGTCGAGGCCGTGCAGGTAGCGGGCCGAGGACACCTCCAGGTCGTAGGTGCACGGCACCGGCAGGTCGACCTCGGTCACCGCGGTGAAGGTGGGGATCATGGCCGTGACCGTGGCCAGCTGGATCGGCTTGACCGTCTCGGCCCAGCGGGACGGGTCGCCGAACAGGTCGTGCAGTCGCTCCGCCTCGACCGCGGAGTAGCGGCGGCGGTGCGGCTCGATCCGGATCTGGCAGCGCAGCGCGATGGCGTGCACCCGGACGCCGGACCGCTCGGTGATGGTCAGCTGGAAGGTCAGGGCCGGCGTGGCGGCGTACTTGTCCGTGGTCACGCCGGTACAGCCGAAGATAAGGTCGGCCACGTCAGTGTTCTTCCATTCTCAGGGGCTCCCGCTCGCGGACCAGCGCGACCGCCCGGTGCCGAAGTCCGTCAAGGAACCGGTCCAGCGCCGCGCGGGCCTCGGCCCCGCCGTCGAATCCCTGCCAGTACAGCCGGAGCTCGCCGACCAGCGAGTAGCACAGGTCGATCGGGATCAGGAACACCTCGCCGGAGTTCACGAAGATGGCCTCGGTGTCCGGGGTCAGCTCGGCGAGCAGCGGGTAGGCGGCGGCGAGCCGGTCCCACGCCTCGAGGTCCAGCTCGCACTCGGTGACCCCGCCCGGGCTCGGGTAGCCCGCCACCACCCGGTCCAGCGCCGAGTTGACGAAGAAGAACGCCATCGTGACCGGGATCTGGAGCTCGTTCCAGTCCGCCGCGGCCAGCGGCCGCTCCGGGTCGTGGCAGATCCGCTCGGGTATGGCCCGGTACCGGCCCCCGGCCGCCGCCCCCTGGTGGGTGAACAGCAGATAGCAGGCCCGGCAGGCACAGGCGATGGACCGTTTGTCGGTATCGACCAGGTGGCCGTGCCGATCGTCCAGGACGGTGCCGCACAGCTCGCACCGTTCGGCCGCCGGCGGGTCGTCCTGTCTCCTCCCGCCCAGCCGCACCGGCAGCTCGTCCGGGGCCCGCTGGGTCCCGGCCGGTCGCTTGACGAAACGGCGCAGCCCGGTGGCCCCTTCCTCGTTCGTCACCGCATACCCGCCGGACGCCTGGTGATCTGCAGCAACGTCGGCTCGGCGGGCGGCTGGACGACCTCGATGGCCACCCCGGCCGCCTCGGGGGCCGCCCCGGCCACCGCCTTGGAGATGAGATCCCGGACGGTCTCGGCCGAGCAGCCGCGCTGCTCCAGCCGCAGCCGCAGCACCCCGGAATCGTCGAAGCCCAGGTACTCCACGTCGCCGGCGTGCGAGCCGAGCTGCGGCAGCACCTCCTCCACGGCCCGCCGGACGCGGGCGCTGGTGTCGAGCGGGTGCAGGTCGTGCACCAGCAGCAGGCTCTCCACCAGCGGATCCGCCACCAGCTGGTCCATCAGCTCGGACCCCGTGGACCCGGACTCGGTCACGATCTCGGTGATCCTGGCCAGCCCGGCGCCGTACAGCTCCACCAGGCAGCCCACCAGCTCCTCGGCCGTGGCCGCGGCCCGCGGCCCGGCCTGGGCGCGCAGTTCTGCCAGCAATACCTCGACCCGCTGGCCAGCCGCCTCCGTCCCGTCGGCGGCCGCCATCACATCGCCAGCTGCACGCCGGTGGGGGAGTGCGCGGTCTTGAGGACCTTGCCGCCGCCGAGGTACATGTGGACACCGCAGGGCAGGCACGGGTCGAAGCTGCGGACCGCGCGCATGATGTCGATGCCCTTGAAGTTGTCCTTGGTGTTCTCCTCGAAGATCGGCGTGTTCTGCACCGCGTCCTCATACGGGCCCGGGGTGCCGTAGACGTCCCGGACGCTGCCGTTCCACGGGGTGGGCGGGTACGGGTGGTAGTTCGCGATCTTCCCGTCCCTGATCACCATGTGGTGCGACAGCACGCCGCGCACCGCTTCGGTGAAACCGCAGCTGAACGCGTCCTGCGGGACGTTGAAGGACTCCCAGGTCTTGGTCCGCCCGGCGCGGATCTCGGCCAGCGCCTTCTCCACGAAGTACACGGCCAGCGCGGCCGAGTAGGCCTGGAAGTAGGTCCGGGCCCGGTCCCGCTCGATCGCGTTGGACAGCGGCTTGCCCTCCTTGTCGACCGGGATCTTCCACTCGAACGTGGTCTCCGGCCGGGACACGGTGCGCGGCAGGTTGATCTTCACGCTGTGCCCGGTGGACTGCACGTAGCCGCAGTCGACCAGGCCGGCCAGCGCGGTCGTCCAGAGCCGGGCGATCGGGCCGCCGCCGGTGTCCAGCGGCAGGTAGTCCTTGCCGTCGAACCAGCGCGGCGACATGGTCCAGCTGTACGCGTTGTCGAAGTCGCGTTTTTGCGGCTTGGGGATGGTGTGCTGGTTCCACGGGTGCCGCCGGTCGACCGGGTTGCCGAGCTCGTCGTGGGTGACGAACATTTCCTTGTCCTCCCAGTCCTCGTAGAACGAGTGACCCAGGAGGATGCGGATGCCCAGGTTGATGTCGACCAGGGACGTGGTGAGCAGCTTGCCGTCGACCACGACACCGGGGGTGACGAACATCTTGCGGCCCCAGGCCGCCATGTTCCGGTAGGTGAAGTCGCAGTGCTCGGGGTCCTGCAGGCTGCCCCAGCAGCCCAGCAGCACCCGGCGGCGGCCGACTTCCTCGTAGCCGGGCAGCGCCTCGTAGAAGAAGTCGAACAGGTCGTCGTGCATCGGCACGACGCGCTTCATGAACTCGACGTAGCGCATCAGCCGGGTCAGGTAGTCGGTGAACAGCTGCACCGTCGCGACCGTGCCCACACCGCCGGGGTACAGCGTGGACGGGTGCACGTGCCTGCCCTCCATCAGGCAGAACATTTCCCGCGTGGACCGGCTGACCTGGAGCGCCTCGCGGTAGAACTCGCCTTCGAGCGGGTTCAGCGAGCGCATGATGTCGCCGATGGTCTTGTAGCCGTGCTCGCCCGCGTGCGGCGCCTCGGTGTGGTTGGCCTGCTCCAGCACGCCGGGATTGGTCTCGGCCACCATCCGCTCGCAGAAGTCCACCCCGACCAGGTTCTCCTGGAAGATGTTGTGGTCGAACATGTACTCCGCGGCCTCGCCCAGGTTGATGATCCACTCGCCCAGGTGCGGGGGCCGGACGCCGTAGGCCATGTTCTGGTTGTAGACCGAGCAGGTGGCGTGGTTGTCGCCGCAGATCCCGCAGATCCGGCTGGTAATAAAGTGCGCGTCGCGGGGGTCCTTGCCCTTCATGAAGATGCTGTAGCCGCGGAAGATCGAGGACGTGCTGTGACACTCCGCGACCCGCTTGGCCTTGAAGTCGATCTTGGTGTAGATGCCCAGGCTGCCGACGATCCGGGTGATGGGATCCCAGGTCATCTCGGTAAGCTCGGGTGCTGCCTCGGTTGTCATCGTGTCACCACGTCTTCTGGTAGCCGGTGCGGAGTTCGGAGCCCTTCACGCGCCACTTCGGTTCCTTGTCCACGGTCCGGGCGGTGAAGCCGCGGAGGCTGCGGATGACCGTGCCGTACATGCCGCTGGCGGTGGTGGACACGGTCGCGCCCGGTGGCTTGTCCATGAACGGCATGAACTTGTCCGGGAAGCCGGGCATGGTGCAGGCGATGCAGATGCCGCCGACGTTCGGGCAGCCGCCCACGCCGTTGATCCAGCCGCGCTTGGGCACGTTGCACTTGACCACCGGGCCCCAGCAGCCCAGCTTGACCAGGCAGCTCGGCGCGCCGTACTCGGTGGCGAACTCGCCTTCCTCGTAGTAGCCGGCCCGGTCGCAGCCCTGGTGCACGGTCGCCTCGAACAGCCACTTGGGCCGCAGCGCCTCGTCCAGCGGGATCATCGGCGCCTGCCCGGCCACCTGGTAGAGCAGGTACAAGATGGTCTCGGACAGGTTGTCGGGGTGGATGGGGCAGCCGGGCACGCAGACAATCGGCAGGCCCGCCTTGGACTTCCAGTCCCAGCCCAGGTAGTCGGGCACGCCCATGGCACCGGTCGGGTTGCCCGCCATGGCGTGGATGCCGCCGTAGGTGGCACAGGTCCCGACGGCCAGGATGCCCGTAGCCTTAGGGGCCAAACGGTCCAGCCACTCGCTGGTCGTCATCGGCTGACCGGTCTCCGGGTTGTTGCCGAACCCGCACCAGTACCCCTCGGACTTGATCGCCTCGTTGGGGATAGAACCTTCCACGACCAGGACGAACGGGTCGAGTTCGCCGCGGTCGGCCTTGTGCCACCACTCGATGAAGTTGTCGGCCCCCTGCTCGGGGCCGCACTCGAAGTCGATCAGCGGCCAGTGCACCGCGACCTTGGGCAGGCCCGGCAGGGCGCCGAGCACGATTTCCTCGATGCTGGGCTGGGTCGCGGCCGTCAGCGCGACTGAGTCTCCGTCACAGCTGAGACCCCCGTTCATCCAGAGGATGTGCAGGACCGGATCCTCCGCGGCCTGGCTCATAGCGCTACCCCTTCGCTAGGCGTCCTCGCCTCGGCGGGCGCCTCGGTTAAGGTCTTGCGCGAACGCGACGCGGGGCGGGCCGAGTCCATCGGGCCGAGCCGCCGGTCGAAGCGAAATCGCGCTGATGCATGATGAGGGCCCGGGCCGGGATTCGGCCGGGCTGCGCGGTGACGCTGGGCCACGCGGGACCATTCCCGGCGTGCCTCAGTGTGTTGCCGGCGGTATACGCCAGCCCGTTCACCGCTCATCTCGTGGTCACAATATGCCGGCCGATGGCAACGGCGCCATCAGCAGTTACCTCACCCTATTCCCGCGGCGATGCCCACACAAGACACTTCAGTCGGGTTGCCAGACACATATGTCTACCCATTCTGGGTCGTCCCGGACCTGGTTTTACACGTACTCTCATGGACATACCCGGTGACCGTGCGCACCGGGCGGTTTGATTTTGATCCGCGCGCGACCCGGAGGACGGCGATGGATAAGCCAGCCGACGTGATTAGCGACAACATTGAGGTCGTACCCGTCGTCGTCCTGTCGCAGACGTTCCCCGCGCGCCCGTCATCCATCCCCGATGTCCGCGATTTCGTCAAGCACTGCCTGGCCCAGTCCCCGCTGACCGAGGAGGACAACCGCTCGGTGGGCGAGGTCGTGGCCAGCGCCCTGCTCGAGGCGGCGGGCCCTAGCGGCGCCATCAACATCTCCTTCCGCGTCTTCCCCGACCACGTCGAGGTCGACGTGCTGCGCTCGGGCGCTCAGGTCACTTCGCCGGCCGGCATCGACGCCCTCGCCTCGCTGCTGAAGAACCAGGCCTCGGACATGGCGAGCGTATCGGGCCAGAACGGCGCCCCGGCCGGCCTCAACGGCGACGAGACCGCGTTCGCCGACTGGATGTCCGGGGTGCTGCGCCGGGAGGGCATGACCATGGAGACCGCCGCCAAGCAGCTTGGCGTCTCGGTCAAGACGGTCAGCCGCTGGGTCTGCGGCACCACCGAGCCCCGGCTGCGCGACCTGCGCCGGATCCGCGAGCTTTTCGGCGAGTTCCCGCTCCCTTAGACCTTCCCCGCGTAGACCTTTCCCGGCTCGACCGTTTACGGTGGGCCCGTGGCTACTCCAGGAAATGTCCAGCTCGGGCCCGACGCCGGGCGTGTCGTCATCAAGACCGCCCGGGCCGGCCTGGCCGCCCGGGCCGGCCACGACCTCACCCTCGAAGTCACCCGGTGGTCGGCGCGGGTCGACATGCCCGCCGAGGACGCCGGCGGCCTGGCCGCCGCCACGGTCAGCGCCGATCTCGACCTCGGCTCGCTCGAGGTCCGCGAGGGGACCGGCGGGGCCCTGCCGCTCACCGACCGGGACCGCCGCGAGATCAAGAAGCAAATGAGCGGGATCCTGGGGTCCGCCACCGCCACCTTCGCCTCGTCGCGTGTCATCCCGTCCGGTTCCGCCGGCTCTGCCTTCAGTGGCTCTGCCTTCAGTGGCTCTGCCTTCAGTGGCGGGGCCGTCGAAGGCACGGTCACCCTGAACGGCAAGACCCAGCCGGCCCGGCTGCAGCTGACCGCGTCCGGCGACGGGCAGTACCGGGGGAGTGCCACGCTGGCTCAGAGCGGGTTCGGCATCAAGCCGTACTCCGGCTTCTTCGGCGCCCTCAAGCTCAAAGACGAGGTCACCCTAGAATTCCAGGTCACCCTGCCCAGCGCCTGAGTACCCCGTCCCTTTCACCCCGCCCGAGTGCCCCCGTCCCTTTCACCCTCCGAGTGCCTTTCGCCACTCCCAAAGGTCCCGTCCCTTTCGTAGCTCCCGACCCCTCCGTAACAATTCCGGCGTATCCCGACATTCACCTCTATCGCGAAGGCAGTGAAACGCTACTTTCGCCGCGTTCAAACGCGCTGAATCCCTGGTTTCACTTCGTCGCCCTAGCCTTCCCGGCTCGAGAATGTGAGCCTTCCCCAGGACGAGTTCCCACCGGCGAGTTCTCACGGGCGGTGTGACAGGCTGCGGGGGTGAGGATGCGGGACGGGTGGGAGGCCGAGGCGGAGAAGTGGGCGGCGTTTGCCCGGACGCCGGGCGGCGACCACTCGCACGAGGAGATCAACCTGCCGGCGCTGCGCGCGCTGCTGCCCGCGCGGGGCCAGCGCACGCTGGACCTGGGCTGCGGCGAAGGGCGGCTCGGCCGGTTCCTGCGGTCGATCGGCCACCGGGTGGCCGGGATCGACGCCGCGCCGACGATGGTGCGGCTGGCCGTCGGCCATCCGGACGGGACACCGGCCGTGCTCGGCGATGCGGCCGCGCTGCCCTTCCGCGACGCGGCGTTCGACCTCGTGGTGGCGTACATGTGCCTGCACGACATGGACCGGATGCCGGCCGCCGTGGCCGAGGTGGCCCGGGTGCTCGAGCCGGGCGGACGGCTGTGCGCGGCGATCCCGCACCCGGTCAACTCGGCCGGCGACTTCCAGGGCCGCGGCCCGGACGCGCCGTTCCTGATCGAGGGCTCGTACCTGGACGCCGCCTGCGCCGACTGGACCCTGGACCGCGGCGGCATCACGATGACCTTCCACAGCGAGCATCGGCCGCTCGAGGCCTACAGCCGCGCGCTGGAGGACGCGGGCCTGCTCATCGAGGCGATCAGGGAGCCCCGGGCGGCGGACGCACTGGTCGCGACCGCCCCGCGCCAGCGGCGCTGGCAGCGGATCCCGATGTTCCTGCACCTGCGCGCGGTGAAATCGTAAGCGGCCGCTGTCGTGGGTAAGCCCGTGGCTACAGCCGCGCCGGGCGGGTCTCGAAGGACAGCGCCCAGGACTCGTCGGTCTGCCCGTCCACCTCGATCAGCCAGGTGTACCGGCCGCTCGGCGGCAGGTGCAGCACGATGTTGAAGCTCATCGGCACGTTGATCTCGGTGCCCTCCGTCATGCCGGGCTGGCGACGAGCCTCGAACGCCCCGTTGACCTGGACCGGGAGCCCGTCCGTGTTCCCCGGCTGCATGACCCCGCGGCCGTCCTCGTCGACCAGCCGGAGGGCGAAGTTCACCTTCTCGTCGGTCTCGTCCCACGGCACGTGAAAGATCGCCACCACCGCGCACGGGGTGGGCCCCGGCCCGCAGGTCGTCCAGCCGCCGCCAGAAATGAACAGCTTGCCGTCGGCGATCTGCGCGTAATCGGCAAGCATCATCGTGGCCCTCATGGGCGCTCCTCCGTCATGGTTTCACCCTAGCCGGGCGGCCGGCCTGGCCGGCCCGATCACGCTCCGAACGAAACCGTACAAACGGCCCCGTGTGAGTATGTCCCCATGATCGAGATAGGGCCGTTTCGTCCCGGTGACCGGGCCGCGTGGGAAGCGCTGGCCCGAGGGTACAAGGCGTTCTACCAGGATCCGCTGCCGGACGAGGCGTACGAGCAGACCTGGCGTCGGCTAACAGAAGGGACCGAGCTCCTCGGCCTCGGAGCCCGGCTCGACGGGCGGCTGGCCGGGCTCGCGCACTACTTCTTCCACCCCGCGTTCTGGTCCGGCGAGGCGTGCTACCTCCAGGACCTGTTCGTCGACGAGACGCTGCGCGGGCAGGGCGCGGGGCGGGCGCTGATCGAGGCGGTGGCCGCGGCGGCCAGGGAGCGCGGTGCCGACCGGTTCTACTGGCACACCCAGGAGCACAACGCCCGGGCCCGCCTGCTGTACGACCAGGTCGCCCGCTTCACCGGTTTCATCCGCTACGGGTACCCCCTCTAAGCTTGTTATTTAAGGTGCCTGCCTGCGGGGTTTTCTTCCTTGTTTCTTCGCGCTTGACGGTTTTGCCGACGTCGTGGCGGGTGGCGGGTCTCTGGTTCTTTGAGCCCTTCGGGCGGCCGGGAACGGGCAGGTCCTGGCGGATGCGCCGGTAGCCCCGGCGGACCCGGGACGGGGTGAGGCGGCCGGGCGGGCACGGCTGCTGCCAGGGGAGCCGGATGTCGTCCGCGAGGTCGCGGGCGAGGTGCAGCTGGACGTAGGCGGCGATGACGAGCCAGGTCCAGCGGTCGGCGGCGGCCGGATCGCGGAGCTTCGGGCGGGCCCAGCCGAGCTGCTGCTTGCAGAACCGGAACATATGTTCTATGTCGAAGCGGCGCAGGAACGCCTGCCAGGCCCGGTTCACTTCCTCCCCGGTGACGCCGGCGCGGGAGGACCACAGCCATACCGGTTCCGCGTCCCGCTGGCCGGGCAGGTGATCGACCTGGAGCCGGATGAGGGCGCCCTCGACGACGGGCAGTTCCCCCTCATGGCCGGCCCAGGCGTCGCGGTGCGCGAGCCGCTGGTGCATCCTGCCCCAGGCCATCGCCACCGCGGTGCCGTAGCGTGACGTCTCCGTCCGCGTGGCCACGGCGGGCTCCGGCCAGGTTGCCGGGTCGCCGAACGCGAGCTTGTGCCCGTGACGGGGACGCCGCCCGCCCGTGGACGCAGGGCGCGCGGGCAGCGGCGGGGCCGGGAAATGCATCACCCGGTCGCTGCGCAGCCGCCCGGTGATGTCCACGGGCAGGTCATCCAGGAGCCAGGCCAGCCGGGTCGGGTCATAGCCCGCGTCCAGGACCGCGATGATGTCCGGGTCGCCCTCGCGCCAGCGGCCAGCGGCGATCAGCCGGGCGATGACCTCGCGGAGCTGCGCAGCGGTCACCTCGGTGGCGTCATCGGCCGGGCCGAGCCGGACCGCGTCCAGCGGCAGCGCCCAGGACGTGCGGCCCGGTTCCAGCGCGACGACCCACGAGTACGGCCAGCCCGGGATCAGCTGCGCGTTCCCCTTCCCGCGCGCGTACGTATGGCAGAACAGCCGCTCCGGGCTGGTCTCCGCATCCGGCCGCAGCCAGTTCGAGACGTCGCAGGCCAGCCGGATCCGGCCGTCGTCCCACCGGCGCAGCGGGACCGCGCCCACCGCCCGCCGCAGCCGCGCGACCACGACCTCCCCGCTGTTCACCGCGTCGTAGACCCCGCCGTGGCCGCGGCGGCACTCCGGCTCCAGGCACAGCTCCGCGAGCATGTGCACCCGCTCCGGCCGGCAGGCCAGCGCGTCCGCCAGGTCGAACAGCGCGTCGCGGCGCATGCCGAAGGAGAAGTACAGCTCACGCCGGAACCGGGCCAGCCGCCCGGCCGCACCAGCCGCCCCATCGGTATCTCCGCTCTCGCGCCAGGACATAATGAAAGCCATCAGCCGCCGCCTCGGTGTCTTCAAGTTCTGTGGTAGGAACCCGAAGATCATCGGACGGCGGCTGGCTCATGTCACCACGCCACACCGGAACAACTCAAGCAACTCAGGATGACCCAGGAAACAAGGGTTAAATAACAAGCTAAGACCCGAGCCGGGCCGCGGCCGCGCGGACGCCGTCGATGAATAGCCTGACGCCGAACTGGTAGTGGAACTCGGGGTCGTCGCACGCGCTCATCGGCACCGCGCACTCGACCAGCCGCGGGTACCTGGCCACGGGCAGCAGGGACAGCTCGACCTGGTTGCGCCGCTGCCACTCGGCCCGCTCGTCGACCGACAGGTCGGGCTGGAAGCCCGGCTCGCTCATCACCAGCGTGATCCCGGTCCACAGCGCGCTGCGGGCGATCGTGCTGGCGTACTGGGGATCGAACCCCGCGGTGCGCAGGATGTCCAGGACGATCTCGGTGGCGCGCAGCGCCGCCTCGTTCCGCTTCTCGTGCTCCAGGAACAGCTGCGGCGCCGCCGGATGCGCGCGGAGCACCCGGACCAGGGATTCCAGCAGCCCCTGGAGCTGGGACCACCACGGGGCGTCCGGGTCGGTGTTCACGTCGAGCTCGCCCCAGACCTGCTCGGCCACGCCCTCGAGCAGGTCTTCCTTGCTTCGGAAGTGCCAGTACAGGGCCATCGCGGTGACCCCTAGGTGCTGGGCGAGCTTGCGGATGGTCAGCGCGTCGAGGCCGTCCGCGTCGGCGAGCTTGAGCGCGTTCTCGATCACGGTGCGCTTGCTGAGCTTGGGCTTGTCGCCCTCGGGCTCCTCTGACCTGGTTCCTGTCTTAGCCACTTGACAACTGTACATCGTACGGTCCACGCTTTACAACGTACCTGTACGACGTACATTGACAAGATACAGGTACGGCGTACATGAAACGGGAGAGGATAGAGACCGTGTCAGCTAGCACCGAGTCAGCGCGTAGCGAGGCACCCGCCCAGGACTCCAGGCGATGGTGGGCGCTGGCGGCCGTGAGCCTCGCCACCTTTATGACCTACCTGGACAACAACATCGTCAACGTGGCGATCCCGACCATCCAGCGCAGCCTGCACCTGTCGGTGTCCGGGCTCGAGTGGGTGGTCAGCAGCTACCTGCTCACGGTGGCCGGGCTGCTGCTGGCCGGCGGCAGGCTCGCCGACGTGTACGGCCGGCGCCGGATCTTCCTCGGCGGCCTGGCCCTGTTCACGGTGTCCTCGCTGGCGGCCGGGCTGGCCGGCAGCGGTGAGGTGCTCATCGCCAGCCGGGCCATCCAGGGCATCGGCGCGGCCCTGCTGATGCCGGCCACGCTGGCCGTCATCATGGCCGCGTTCACCAACGTCAGGGAACGTAACACGGCCATCGGCATCTGGGCCGCGATAGGCGCCCTGGCCCTGGCGCTCGGGCCGGCCCTCGGCGGCCTGATCAGCCAGCACCTCCACTGGGGCTGGATCTTCCTGATCAACGTGCCGGTCGGCGTGATCACGTTCGCCATCGCCGGACGCTATATCTCCGAGTCGCGGGACACCTCGGCGGCGCGCGGGCTCGACATTCCCGGCCTGGTGACCTCGGCGGTGTCGCTGTTCGCGCTGACCTACGCGCTGATCCAGGGGGAGGCGAGCGGCTGGACCAACCCGCTCATCCTCGGCGCGTTCGGCCTGGCCGCCGTGGCCGCCGCCGCCTTCATGGCGATCGAGTCCCGCGTCGCCAGCCCGATGGTGGACCTGTCGATGTTCCGCCGCCGCGAGTTCAGCGGGGGCAGCGGCACCATGATGATCTGGTCCTTCGGCATCCTCGGCATCTACTTCTTCACCTCGCTGTACCTGCAGCAGACCCTCGGTTTCACGCCGGTCAAGGCGGGCCTGGCGTTCGTGCCGATGGCGCTGTGCGTGGCCGTCTTCGCCGCCATCGCGCCGCGGGTCGAGGCGCGGGCCGGAGCGCACCGCACGGTGGCGGCCGGGATGGCCTTCATGGTGGTCGGCCTGATCCTGTTCGCCCGGCTCGGCCTGAACACCACCTACGCTGGCCTGCTGCCCGGCTTCATGCTCTTCGGGGCCGGGGCCGGCCTGATGAACGTCCCGCTCACCAACGCCGTCATGCAGGCCGTCCCGCAGTCCCGGGCCGGCGTGGCCTCGGCCCTGCTCAACGCCTCACGTGAGGTGGCCGGGCTGCTCGGCGTCACGGTGATCGGCGCGGTGCTGAGCAGCCGGCAAGGTGCGGCCCTGCGGTCAGGTGCCGACCCGGTGCACGCCTTCGTGGACGGCTACCACCTCGGCCTGTGGGTCACCATCGCCCTGCTCGCGGCCGGCGTCGCCGTCAGCTACCTGACCCTGCGTCCCCGCACCGCCGCTCCGGCTAGCGCCCCGCGTGAGAGCGTGGCCGTGGCCGAGCTCACCACCGTCGACGAACTGGCGGCGGGCCTGCTCGCGGCCGACGAGATCACACGCTGAGCGGACGAAACGCCGACCCGGCCGGCTCCCAGGAATGACCGGGAGCCGGCCGGGGTTTGCGCCGTCATGACAACCATAGGCATCATCGGCAGCGGCATGATCGGCGGCACCGTGGCCCGGCTGAGCGTGGCCGCCGGTCACCGGGTCGTCCTGAGCAACTCCCGCGGTCCCGAGACACTGCGAGAACTCGTCGCCGAACTCGGCCCGCTCGCTACCGCCGGCACCGCCGAGCAGGCGGCCGAGGCGGGCGACCTGGTCGTGGTCAGCGTCCCGGTGAAGGCCTTCGCCGAGATCCCGGCCAAGCCGCTGGCGGGCAAGCCGGTCCTGGACACCGGCAACTACTACCCGCAGCGTGACGGCCAGATCGAAGAACTCGACACCGGCGCGCTCACCAGCAGCGGCCTGCTCCAGCGCTATCTGGACCAGGCCCAGGTCGTAAAGGTCTTCAACAACATCTTCTTCAAGCACCTGCAGTCGCTGGCCCGCCCGGCCGGGGCCGAGGACCGCACCGCGCTCCCCATCGCCGGCGACGATGCGGACGCCAAGGCAAGGGTCACCGCCTACCTGGACTCGATCGGCTACGACGCCGTCGACGCCGGCCCGCTCGACCAGAGCTGGCGTCAGGAACCAGGCACCCCCGCCTACGGCACCCCTTACGGCCCGTTCTCCGACGAGGTCGGCACCCCCGCCAGCGCGTCCCGGATCCACGCCGACCTCGTGGGCGCCCACCGGTAGCCGTATCCGGGTAACACCGGGACGCGCGGCGGACACTAAAGAGTGTGGAACCGACACTCGTCCGTATCGCGCACGCCGACCCCCTCCCTGGAAACCTGGGGAACGGCATCTTCATCACCCACGGCTACCTCGTCGTGCTGTCCGACGACCCGGGCCGCCGGGCCCTGCCGGTCTGGTTCCGTGGACATCCGGGTGGCGGCTCGCTGGCCCGGCTACTCGGCTGGCCCGACAGCGGCATCGAGGCCGCGCCCGAGGAGTTGACGGCCCGGCTGCTCGGCGCGGCCGGCGCCAGCGTGACCGCGGTGGACATCGACCTCACGGGGGACCCGCCGGAGGCAACAGCAGGCGCCGAGCTCGACCCCGACGCCTGGACGGCCCGGATCGAGCTCGGCGGCCGGCCCGGGCCGCGGCACGTCACCACCCGTCTCGGCCTGGGCCTGGCCCTGGCGGCCGCGGCGGACGCGCCGGTCCGGATGCCCCGCGTCGTGCTGGACCGGCTGGCCATGCCGGTCGAGGACGGCGACCTGATCGGCCCGTTCCTTGACCGGCTGCCCCCCGCCGCCCGGCCAAACGGCGGCGGAGCCGGCGGCCGGGTGGGCGGCTGGCCCGCCCGCCTGCCCAGCAGGCGCCCCCGCTACGAGCCGCGCAACCTGTCCTTCGCCGACGGGCTGGACTGGTGGGACCTGGACGGCCCCGGCGCCGGCGACTACACGGCGGTCGCCGAGGACGGCACGGCGATCCTGTCCGCGACGACGATGCGTCCCGCCGGACCCGTCATCTTGGTGCAGACCCTGGTCGCCGAGGACTACCGCGGCGCCATGGTCACCTTCAGCGGCGAGCTCCGCACCGCCCGGCTCACCTACGAAGCCGGCCTCCGGGTCGAGATCCTCCGGGATCGCCTGCGGATACGGGACGACCACGGCGTCACCGTCGCCGGGGGCAGCCCCTGGACCAGGCACGAGGTCACGGTGACGGTCCCCGCCGACGCCGAGGCCCTGCGCTTCGGCATCGTCCTGTCCGGCCCGGGCGAGATCGCCCTGCGTAACCCCGCGCTGACCAGCGAATGAACCCGGTGGATATCTCCGACGGCGACCTGGCCCGGCTGGCCCGTGACGGCGACCCGGTGGCGTTCCGGCTGCTGGTCGAGCGGCACCAGCCGGCCGTCCGCGCCCGTGCCGCCCGGCTCTGCGCCAACCCCAGCGACGTGGACGACATCGTGCAGGAGTCGTTCCTGCGGGCGTACCTGGCGCTGGACCGGCTGCGCGACCCGGACCGGTTCGCCGGCTGGCTGTCCGGCATCGTCGCCAATGTCGGCCGCGGGCTGCGCCGCCGGGCCCCGCTCACGCTGCTGCCCGACTGGCCCGAACCGGTCCACCCGGCCGCCGCGGACGGGCTGCCCTCGGCCGACGATATCGACCGGGCCGACGCGCTGCGCACCGCCGTCGCGGACCTGCCCGCCGGGCAGCGGCGCGCCGTGGTGCTGCACTACTACGCCGGCTGGCCGGCCGGCCAGGTGGCCGAGTCGGCCGGCGCGGGCCGGGCCAGCCTGCACAAGGCCCGGCTGCGGCTGCGCGGCTACATCACCGAGCACCGCCCCGACCTCATCCCGGCTGCTTCCCGGAGGACGCCCATGACCACCGTCCGCATCGCCCGCACCGAGAGCCTCATCCCGCCCGGCGAGCCCATCTACGACCGCCGCCTGTCCCACGCCCTGATCCTCGCCGACGACGCGGGTCACCGGGAGCTGCCGCTGTGGCTGCTGGGACCGGACGGGCAGCACCTGTCCGACCTGCTGACCCGGCACCGCCCCCGGCCAGCCGAAACCGCGGAAGAGCTAGCCGCCCAGCTCCTCCAGGCCGCCGGCGCCCGCGTGCTGGCGGTGGACCTCGACGAACTAGGCCCGCAGGTGCCCGCGGCCCGGATCAGCCTCACCGGCCCGGCCGGAACCGCCCAGGTCACGGCGCGCCTGGCCGAGGGCCTGGCCGTGGCCATCACCACCGGCGGGCCGGTCCGGGTCGCCGACGCCATGCTGGACCGGCTGGCCGACCCCGGCCCGGCCGCCGCGGCCCCTCCGGAGCGGGTCCCGGACTGGCCCAGCCAACCCCGGCCCCGCTACCAGCCGCGCAACCTGGCATTCGGTGACGGGCTGGCCGGATGGCTGTTCGACGGCAGCTTCGCCAAGCACGCCAGCGCGTCCCACTGGCACGACTACGCCTGCACGGTGAAGCCCGGCACCGCGGTGCTCGCCTCGGCCGTGCCGGAGCCCGCGGGCTTCGCCCTGCTGCGGCAGGCGGTCTTCGCCGACGACTACCGCGGCGCTGCCGTCACCTTCCGCGGCGAGCTCAGGACCGAGGGCGGCGCTCGCCGCGCCGGGCTGTTCCTGCGGGTCAGCACGGCCCCGGATATCAGCGGGGCGCTGACCTACGGCGCCGCTCTGACCAATACCGAGCACAACAAGATCACCGCCGCAAAAGCCGGCGACTGGGCCTGCCACGAGCTCACGGTACGCGTACCGGAGAACGGCGACGCGGTGGTCTTCGGCGTCTTCCTTGAAGGCCGCGGCCAGCTCGAGCTCCGCCAGGCGGAGCTGATCCGGGCCGGCTGAAAACCCGCCGGACCTCAGCCGTTTTACGACTTCGCGGACGTTTCCAGCTGGGCCCGGACCTCTTCCATGTCGAGCGCCTCGGCCTTGGTGATGAGCTCCTCGAGCGCCGTCTCGGGCAGCGCGCCCGGCTGGGCGTACAGCACGATGTTGTCGCGGATGATCATCAGCGTGGGGATGGACGAGATGTTGAAGGTGGCCGCCACCTCGGGCTGCGCCTCCGTGTCGACCTTGCCGAACACCGCGCCCGGGTGCTTCTCGGACGACTTCTCGAACACCGGCCCGAACATCCGGCACGGACCGCACCAGGCCGCCCAGAAGTCGACCAGCACGAGGCCGCCGTCGGTCACCGTCGAGTTGAAGTTCTCGGCCGTCAGCTCAACCGTCGCCATAGCCTGCCTCCTCGGATTGATACCTTGCTGGGGTATCGACAACCGCGGGCCGAGAAAAATTCCAGAACAGACCTTTACCACGAACGGCCCCACCTCTGCCGATGATCTTAGGCACACAGGCCGCCCGCAACAGGGCTGAAATTGGCAACGATTTCCTGTCGCCGGGACCGTGATTTCCCGGATTCCCTTTAGTAGCGTCATCCCCGGGCTCTAGTCAAGGAGGACACGTCATGGCAGCCAAACCGATCGTGGTCGGCACGGACGGCTCGGACGAAGCGCTCCGGGCGGTCGGCTGGGCGGCCCGCGAGGCGGTGCGCCGCGGCGCACCGCTGCGGGTGGTGGCGGCCGCGGCGACGCTGCCCCGGATGACCCAGCGTTCGGCCCCGGGCCAGTACGAGAAGGTGACCGACGTCCTGCTGGACGAGCGCGACCGGGCGCTGGCCGCCGCGGCCGCGCGCGCGGCCGAGGCGGATCCCGGCCTGCTGATCGACACGGACGCGCTGAGCGGGCCGATCGCCCAGGCGGTCACCGAGGCCGGCTCCGGCGCGCTGATGCTGGTCCTGGGCTCCCGCGGCCGCGGCGCGTTCGCCGCGCTGCTGCTCGGCTCGGTCAGCCGGTACGCCGCCGGCCACGCGTCCTGCCCGGTGGTGGTCGTCCGGGACGAGGCCCCCGCGCCGCAGGGCCGGATCGCGGTGGGCGTCGGCGACCCCGACCACTGCGGCGGCGCGCTCGACTTCGCGTTCGAGGAAGCGGACCTGCGCGGGGCCGCGCTGACCGCGGTGCACGCCTGGCAGGCGTCGCCGGGCGATATCTCCCGGGCCGGCCCGGAAACCGACGCCCCCAGCCCGGAGGCCATCGGGGCGGACGCGGCCGAGCAGCTTGACGCCCTGCTCCACGACTGCCGGGCCAGGCACCCGGACGTCCGCCTGGCCCAGGAGGTGGTGCACGGCCACCCGGCCCGGGCGCTGATCGGCCTGTCGGCCCGGTCCGACCTGGTCGTCATCGGCCGGCAGGCCGCGCAGCTGACGGGCCCGGGCGCGGTCAGGCACGCCGTGCTGAACCACGCCCACGGCCCGGTGGCCGTGGTCCCCTCCTAAGGTTCCCGCTCGACCGGGCAGGTCATGCAGCGCGGCCCGCCGCGGCCGCGGCCCAGCTCGCTGCCCGCGATCGAGATCACCTCGATGCCGTGCCGGCGCAGCATGGCGTTGGTGGCCACGTTGCGCTCGTATCCGACGATGACGCCGGGGGCGACGGCCAGGTAGTTGTTGCCGTCGTCCCACTGCTCCCGCTCGGCCGCCCGGACGTCCTCGTCGGTGGTCAGCACGGTCACCTCGTCCACGCCCAGGACCTCGGCCACGGTGCCCCACAAACTGTCGTTGAGCGTCACCTTCAGGTTCTCGTCCTCCTGGGTGACCGTCCACGACCGCAGCCGCGGATCGAGGTACGGGTACAGCACGAACGTCCCGCGGTCCACCATCGTCATCACCGTGTCCAGGTGCATCATGGCCCGCGAGAACGGCAGCTCCACCGCGATCACCACGCTGACCTGCCCGCTCCGGAACAGCGCCCGGGCCAGCAGCTCGACCGCCATCGGCGTGGTCCGCTCGCCCATCCCGATCATCACCGCGCCGTGGCCGAGCACGTGCACGTCGCCGCCCTCCACGGTGGCCGGCATGTGCTTGGCGTCGGTGTCGCCGTAGTGCCAGGTGAAGTCCGAGGCGGCCTGGACGAACATCGGGTGGTAGCGGTAGATGGCCCGGCTGTGCAGCGACTCGCGCTGCCGGGCGGGCTTGGCCATCGGGTTGACCGAGACGCCGCCGTAGAGCCAGCAGGAGTTGTCCCGCTGGAACAGGTGGTTCGGCAGCGGCGGCAGCACGAAGTCGTCCGCGTGCAGCACCTCCCAGGTCAGCCCGTTCGGCCGGGCCGGATGCAGGTCCGCCTTGAGCACGCCGCCGATCAGGAACTCGGCCAGCGCCGCGCCGTCGAGGTCGTCGAAGAGCCTGCGCACCGGGCCGGCCAGGTCAGGGCCGAGCATCTCCGGGACGCAGATCCGGTCCAGCACGAAGGCCCGTCCCTCCGGCACGTCGAGCGCCTCGGCCAGCAGCTGCCCGAAGTAGTGCACCCGCACGCCCCGGCCGCGCAGCACCTCGGCGAAGGCGTCGTGCTCCTCCCGGGCCCGGCCCGCCCACAGCACGTCGTCGAAGAGCAGCTCATCGACGTTCCCCGGGGTGAGCCGGGACAGCTCGAGACCGGGCCGGTGCACGATGACCTGCCGGAGCTGGCCTACCTCTGACTGCACGCTGAAGCTCATGGCGGAACACTATGACCATGACGTCCTCCGCGGTGTACGCGCTGCTAGCCGACGGGACCACGGTCGAGATCAGGCCGGCCGGCCCGGCTGACTACGAGGCGGTCAAGGCCATGCACCAGGCCATGTCCGCGGACCACACCTACCTGCGGTTCTTCAACGTGAGCCGGCTGTCGGCCGAGACCGAGGCGCGGCGCGTCTGCCGCGACCCCGAGCCGGGCCGGGCGGCGCTGCTCGCCCTGATCGGCGGCCCCGTGGTTGGTAGCACCGTGGTTGGTAGCCCCGTGGTTGGTAGCACCGTGGTCGGCGTGGCCAGCTACGTCGCCCTGCGCGAGGACCCCGCGCGGGCCGAGGTGGCGTTCGCGGTGGCCGACGACATGCACCACCGCGGCATCGGCACCCTGCTGCTCGAGCACCTGGTGTCCTACGCCAGGAGCCAGGGGATCGGCACCTTCGTGGCCGATACCCTGACCGAGAACCAGGCCATGCTGGGCGTGTTCGCCGCCGCGGGCCTGCCGGTCAGGCGGCGCTTCGCCGACGGGGCCTACCACCTCACGTTCCCGCTGCCCAGCGAGGACACCGGGACCGCGCTGGACGATTACCTCAACGCGGTGGGCCGCCGGGAGGGCCACGCCGACGCGGCCAGCCTGCGGCCCGTTTTCGCGCCCGAGTCGGTGGCGGTGATCGGTGCCAGCCGGCGGCCCGGCTCGGTCGGCCGGGCCATCGGTGACAACATCAGGGCCGGCGGCTACGCCGGCCGGCTCTACACGGTGAACCCGCACGCCGCGCAGCTGGACGAGCGGTCCCTGGCCGCGGTGACGGACCTGCCGGAGGGGGTGGACCTGGCCGTGGTCGCGGTGCCCGCCGCGGGGGTGCTCGAGGTGGCCGGACAGTGCGGCCAGCGGGGCGTGCGGTCGCTGGTGGTCATCACCGCCGGGCTCGACGCCGCCGCCCAGGCCGGCCTGCTCGCCACCTGCCGCCGGCACAGCATGCGGCTGATCGGCCCGGACTGCTTCGGGGTGGCCGTGCCCGGCATCGGCCTGGACGCCACGTTCGCCGCCCGCCCGGCCGTGCCGGGCGTGGCCGGCCTTGTCACGCAGTCCGGCGGCCTGGGCTTCGCCACGGTCGACCACCTGTCCCGGCTCGGCATCGGGATCTCCTCGTTCGCGTCGGTGGGCGACAAGCTCGACGTGTCCAGCAACGACATGCTGCTGTGGTGGGAGCAGGACGGCGTGACGCGGCTGGCCGTGCTGTACATCGAGTCGTTCGGCAACCCGCGTAAGTTCGCCCGGACCGCCCGCCGGGTCAGCGCGGCCATGCCCGTGCTCACCGTCCTGGCCGACCGGGAGGGGCCGAGCTCGGCCACCCGGACCAGGGAGGCGCTGTTCGAGCAGGCCGGCGTGGTCACCACCCGCGGCTTCGGTGAGCTGATCCAGGCCACCGCGCTGCTGGCCACCCAGCCGCCCCCGGCCGGGCGCGCGGTCGCGATCGTGTCCAACGTCGGCAGCGCCGCGACCCTGGCCGCGGACGCCTGCGCCGAACTCGGCCTGGCCGTCCGCTCGGTCACCGACACCACCGCCCCGGTCTCCGCCGCGGTGTTCCGCGCCAGCCTGGAGCGGCAGGCCGCCGCCGGGGGAGTGGACGCCGTCGTCGCCATCGTGCTGCCCACCGGGGCCACCGGCGACCTGACCGCCGCGATCACCGCCGCCGACACCGGCGGCCGCCCGGTCGTGGCCGTGGTGCTGACCCAGCCGGAATCGGTCCGGATGCTGACGGCTCCCAGCCCGGCCCACCCGGCCCGGCGGATCCCGGCCTACGGCGGCCCGGAGATCGCGGTGCGCGCGCTGGCCCGCGCGGCGGCCTACGGCGCCTGGCGGGCCGAACCCCGCGGCCGCGTGCCGCAGTTCCCCGACATCAGGACGGCCGACGCCCGGGCGCTCGTGCACGAATCGCACCACCAGGGCTGGCTCGGCCCGGAGCAGGCCGCCGAACTGCTGCGCTGCTACGGGCTGCCGCTGGCTGACCTGCCCCCGGCCGGCACCGAGGTGACCGTCCGGGTCGCCGACGACCACATGTTCGGCTCGCTGGTCACCCTGGGTCCCGCCGCCCGGCTGACCCCGCTGACCGACCGAGACGCGGACAAGCTCACCGCCGCCGCCGGGCTGGCTGGCCACGCTCCCCTGGCTGACCTGCTGCTGCGGGTCGGACGGCTGGCCGACGAGCTGCCCGAGGTCGCCGAGCTCGAGCTCAGCCCGGTCGCCGTCGGCCCGGACGAGGTGGCCGTGGTGAACGCGCGGGTCAAGGTCGGCCCGTACCAGCCCGAGGATCCCTTCTTGCGCAAGTTGCGCTGAAGTGTCTCCCGGGTTAACGGTTGCCCCCGGGTCTGCCTTCGCCGGGCGGAGGCTAATAGCCTGGACGTGACATCAGGCTCGTTCGGGATCAAGAGGGGTTGAGGGGCATGACCGAGACCGGACAGGAACCGCTGACCAATGCCGAGCTTGACGCGATCGACGCCTGGTGGCGGGCGGCGAACTACCTGTCGGTGGGGCAGATCTACCTGCTCGCCAACCCCCTGCTGACCGAGCCCCTGCGGCCCGAGCAGGTCAAGCCGCGGC
>JBEKJP010000123.1:0-23091 GCA_050011155.1 Streptosporangiaceae bacterium
CGTGGCGGGAGGTGCTCAATGCCTGGTGGCCGCGGCTGCTGCCGGGCGTGGTGGCCGCCGCCACGCACGGGGTCATCCGGGTCGGCCATGCCGTCCGTGCCCTGCTGGCGGACGGCGATGACCCAAGCCACCTGGCGGAGCTGGCGCACGGGCTTGCCTACTGGGCGGCCCGCTGGCAGACCCTGCCCGGCGGGCCTGCCGGCACATCCGCTGCGGCCGCCGCCAGCCGGGCGCGCGCAGCCACGCCGCTGGACTCGCTGGCCGCAGTCCCCCGCATCGCCGAGCAGTCAGGCGGCCTCGGTGACCGGCTGCCCAGGCTGGGCGCGCTGACTGCCTGGCCAGCCGCGCTGGCCGGCTTCAGCGTCCCGGCGGCACCCGAGCAAATCCGCGCCGTGCTGGCCGAGCTGGTTGATGCCGCGACCGTCCGGTACCTGCGCTACGGTCACGGCAACGGCGTCATGCTCGTGCACTCGGCGACCGCGCCTGGCGCCGTGCTCAGGACCCTGCCCGCGCTAGATCACGGGCTGTGGGCGCCGAGCCTGGCGGCGTCCTGGGCCGCGAGCAGCGCGCTGACCGCTGTCTACGCTCCCGCTGAGCCCGCGCCGCGGGCTCAGCTGCCACAGCCGCCTGGCGGGCAATCCCGCGAGGAGATAGCACGGGAGGTCTTCGCGCGGGCGGTCGAGCACGGCGACCCGCACGTGATCAAGTTCGCCGACACCGCCGTGGATGTCTTCGCGCGCACCGGCAATCCCGACGCCATCGCCGCGGCGCTCCGGGCAGCGGAGCTCATCGAGCCCTGACGGCGGCCCAGGTTACTCGGTCAGGGGCTGGCGGCCTGGTAGAAGGTTTCCGGCCTGGTAGAAGGTTTCGGCTGCCTGAGCGGCGATCTCGTCGTGGTCCCAGCAGAGCTTCCCGGACTTGAGGTCATCGATGACCGAGCTGAGCCAGCGGGCTTCGGCATCGGTGACGGCGCGCTGGTACTCGGTCTCGATCAGGGCGATCCGGGGCACGCTCTCGCGGTGGTCCTGTAGCTGGGAGTCGAGGTGCGCCAGGCGGGCCTGGACGACAGCCAGGCGCTGGGTGAGCACGCCGCTGACCTGATCCGGGTCGAGAGTCATGGCGAACGACAGGGCGGCGGGGAAGACGGGGTACTCGTTGCGCGGGGCGGCGAGCATGTCGCGTAGCCAGCGCAGCCCGGCGCGGCGGCCTTCCTCGGTCAGCTCATAGACGGTGCGCTCAGGGTACTGCTGGGCGCGCTCGGTCTGGCGGACGGCGATGAGCCCGGCCTGGTGCAGGCGCCTGATGGTCTTGTAGAGGTTGGCCCGCTGGCCGATGTTGACGACCTCGTCCTTGCCCCAGCTCTTGATGAGCCGCTGCATGCCATAGGGGTGCAGCGGCCCGGCGCCCAGCAGGGCGAGCACCGTCAGCCCCGACGGCGACGGTCTGGGCGGTGCTGGCGGCATATCCGCAGCATACCCTCGTTCCGATCTACATCTACTAGTGGTACTTACACTATCTGAGGGGTTGACAAGACATATCGCGCCTGTAGTGTAGCTACCGATAGTGTAATTACCTCTAGTCGCATGACCAGGAGTCTTCATGGCAACTTCCAGGGCAGCACAGTGACCGCCGCCGCGACCCCGCTCATCGAAGCCCGCGGCCTGCGCGTCCAGTTCGGGAAAGTCACCGCGCTCGACGGGCTCGACCTAGTCGCCCGTCCGGGGCAGGTGCTGGCGATCCTCGGGCCGAACGGCGCGGGCAAGACCACCTTCGTCCGCACCGTAGCCACCCTGGTACCGCCCTCGGGCGGCGAGCTCAGGGTCCGGAACACCGACGTCACCAGGGACCCGGCGGCAGTCAGGCGCGAGATCGGGCTGGCCGGCCAGTTCGCCGCCGTCGAGCCGACGATGACCGGCCGCGAGAACCTGCGGATGATCGCCCGGCTGTTCGGCCACCGCCGTAAGGCAGCGGAGACCGCCTCGGAAGCGATGATCGAGATGCTCGGCCTCGGCGAGGTCGCCGGCCGCCGCGTCAGCACCTACTCCGGCGGCCAGCGCCGCCGCCTCGACCTGGGCGCCAGCCTCGTCGGGAAACCTCGGCTGCTGCTCCTGGACGAGCCAACCGCCGCGCTGGACCCGGCCGGCCGGGCCGAGGTCTGGGCCGCGATACGCGGCCTCGTCGCCGGCGGCACCGACATCGTGCTCACTACCCACTACCTCGAGGAAGCCGACGAGCTCGCGGACCAGGTCGTGGTAATCGACCATGGCAAGGCGATCGCCGCTGGCAGCACGGCCGAGCTGAAGGCAGGGATCGGCCGCGACGTCATCGAGGTCGTCCTCGCCGACGGCGCTCAGCTCGGCGCGGCGGCCGCCGCCCTGGAAACACTCACGGCCAGCCCGGTGATCATCGACCGCACCAGACGGCAGGTCCGCAGCCAGGCCACCGACGGGACGGCTCAGCTATCGGCGGCCATCGCGGCCCTCGGCACCGCCCGCATCCCGGTCAGCGAGATCGCCCTCCGCCATCCCACGCTCGACGAAGTTTTCCTGACCCTCACCGACGCGAAAGCAGGCAGCCTCCGATGAGCCAGACCGCCGCCGTCTCCGTCCTTGGCCCCGTTGCCGGCGCCATCACCAGGCCCGCGGCCCCGCCGGCGCCCGTGACTGCGGCCGCTCAGATCGCCGGGCGCGCGCTGCGCGCGTACTTCCGCACCCCGGGCCTGTTCGTCATGGGCATGGTCCAGGCAGCACTGTTCCTGTTCATGTTCCGCTACGTCTTCGGCGGTGCCATCCGGGTCGGCTCGACCGGGTACGGCGGCTACCTCATCCCCGGTTACGTGGCCACGATCATGCTGTTCACCGGCGGCGGGGTCGCCGTCGCCGTCGCCGAGGACAAGGCCCAGGGGCTCACCGACCGGCTGCTGTCCCTGCCCATCGCCCGCAGTGCCCTCGTCACCGGGCGCGCCCTGGCCGATTTCGCCATCAACGGCTGGTCCATCGTGTTCACCGCGGCGCTTGGGTTCGCCTTCGGCTTCCGGCTGCCCGCAAGCGCCGCCGACGGGCTCGGCGCGCTCGGCCTGTGCCTGCTGTACGGGCTGGTCTTCACCGTCGTGTTCATCGTCATCGGCCTGTGCGCACCGAACACGCAGGCGGCGCAGGGCATGTCCATGATCGCCTTCGTCCTGGCGTTTGTGTCCAGCACCTACGTGCCGCCGTCCTCGATGCCCGGCTGGCTGCAGCCGGTCGGCAAGTACCAGCCGGTCACCCCGATGGTCAACGCGGTCCGTTCGGCCCTGACGGGCGGAACCCACGACCTCGCCGTCGCTCTCATCTGGTCAGCAGCCCTGATCCTCGTCTGCACGCCCGTCGCCGTCATCCGCTACCGCCGCGCATGAGGCCGCAACAAGTACGGCACATAACCAGATGACCGATCCATCCCGGACCGGTACGCCTGCCCGCCAGGCCGCACAGGACCCGGCTCAACGTGCGGTCGCGATCGCCATCATCTCCGTACTTAGTACTATATGCGCAGTACTAAGTTATACGAGCGCGACGAAGCGGTGCAAGCGAAAAGGGCGTCGGACGGGCAAGATGTGAGGGTGGAGGCGTCATCCGAAGTGGCGGGGGCGCCGCGGCGGCGGGGACCGCGGCCGCGGCATACCCGGCAGGACGTGGTCCGGGCCGCGGTGGCGCTGGCCGACGCCGACGGGCTGGACGCGGTGACCATCCGCGCGGTGGCGGGGCGGCTAGGCACCGGCGTGATGTCGCTGTACAGCTACGTGCCGGACAAGCAGACCCTGGTCTACGACATGGTCGAAGCGGTCAGCGGCGAGATCAGCCTGCCCGAACCCGGCGGCGACTGGCGGGCCGACATGCACCGGCTGGCCGATGAGCAGCGGGCACTGCTGCACCGCCACCCGTGGCTGATCGACGCCGCCTCGCACCTGCAGCCGCTCGGCCCCGGCACCCTGGCCGTGCTGGAGTTCGCGCTCGGCGCGCTGGAGCCCACCGGGCTGCCGGCCGGGGCCCGGCTGGAGACGTTCGCGCTCGTCAACGGGTTCGTCATCGCCGTCGTGCGGACCGAACTCGCCGCCGCCCCCGATCCCGCCCAGGCCGTCGCCCAGGTGGCGCGGCGGCAGGAACTGCTGGCTACCGGGCGGTACCCCCGGCTCGCCGCCGCCCTGGCCGCGGGCGGCTCCGCCGTGACCGACCCGGGCGCCCAGTTCGGCCGGCTCCTGGACCGGATCCTGGACGGCCTGATCAGCTCGGGCGGCCTGATCGGCTCGGCCGGCTCGGCTGGCTCGGCTGGCTCGGAGTCCGGAGAGTGCTGATGTGGCTCGCGGTGCTGTTGGTCTTGATCGCAGGCTTGATCGCGTCCAGCGTGCTCCCGGTCTGGCTCGACTGGCGGCGGGAGGCGCCCCTGCGGCGCGAGATACAGGCGAAGCAGGTCACCTTCCGGATCGAGCTCAGCCGGGTGCGAAGGCAGGAGTACGGCTGGTCGGGATGGCGCGCGGCGCGATCTCGCATGTTCCTGACCGCCCACGGCGATGCCTTCGAGATCACGGGTGCCTTTCCGCCTGACCGGCTGGATGGCGGGGCGTTCTACTTTCGTGCCCCGGAGACGACCATCCGGCTGAGCCGGGATCCGGACCGGCGCCGGTCACGCCGGTCATGGCGGTCGCCGTCGATGATGCGCCGGATGACGAGGACCGCGATGAGGACCGGCACCAGGACGCCCACGATCGAGTGACCGCTGATGAAGCCGCCCAGCACGATGATGGCCACGATCACGAGGGGGATCACCGGAACGCTGCCGGACCAGGCGGGCGAGCTGGCGGGAGGCAGGGCGAGTCCGGGCCCCGAGGCAGGCTGCGGCCCGGGGCCGGCGGCGGTTGGCTTGCGTGGCAGGTCGGTGAACAGCTCGGCCAGGTCGCCGGCGGTGCGGGCCTTCAGTGCCCGGCCGGTCCGCTCCTCGAACTCCTCGGTGGTCAGCCGGCCCGCTTGGAAGTGCTCGCTCAGCTCGGCGATGGCCCGGTCGCGGTCAGCGTCGGATACCCGCAGGCCGCTGGGCTGGTAGCCGGGAGTGGCGGTGTTCATGATCAGTGGTCCCTTCAGCGGCACATAACGACCCTGATCACGTTACGGACCGGCGGGCGCCGTGCCATCAGCCCGCGAGTTGAGATCGGGAAATCAACCTTTGGGTGGACCCGCCTCAACCCGCGGCACCGCCACCCCCGCTCGGGCCGGGGCGTTACCCGGGCCGGGCGGGCGGGCCGTGGCTGTGGAGCACCTTGGTCTTGTCCTTGTTCCAGGCGGTGGTGGTGCCGTCGGGGTTGACGACCAGGGTCCAGCCGCGCTGGTGGATCATCACCTGGTGATGGAAAAAGCAGAGCAGCACGCAGCCGGCCAGGCTGGTGGGGCCGCCGTCGGCCAGGTGCCTGACGTGGTGGACCTGGCACGCGCCGGCGGGCTGGCCGCAGCCGCCGGCCCATTCGCAGTGCCGGCCCCGGATCCGGGCCGCGTTGCGGATCCCGGCCGGGACGGTCCGGGCGTACCCGATGTCCAGCGGCAGGCTCGGCCCGCCCAGCCGGCCCCCCAGCGCGCGGCGCCGCAGGAACGACGCCAGCCCGCCCGGACCGGACAGCAGCTCGGCGGCCTTGCCGATGATCGCCTGCTCCAGCGCCTCCCGGGACCGGGCCCGGCTGAACGCGGCGGGCACATCGGCATCAGCGGAGCCGCCGGCGCCGGCCGGGGCACCCGGGTCGCTGCCGCCGGGACCGCCGGGTGCGGCGTCGCCGGGGCCGGCCAGCACCTCAGCGTCGCTGGCGTCGCCGTGCAGGAGCCGGTCGAGCTGGGCGCACAGCCGGATCAGGTCACCGAACGCGGCCGGGTCCACCTCCCCCAGCACGACCGGGGCGACCGGCGCACCGCACGCCACCCCCCGGGCGGCGTCCCCGTCCAGCCACAGGCCCTGGTGGCCGCCGGCCTCGGCGGCGGCGGCCCGCTGCCCGGCCCACCGGGCCCGCAGCCCCTCCATCCACTCCTGTACCAGCTCCGCGCTGCCCTCCAGCTGCATCAGGTCAGCCAGCGAGATGTACGCCCACACCCGCAGCGGCTGCCCCGACCGCGCCGGCACCAGCCCGCCCGCCACCAGCCGGCGCATCGCCTCCTCCAGCGCGTCGTGATACCGCTGGCCATGGGTCCGGTCATCATCGGCACCGGCCGGGCCGCACAGCGCATCCAGCACCGTCTGCACGAACTCCGCGCACTCCGGCGTCAGGTCACCGTTGATGACCCCGGCCCCGCCGATCGTGGTGGCCAGCTTCACCGACCGGTCATCCAGCAGCCGGCCCTGCTCCTCGCCCGGATCCTCGCCGGGGCCCGCGTCCTCGCTGCCGCCGTCACCAGGGCCGGATCTGCCCGGCCGGGACCGCTCGTACATCTCCCCGGCCAGCCCGGCCAGATCGTGCAGGTCCAGCCCCGACCCGGCCGCGGCCAGCAGGATCTCATCGGCCGCCGCCCGCGAGTCCTCCGGGAGCTTGCCCGTCCACCAGCAGATCTCCCGGGCGTAGGACTTCGAGATCTTCCGGGTAGCCAGCGCGGCCAGCACCGCCGGGTGCCCCGCACCCCGCTTGCCCCACCCGGTGTGGTCGGCCGCGGTGCCCCGGGTGACCTGGGTCCGGTGCAGCAGCCACGAGAACGGGCTGTAATCCCCGTCCTCCGTGTAGTCCTGCCCGGCCCCGAACGCCCCCAGTACCGAGGTCCGGACCGCGGTCGCGACAGAATCGGCTTCCTCCAGGTCCCGCAGCAGCCGCGCCCGCACCGCCGCACCCAGCGCCGCCGCATCCGCCGAAGCCAGGAACGCCAGCCCGGCATGCACCATCTCCATCGCCTCGCTCGCAGTGGCAATCACCGGGGCAGTACTCATGCCGGGTCACCTCCCTAATCCGGGGCCGCGGAGGATTAGCTTCTGAATTCGATTCTACGCCTCGGCTATGACATTTCTCGAACCTACACGCGAGTCAAACCGAGATAGATACCCATGCGACCTCTGGTGCTGGAGTTACCAGCCCTCCTCGTGGCTTGGTGGCTACTCGCCGGTTCTGGCGGTCGGCGTAGGGTCCAAAGGAGGTTGGCTTCAGATGTCTTCCGGGGGTCGGCGTGACGCCTTTGATCGTGACCGGCAGGCTGGAGTTGCGGCCGTTTCGTCCCGAGGACACGGCCGAGCTTCACGAGATCTTCAGCGATCCCGAAACCCACACCATCGGCCAAGGGCCATTCACGTCCCTGGCCCAGACCGCGGCCTGGATCAGCCGGCGGGCCGCTGGTCTACCTCGCCCGCCCGTGACGAGCTTCCGCCCGGGCGGCGCGGCGGTGCTCGGCCGGGGTGACGCCGTACCGGGCGCGGAAGGCGCGGGCGAAGTGCGCGGCGCTGCGGAATCCATGCCGGGCCGCTATCTCGGCCACGCTCAGCTGACCGAGCCGGGTGTCGGCGAGGTCGTCGCGGCACCGGCGCAGCCGCTGCTCGCGGACCCAGCCGCCGAACGTGACGCCCTCAGCGGCGAACAGCCGGTGCAGCTGCCGGACCGAGACGTAACCGGCCAGCGCGACGGCCCGCGGTGACAAGGCGGGGTCGTCCAGGTGGGCGAGCGCGTAGCGGCGCAGCCGTCCGGCGGGTCGTGCTGATCCGGCCGGCCGGGGGTACCTTACCGCTGCCTGCAGGGCGCTGACGGCCAGGTCGAGGCCGCTGTCGACGAACGATCGAGGCAGCGGATCCGGGTACGGTCCGGGCGTGGCCAGGGCCTGCAAGTAGGGCGAGACGAGCCGGCCGGGCGCTGTCGAACAGCGCGAAGTCGCCGGGCCCGAGGGGCACCTCGCGGCCGTCCTGGCGGCCCCGAGCCTGGCCGTGGACCTGCACGGCCAGCAGGTACTCATCGCCGGACAGGCCGATGTGACGGGCCGACCTGACGGCCGACATCGGGCTGGCCCGCAGCCGCCAGACCCGGATGCCGCCCCGGGTGCGACCGGTGACGCGGGCGTCGAACCCGCCGGGCGGGGCCACCGGCAGCGCCATCGAGGCCGGGGCCGGAAAGCGGCCCGGCCGAAGGCGGGTTCGGTACCAGTGACTGGCACCGCCGGTGCCACCCGCAGAGAGGTCACGTTCATGTCAGAACGCGGAATACGAACCAAGGCCGGCCGGGGTACGCAGCTTCGTGCGCGATGAGGGTGACGGACCGGTGGTGCTGTGCCTGCACGGCATGATCGGGACCTCGTTCCTGTACCGGAAGATGCTCGCCGAGCTGGCCGCCCGGGGCTTGCGGGGCGTCGCGTTCGACCTGCCCGGCTTCGGCCTGGCCCAGCGGCCGGCGGACTACGACTACAGCTGGACCGGGTTGGGTCAGTTCTGCGTGGCGGCCGTCGGCGAGCTCGGGCTCGACCGGTTCCACCTGGTCGTGCACGACATCGGCGGCCCGGTCGGATTCGAGCTGGCGCTGGCCGCGCCCGAGCGGGTCGCGTCGCTGACCCTGCTGAACACCACCATCGACGTCACCGACTTCAGATCGCCGCGGACCATGGAGCCGTTCCGGCACGCCGGCGTCGGCGAAGCGTGGATGAGCACGCTGAACGGCCCGGTGTTCCGCTGGGGAGCCGACGACCCGACCATGACGCTGGCCGTCTACGGCCAGAAGGCACGCGCGGCGGCCGGCCTGGCCGACGTGACCGCCCTGCCCGGTAAGCACTTCCCCCAGGAAGACCAGGCCCCCGCCATCGCCGCGAAGATCGCCGAACTAGCGCGGTGAGACGCGGCGGGCGCCAGCAGACGGCGCGACGGCCAGGTAGTGCGGCGCGGACCAGCCCTGCCGCATGAACCGGCTGGTGACCGCGGCGCGGACCGCCTGGTCACGGTCGGCGGGCACGAGCGCCACGACCGAGCCGCCGAAGCCGCCGCCGGTCATCCGGGCCCCGGCCGCACCGTGGTCGATCGCGGCCTCGACGGCCACGTCGGCCTGCGGCCAGGACATCCGGAACCGGCAGCTCAGCGAACGGTGCGACTCGGTCAGCACATCGCCGAACGCCGCCTGGTCCCCCGCCCGCAGCAGCTCGACGGCGCGCAGGACGCGGCCGTTCTCGGCGACGACGTGCCGGGCCACGCTGCGCAGGTCCGGGTCGGCTAGCCGGTCCACCGCCCCGTGAGCCCCCGGATCGTCCACCACGTCGCGCAGCGCCGGCACGCCGAGCTGGGCCGCGGCCTGTTCGCAGGCCCGGCGGCGGTTGCCGTACTGGCCGTCGCCGATCGCGTGCCGGACGCGGGTGTCGATGATCAGCAGGGCCAGGCCGGCCGCGGCCGGGTCGAGCGGGACCGCCGTCTCGGTGGCGGTGCGGCAGTCGAGCAGCAGCGCGTGCCCGGCCCGGCCGAGCAGCGCGACGAACTGGTCCATGATCCCGCACGGGGCGCCGACGAACTCGTTCTCCGCCCGCCGGGCCAGCGCCGCCAGCTCCGGCCGGGGCACCGTCACCTGGTAGAGCCCGGTCAGCGCGAGTGCCACCGAGCACTCGAGCGCGGCCGAGGACGACAGCCCCGAGCCCGCGGGCAGGTCGGCGTCGATGGCCAGGTCGGCCCCGCCGGCCAGGTAACCCGCCTCGCGCAGCGCCCACGCCACCCCGGCCGGGTAGGCGGCCCAGCCGGTGACAGATCCGGGTTCGAGCGCGTCGATGTCCAGCAGGACCGGCTCGCCACCCGCCTGCCTGGAGGTCACCGCGAGCCGCCGGCCGGGCCGGCCCGAGGCGGCTACGTACACCCCGGCGCCGAGCGCGAACGGGAGCACGAACACTTCGTTGTAGTCGGGGCCGCCGAGGAGGTTGACCCGGCCGGGCGCGAAGTAGGTAGCGGTTGGGTCGCGGCCATATCGTTCGTTGAAAAAGGTTGTCATGGGGCTACGGACCTCAGCTGGGCCGCGGCCTGCCTGGGGTCGACCGGGTCGAAGAAGACGCCGGCCCCGAACTCGGCGGCGGCGAGGTGGCGGCGCACGCCGGGGGCGCGCATGGCGGGCGCCAGGTGCAGGTGCAGGTGGGCGGCGGGCCACTCGCCCCCGTCGGCGGGCCGCTGGTGCACCCACAGCATGTAGGGGGCGCCGGGCCCGAGGAGCCGTTCGGTCCTGGTCGCCGCGTCGACCAGCATCGCGCCGAGCCCGGCGCGCAGGTCCGGGCCCGCGGCGGGCAGGTCGGGGACGTGCCGCTCGGGCGCGATCAGCAGCTCATAGGGCCAGGACGGCGCCCACGGCACGGCCGCCAGCCAGGCTGAGCGCCGCACCACCAGCAGGTCGTCATCAAGATTTTTACCAAACGGGGCCGGGCAGAAGCCGCACTTCCCGGCGCTGAGCTCGTACCCCGGCAAGGGCGGTATCGCGTCGAACGCCATGATCTGGCTGTGCGGATGGTCGATCGTGGCCCCGATGGCCCGCCCGCGGTTCTCGAAGACGAACACGTAGGCCACATCCTCCCGCGCCCCCAGCGCCGCGGTGCGCGCCGACCAGAGCTCGACCACCCGGGCGGCCTGTTCCTCGTCCAGGCCGGGGAAGGACGCGTCGTGGTCCGGGCTGTGCAGGACGACCTCGTGGCGGCCGTCGGGCAGGGCGGGCCAGCGGTTCGGGAAGTGCCTGACGTCGTAGTCCTGAGGGGCCTCGAGGCCGCCCGGGCAGAACGGGCACTGCCCGTCGGGGAGGTTGGGGCGCTGCTGCCGCCACGGCGTGACGACGACGTTGGCCCCGGTCAGCGGGTCGATACGCAGGTCGGTAGCGCGCACGCTCCAGGTTAGACGACGAGGCGGCGAGCTTTGCGCTTCCAGACGCGGTAGTCGTACCAGCCGCTGCCCACGGCGATGACGGCGCACAAGATGGCGCCGCCGTGGATGCCGATCAGCCACTCGCCGACGGCGCCGGCCGCGCAGATGAGCGCGATGGCGCCCCAGATCACGCCGGCGACCATGCGGGTCACGCTCATCCGGCCGCGCCGGGGCAGGTCAGTCGAGGAGTCGGGCGGGGGCGAGAAGACCGGCGGGGGCGAGTAGGCGGGCGGCTGGTAGTCCGGGAAGGCCGGCCATGCCGGCGGCTCGGGCGGCGTCGAGGACGGTGTTGCGGTCATGGGGCGGTCACCGCTTCTGGGTGTATCGGCAAAGGTCAGACGGCCTTCATCAGCAAGGGCGGTCCACTCCGTGCCACTAAGTTCCACCGATCCCGGCTGCGTCAAATGAGACGCCGCTGGCGCTATGGAAATCCGGGGCGGGCAGATACATCATGGAATCAGCGCATTACATGCTGGTGAGCAGCCTCGGGTGGGGTCGACTTGGAGGCTCGTTGGGTCGGGATCAGCTGTCTCATGGCCACAGCCATGATCCAGGACAGAGCGCGCCGCGGCTGGACCGCGGCGCCGCGGCGGTAGCGGAGGACGCGTCGTGCGTCGGATCCGGCCGGGTGGACCGGCTCCGTGCCGTGGCGGGGCCTGACGTCACGGCGGCCGAGGCCCGCGGCGCCCTCGAACGGCGCGGCGTCCGGGTCGCCGAACTGCCGCAGCTGCCGGTCAAGCCGCCGGGAGCGCTCGGGCCGCATCCGGAGTTCGCCGACCTGCTGCCCCGGCTCGGGCGCAAGCTGTCGATCGAGCTCGTGTTCGGCAGCGCGCTGAAGCGCGGTTTCCGGGTCCTGGCCGGGCTGCGGCTCGAGGACGGCCGTCGCCTCGACCGGGCGGTGATCGACGAGGCCAGCCGGCAGGCTCCGGCCGGGGCCATGCACGACGACTGGTCCCGTGTGCTGTCCATCCTCGCGGACGCCGCCGATGAGCCGGGCGCGCTCGACGACATCGCCCTGTGGGAGGTCGTGGAGGTGCTGCGCCCGCTGGCGCGGCTCGGCTACTCCCAGCGGGCCCTGACCGAGCAGGCCGCCCGGCTGGCGCTCGAGCGGGGCGAAGCCGAGGTGCTGGCGGCGGCCGTGGCCGAGGAGCACGAACTACTCGAGACGGGGGATCTCGCGGCGCCGGCCGTGACCGAGCCGTCGGCCCCGGCGGTGTACCAGCCGACCGTGCCGGACCCCGGTATCGCGCCCGGTCCGGCCGCCGACGGACCCGTCACCCTAGACCCGCCGCTCCAGCCGGTGACGGACCTGCAGGTGCGGACCATCCGCAGCCGGACGGACATCGTGCAGCTGAGCTGGAGCCCGCCGCCCGCGGGGCTGGTGTCGATGCGGATAGCCGCCGATCCGCCCCCGTGGCGCGAGGGGACCGCGATCTCCATTGGCGACGTGGACGGCTACGGGAGCCCGCTCGGCGTCACCGGGCTGCCCGGTCCGGACCGGAAGATGACCCACGAGCTCATGCTGCCGCCGGCCCGGGCGTTCGTGACGGCCGTGACCGTGCTCGGCCCGGCGGCCGCCGTCGGCCGCACCGTGGAGGTCACCCGGGGCGCCCCGGTCCGCGGGCTCTCCGCCCGGCGGTTCGGCGAGGAGGTGCGGCTGACCTGGACCTGGCCGGAAGAGGCGATCGCGGCCCGGGTGGCCTGGCAGCCTTCCGCGGTTACCAGCGGGGCGCCTGCGCGCCGCGAGGAGCGGACCTGCACCCGGCGGGCCTACGAGGCCGAAGGCGGCTTCTCCGCCGTCATGGGCTACCCGGCGCAGCACGTCGCGGTCTGGGTCGTCCTCGCCGGAGCGGACGAGAAGCAGGTGACGGCGCCGGCCGAACTGGTGGTGCCGGGGGCTGGGGTACCCGTGTACTACGACGTCCGGCGGGTGCCGGGGTTCGGCGGGCTGGTCAGCTTGATCCGCCGGCGGCGCAGGCGGCAGGTGCGGGTGCGCGCTACGTCGGCGTGCGACCTGCCGGACCTCGTCGTCGTCGAATCCCGTAATCCGGTCATCCCGCTGGGTCCGCAGCACGGCCAGACGGTCGACCGGATCCCGGGCCGGCGTCTGGAACCCGGCACCCCGCTGGAGCACGTGGTGGAACTCGGCGCGGACGGCCCGTCCTGGGTCGCCTGCTTCGTCGATCCGGCCCGGCCGGCCCAGGCCCGCGGCCAGGTGACGCTGGCCGCGGCCCCGCGGACCAGGCGGCAGGTGAAATGACGTGATCACCCTGCCGTTCCTGCCGCGCTACCGGCTGGCCTGCCCGTACTGCTACGAGACGTTCCCGGAATGGCAGATCGAGTTCCGCTGCTCGGGCCGTCCCGGCCCCGGCGGCCGGCGCTGCGAGCCGGTGCCGGACCCGCAGCAGCAGAACCGGTTCGGCTCCACCGGCGACCAGCTGCACACGTTCCGCGACGTCCGGCACCGGCGCTGGTCGGTCTGCCCGGACTCCAGGGCGCGGACCACCACCCGGGTCTGCCCGCGGTGCCACAGCACGTTCCCGGTCCACTTCGGCCGGGTCAACAGCCAGCTGATCGCGCTGGTCGGAGCGCGGGACAGCGGCAAGACGGTATTCATGACGGTGCTCATGCACGAGTTCGAGTTCCGGCTGGGCGAGCGGCTCGGCGCGTCGATATCGGGGGCCGACGACGCGACCCGCAGCACGTTCAGGCGCGACTACGAGCAGCGGCTCTACGAGGGGCATTCGCTGCCGGACCCGACGTTCCCGGTCGCGGCCGACCGGCAGGGATACCGGCCGCCGATGGTGTTCAGGTTCAAGCGGCGGGCGCGCTCGCTGTTCCCCGGCCGGACCCGGCAGACGCTGCTGTCGTTCTTCGACACCGCCGGCGAGGACCTGACCACGACGGCCAGCACCGAACTCAACGGGCGCTACCTCGAGGCCGCCGACGCCATCATCTTGATCCTGGACCCGCTGCAGATGCCGGGCGGGCGGCAGCGCGCGGCCAAGGAGGCGCTGCAGGCCGATCCGCGGCCGGAGGACGACCCGTACGGCGTCATCCAGCGGATCACGGAGATGCTCCAGGCCGGCCACCGCGACCGCAAGGTCCGCAAGCCCCTCGCGGTGCTGTTCACCAAGCTCGACGCGCTCTGGCACGAGTTCCCCGACGGGACGGCACTGAAGAACCGGGGACCGACCGGCCCGGGCTGCGACGAGCTGGACAGCCGGGACGTGCACCGCCACGTCCAGGCGCTGCTGCACGACTGGGACGGCCGGCAGATCGACGAGTACCTGCAACAGAACTACCGCTGCTACCGGTACTTCGGGGCCTCCGCCCTGGGCGCGATCCCCACCCCGGACCGGCGGCTCTCGGACGTCATCCAGCCGCACCGCATCGGCGACCCGCTGGTGTGGCTGCTGGCCAAGGAGCGCATCGTGCGCACCCTCCGGGGGCGCTGACGTGGCCTTCGAGCAGCTCTACTACACCTCCTGCGAGCGCGGCGTCAGCGGCTACGCCGGATTCCAGTTCAACGCGCTGAGCCCGGGCGCCAGGGCCGCCATCATGCGGCCGGTCGAGCAGCTCACCACGTACGAGCTCCCGTCGTGGGACACGTCGCCGGACGACGCCCCGGTGAACCTGTGCCACGTGCCCGGCGCGGCGCGGGGCGGCGACATCACCGCCCGCGTGGTCTACGCCGGCACCGATTTCTCCGGCCGGTCGGGGAACTACTTCGCGCACGCGCTGGTCACCGAGCACCCGCAGCGCGACTTCGACGGCCTGCTGCCGGTGGAACTCTGGGAATCGCCGGTGTGGTCCCGCACGCCGGCCGACGGCACGGTGCTGCCGGTGCTGCCGGCTCCTCCGCCGCGCGGTTCGTTCGACCGGCCGGCCGTGGACGCGTTCCTGGCCGCGTTCCCGGGGGACGCCCAGGGGGGCGCCGAGCCCACCCTGGCCCGGCTGCTCACGGCGGCCGACCAGGCCCTCGGCGGCGGCCGGGCCCTGGTCCTGTGGTGCCCGACCAGCACCGACAACGCGTACTGGATCGCGGCGATCAGCTACCTACTGGACGACGCGCGCGCCCGCGAGCTGTCGTTCTACACCTATACGCGGCGCCCGGCCCAGTGCCGCGCCCACGTGATCGGGACGGTCCCGGGCGCGATCACCAGCCCGGCCGCGCTGGCCGACGGGTTCCGCGTCTACGACATGACCACCGGCACCCAGCCGGACGTCACCACCCATCCCGCGGCCACGCTGCTGGCCCAGGTCGGGGTGCTGCACGCGGCCGGCTTGTGGCGGCAGGCGGCCACGCTCGCCGCGGGCACCGAGCGCTCGCTGGACGAGTGGTACCCGGTCCTGGCGGCCGCCGCCGCCCTGCTCGCCGTCAAGCCGCTGCCGGCCGGCGCGGTCGGCGCGATGGCCGGCTGGCTGCCGCAGGCGGCCCGCCGTCCGGCCGCCCCGCTGCCCGCTCCGCACGTCGACACGGTCCTGGGGGTCCTGCTCGACCAGGCCAGCGAACTCGGCGACGACCAGCTGCGGCACCTGCTTGACGCGGCCCGGGCGGCCGGGGCCGTCGGCCCGCAGCAGCAGATCGAGGTCATCCTGGTCGACCGGGCCGCCGGCCGGCTGGCGGGCGGGCAGCCGACCTCAGGCCCGACCCCGGCCACGACCACCGAGGGCATCGAGGTCGCGGTGGCGAACTGCGAGCGGCTGCTCGGCTCGGCCGACGCCGCCACCGCGCTGACGGTGCTCGACTGGGCGCGCGAAACCGGGCTCAAACCCGATCCCGGGCTGGTCGAGCGGTGCGGCCGCGACGTTATCGGGCCGGCCCTGCTGGCCCTGAACGCGGACCGCCGCATCGTCAGGACCGGGCGGGCCTACCCGGCGCTCGCGCGCGGCCTGGCCGCGTTCATCACGGCGGCGGGACCGCAGGCGGCGCCGCGGCTGCTCCGCGGCGTGGCGGGCGAGCTGCTGGACGCCCACGACCTGCGCGGCCATCCGGAGCTGCGCGAGATGCTGCTGCTCGAGGAGGTCAGGTCCAGGCGCCTGCCGCCGGTCCAGGCGCTGCGCGAGCTGGTCGAGCTGCGGCCGGCGGCGTCGCCGCTGGCGGACACGAACCTGATAGCCGGCTTGTGGCCGCGCGGGCTGACGACCCCGGGCGAGGCCGGGCAGCTGCTGGCGCTGCTCGACGGCAACGTGCGCGGCACGCCCGCGCTCGGGCTCCTCGACCGGGCGCTGCAGCCACCGCGGCATATCGACCACGTGGGCGCCTGGTTCGACCTGTGCGCGCAGGCCCTCGATCACCCGGTCTGCGCGCAGCTGCCGGCCGCCACCAGGCTGCACCTCACCACGCTGCACGGCCTGCGTGACACGCGCGAGGGCTTGCGGCACGCGATCACGCACGGCGACATGGAGGCGTACCTGGCCTTCGAGGACCGGGTCGAGCGACTCCCGTTCCAGACCCGCGACCTGATGCGGCAGTACCTCGCCTACCTCACGATCACCGCGGCGCGGCCCGCGGAACTCCTGGCCGCCTGCGCCGATCCGGTCTTCCAGGCCATCTGCGGGCACGTCCGGGCCCGCCTCGGCACGCCCCCGCCCGACCATCAGCTCGCCGCCCGGTTGTTCCAGGCCCGCTACGACCTGCGCGGCGCCCGCGCCACCGCTCGCCGGGGGCTGCTGCTCCAGGACGATGCGCTGGCGCCGACCGTGCCCGGCTGGCGGCGCCATGATCGCGGGCAGGTGACGAACATCTTGAAGAAAGATGCCCGGCTGGGGCCGTTCAGGGTGCTGACCGACCGCCGTGACCAGAAGGCTCCCCGCCGGCGGAACCTCAGCCGGAAGTTCAGGCGGTGGTGCAGGCGGAACGCGGCCGCGGCCCGGGCGGCCCCGCAGGTTGCCGCGGGCCTCGCCGTCGCGGGTGGCGAGCCGGCCGGGGCGCGGACCTTCCGCTGGCGGGTCTTCCGCCGCGGCGAGCCGGGCTCGAGGTGATCGCCGGTGGCCGTCTGGGAATCCCTCAAAGCCGTCGTCATCGCCATCTACGCCGTGGTGGCTGCGGTGGCCGGCCTGGTCCTCGGCTTCGCCATCTGCGCCGTGCAGACCCTGGCTGAATACCTGATCGCCTGCGCGCAGGTGCTGGCCCTGCGGCCCGGCGGGCTGCCGGACCGGGGGCGGCCCTTCACCCCGCCGGCCGACGGTGATCCGGCCCGGACCAGCTATTTCTACGGACCGGCGCGGTCGGACCTGCGTTATGTCCGGCAGGTGGCGTGGAGCCGGTGGCGGGACGCCGCCGGCGGGTGGTCGGGGATCGTGAGCGACGGTCTTGACGGCGCGACCAGCAGCCCGGCGCTGACCGGTCCGCCCGCCGCGGGCCTGGCGGCCGGGCTGGCCCTCGGGCTGCCGTTGGCGGCGGCCCTGGTCGCCGTCGTCGCGCTCGCGCACGAGGCGCTGATGGCCGCGGCCACGGCCGGCGTGCGGGCCACCGCGCGGACGCTGTGCGCCGTCGACGGCGCGTACCTGCGGGTCCGGCACATCAAGGTGCGCTGCGTGGCTTGTTTCGAGCGGATCCCGTATCCCGCCTACCTGTGCCCCAACCCGGAATGCCGGGAAACGCACTGGAACATCAGGTCCGGCCGCTACGGCGTGCTGCGCCGTACCTGCCGGTGCGGCCAGCGCATGCCGACCCTGCTGCTGTTCGGGTCGGCGCAGAAGCTGGACGCGATCTGCCCGCACCGCGCCTGCAAGCAGCCGCTCGAGCACCGGCCGGGCCAGGAGCGGGAGGTCATCTTCCCGCTTTTCGGTTCGCGCGGCGCGGGCAAGACCAGGCTGCTGTACGGGATCGTCAAGACCCTGGAGCAGGAGGCCGACCGCCGGCCCGGCGTCCAGGTCCGCTACGCGGACGCGGGCACCATGACCCGGATGCGGGATCTCGAGTCCGGCCTGGCCGAGGGGTTCGGCGTGCCGGCCACGCCCACGGCCGAGCTGCCCAAGGCGTACCTGCTCGGGCTGCGGATCGGCCGGTACCGCCGGATCGTGCAGCTGATCGACGCGGCGGGCGAGCTCTTCTACGACTCGCAACGCTCGGCGAACCTGGTCTATCTCGGCGCGGCCAGTACGTTCGTCCTGGTCGTCGACCCGTTGTCGATCACCGATTTCTGGGATCACCTGCCGGCGGCGGTACGGATGCGGCTCGCGCCGCATCGTTCGGTCGCCCCGCATCCGCAGCCGGTCTACCAGCAGACGGTCGACCGGATCACGGAAATGGGACGGCCGCGCACCCCGCGCAGGCTGGCCATCGTCTTCAGCCGGGCCGACCTGATCGGGACGGGGTTCGGCCCCGGCGCCGGCACCGGCCCCGACGTCCGGAAGTGGGCGGAGGACGACCTAGGGCTGGCCGGGCTCATCCGCGGGGCCGAATCGGATTTCCGCGACGTCGCCCTGTTCCACACCGCGCCGTTCGGCAGCGACACGACGCAGCTAACCGACCTGGTCCACTGGCTCATGCGGGTCCCTTGGTGATCAGCCCGCAGGGCTCTCGTAGCCCTCGTCGGCTACGGCGGCCAGGTCCGCCAGCGCGCGGGCCTGCCAGTACGGCGCCGACCGGACCCGGCCGCTGACGGGCCGCGGCTCATGCTGGCCGTCGTCCGACGGCTCGTAGATGATCTCCGCTCCCACGGTGACCGAGCGGGCCAGCCGCTCGGCGCGGTCCGGGTCGGTCCCGGCCGTCACCACGGCGACCTCGATCAGCCGGGCGGGGATGCCGTTGGCCGCCCGCTCGGCCTCGTCGAGCAGCGGCCCGGCGGTTTCCGGCGCCGCCCGGACGGCCAGCGCCGCCTGGACCAGGGCCCGCAGGTAGTCGTCGGTGATCGCGGCCGCGATCCGCCCGGCCCGGGCGGCGTCGTCGAGCGCCACCACCAGCGCCAGCTCACCCAGCGTGCGCGGCACGTCCAGCAGGCTCCAGGCGATCTGCTCGGCGCGCGGCGGGAGGATACGCGCCGCCGTCAGGGCGACCCGCCCGAGTGCTTCGAGCCCGGCCTGGCCGGCCGCGATGGCCCGGGCGGCCTGCTCGGCCTCGGCCAGCCGGGCCCCGGCCTGGGCCGGATCGAGGCGGGCGGCGGCGATTTTCATCGCGGCCAGCGCCCCCGCCCGCAGGTCGGCCGCGGCGGCCCCGGAGGCGGTCACGCCCGAGGTGGCGATGCCGTCGGCCAGCTTCGCCGCCGCGGCCAGGAACCCCGCCGCCCGGCCCGGATTCAGTCCGGCGACCGGACGGCCAGGCCCGAGCGTCCACTCGCGCGAGTGGCCGATCCCGGTGACGGTGCGGGCAAAGGACCCGGGGTCGGCCGTCCGCCGGCCCGGGTGGACCGGGCTGGCGCCCGTCGCCGCGACGGCCGTCTCGGCCAGCGCGAGCGCCGCCCAGTAGCGGGCCGTGTCGTGATCGGCGTGGGCGGGCCCGGGCGCGGCGCCCGCCTGCGGTTTCCCCCACCGCCTGACCCGGCTCTGGCCGCGCTGGCCGGCGGCGGCCTCGGCCTGGTCGATGCGGGACCGGATGACCGCGATCAGCTGCTCCGCCTGGTCGAGGTCGGTGTAGGCCGCGACCATGGCCGCCCGCGCGATGGCCATGGCCTGCAGCGACTCGTCGCCGACGAAGCCGGCGATCCGTCCGGCCCTGACCGGGCTGACCGCCGCGGCCGCCTCGGCGATGGTGGCGAGTATCTCCGCCGTTTCCGCCTCGGCCCCCATCCGCCGGTGGGTCAGGACGTGGCCGTACGCCGCGATATCGGCCAGCAGTTGATCGGCCGGGACCGGGTCGATGCAGCCGGCCACGGCCCCCACCTCGGCCGGGGACGACTCGATCAGGAACTCGGCCGACGAGGAGCGCCACGCGCCGTCCGCGGGGTATCTGGCGTCGTCGAGCAGCCGTCCGGCCTGAGCGGGGTCGGGCCGGGCTTGGCCGGCCCGGGCTTGGCCGGCCCGGCAGACCGCCGCCGCGAGGTGGAGCAGGACGATGGAGCGCTCTTCGGTGTCGGGCAGCGCCCGGGCGATCCGCTCCGCCTCCGCCATCAGCCGCGCGTGATCCAGCCGGGCCGCGCCGTCCCCGGCCGACCCGGGCGGCGGCGCCCAGGCCGTGATCATGTCGTGCACCGGCTCGGGCAGCCAGCCGCCGGGCGCCTCGCCGCCCCCGAGACGTTCGGCGATCTGGGCCGGCTGGGGCCGCTTGGAGGGCTCCTTGACCAGGCATTCCGCCACGACCTCGCGGATGAGGGGGTCGAGGCCCCCCAGCTCGGGCTCGTGGTGGACCACCCGGTAGTCGATGCCCTCGTCCGTCCCGGAGCCGAACGGGCGAACCCCGCCGGCGAAGGCCAGAACCACCCCGAGGGCGAACACGTCGCACGCCGAGGTGACGTCGTCCCTGGTCAGGATCTCCGGCGCGATGAACCCGGGCGTGCCGCGGCGCACGGTGACGGAGGACGCGTCGATGGCCCGGGCGATGCCGAAGTCGATGACCCAGGGCCCCGTCTCGGTCAGCAGGACGTTCCCGGGCTTCAGGTCCCGGTGGATGATCCCGGCCGCGTGAATCGCGCACAGCGCGTCGGCCAGCCCGGCCCCGAGGAACCGCACGGTGGGCGGCGGTAGTTCGGGATGCGCGGCCAGGACCTGCATCAGGGACGGCCCGGCCACGTAGTCGGTGACCATCCAGGGCCGGTCGGCCCCCGGGTCCGCGTCGATGACCTTGGCCGCGTGCCGGCCGCCGACCCGGTGGCCCAGCTCGACCTCCAGGCGGAAACGCCGCCGGAACACCTCGTCCCGGGCCAGCACGGAGTGAATGACCTTGACCGCAACCGCGTGGCCGTCCGGAGACCGGCCGAAAAAAACCTCGCCCATGCCGCCGGCGCCCAGGCGGGCGGACAGGACGTACTTCCCGATGTGCCGCGGGTCACCTGGCCTGAGAGAGTCCATCGACAACAGCTCACCATCCGAGCGCATGCCCTGACAATTCCGGTCACGCCTAGCCTGCTGCCCGGCGCCTTACCTTGTCACTAGGTAAGGGGGAACATGCGGTGGTGGGCAGGCGCCGTTATCGGCTTGGCCGGATCACTGGCCGGCGCCGGGCTCGGGCTCGGCGCCGCGGCCTGGTTCGCCGGGCACCTGACCGCGCGGCTGATCGTCATCGCGGCGGCCGCTGTCGTGGCGGGGATCCTGGTTAGCTGCTCGCCGAGGAGTAGCCGGGTTTCCGTGACGGAGCTCCGCACCAGCGGGCCAGGGCGGCGCGGATCAGCGCGGCCCGGTCGCCGTCAGGCCCGGGCTTGGCGGCCCAGGCGACGTAGGCGTCGGGGCGGATGAGCGCGACCACGCCGGTCGGGCGGTCCACCTCGGCGGTGTGCACGCGGTCGCCATAGCCGGCGGTGGCTCCGGCGGGGATGGCTCCGGGGGCGCCGGCCAGCAGGAAGCGGCCGTCGCGCAGGGCCTCGTACAGGCGGCCGCCGCCGGTCAGGGGCAGGTCGGCCACGCGCCGGCCGGTCAGCGGGTGGGCGCCGCGGTGGGCCGGGTAGGAGATGCTCAGGCCGGAGAGCGCGCCGGCCAGGATGCGGGGCGCGAACGGGGTCCTGGTGGCCGCCGCGGCCACGATGTTCCTGGCCGCGACGACGACGGGCGGGCCGGTCAGGCCGATCCGCAGCATGGCGCCGCTGGTGCGCAGGACCTGGCGGCCGACCGGGTGCCGTTCGGCGTGGTAGGTGTCGAGCAGGCCGTCGGGGGCCCAGCCTCGCACGGTGGCGGCCAGCTTCCAGCCGAGGTTGGCGGCGTCCTGGAGGCCGGTGTTCATGCCCTGGCCGCCGGCCGGGGAGTGGACGTGGGCGGCGTCGCCGGCCAGCAGGACCCGGCCGTCGCGGTAGCTCGGCACCTGCCGTTCCTCGCTGTGGAAGCGGGACATCCAGCGCGGGTTGTGCAGGCCGTAGTCGGTGCCCAGGGCCTGGCGGGCCACGTCGGCCACCTCTTCCAGGCTGACCGGGACGTCCTCGGGCGGCTGGTTGTGCCGGTGCCAGGCGATGATCCGGTACCAGCCGTCACCGAACGGCGCGATCAGGGCGAAGGCGTCGCCGTCCGTGTTCAGGGTCAGGGTGTCCGGCGGCGGCTGGGAGAGCCGCACGTCGGCCAGCATCACCGACCGGACCACGGACTTGCCGGGGAACGGCATCCCCAGGGCCTGGCGGACGGTGCTGTGCATCCCGTCGGCGCCGACCACGTAGCCCGCGCGGACCAGGTGCTCGGGCTGGCCGTCCGTGCGGACGATCAGCTCCACCCCGTCCGCGAACCGGGCCAGCCCGGTGACTTCGGCGCCGTACCGGAGCTCGGCGCCGAGGTCGCGGGCGCGGTCGGCCAGCACCCGTTCGGTCTCGTACTGCGGGGTGACCAGCACGTACGGGAACCGGCTGGGCAGCCGCGGCAGGCTGAGCTGCGCGCCGCCGAGGAACCGCAGCTTCGTCTCCGGGGTGCCGGTGGCCACGAGTTCGTCGGCCACGCCGCGGGCGTCCAGTTGCTCCAGCGTGCGGGCGTGCACGGCGAACGCCCGGGTCAGGTTGGACATCTCGGCGTGGCGCTCGAGCACCACGCACCCCACCCCGGCCCGAGCCAAGTCACCGGCCAGCAGCAGCCCGGTCGGGCCCGCGCCCACGATCACCACGTCGGTGTCGACGTTCATCTGTGCCCTCCAATGCTGGGCCCTCCGGTATTCGATGCCCGAGCGTAGACACTGTCCTGATGGGGCCGACCTGAACTTCGCCGGCGTTTCCGCGGAAACGCTTTGTGAACGCTTTCACAAAGCGGCCACAAGGCCCTGTCGTTCACGACCAAGGTCCCGCTGTCCGCTTTGCCCGTTTCTGATCGCGTTATCGCGGATCGCTACCTCCCGTTTCCCGCGGGTTTGGATCCGTGATCATCTCGGAGGCCCATCTGCGGGGCTGGCGTGGCTTCTGGTGCAGTTCCTCCGGGGCGCGTCATCATGGTGCGGAGTTACCGCCCGCTCCGGGGCTGTTGCCGGATCACGGTGTCTCGTGGTTGCCCGGCTGGGTGGCTGGGTGGCGTGCCGCGGGGTGCTGTGGTGTCCTGGGGTGCCGGTGGTGCGCTGTCCGGCGGAATAGCGGGGTGGATTCGGGCTCCGGGGTGATTTCTGTGCATCATGGTCCCCCTAATGTCTTTTTCGCCCGGTAGCCCGGATCCACCCGGTTAACTTGCCGCTGCGCGTGCAGGTTGGCG
>JBEKJP010000124.1:0-39497 GCA_050011155.1 Streptosporangiaceae bacterium
CACTGGTTCACCTGCGGGCCAGCCAGATCAACGGCTGCAGCTCGTGCGTTCAGGCTGGCGCTGCGGGGGCCAGGAAGGCGGGCGAGAGCGAGGATCGGCTAGCCACGGTAGCCGCCTGGCGGGAGGCGCCGTATTTCACCGACGCCGAGCGCGCGGCGCTGGCCCTGACCGAGGCCATCACCCGGCTGGCCGACCGCCCGGACCCGGTGCCGGACGAAATCTGGGACGAGGCCGCCCGGAACTACGACGAGAAAGGACTTGCCGCTCTGCTGCTGTCGATCGCCACGACCAATGTCTTCAACCGGCTCAACGCCCCCACCAGGCAGATAGCCGGCGCCTGGGGCTAGGGAGGGAGGACGGGGGAGCATGCGAGTCGGCGGCGCGGGCCAGCGTGCCGCCGCACCCCGGCACCAGCAGCTCCCCGGAACTTCTCGGCAGCGCAGGGTCACGTTACGGCTGCAGCTCCCACAGCGCGAGAGTCGTCACTCACCCGCCAGGCTGGGCGGCCGACGGCGGCACACTGCTAGAGTTGCCCTACAGGCTTGGTGGCCAGCATTGACGTTGGTGAGCTGGACTGTGTCGCACAGCTAAAGATGGTGGTTCAAGGCGGAGTCCCGGCGTGCAGACGGCAGGGCAGCGGGTCAGGTCCGCTCACCGGCCTGGACAAGCGCCGTCACGCGTAACTTGTGACTTGAGGCGGAGGGTGAGCCAGCGCATGCTATCCGGCCTCGCGAAGACCTTCAAGCGGGACGGGAGCGCCTCCCAGCAGGCCACCGACCCGCAGGAGGCTGTCCGCCTGGGTACCTCGCTCGGAAAGCAGGGCGACCTCGAAGGAGCGCGATCGGCCTATCAGCAGGCAATTGACTCCCGGGATCCTGAGCATGCCCCGGCAGCCGGGTTCCATCTGGGCATCCTGCTGGGCCAGCATGACGACATAGACGGCGCCAAGGAGGCCTACCGGCAGGCGGCTAACTCCGGCCACCCCGAGTACGGGCCCGCGGCGGCACGCAACCTCGGGCACCTGTACAAACGGCAGGGCCGAGGCCGCCAGGCGATCGCGGCATACCAGGCAGCTGTCAATTCCGGTCACCCGGACGTGGCCCCCTGGGCGATGCTCTATCTCGGTAACCTGCTCCACTACCTCGGATACCCTGCCGAAGCGCGAGCCAGCTATCAAGACGCCGTTGATTCCGGCCACCCCAAAGCCGGCCCGCGAGCCGCCCGGTACCTGGCTGATCTGCCCTGACCAACCGCTGGCGGCGCCTGCCCCTGTTCGCGCAGCCGGGCCAGGTATACCTCGTAACCGTCGAATACGGGGACCAGGCGCGGGTCACCGAAGGAGGTCACGCGGATGATGCCCGCGCCGGTAACGGTGAGCACCACGACGCCGTAGGGCTGGAAGCCGCCCTGCTCGTCGCGGACGTATTCCACCGCGGCGGACTGGCCGTTCGCGCTGGTGGGGAACATGCGCCAGGTGCCGGCTGAGCCGATGATGCGGTCGCGGAGGAAGGGCACGCAGGTCTTGACGCCGGCGAACCAGGTGCGCATCGGGGTTGCCTCCAGGACGGCGTCGCGCACCAGCAGTCGCTCCAGTGCGGCGGCGTCCGCGTTCTCGAACGCCGCGATGTACTGGTCGAGGATGGCGCGGGCCTGCGGCGCCGTCGGCTCAATGATCTGGTCGGCGGCGGGCGCCAGTTCCTCCATCCGCGCGCGGGCGCGCTGCAGCGCGCTCTTGACCGCAACCGTCGTGGTCCCGAGCATGATCGCGACCTCGGCCGCGGAAAATTCCAGCACATCCCGCAGGACCAGAACGGCGCGCTGCCGAGGCGGCAGGTACTGCAAGCTTGCGATCAGGGCCAGCCGCAGCCCCTCGCGCGCGGCGACGATGGCCGCCGGGTCAGCCAGGCCGGTCGTCACCATCGCGTCCGGCACCGGGTCCAGCCAGGCGATTTCCGGGTCGGCAGGCTCCGGGTAGACCTCGGGATCGGGCTCGGGAGCGCCCAGGCCAGACGGCAGCATCCGGCGGGCGGGTTTGGCGAGCGCGGTCAGGCAGGCATTGGTGGCGATCCGGTACAGCCAGGTCCGCAGCGATGACCGCCCCTCGAACCCGTCGTAGGAGCGCCAGGCGCGCAGGTAGGTCTCCTGCACCAGATCCTCCGCGTCGGACACCGAGCCGAGCAGGCGGTAGCAGTGCGCGAACAGCTCCCGCCGGAACGGCTCGGTGTGCTTGACGAATGCCGCGCTATCCGGCACGGATCACACCGACCGGCCGAGGAAGGCGGCGAGTTGCTCGGCCGGACCCGCCCCGGCGGGTGCCTGTGCCGCGGCGCCGAATGGAGCCTGCCCGTCCGGACCGCGGAACGCGTCGGTGATCGCGACCCTGGCGTGGGCGAGCAGCCGGTCCGCGAGTCCGGGGTCCAGGTCCGTGGAGCACCCGATGGCGCGGGCCAGGTCCCAGCCATGGGTGAACTGATCCATCGCCGCCATATCCCGCACGACGGTGCCGGGGAACTCCCCGAACGGGAGCCGGACCGTTGTGTCCAGCGCGCCCTCGGCGCCGAACGCCGTGACGGCGATCCGGATGCCCTCTTCGTAGGCCCCGACGAAATCCCCGGCCGCGTAGTCGACGCCCGCGGGCCCGTCGTCTCCGGCCGCGGCCGCTTCCCCGGATACGGCCGCCGCCCACCAGTGCGCGGTGCCGATGAAATGGTTGACAAGCGCGCGGACATCCCAGGAGACGCACGGCGTGGCCGTGGTCAGGTCACTGGGCTGGACCTTCGTCAAGACGTCCAGGGTGCTTTGCATGGCCCGGTTCAGTGGGCAATCCATTGCTTTCATCCTCTCATCGGTGATCTGCCTACATCAGGGCAGACCCGGCGAGAAGGGAAAAGGAACCGGGCCGCCCGCGAACGGGCCGCCCGGCGTCAGCTGCGCAGCCGGCCCCGTTCCTCACCCTGTCCTTCGGCGACTTCAGCGCGGCCGCCGCCCTCCACATCGTCGGCGCACACCCGGCAACGCCGGCATAGCTTGCCTCTCGGCAGGGAATTCAGCTATGGATTGACCTGGCGAGCTCGCCTGGGCGCCTTCAGAGACCAGCCCCAATTCGAGGGGAGGCGCACGATGGCACAGGACGCGGAGCGCACAGCGGTTCCGGGAGTCGTAACCGACCATGCCGCGCCACCGACGGCGGCGGACACGGCGGGACAGCCTAGTGCGGCCGCGGCGGCGGACCGCCGCTGGTGGGTGCTGGGCGTGGTGGGACTGGCGCAGCTGATGGTGGTCCTGGACGCCACGATCGTGAACATAGCGCTGCCCTCGGCCCAGCACGACCTGGGGTTCTCGAACGCCGACCGGCAATGGGTGGTGACGGCGTACTCCCTGGCGTTCGGCGGCCTGCTGCTGCTCGGCGGCCGGCTGGCGGACCTGGTTGGCCGGCGGTGGATGCTGATCATCGGACTGACGGGTTTCGCTGCCGCCTCCGCCCTCGGCGGCGCGGCGACGAGCTTCGGCCTGCTGGTGACCGGCCGCGCCATCCAGGGCGCGTTCGGCGCCTTGCTGGCTCCGGCGGCGCTGTCGACGCTGACGGTGACCTTCTCCGACCCGGCCGAGCGGGGTAAGGCCTTCGGGGTCTACGGCGCGATCGCCGGCGCCGGCGGCGCGGTGGGGCTGCTGCTCGGCGGGCTGCTGACCGAGTACCTGAGCTGGCGGTGGTGCCTGTACGTCAACGTCGCCTTGGCCCTGATCGCCGTCACCGGCGCGGTCCGGCTGCTGACGAACCAGTCTCGCGACGCCAAGGTGCATCTGGACCCGGTCGGCACGATCTTGGTCGTGGCCGGGCTGGTGGGCGTGGTCTACGGGCTGTCCGAGGCCGAGACGAAGGGATGGGGCGCGCCGACGACCATCATCCTGCTGGTAGCCGGGGTGGTCCTGCTGGCCGCGTTCGTTGTGGTCGAGCGGCGCACTCCGCATCCGCTGCTGCCGCTGCGGATCGTCCTTAACCGCTTCCGCGGTGGTTCATATCTGGCCATCGGGCTGTCCGCTATAGGCCTGTTCGGGGTCTTCCTGTTCCTTACCTACTACCTTCAGCTCATCCTGGGCTACTCCCCGGTCACGACCGGCCTGGCGTTCCTGCCGATGATCGCGGCACTGATCGCGACCTCGACGACGGTCAGCACGGTGCTGCTGCCGCGGTTCGGACCCCGGATCCTGATCCCCGCCGGGATGGTGGTGGCGGCGGCCGGGCTGATCATCCTGGCGGCACAACTGGGCGTGCACACCAGCTATCCCGCCACGATCCTGCCCGCCCTGGTAGTGATCGGGCTCGGGCTTGGCCTGGTGTTCGCCTGCGCGATCAACACGGCTACCTACGGCGCCGCCCGTGCGGACGCCGGCGTCGCCTCGGCCATGGTCAACACCAACCAGCAGGTCGGCGGCTCGATCGGCACCGCGCTGCTGAACACGATCGCGGCGAGCGCGTTCAGCAGCTACCTGGTGACGCATGGGCAAAGCCCGGTGGCCCAGGCCGGCGCGGCCGTGCACAGTTACATCGTCGCGTTCTGGGTTTCGGTCGGCATTTTCGCCGCCGCCGCGATCGTATGCGGGCTCGTGCTGCCCACCGGCCTCCTCGCGCCGGCCGCGCCCGAGGTTGCCCGGGCCGCGGTATGACCAGAAGGAGATGAGAACCCGTGACTTCCGATCCCGCTGACGCCCGGCCTGGCCCGGCCGTGCGTCTGATCACCGTGTCAGCCACCTACGGCACCGGCGGCAGCGTCGTCGCGCCTGCCCTCGCGCAACGACTCGGCCTGCCCTTCCTGCAGCGCGCCACGACCACGGAGGGCCAGGTCTCATTGGCCGTCGTCCCGTGTCATGAGCAACTGGTAACGGAGGAGGCGAAGGCCACGCCGGTCCACCGGCTGCTCGCCTCCTTGACCCACTCGATGCCGGTCGGCCCCACCCAGTCACCCCTCTCCGCCCGTCACCAGGACGAGGACCTGCGGTGCAGCGCCGAGGCCGGGATCCACGACCTGCTAGCCAACGGCGGGGGCGGCGTGATCCTCGGCCGGGCCGCCGCGGTGGTGCTCGGCAAGGACCGCGGTTTCCACGTCCGGCTGGACGGGCCGCCGGCCCGCCGGATCATCCAGGGTGCCAAGGTCGAAAGCATCAGCCAGGAGCAGGCCAGCGCTCGCCAAGAGGCGGCCGACAAGGCGCGCGCCGCCTACGTTCGGCGCCTGTACCGCGTCGATCCGGCCGACGCGTCGCTGTACCACCTGGTGATCGACTCCACCGTGATCCCCCTGGACACGGTCATCGAGCTCATCCTCACCGCCGCCCAGAGCCATCACGGCGAATCGATACCAGAATCGACTGCACGGACCTGATCGCGCTGGCGCCCTAGACCCGGAGGCCAAGCAGTTCGACCCCCTTCACCTGGCCGATAAGGAAGATCACCCTTTCTGCGTGATTCCGGCTCACCCTGATCACCCACAGTGTGGAGCCGAGTGGATACCAGAAAGAAAGGATCGACTGAAGATGTCAGATTCCGGTGGGCGCGGGGTCGGCTGAGGCCCTTGAGCCACTGCGGGTCCGTTCGAATGGCCATTTTATTTGGCCGAACGAACCATGGTGCTTCTCGCCGGGCAAGCGCTGCGTGCAGCTGTGCTGGCCGTCCGCGCGGGAATCACCCCGTCCTGGCCGCGATCCGGGGTCTGGTTTGCGGTCGCCGCAATCGACGGGCACGGGCTGAAGAGCCGGTCGCCAGTGTCGCGGGCGCGCCCGTTCGATCCGGCCGCTTACGCCACCGAGCCATCCCCTCCGCCGCCGTCACCGCCTCGACCGCCGCGTCGACGCTCGTCGGGCAGATCATTGCGGCCGTTCAGTGCCCGGTGAACTTCGGTTCCCTTTTCTCGAGGAAGGAACGGACGCCTTCCCTGTGGTCCTCAGTCTGGAAGAGCGTGTCGAGCGTCTGGCTAACCCACCGCCCGAGCACCGTCCAGTCGGGGTCAAGTGCCCGTCGGAGGCCATCCTTGATGGCCCGCACCGCCAGCGGCGGGCTGGCGGCGATCCGCCGGGCGAGTGCCGTCGTTGCGGTCCAGCAGGTAACGTCCGCCACGAGCTCGCGGCACGCCGGTTCGCGGCACGCCAAGGATGGCGCGGAGCTGCTCGCGGAACCAGCTCCGGGACGCCAGGCCAGCCAGGTACTCCTCCGTGACAGCATTCTGAGCGGCTACCCACTCCCTGGTCTGCGCCGAGTCAGGATCCTCGAGCCAGCGATAGGGGTCGGTGACCTCGACGCCGTGCAGCACCTCGACGACCGGACCGCGCTCCGAATACGGGTAACGCAAATCAGGCTCCCGGATGAAAGGGTGGCAAAGCCGATCCCCACTGACACTATCGGCTCGCTTGGCGCCACCGGAGGCCAGCCTCACCCGCCCCACCTGCCGTCATGTGACGGGAAGAACTGTCGCATGGGTGCGGGTTTCCTGCAGTGAGCGCCTGGATCACGGTGCGGCTGGTGCCGCTGGTGCTCCTGTTCGCGTTCCGGCTTCCGGGTCCAGGTCCGTTAACCACGACGATGGAGCATCATGGTGGTCGGAACCACGACGATGGAGCATTGCCGTGGTTGCGGCGCCCCCGGGACCGCGCGGGCCCTGGTACCGGTGGTGCGGAAGCGGCCGCTGAGGCGCGCAGCGTGGCCGGCCCGCCTGCCAGGCCGGCCCAGGCCGGGGACTAGCTCACTCGAGAAGAGCCGCACTCCTGTCGCATCGCCGTTGCCGGAGGACGCCTGCGGGTCGTCGGGCACTTTGGAGAAGGCGTGACCGATCGCGGCGCGGCCGTGAAGGAGATATGCGTAGTCACCGGGTATGCATGGAAGGCTTCGCCGAGGTTCAGTGTTGCCTGCTGGCGAGGCGGAGCTTTCTCTCTTCCGTCGACGCCTACGACGTCGGACGGAGTTGAGCCCGTAATTCGAGAGAAGCAGATAACAGAAGCAGATAGGGGAGAAACGATGACTGACAGTCCTATCCGGCTCAACGAGGTCACGAGGGCGGCCGTGGACTCGGGGCGGCTTATTCACCTGGCCACCATTAACCCTGACGGCACCCCCCAGGTGACGTGCGTCTACGTCGGCTGGGACGGGGACGAGATCGTCGCGGGTCATCTCGCTGATTACCTCAAGCTGCGCAACATTCGGCGTGACCCGCGGGTAACGCTATCGGTTGAGTCCGATGTCCCGTTCGAAGGGTTCAGCCCCTACCTGGTCATTAAGGGAATTGCGCGGGTTGAGGAGGGCGGAGCGGTAGACGTACTCCGCAAAATTACCAAGGGCCAGTTCCCGCCCCCGGGAGGCGACTACCCCGCGGGTTTCGTGACGCGCATCTCGCCGCGCAAGATCTCGGGCACCGGCCCCTGGGGGCTGGCCGATTGAGCACCAGCCGCGCGTGCCGGCGCCGGAGCGTCAGGGACGACGTCACAGACGACGTCGGGGACATTGACGGCGAGGTGCGGTAGCCGGCGGTCGAGCCATCCGGGGAGCCACCAGTTGGCCGGGCCGAACACGTGCATCAGCGCGGGCACGAGGACGGTCCGGACGACGAAGGCGTCGATGATGATCGCCGCGGCGAGGCCGACCCCGAACTGCTGGATGATGATGTTGGGGTTGAGCAGGAACGACAGGAACACCAAGATCATGATGCTGGCCGCCGCGGTAATGACCCGGCCGGTGACCGCCTGCCCGCTGGTAACCGCCCCCCGGTTGTCGCCCGTGCGGATCCACTCCTCCTGCATGCGGCTGACGAGGAATACCTCGTAGTCCATGGACAGCCCGAACAGCACCGAGAACATGATCACCGGCAGGAACACCTCGACCGGCGCGGTGCCGTTGAACCCGAGCAGCGACGAGCCCCACCCCCAGTTGAACACCGCGTTCATCACGCCGAGGGCGGCGCCGACCGACAACAGGTTCATGACCGAGGCCACCACGGGGATGAGCAGGCTCCTGAATACCAGCATCAGCAGCAGGAAGGCCAGGATCACGACCGCCGCAACGAACAGGGGCAGCTTGCTGGCGAGGGCCGCGGAGAAGTCGGCCTGGGCCGGGGTCACCCCGCCGATCAGGACGTTCAGGCCAGTGCCAGTGCCGCCCTCGGCCGCGGGCACTACCCGGCTGCGGAGCTGGGCGAGGAGCCTGGCCGTCTCGGCTGCCTGCGGGGCGGCGCCCGGGTAGAGAACCGCGACCGCGGCCGTGCCGGACGGGCTCACCCGCGGAGCGGTAACCGCTGCCACTCCCGGCTGCCTGGCCGCGGCGTCGACGACACGCGCGAAGGCGGCCTTCTCCGCCGTCCCGTGGAGCGTGGCGACGAGCTCGAACGGCCCGTTGAATCCTGGTCCGAAACCCTCGGCGAGCAGGTCATAGGCCTGCCGGGTGGTGGAGGAGGCGGGATCGGTGCCGGCGTCGTCGAGGCCGAGCCGCAGGCTCAGCACCGGGAGGGCGACGGCGGCCACCGCGAGCAGGCTGACCGCCGCCCGCAGCGCGCTGTGGCGCTCGATCGAGCGCGACCACCGGTACCACGGCCCGGAGGTGGCCGTCTCGGACGCTGGGCCGGACTCGCGGATGTGGCGGCGCTGGCGCCGGCTGAGCACCTTCGGGCCGATGAATCCGAGCAGGGCCGGGAGCAGGGTGAGCGAGGCGAGCATGGTCAGCGCGACGGTGACCGTTGCCGCGACGGCCGCGCCGTTGAGGAACGAGATCCCGATGGCGAACTGGCCGAGCAGCGCGACGGCCACGGTGAGGCCGGCGAAGAAGACCGCCCGCCCCGCGGTGTTGACCGCGTGCACCGCGGCATCCTCGATGGTCCGCCCGGCGCGCACGGCGTTGCGGTGGCGGGTGACGATGAACAGGGCGTAGTCGATGCCGACGCCGAGGCCGATCAGCACGGCGAGGATGGGGGCGAAGCTGACGATGGTGAGGACGTGGCTGAGCAGGCCGGTGAGGTCGTAGCCGATGCCGATTGCGACCAGGGCGGTCACGACCGGGGTGATCGCGGCGAACAGCGCGCCGAACGCCAGGCCGAGCACGAGCAGGGCAAGGATGATCCCGAGGGCAGTGCTGTTGGAAGACGGCGACGACCGGACGTTCTCGATCGCCTGGCCGCCGAGCTCGACCTTCAGGCCGTGCCCCTGGATGGCCCGGGCGGTACTGATCACCGCCGTGACCGTGCGGTCCGGCAGGTCCTGGGCCTGGGCGTCGAAGGTGACCGTCGCGAACGCGATCTTCCCGTTCTGACTGACCTGGCTGGCTCCGCCGGGGCCGTAGGGGCTGGTCACGTCGGCGACGCGGTCGAGTTTCGCTACCTTGGCGAGCATCGTCTCGACCGCGGAGCGCGCCGGCCCGGATGTCACCGTCCCGGTCTTCGCCTGCACCACGATCTGGTCGGCGTCGCCCGCGGCGGCCGGGAAGTCATGCTGGAGGATGGCGAGAGCCTGCGACGAGGGGCTGTCCGGCAGGGAGTACGTGGTGGCGTAGCTGATCCCGGTGGCCCGGCCCACGGCGGTGAACAGGATCAGCGCGAGGAGCCAGGCGGCCAGGACGAGCCGGCGGTGCCGGAAGCACCATCGAGCCAGACCAGACATCAGCCATCCCTTCCTCTCGTGCGGTCGTCGGGAACAAACGCCGCCAGCAGCAGCTCCCGCACCGACGAACGGGCCTGCTGGTCGTCGATCATGGCGGCGTCGCGATCGCGCTTGCGGTGCTGGGCGAACCAGGCGATGGACTCGGTCGCGAACCGGGCGGCGATCTCTGGGTCGGCGAGCGGGCGCAGTTGCCCCGACTGGGCGCGGTCGGTCAGGAAGGCAGCCACCCGCCCGCTGAAGGAGCGCTTGCGGTCGCTGACCGACTCCCCGCTCAGCCCGGGATAGTCATCGGCCAGGCTCTCGATGAGCAGCAGCAGGAGCCGGTTCTGCTCGATGAAGTCGTAGAGCTCGTCGATGATCCCGGCCAGTTCGGCCGCCGCGTCGCCGCCGGGCCCGCGCTCCAGCGCGGCCCGCAGCGTCGGGAACGCGGCGCGGACCGTCAGCCACTCCCGGATCAGCGTCAGGATGTGCCCGGGCCCGGGGGTGGCCAGCGGCACCACCGCGTCCAGGTCGGCACCGGCGTCCATCGCGTAGCGGACGGCCAGCTCCAGCAGGGCCTCCTTGCTCTCCACGTACTTGTACAGCAGCGCGTGGCTCAGCTCCAGCCGCTCGGCCACGTCCGTCAGCAGCGCCTTCCGGTAGCCCTTGGCGATGAAAACTTCACACGCGGCGCTGGCGATGTGCCGTACGCGTCCCGGTGGTGTCCGTCGAGTCATGGACTAATCATAACTTACTAAGTCAGTTATTTAACGAACGGGACTATAATCCTGCGGCAAGTCGTGGGCGCTCCAGGTCGGACACCTCGACCTGGAGCGGGTAGACGTGGTGGCTGGTGCGGACGGGGTGACAGCGGCGGATGTGGTTGCACACCGCGGGTGCCGGAGGCCCCGGAATTCAGTGGTTGTGGCACTGTAATGGCCCTATCAATTAGGGTGCCACGACCATTGAATTGGGATGGGCGCTAGCCGTCGTGTTCGGCTTGAAGCGGGATTTCGGGTGGCGGCTTATCGCCGAATGCCGCCATCGCCGCCGACATCGCCCCGTAGTCCGTGGCGAAGTTGGCGTAGATCGAGTAGATCAAGGTGATGAAGATGCCGAGTTTCGTCCACAGGGTCGGCTGGCCGAAGAACAGGTAGCAGATCGCCGGGAAGTTGATCAGCCAGTAGATAACGCCGTAGAGGTGCACTTTATATTGCGTGTGGGGGTTGGTCTCCAGGTCGCTGACCAGATGTTTGGCCCAGCTGTGGCGCATGGTCGCGGCGTTTATGACGCGCCGGGTGGCGGCCTGCTCCTGGCGCAGTGCCTTGATCTCGGCATGCAGTGCGTCCAGTTTCGCGTTCACGTCATCGGTCATACTGGCGAGATCATCCTCTCGAAACGAATTCAGTAAGAGTCAGTTCACTCCGCGGCCAAGTTCCGGCTATCCGGGAACAGCTGCCGGGTGTTCCCGGTGAGAGCGCTGGCGACAGATCCAGCGTTCGCGAGCGCCTGCGCGCCCGTCTCCACGATGAATTCGGGCGTGAACGGGTAGTCGCTGCCATAGTGCAAGTGTTCCAGCGTCGTGAGGGCGAGGATGGCGTCGAGCTGGCGGGGGACGGGGAAGCCGGCCAGGTCGTAGTGGAGCCGAGCCAGGTCTGGAATGATGTCCGCCTCGCTGTCCACGTCGGTGAGCACGATGGTGAACGCGGCGACCCGGTCCGCGATGACCGGCAGGGCGGCCCCGGCGTGCGCGATGACGAACTCGATGCCGGGGTGGCGGGCGACGGTGCCGTTGAGCACGAGGTTCACCACTGCCCGGGTGGTGTCGAACAGGAACTCGATCATCGGTCGCGGGCGTCCGAACGAGGTGCTCTCCCAGCAGGCAGGCGAGGTCGGATGCACGAACACGCGCGCTCGGCGCCGGTCGAGCTCGTCAAAGACCGGCTCGAGGGCCGGGTCGCCCAGGTAGGTGCCGCCGACGTTGGTCAGGAGGGCGACCCCGTCCGCGCCGAGGTGGTCGTAGCAGTAGCGGATCTCGGCGATGGAACCGTCTACGTCCGGTGCGGGCAGCGCCGCGAACAAGCCGAAACGGCCGGGATGCGCTTCCACGGCATGCTGGCCCTCTTCGTTGACCTGGCGGGCGAGAGCACGCGCGGCGCCGTCGTCACCGAAGTGAACGCCCGGCGATGAGATCGACAGCAGCGAGGTAGCGATGCCGAGGCGGTCCATCACCGCGACATGGCCGGCCGCGGTCCAGGCGGGTAGTTCGGCGATCCCGTCGGGCTGGGCGTGCCCGGCCGCTGCCGCCGCCGCCCGGTAGAAGTCAGGGAGGAAATGGCTGTGGACATCGATGCGCCCGTTACTCATGTCCGCGACGTTACCGCTGCGATCCCCGAGGTGGAGATCCGCCGATGTTTCCCGACGGTGACAGGAACTCGCCGCCCGCGGCCGTCTGCATCGGCACCAGCGTCCGGCCGGACCCGCTCCAGTCAAAAGAACCAGAACAAAGATTTGAAACGAACGGGTTTCATCGTCCTATGGTGTCGGCCAGGTGCTGCTCTGGCCGTGCGGCGATGAGCTGGCGCCTCCGCGCTCGTCTTATCTTTCGACGACAGGCAAGACGACAGGCAACGGGAGGTGCTCCATGGGCGAGGTGATCGCACACCTGGCGATGTCGCTGGACGGTTTCGTCGCTGACCCGGACGACGGCTGCGACGAGCTGTTCGGCTTCTACGGCAGCGGCGACGTCGCGGTGAAGCTGAGCGCGGGATTCCCCGAGCTGCACGTGTCACGGAAAACAGCCGACCTGCTGACCGCAGGGGTAGCCAGAGTCGGCGCGACGGTGGTCGGCCGCCGCCTCTATGACCTTACCAACGGCTGGAACGGCCACCCCGGCGGCGAGACGCCGATGGTCGTGGTCACCCATCACCCGCCCCGGGACTGGCCGCGCGGCGGCGTGCCGATCTTCTTCGCGACCTCGGCCGAGGCCGCGGTCGCGCGGGCCCGTGAGCTGGCCGGCGGGCAGGACATCAGCATCGCCGGGGCCACGGTCACCCGCGGCTGCCTGGACGCCGGGCTGCTGGACGCGATCCAGGTCAGCCTGGTGCCGGTGATCCTGGGCCACGGGATCCCTTGGCTGGCCGGCACCCGCGGCCCGGTCCGCCTCACCGACCCCGAGGTGATCGAGGACCGCGGCGTCACCCACCTGCGCTACCGCGTCCGGAGGTAGAGCGGTAGAAGGGTCCGAGGATACGGCGGGTCTCCTGGATGGTGCTGGCCGCGGCGGGGCCGAAATGGGCGATGGTGCTCAGCAGTTCGCGCAGGTGGAGCAGGGCCATGCGGTCTTCCCAGCCGCCGGGCGACGGGTTGAGTTCCTGGTAGCGGGCGAAGAACCGCCGGGCGGCTGGCGGGCGGGGGGAGCACCACAGCATGGACAGGTCGACTTCGGCCCAGGTGCGGGCCACGGCCGGGTCTATGACGGCGATCCGGCCGTCTGGCCGGCTGAGGAGGTTGCCCGTCCACAGGTCGCCGTGGGTGAGGACGGCGGGCATGGCGGGGATGATCTCGGTGAGGCGGGCGCACAGCCGCTCGACGGCGTGGCGGTCGGCGGAGGTGAGGGCCTGCTCGGCGGCGGGTTCGCCGAGGTAGCGCAGCAGCCGGTGCTGGGCGAAGAAGTCGTGCCCGCTGGCGGTCCAGGTGTTGACCTGGCGGAGCCGGCCCAGGTAGCCGTGGTGCGGCCAGCCGAAGCGGTCACCGGCCGTGCTGGTGTGCAGGGAGGCGAGGTCGCGGGCGAACGTTTCCCAGGAACCCTCGTTGTCCGCACGGGGCGCCAGTGCCTGCAGGAGCAGCAGCCGGCTGGTGACGGCCAGGACGTCCGGGGTGGCTAGGTACCCGGTGCTGCGCAGCGCGGCCAGCCCGCTGGCCTCAATCCGGAACACGTCAGGTGGCGCCGCGGTGATGATCTTGCCGACCGCCGTCGTGCCGTCGGCGTAGGCGATGAGCCAGGCATCGGCGATGCACCCGCCGGACAGGCGCCGGACGGCGGTGATGTGCGCCGGACAGGCGCCGGACGGCGGTGATGTGGTCAGCCCGCCGCGGTCAGCAACGCCATGCGCGGACGCGTCCCCGTCCTGGTCTTCGCGGGCATGTCCCCGTTCACGCAGGACGGCGAGCTGCCCGGCAGCCGCACCGAGTTCATCCACTGGATCCAGGATGTCCGGGATCAGCGCGGCATCCTGCGCAACTACGTCAAATACGACAACGAGCTCCGCACCGGGAGAAACGTCAAGCAGGTCGTGCACCGCGCGCTACAGCTTGCCCGCAGCGAGCCGGCCGGCCCGGTGTACCTGGTCGGCGCGCGCGAGGTGATGGAGGAGCAGGTCGCTCCGTACGCCGTCGACCCCAGTTCCTATCCCGCCGTTGCGCCTGCCGCGCTTGCGCCGGAGGTCACCGCCCAGATCGCGACCGCGCTGGCCGGTGCGCGGCATCCCCTGATCGTGACCTCCTACCTGGGACGGGACCCATCCGCCGTGCCCAGCCTGGTTAGCCTGGCCGAGCTGCTGGCCATTCCGGTGGTGGAGGCGATGGCCTACCACGTCAATTTTCCGCACGATAACCTGTTGCACGGCGGCTACCAGTATCACAGCGTGTCGCAGAACCCGCTGCTCGCCGAGGCCGACGTGATCCTGGTGCTCGACAGCGACGTGCCTTGCCGAGCGAGAGGTGGCCGAGCAGCCGAAGGATGACGTGATCACCGCCGAGTACCTGACCGCGTGCGTGCGTCGGCTGCTCGAGAGCGAGGACGCGCTGATCCTAACCGAGGTGGTCACGAACAGCAGGGCCGTCCAGGAGCACTTGCGACCGAACCGGCCGGGATCGGTGCTGCACCACGGCGGCGGTTCGCTGGGGTGGCCGGGTGGCGCGGCCGTAGGTGCCAAGCTCGCTTATCCCGAACGGACGGTGGTTTCTCTGGTTGGCGACGGCTCTTTCCTGTTCAGTGTGCCATCGTCGGCGCTGTGGGTGCAGCGCCGGTACGGTACCCCGGCACTCACGGTCATCTATGACAACGGCGGCTGGGCCGGGCCCAAGTTCTCGACGCTGATGGTGCATCCGGACGGGGCCGCGGCCCGCGCCGATGACTTCCATGCGTCGCTTGAGCCGGAGGCGGACTTGCCGGGGGTGGCGCTAGCGGCGGGCGCGGGGTTCGGCGCGACCGTGTCCGATCCGGGTGAGCTGCCGCAGGTTCTGAAGGACGCGCTCGCCACCGTGCACAGCGGGCGCTCCGCGGTGGTGAGCGTGCGGCTTCCGCGCGTCTGAATGGAGTTGCGCGGATAACTGGATCCTCGTTGTCTTCGTCCGCCTCGACGAAGTACGACGACATCCGGGGCGGTGTACCGTCACCCGGCTACTTTCAGCGTCTGGACCAATGGCAAGCGCTGTCAACGGAGCCGGAACTGATCTACTCTGCGGCCGGGGAGGTATTTTGCCGGACGTCATCAGCTACTCAGCAATACCGAGCGGATCGAACTCGACGGTACGCCGGTAATGCTGAGTTACATCAGTGTGAACGGCCCCCCGAACGCCTGCCGGTAAGGCTCACTCCCCGGCAGTAGAGACGGAAAGGTATTGTCGTGAGGATCACAGCGCCGCCTTCAGGTGCACGGATCGAGGTCGACCAGATCAACCTGGCTGACACTGACCTCTATACGAAAGGAGACGCGCACCTCGTCTGGCAGACTTTGCGCGCGGAGCGCCCCGTCTTCTGGCAGAAGCGAGCGACAGGCCAAGGGTTCTGGGCTGTGACGCGCCATGCTGACGTGCGCCGTGTCCTCGGGGAACATAAGACTTTCAGCTCGCAGGGCGGAACGGCCATCGCGATGCTCGACCGTCCGGATCCGGCCGCAGGGCTCATGATGCAAGCAACCGACCCGCCTCGGCACCGGCAGTTCCGTGAGCATCTAGGGAAGCCTTTCACGCCACGAGCGGTCGACGAGTACACGGAATTTATACGAACGTTTGTCAGCGATGCGATCGAGCCAGTGCGCGATGGCGCTGTGGTAGACGTGGCAGTGTCGCTCGGTCCGCTGCCCATGGCGGTCGGCGCCAAGATGATGGGCCTTCCCGCCGCCGATATCGATCCGCTGATGCGCCTCGCGTATGCGTCCCTTGCGCCAGATGACCCGCGATACCAGACGCCTGGGGTGGCTGGGCCGACCGCCGCCCACGCGCACTACGAGATCGTCGGGTACTTCGCTAGTCGCGTGGCCGAATGCAGGAAGAACCCGGGGGATGACCTCATCAGCCATCTCCTCACGGTCGAGGTGGGCGGGCGGCGCATGACCGACCATGAACTGCTCGCCAACTGCCTGAGCCTGCTGCTCGGCGCCGTGGTCACGACATCACACGTGATCACCGCCACGATCATCGCACTCGCCGAAGCGCACGGAGGCGAGGGGCACTGGCCCGACAACCCGTCGATGCGGGCGATGATCGAGGAGGCGCTGCGCTGGTCGTCACCCGTTACTCATTTCATGCGCCGGGCTCGTCACGACACGCAGATATGCGGCCAGAAAATCAATGAGGGGGACGCAGTCACCGCGTGGATCGCGTCAGCGAACCGGGACGAAAGCACGTTCGCGCGAGCGTATGAGCTTGATTTCAGCCGTGCGCCAAACCGGCATGTTGCATTTGGTGTAGGCCCGCATATATGTCTTGGCAGGAATTTGGCTCGCCTTATGCTTTGGCATTCTTTTGAACAGCTGATCGTCAGCATCGAGTCATTCGAGCTAGCCGACGTCCCGGCCCATCTCGTCTCTAATGAGATAGCAGGCGTGGTCAGCCTCCCCGTGCAGGCGAAACTGCCGCGGGTGCTGAAGGACTCGCTCGCGGTCGTGGACGGCGGGCGCGCCCCGCGGTGGTCAGCGCGCGGCTCCCGAGTCTGACAATCAAGTCGATCCCCGCGTAGCCGCACGCTGAACAGGCATCGTCACCTTACTGAAACACGCCTGCGTGCCGAATTGTCGGTGCTGTTTCCTTGGCTGGACTAAATAGAACGTAATGTGATGAGCTGCCCGAAGGTGCTGTTCGACCAACGCTGCGCTGCAGTTAAACGTGCCATGGAGGCGGAGAGATGTGTTTGTTTCGTGGACTATGCAAGTGAGCCTCCGGTTGAGCCTCCGGTGCGTCACTACCAACTAGTCTGCTCTGAGTGCGGTCGGCAATACGACGACGACGGGCTGATCTTGGACTGTTCGGGTGATCATGTTCCCGCGCTCCTTCGAACGCAGTACTCCGACAGCTCATTCAATCCGCTCCCTGAGGAAAATGGCATATTTCGCTATCGGCGGTGGCTCCCCGTCATAAGGACACCGCAGAATACAGGGCGCACCGCTGTCTACCGCAGTTACGGACTCGCGCGCATGCTGCGTTTGCCGAACCTGTGGATTGCTTTCAATGGCTTCTGGCCCGAGCGTGATGCTGTGTTCGAGACCGCGACATTTAAAGAACTGGAAGCGCATACGGTTCTCGGGAGACTGCCGGATTCGAACGTCATCCTGACCGTCGCGTCGGCGGGCAACACTGGTGCCGCGTTCGCGTGGGCATGCTCGCAGCGGCGCCAACCATGTCTCCTCATCGTGCCCGGTAGGAGCCTCCGGCGATTCAGGTTCCGGGAATCGCTGCATCCTGCCGTTAACCTCGTGGTCATCGATGACGGAGACTATCCGGATGCAATTGAGCTAGCGACGGCGGTATCCCGGGCATCGGAATTCCAGGCCGAGGGTGGAGTGAAGAACGTCGGCCGGAGGGATGGCCTGGCGACGGTGTTGTTCACCGCGTTCGAAGAAATGAATCAGCTGCCTACGCATTACTTCCAGGCTGTCGGCAGCGGTACTGGAGCTATTGCCGTGCTCGAGGCGGCTAAGCGGATCCGAAATGCGGGGGTGGATACGATGCTTCCAAGACTTATGTTGTGCCAGAATCTACCGTTCACTCCTATTTTTGATGCCTGGCGAATGGATCTGAAATCACCAGCAGGGTCGGCAGATAAATTCCGGGAAGATATCAGGCAAGTCTATGCTGATGAGCTGACGAACTGGGCCCCTCCATATACGACAAAGGGCGGTGTTCGCGATTCTCTCGTAGCGAGCTGTGGTGAAGTCATGGCGACCACTAACGCTGCTGCGCGACTCGCCGTCGATATGTTTTCTGAATTGGAGGGAATAGACATAGAGCCAGCCGCTGGCGTAGCGGTCGCGTGCCTGCGGGACGCGGCGGCGCAGGGGAAATTCGATAAGGAGGCCGTCGTGTTGCTCAACATTACCGGGGGCGGCCGCCTCAGGCTGGAGAGAGAATATTCGCTGGTACCAGCGGAACCGCGGTTGCGGCTTATCAGGAAGTCCATCTCCGTGGAGGCGGTGCAACAGGTCGCCGCCCACTGCCCTTAAGTTCGCAGACTGACGAGGGCTGGTTCGCCGAGCCGCGCCGGGATGGCCTGATCGGCGAGCTGCTGGCAGCCGGGACGATCGGGCGGGCCCTGGCAGGAGGAGATCACGGGCACCGGCTCGAACGGGCGCTGACCGCGGCTTCTTCTCCGTGGACCGCTGGACCCGCTTCTCCGCGACCGGCGTCCAGCTGCTGTGGCGAGTCAAGAACGCCGCCCGCTCCGTCCCGTTCCGGCCGCTCAGGACGCTGAAGGACGGATCGGAGCTGGTCCTGCTGCGCGAGAGCGGGAACATGCTGGGCCGGCGCCGCCGCCCGCGCCGCCGCGGCCGGGACCGGCTTCGCCGCCGTCTCGTTCACCGCCGTGCTGTCGCTCGTCCGCGACCACGTCGCCGCCGACGCCTGCTGCCGCCACTGCGGACAGCGCCCGACCAGCGGCGGCGACCCGCTCGCCCAGCTCACCGCCGCGATCGCAGCCCAGCCGCTCACCAGGCCGGACAGGAAACGAACTTCTGGAAGAACCACCGCCGAACGCGAGAAATGGCCAACCGAGGAAGCTACCTACGACCTCACGATCATCCGCTGCCGGGAGATGATGCGGACTCGGTAGTAACATGTAATCCCGGAGGCGGTCACTACATGCCATATATATCAACCAACGGCATCCGTCTGTCGTACGAGCGCGCGGGAAGCGGCGAACCCGTTCTCATGATCATGGGACAGGCAGCCGGCGGAAATGTGTGGACGATGTATCAGGTGCCCGCGCTGATCAAGGCCGGATATGAGGCGATCACCTTCGACAACAGGGGTGTGCCCCCGTCGGACGTGCCGCCTGGTGACTATTCGCTCGCCGACCTGGTGGCCGACACCATCGGGCTGATCGAGGCTTTGGATATCGGGCCGTGCCAGGTCGTCGGAACCTCGCTGGGCGGGATGGTTGCCACCGAACTGGCCGCGAGCAGGCCGGATCTCGTCACGCGCTGCGTGCTGATGGCCATACGGGCCCGGGCGGACGCGTTTCGCAGAGCGCTATCCGCCGGCGGAAGCACGCTGGTGTGCGAAGGCATTCAATTGCCCGCTCGTTATGAGGCGCCGATATCGGTGCTCCAGATGTTCTCACCCGTGACCCTCAACGATGACGCGACCGTCCCGATGTGGCTGGACATCTACGAGATAGCCGCGAAGCGCAGGGCGGCGGCCAGTGGGCAGCAGGCGATCGACTTCATCTCCGACCGCACGAACGTGCTACGGAGAGTCCCGGTGCCATCACGGGTCATCGCATTCTCCGATGATCTTATTTGTCCACCGCATTTGGTCGCGGAAGTGGCCGAAGCCATACCGGAATGCGATTATGTGGAGATCGGTGCCTGCGGCCACGTCGGTTACCTGGAACGCCCGGACGAGGTCAACTTGGCGATCATCGAATTTCTCGATAAAGACTGATCGAGGATATGCTGGGTTGTTCGACTGTAGATGCAGCCGCAGTTGAACGTGTGCGGCTTCCTAGGTGCGAAAGGACCAGATACGATTCAGTTGAGCCTGACCCCGGAGTCGGCGAGTACTGCGAAAGGAATGTGCGGTGGCGACGAATCCGTTCGAAGACGAGGATGCCAACTACTTCGTTCTCGCTAACGATGAAGGTCAGCACTCGCTGTGGCCTGTCTTCGCGGATGTGCCCGACGGCTGGGAGGTTATCTTTGGCGAGGATAAGCGTCAGGCGTGCCTTGACTTCATCGAGAAAAACTGGACCGACATGCGTCCTAATAGCCTGATCAGACAGATGGAGGCGGACGCCGCGGAGAGGCAGAGTGGAAACGGAGCCTCCGGAAACGGATCTGCCGCGGCGAAAAAGGTGCAAGCCAGCAAGAAATAATCAGTCTGATGCGTGCCAGAGTGGAGGATTCCCAATGGGTGCGCAGGATATCGAGTACGTCGAGCTTTATACGGGCGATGAGCGATCCGTTGTTGAATATTTCGTATCGTCCTTCGGCTTCACGCGGATAGCGGAGTCTGCCGGCGATAGCTCCCATTCGCTGCTGCTGCGACAGGGGAGTGTACAAATTGTCGTCACGGCCGGCCGGGGAACCGAGGGGTTCCTTGAAGCGCACGGGGATGGCGTCGCTGACATCGCTTTCGCGTGCGATGATGTCAATGAGGCGTTCGAGACGGCTGTGGCGGCGGGCGCATCCGCAATCAGGTCGGAACCGCACACGCAGGCGGTATCGGGGCTCTTCGGCGCCCACCACACGCTCGTTGCCCGTTCGGCTGGAAGCCGCCTTCCGGTCGGGCGTACCTGGGCGCCGCTACCGCAGTCCCCGGTGCGGCCCGCGGGGCACATCCGGCTGCTTGATCACGTCGCCGTCGTCGTCGAGGGCGGAACGCTAGTCGGCGCCGCCGATTATTACACCAGCGCCTTCGGGCTTCCCCGGTATTCGGACGAGTACGTGGAGATTGGCGAGCAGGGGCTGGACTCGATTGTCGTCCGCAGTCCGTCCGGCGGCATCACCTTTACCATCCTTGAGCAAGATCAGGCGAAGAAGCCCGGACAGCTTGAGGGATTTCTGGCTAGGTACGGCGGGCCGGGTGTGCAGCACCTCGCGTTCGGAGTCGACGACATCGTGTCCGCCGTCCGCGATTATGGCGATCGCGGGATAGATTTCCTGTCCACGCCGCGTGCTTATTACGACATGCTTGTCGAGAGGTTGCCCGGTGTGCGGGCAGAGATAGCCGATCTGCGCGAGACGAACGTGCTCGCCGATCGTGACGAATGGGGCTATCTTCTGCAGCTGTTCACGCGCTCGCCGTATCAGCGGAACACCATGTTCTACGAGCTTTTGCAGCGACGGGGCGCCCGCGGATTCGGCGGCGCGAACATCAGGGCGCTCTACGAGGCCGTGGAGCGTGACGGGCTGGCCGCGGGATGAATGCTGGCTATTCGCCTGCCGTCGGTTCCGCGAGTCTCCGGCAGGAAGATTTGCACGCCAGCGTGTCGGATCCGGTCCTCGCTTCGCGCGGACGAGAACGTCGACGTCCCGGCCGAATCCATCGTGGTCACGGTGGGCTGCCAGGAGGCCATGTTCCTGGTTCTCCGCGCGCTCATCGCCGGCCCGCGGGACGTCCTCCTGGTCTCCAGCCCGTGTTACGTCGGGATCACCGGCGCGGCGAAACTGCTCGACATCGACGTGACCGAGGTCGAGGAGCGGGAGGACGGGTTCCGCTGCGCCGATCTAGATGTGGCGATCCAGGCGGAGCTAGCCCGCGGCCGCCGGCCACGGGCGTTCTACGTGGTACCCGACCACTCGAACCCGACGGGGACGACGATGCCGGTGGCCACCCGTCATCAGCTACTGGACCTGGCGGCACGCCATGACTTCCTGATCATCGAGGACAGCCCTTACCGGATGGTCAGCCGCGTCCCGCACCTGCCGACGCTGAAGTCGCTCGACCGGCAGCGCCGCGTCATCCACCTGGGTTCCTTCTCCAAGAGTGCCTTCCCGGGCGCCAGAGTGGGGTTCGCGGTCGCCGACCAGCCCGTCACCGGCGCCGCCGGCCGCACCGGACTGCTGGCGGACGAACTGTCCAAGATCAAGAGCATGGTGACGGTGAATACCCCGGCGACAAGCCAGGCCGTCATCGCGGGCATGCTGCTGGCCTGCCAGGGGCGGATCTCGGAGCTCAACACGGACGCGGCCGCATACTACGACCGTGCCATGCAGGCCACGCTCGGCCGGCTAGACCAGTGCTTCCCGGCCGAGCGCCGGGCCGCGCTCGGCATCCGCTGGAACGAGCCCGGCGGCGGATTCTTTCTGACGATGCGCGTTCCGTTCGCGGCCGGAAATGAGGCGCTGGCGCGGTCGGCGGAGGATTTCGGGGTCATCTGGACGCCGATGTCGTACTTCTACCCGCACGGCGGCGGGGACCACAGCATCCGGCTATCAGTCAGCTACCTATCGGAAGACGACATAGCTGAGGGAATCTCACGGCTGGCCAGCTTCATCGAAGCCGAGGTGGCCGGCAGGCGCAGGGGGATCCGGGCCTCAGGCGGGCAGTGACCAGCTCAAGCCATCGGGCGACGCGACCAGGCCGCCCTCGAAGACCGGGGCTTCGCGGCCCGCGTCCTGGCCGAGCAGCACCCGGGCTTGTTCCTGGGCGCCCTCCTGCATCGCGTGCTTGACGATGGAGGACCTCATCAGGGGCACCATGCTCCGCTCTTTGCTCGCGATGATCTGGTCCACCGCCGCGGCGAACTCGCTGGACCGGCTCTTGTAGTGCTGTACCACCGCTTCCGTCGTCACCAGGGCCGCCTCGCCGGAGGACACCCCGCCCACCAGGCTGGTGAACGACTCCAGATCCGACGTGGTGCTGTCGGTCACCTTCTTGGCCGACCAGAAGTAGGAGTCCTCGTCGACGTGCACGTCGTAGAAGGCCACCAGAAACTCGTAGAACACGCCGTATTCCCGACGGTATCGCTGCTCGAATTCGCGGAAGGCGGTGCTCTCGTCGGTCGTCCCGTCCAGGACGCTGTTGATGGAGCGTGCGGCGAGCAGAGCCCCGTAGGTGGCCAGGTGGACGCCGGAGGAGAAGACGGGGTCGACGAAGCATGCGGCGTCGCCGATGAGGATCATGCCGGGCCGGAAGAACGTGGTGTTCGCGTAGGAGTAGTCCTTGCGGACCCGGAGTTGTCCGTACGGGCCGTCGGTGACACGTGTGGCGTCGCGGAGGTAGTCGCTGATCATCGGACACTCCGCGATGAGCGACGTGAACGCCTCCTCGGGGTCTCCCTGGATCTTGCTCGCGAGCTCTTGCCTGAGGACCGCTCCGACGCTGGTGAGCGTGGGGCTGAGCGGGATGTACCAGAACCAGCCGCTGTCGAAGGCCGCGCAGAGGATGTTGCCCGAGTTCGGTTCTGGCATGCGCCTCCCGCCTTCGAAGTAGCCGAAGAGGGCGAGGCTTCTGAAGAACTCCGAGTACTGCCGTGTCGCACCGGTCCGCTGGTAGATGCGGCTCTTGTTGCCCGAGGCGTCCACCACGTACTGCGCGCGGATGGTGCCCGGGCGGCCCGCGGCGTCTGTGTAGGCTACGCCGCCGACCCGGCCCTCATCCTCGATCACGTCGCCGACGGCGTGCTGTTCGCGGACGTCGACGCCCATGTGGCGTGCGTGGTCGAGCAGGATCTGGTCGAACCTGCTCCGCTCGACCTGGTAGGCGTAGGACGTCTCGCTGGCCATCTTCGGCGACACCGAGAACGTGAACGTCCACGGTTCGGGGTTGGCGCCCCACCGGAAGGTTCCGCCGCGTTTCTTGGTGAACCCCGCCTTGATGAGTTCGTCGGCGACGCCGGTGAGGCGGCAGATTCCGTGGATCGTGGAGGGCAGCAGCGATTCGCCGATCTGCCAGCGGGGGAACTTCTCCTTCTCCAGCAGGACGACGCGGCGTCCTCGCATCGCGACCAGCGTCGCCAGGGTCGATCCGCCCGGCCCGCCGCCCACGACGACAACGTCGGCCTCCTCAGCCATGCGTCCAGCGTTCATCCGCGTTCACCATCGCCATTCGTGCTGACCGAGCAGGTGGTCTGGTTTTATTTCATGATCAGCGCACCAGGTCATGAACTCCGCGACCTGCTTCAGCTGGTAGGAATCCTCGTTATAAGAGGTGGCCATGACGTGGCCCAGCCAGCTTTCCTCACCCATGGCGTAGACGTACGCCTCGCGCGCGCCGAGCTCGGTCATGATCCCGGCCGCCTGTTCCGCGTTGGATCCCGACAGCGTGCGTGAGTCGCTCATCTTCCTGGTGACCGGCATGGTAAACAACCCCTGGTACAGCCAGGTCAAAGGGGCTCCGGCGCATTCCATGCCGAGGAACGCCATGTCCACCTGCCCTACGTGGCCGCGAATGTGCCTATACAGGCCGGGGTCTATGCCCGAGGAGTCCGCTCCGATGAATATCGTCCGGCCGCCGAACCTGACGCAGTAGGTTGACTTAGCCCGGATATCCAGGTCCGCATGCTCGCCGAGGAACGGCGTCGCGATCACCTTGCCGCCGGGGAATTCCACCTCGGAGTAGTCGTCGACCTCCACCACCGGCAGGCCCAGATGCGATAGGTACAGGGCCAGGGACGGGTCCGCCATGTTGCCTCGCGATGACCGGGGCACCACCACCGTGCCTATCCGGCCGCGCAGCGCCAGCATGGTCTCCAGGACGATGTGATCCTGGTGCCCGTGAGTGATCAGCGCCAGATCGAGATGATCCGGCAGATCCCGGTAGGTAAACCGGTCGATGGCAGAGGAGTCGGCGTTCACCCACGGGTCGGTGATGATCGATACCTGCGGCGTCTGGAACACTAGGCACGCGTGGTTGAAGTAACGGATCCGCGCGCCGCTGTCGACGTGCCGGTCAGCGGCAAGGTCCGGCTGCTCGGCCAGAAGGCGGCCGAGGGCGATCGCCTGCTCGTCATCCAGCTCGAGCATGTCGCGGAGACGGCTGAGCGTCGTACCGTGCACCCTCGACCGGAATAGCTCCTCCAGCCCCGGATGCCGGAACGGTATCCGCAGGTCGAGGACGTCCGGCGAGCTCAGCCGTGGTGTGCTCATGACGAACGGGCGCTCGACGCCCGGTTCCAGCGACAACTGGACGGACTGGCGGTCCTCGGAATAGACGCTGCTCTGGTACACCAGCGGCTCGATGTACCGTATCGCGGGCTGGTTGCCGGTGTCGTAGGCGATCTCCACCAGCCCGGACAGCGCCGGAGGCAGTTTCGCGTACAACGGGGTGATGTCGAACCCGACCGCGGTCGACCGCACCATTTCCTCGGCCTCCGTCACGGCCGCGGCGAAGTCCAGCATCTCGGTCCTGTCCCGCTTGATGGACGTGAGCAGATCTCGGATCTCGCCGCTTCTCGCCTCCTCGATCCCGACGAAGTATCCGCCGCGGAGCGAGGGGTTCCTGCACGCGTTGATATGGACCGCGGGAGACTGCAGGTAGGACTCGAGGAGCGGGATCTGCGCGAACGCCAGGTTCATCGCGGCCTGCACAGGCGTAACCGTATGCAGCCATGCATAGAAGCTGTCCACCAGCGGCTCGATAATCGCGTCGGACCGGAGAAACCTCGCTGCGCCCGTCATACCGGCTCCTCTGATCTTTGGCGCGGCTTACAGGGACTTCAGGCATTAGATCATGGCACTGCCGTGTGCAAGAAGATGAATACGTACGGATACGAGGTGGGATGTTATGGTCTTTCACGTGCGGGCCGGATGCCTGTTCAACCGCACACAAACCGCAGTCAAACAGCATCGTTCGGAGGGTATGCATGAATGAATTGACCGAACGCCTTACCGTCGACCAGCCGATCATCATGGGTGGTGCGGATCCCACTGCGGAAGAACTCCGCGAGCGCACCGGAGAGATGGGATATGTGCTGGTCAAGTTCACTCAGACTCGCGGCGGCACCGAGCTCGGGTTTCCGCTGGACCGCGACGCCACGGATATTAGCGGGGCTGACTTCGCCGAAGGGACGGGCAGTGTCCACGTCGAGGGTCACCTCATACTGAACGATGATCCGGTGCGCTGCATCGCGGATATCGACCTCGCGACTTTGAAGGGCACCGGTCGGCTCAAGCTCGAAGAGAAAGTCGCGGCAGCCGCCGAGTGAATATGGGTGAGGACGCGGTCACATGATGGTCGGCGGCGGCCGGATGATAATGGGAGGTGGATTCCGGCTCGATGACTCCATCACCCGGCAGAAGGTCAGGCCTGGTACGGTGCGGCGGATCCTTCCGTATGCCAAGCAGTACCGCTGGATGCTCCTCTTGCTGATGGTTTTCACCGCGCTGGATGCCGGAATCGTCGTCGCGAACCCGTTGTTGCTCGGGATAGTGATCGACCGCGGTATAATCCCCCGCAGGCTCGCGGATATAGTGGAGTTTTCCGCACTCATCGCCGCGCTAGGCATGGTGGACGCCTTCGCCATGTATTTTCAGGCATGGTCATCCGCCCGGATCGGCCAAGGGGTCGTCCTTGATTTGCGTGCTAAAGTATTCGCGCACGTTCAGCGGCAGCCTTTGGCCTTCTTCACCCGAGTCCAGACGGGGTCGCTGGTGAGCCGGCTCAACACCGACGTCGTCGGTGCGCAGCAGGCGGTCACCAGCCTGCTCTCCCAGACCCTGTCGACCGGGCTGACCCTGGCCCTGGCCCTGGCCGCGCTCTTCACCCTGTCCTGGGAAATCACGGTGGTGGCGCTCCTGGTGATTCCGCTCTTCCTGATTCCGGCCCGGCTGGTAGGCAGGAGGCTTCAGCGGCTCACTCGGGAACAGATGCAACTCGACGCCGAGCTCGGCTCGATGATGAATGAGCGATTCAATGTGGCCGGGGCCATGCTGACCAAGCTATACGGGCGGCCGGACGAGGAGTCTTCCCTGTTCGCCGGGCGGGCCGGCCGCGTCCGCGATGTCGCCGTCACGGCCAACGTATATATCTCGGCTATACCGTTTATTCTCACCCTGTTCGGGGCGTTTATAACAGCGCTGACATACGGCCTGGGCGGAAGCTTCGTCATCAGCGGCACGTTGAAGATCGGGACTCTCGTGTCCATGTCGCTCCTGATCGGCAGGCTGTATAGCCCGATCAACCAGCTATCCAACGTACAGGTCAGTTTCTTTACCGCGCTGGTCAGCTTTGACCGGATTTTCGAGGTACTTGACCTGAGGCCGCTCATCGCGGAGCGGCCGGCGGCGACAGTGCTGATGCCCAAAGGGCTGACCAGCGGGAAGAACGGCGGATCGGCACCCGCGATCGAGTTTGATCGCGTCTCCTTCCGTTATCCGGTGGCGAAAGAGGTATCGCTTGCCTCGCTGGAATCTATCGCTCTGCCGATGCCGGAACGCTCGGACAGCAAGGCATGGGTCCTGGAGGACGTGAGCTTCGTGGCCCGCGGAGGGGAGCTGACCGCGCTGGTGGGACCCTCCGGAGCGGGGAAGACCACGATCACTCATCTCGTACCGCGGTTGTACGACCCCGGGTCCGGCATCGTGCGGATCGGCGGTCATGACCTTCGTGACCTCACGCTGAAGTCGCTGTACTCCGCGGTTGGTGTCGTCCCTCAGGACGCGCACCTGTTTCACGACACCATCCGCGCCAACCTGCTCTACGCATGCCCCGGCGCCACGGAACAAGTCCTGAGGCAAGCGTGCGAGGCGGCGCGGATCTGGGACCTGCTCTCCTCGCTTCCCGACGGACTCGACACCGTCGCGGGCGACCGCGGCTACCGTTTCTCCGGCGGGGAAAGGCAGCGTCTTGCCCTAGCCAGGCTGCTGCTCAAGGCGCCGTCGGTGGTCGTTCTTGACGAGGCGACGGCGCATCTGGACGCCGAATCGGAGGTAGCGGTACAGCAGGCACTGAAGATCGCGCTCACGGGCCGGACCTCGCTGGTGATCGCGCACAGGCTGACCACCATACTCGAGGCCGACCAGATCCTCGTGGTCGATGCTGGCCAGATACGAGAACGCGGCACGCACGGCGAGCTGCTCGCCGCGGGCGGGCTTTACGCGGAACTCTACCGAACACAATTCACTAGGCGCCTGGCGAACAACCATGACAATCGCTGGGGAGCGGGGATCCTCCCGTCCGGGGATACTGTTCGACCGTGACGGGACGATCATCGTCGACTCCGGGCACGCGGATCGCGGTATTTCCGCGACATCGGCACGCCGGAGGCGTACGGGCAGGCTAGCGAGGAATGGCCCGCGCTAGGAGCTGGGTGATGCTCCGCAGGTCCCTGAAGTTTCTTCCGGCGACCTCTTCTGGCGGTACGTCAACGTGGAAACGCTCACGAATGAACCCGATGAGCTGCACGGTGGAGACGGAGTTGAGAATTCCCCATTCAAGCAGCGGGGTGTCGGGCTCGATCGTGACCGTGGGGTCTTGCAGGATCCGCTCGTCGACGTAGTCTCGCAGCGTGTTGAGGATTATCTGTTCTCGCATGCATTCCCGTCCTTTGCTGGATTCATTGAACGAGAGCATATCTGTAGGATGTTGGCCGTGGAATTGCATCGCGACTGAGGATCGGGATCGGAGATGAACTTCGAGTGGGACAAGGAAGATCGTCGCAGATACGATGAGATTTACGCGCAGACACGACTGTGGCCCGCTCCTGGCTCAGGTTATTTTACGTCCGAGGAGTGGAAACTCTGTGCTGGCCTTGGGCTCCTCGGGCTGAGCATACCGAAAGAATATGGTGGCGGGGGCTGCGAATTCCTCGCCACCGCGCACGCCGCCGAGGCATTCGGCCGCGGTGCCCCCGACATGGGCCTGGTTTTCGCGGCGCTGGCGCACCTCTTTGCCTGCGGTATGCCCATCGCGGAGCACGGTGACGAGGAACTGCGGCGGGAGATGCTGCCGCGGCTGAGCTCGGGCGAGTGGGTCGGGGCCAACGCCATCACCGAGGAGGGCGCGGGATCCGACGCCACCAGGCTGGCCGCCCGGGCGGTGCGGACGGGCCAGGAGTACGTGCTCACCGGCGACAAGTGCTTCGTGAGCAACGGTCCAGTCGCGGATGTCTTTGTCGTCTACGCCGTGACCCAGCCGGACCTCGGCTACCTGGGCGTGAGCGCGTTCGTCCTCGAGCGGGGGACACCGGGGCTCACCATCGGGGAACCGTTCGGGAAGCTGGGGCTCGACCGCTGCCCGGCGAGCACGCTGCGGCTCGACCGCTGCGTCGTACCCGCCCGGCGGCGCCTCGGCGACGAGGGCCAGGGAGCGGCGATCTTCCAGGACGCGATGCGGTGGGAACGCACATGCCTGTTCGCCGCCTACATCGGCCGGCTCGAGCGACTGACGGAGCTCAGCGTGGGCCATGCCCGCACCCGGATCCAGTTCGGCCGTCTCATCGGCGCGAACCAGGCCGTCTCGCACCGGCTCGCGCGCATGCGGCTGCGCCTGGAAACGGCTCGCCTGCTGCTCTGGCGGGCATGCTGGCTGCTGGAACGCGGCGAGCCCGCTCGCGCCGAGGTCGCGATGGCCAAGCTGTTCATCAGTGAGGCCGCCGCGGAGTCGGCCATGGACGCCGTCCGCATCTTCGCAGGAGAAGGAATCCGCACTGACCGCGGTATCGAACGCGAGCTTCGTGACGCGATACCCAGCCTGATCTTTTCCGGAACCTCGGAGATGCAGCTCGAGCTGATCGCGAGGGATCTGGGGCTGTGAAGCTTGACGAACTCGTCCGCGAGCAGGCCAGGAGGTCACCGGGACGCCTCGCGGTGTCGGGTCCTGACGGGCAGCTGACCTACGGGGAACTCGACCGGGAGGCCAACGCGCTGGCCTCCTTCCTGGCCGCGCGAGGCGTGAGACCAGGTGACCGGGTGGCGCTGTGGCTGCCCAAATCCACCCGGGCCGTCGCGGTCATGCAGGCGGTCCTGCGGCTAGGAGCCGCCTACGTTCCGGTAGACCCGCTTGGTCCGGTCCTAAGGACGGTACGGGTGGTGCAGGACTGTACCCCCCGGGTGGTGATCACGACCGCGGAATATGCCGGGCGGCTGCGCCAGCACGGCATCAGGGGCGCCGTGCCCTACCCGGAAGGGCTGAAGGGGACAGACTCGTTCCCTGATCCAGGAGGAGATCCCGGAGATCTCGCGTACATCCTGTACACGTCCGGCTCGACGGGAGCCCCCAAAGGGGTATGCCTGTCACATCGCAATGCCCTCGCCTTCGTGGACTGGGCGGCGACCGAGATCGATGCGGGCCAGGCGGATCGTTTCGCCAATCATGCGCCATTCCATTTTGATCTCTCCGTGCTCGACCTCTATGCGGCGTTCCAGGTCGGCGCCTCGGTTCACCTGATACCAGCGGACATGTCGTTCACGCCGGATCTCCTGGTCGGTTACCTGCTACGACATAAGATCACCGTCTGGTATTCGGTCCCGTCGGCGCTCATCCTGATGATGCGCGACGGCGGGATGCTGGACGTGCCTAAGGAGGCTTTTTACTTGCGGGCGCTGCTGTATGCAGGTGAGCCGTTCCCTGTTAAGTACCTGAGGCTCCTCCGTAACCATCTTGCCGTCCGCATGCTCAATCTTTACGGTCCGACGGAGACCAATGTATGTGCGTTTTATGAGGTCACGAGCATCCCGGCGGACCAGGTTCAGTCCGTCCCGATCGGCCGGGCGTGCTCAGGAGACCTGATCTGGTCGGTACGCGCCGATGGGACCCTGGCCGGGCCCGGCCAGGAAGGCGAACTGGTGGTCAGCGGCCCGACCGTGATGCTCGGATACTGGGGGCAGCCGCGACAGGACGGCCGGCCATACCGCACCGGCGATCGCGTCGCTTTCCTCCCGAGCGGCGACTATCAGTACCTCGGCCGCTCCGATGGCATGGTCAAGGTGCGCGGGCACCGGGTGGAGGTCGGCGAGATCGAGGCGACCCTGCACGCCCATCAGGATATTGCCGAGGTCGCGGTCCAGGTCTGCGGGGCGGGCGTGGACGCGAAGATCGTCGCCTATGTCGTCCCCGCCGGCGACGTCGCGCCGAACATCCTGCATTTGAAGCGGTGTTGCGCGGCGGTCCTGCCGCGCCACATGATCATCGATGCGGTGCGTTATGTCTCGGCTCTTCCCCGTACCGGGAACGGGAAACTGGACCGCCGTTCTCTGGCGAGCGGACTGGTTCCGGATTTAGGGCACGTTTAACCCGGTACTATTCCGCAGTTGAACGTCAGCCAGACGGTTAAGAATACGCAGATCGTGTTATCTTTTCCCTCAAGCTAGCCCGACAATCGGAGTGCGTGCAGCGTGTCTGACACCGATGCTAATGACCGGGATCTGTCAATAGCCGAGAACCGCCAATGGGAGCTGACGGCAGGACAGCTAGGTGTCTGGCGGCACCAGCAGCTTGATCCGGAAAGCCCTATCTATAACGTGGGCGAGTATTTGGAGATTCGGGGCGACCTGAATCTCGAGATATTCGAGTCCGCCCTGCGGCAGGTGGTGGGAGAAACCGATGCATTCCATCTCCGTTTCCACGGAGAAGGCGAGTCAGTGCGGCAGCGCATGGATAAGTCGGATGACTGGCCACTGCACTTTGTTGACTTCAGCGCGGAACAGGATCCGCGAGCAGGCGCAGCGGCCTGGATGCAGGCGGACATGCGCCGGAAATTCGATCTTGGGATGGGTCCTATTTTCACGGAAGCCGTTCTCAAGGTCGGCCAGGACGTTTTCTTCTGGTATCAGATCGCGCACCATATCGCCTTCGACGGGTTCAGCGTGTCCCTCATCGCTGCTCGCGTCGGCCGGGTCTATGCGGCCCTGCTAGCGGGACATCCGGTCGGCAGTGGCACCCTAGAGCCGGTATCGGCCCTCCTCGAGGCGGATTACTCGTACCGCGGGTCGGCGGAATTCGAGCGGGACAGGGACTTCTGGCTCGATGCGCTGGCGGGTTTGGCCGGACCGGTCAGCGTGAGCGGGCGGCAGGGGCGCGCGGGATCGCAGGAGTGGCGGCGGGCGCTGGAGCCTGTCGGTCCTGGCCGCACGGCTGACACGCGAGCGGCCGCCTGGCGGCTGGGGGCGAGTTTCGGGACGCTGATGGTCGCGGCGGGAGCGGTCTATCTTCATCGGGTGACGGGGGCCGAAGACATCGTTATCGGCCTGTCCGTCACCTGGAGGTACGGGCCACGGGGCCGCCAGGCTCCGGGGATGGCGGCCAATGTCCTGCCCATCCGCCTCACGGTAAGCGGGACGACGTCGGTTGCGGGCCTGGCGCAGCAGCTAACGGCTACGGTCATGCAGGCGCTACGTCACCAGCGCTACCACTATGCGCAGATAAGGCAGGATCTGAGGCTGGTTAACGATGCCTTCTTCGGCATGGTCATCAATGTCATGTCGTTCGACTACGAACCTTCGTTCGGTAATTGCGTAGCGCACGCGCATAATCTTGCCAACGGCCCAGTCGATGACCTGCTCATCTCGGTATATGACCGGTCGGCGGATGGCGGCATAGAGATTTCCTGCGACGCGAATCAGGAGCTTTACGGAGTCGCGTTCGAAACAGATGTGGTTCGTCGTTACCTGAAAGTCTTGAATTGGCTGGTGGCGGCGTCTGGAGACGACTGCGTGGGCCGGGCGGGGCTGCTGGAGGAATCCGAGCGGCGGCAGATCCTCGGCCCGTGGAACGATACGGCTGCGGAGGTCCCGGCGGTCGGCGGGGTGCATGAGTTGCTGGCCGCCCAGACGGCGGTCAGCCCGGATGCGGTGGCGGTGGCGTATGGGGACGTCTGGCTGAGCTACCGGGAACTGGGGGAGCGGGCTAGCCGGCTGGCGCGCCACCTGCACGATGCGGGAGTCGGCCCGGAGTCGGTGGTGGGCCTGTGCCTTCCCGCCGGGGTTGACATGGTGGTGGCGGTGCTGGCGATATGGAAGGCTGGCGGCGCTTACCTTCCGCTGGACCCGGGAGTCCCGGCCGAGCGGCTGGCGTTCATGCTGGCCGATAGCCGGGCGGTGCTGGTGGTTGCCGTCGGCGCGTTCCTGGACGAGCTACCCGCGGGTCGGGTTCGTTCGATGACCGTGGACGAGCCCGGCATCGCGATCACGTCGGCCAGCCTGCACGGCGTGCGTGCGCGTGCGGGCCAGCTTGCGTACGTGATGTACACCTCGGGGTCGACCGGCGTGCCGAAAGGTGTGCAGGTCACCCACTACGGGTTGGTGAATTACCTGGCGTCGGTTCCGGCCCGCGTCGGGTTCGGAGAGCCGGGCCGGCGGTACGCGCTGCTGCAGTCGCTGGTCACCGATTTCGGGAATACGGTGCTGTTCGGCAGCCTCGTGACCGGCGGGGTCGTGCATATCCCCGATGCGGGGATGGTCACCGATCCCGACGCGGTCGCCGGGTACCTGGCCACTCGCGGGATCGACTACCTGAAGATCGTGCCCTCTCACCTGGCCGCGCTGGGCCGCGGCCGAGGGCTGGCCCGGTTGCTCCCGGCTCGGACGCTGGTGGTCGCAGGCGAGGCGGCGGCACCAGGGCTGGCGGGCGAACTGCTGGCCGCCGCGGACGGGCGGCTCCTGGTTAATTCCTATGGTCCCACCGAGACGACGATCAGCGTCGCGACGTCCCGCCTGACCATCGACGACCTGGATGGGGGAGCGCTGCCGGTCGGGTCGCCGGTGGCGAATACCCGGCTGTACGTGCTGGACGGGTTCCTGGAGCCGGTGCCGCCGGACGTTATCGGTGAACTGTATGTCGCCGGGGCGGGTCTGGCGCGCGGATACCTAGGGCGCCCGGGCATGACCGCGGAGCGGTTCGTGGCGTGCCCGTTCGGATCGGCCGGAGAGCGGATGTACCGGACCGGGGACCTGGTGCGGTGGCGGGCGGACGGGCAGCTCGTGTTCTTCGGTCGTGCTGACCACCAGGTGAAGGTCCGCGGATACCGCGTCGAGATCGGCGAGGTTGAGGCCGTGCTCGAGGCGCATCCGCAGGTGGCGATGGCCGTGGTGACCGTCAGGGAGGATAGCCAGGGAGCCGCGCAGCTGGTCGGCTATGTGGTGTCGGCGGCTGGCGCTGGCGGGCTGGCCAGCGAGGTAAGGGAGTTCACCGCGCGGCGGCTGCCGGAGTACATGGTGCCCGCGGCCGTGGTGGAGCTGGAGTCGCTGCCGCTCACCGCGAACGGGAAGGTGAACCGCAAGGCTCTGCCGGCTCCCGATGACACGAGCAGGTACCCGGGCGATTACCCGGGCCGGGCCGGCGGCCCAGGGCCGGCCACCGTGCCCGAGGAGATCCTGTGCGGGCTGTTCGCTGACGCGCTAGGCGTGGAGCGGGTGGGGCCGGAGGATGACTTCTTCGCCCTGGGCGGGCATTCCCTGCTCGCGATCCGCTTGATCGGCCGGATTCGTTCGGTGCTGGGCGCTGAGGCTCCGGTCCGGCTGGTGTTCGAAGCGCCGACGCCGGCTGGGATGGCGGCGCGGTTGCGGGCGGCGGGACCGGCGCGGCGGCCGGTGGAGCCGCGCCCGCGGCTGGGGCGGGTGCCGTTGTCGTTCGCGCAGCAGCGGCTGTGGTTCATGTGGCAGCTCGAGGGATCGTCCGCCATCTACAACAGGTCCCTAGCGGTGCGGCTGGACGGCGGGCTGGAGATCGCCGCGCTAGCGGCCGCGCTGCGAGACGTGATCGAACGGCACGAGGCGCTGCGCACCGTCTTCCCGGCGTCTGGCGGAGAACCGTTCCAGCGGATCCTGGACCCCGCGGAACTAGCGTGGGAACTTCAGGTCACCGAGGTGGCAGAGACCGACCTGGCCGACGCGGTGGAGCGGGCCGCGGGGCACGCGTTCGACCTGGCCAACGAGGTCCCGCTGCGGGCATGCCTGCTGACGGCCGGCCCGCAGACGCATGTCCTGGTGCTGACGATCCACCACATCGCGGGCGACCGCTGGTCAGAGGGGCCGCTGATGCGCGATGCCTCGGCGGCCTATGCGGCCAGGCGCCGGGGTGAGGTGCCGCGCTGGGTGCCGCTCCCGGTGCAGTACGCCGACTACGTGTTGTGGCAGCGGGAGCTGCTCGGCGACCCGGACGATCCGGATAGCGTCCTGTCCGGGCAGCTGGCGTGGTGGCGGGAGGCGCTGGCGGGCGCGCCGGCCGAGCTGGACCTGCCGGCCGACCGGCCGCGCCCGGCGGCAGCCAGTTATCGGGCGCATACGGCCGATGTCGATGTTCCGGCGCCCGTGCACGTCGGGCTGACGGCGGTGGCCCGCGCCCGGGGCGTCACGTTGTTCATGGTGGTGCAGGCCGCGGTGGCGGTGCTGCTGTCCCGGCTGGGCGCGGGCGAGGACATCCCGCTCGGGACCGGGATCGCCGGGCGGACCGATGAAGCCCTCGATGACCTGGTCGGGTTCTTCGTCAACACGCTGGTGCTGCGCACTGACCTGTCGGGGGATCCCGCGTTTACCGAGCTGCTGGACCGGGTGCGGGAATTCTGGCTGGAGGCGCTGGCGCACCAGGATGTGCCGTTCGAGCGGCTGGTCCAGGACCTGGCACCGGTCCGGTCGCTGGCCAGGAACCCGCTGTTCCAGGTGCTGCTGACCATGGCGGACTACACTCCGGCGGCGCTGGACCTGCCGGGGCTGCGGGTTTCTGGTCTCCCGTCGGGTCTGCCGCCGACCGACGTCGACCTGGATCTGATCCTGGCGGAAGCCCGTGACGAACGAGGTGCGCCCTCCGGGCTGCGCGGTCAGCTGGTGGCGGCGGCCGATTTGTTCGACGCCGGGTCGGTACGGGTGCTGGCCGGGCGGTTCGGCCGGGTGCTGACGGCGGTGGCGGCCGATCCGGGTGCGCGGCTGCGGGACATCGACGTGCTCGGTGAGGCCGAACGGTCTCAGATCCTGGGGTCCTGGAATGGGACGGCGGTTGCGGGGCCGGCGGTCACGGTGCCGGAGCTGATCTGGGAGCGGGCGGGGCGGTCCCCGGATGCGGTGGCGGTGGCCGGCGAGGGCGCGGTGGTCACCTACGGGGAGCTGGCGGTGCGCGCCGTGCGGCTGGCCCATGTGCTGGCCGCGGCGGGCGCGGATGCGGAGACGGTGGTGGGGCTGTGCCTGGGGCGGGGCGCGGAGATGGTGGCGGCGATCGTGGGGGTGTGGCTGGCGGGGGCGGCGTACCTGCCGCTGGACCCGGCCTGGCCGGCTCAGCGGCTGGGGCAGATGCTGGCGGCCAGCCGGGCTGGGTTGCTGGTGGGCACGGGTGAGGTGCTGGGTGATGTGCCGGCCGGGCGGGTCCGGGTGATCGAGATCGACGATCCCGTGGTGGCGGCGCAGCTCGCGGCGATGCCGGCTGATGGGCCGCCGGCGATGCCGGCGGGTGCGGCTGCGGCGGATCAGCTGGCGTACGTGATCTTCACGTCGGGGTCGTCGGGGGTGCCGAAGGGCGTGGCGGTGGCCCATGGCGGGCTGGGGGTGCTGGCGGCGGCGCAGGTGGCGGGGTTCGGGGTGGGTGCGGGGGACCGGGTGCTGGCGTTTGCGTCGCCGGGTTTCGACGCGTCCGTCTGGGAGCTGGCGATGGCGCTGGGGGCGGGGGCGGTGCTGGTGGTGCCGGGGGCGGGGGTGCTGCTGGCGGGGGCGGGGCTGTCGGGGCTGGTGGCGCGGCAGCGGGTGACGCATCTGACGGTGCCGCCTGCGGTGCTGGCGGGGGTGGAGCCGGGGGCGCTGGGGACGGCGGGGACGGTGGTGGCGGCGGGGGAGGCGCTGGAGGGCGGGCTGGCGGGGCGGTGGGCTGGCGGGCGGCGGCTGGTCAATGCCTACGGGCCGACGGAGACGACGGTGTGCGCGACGATGACGGGGCCGCTGCCGGCGGGCGGGGGGGCTGCGCCGATCGGGGTCCCGCTGCCTGGTACCCGGGTGTTCGTGCTGGACGGGTGGCTGTGCCCGGTGCCGGCCGGGGTGACGGGGGAGCTGTATGTGGCGGGGGCGGGGCTGGCGCGGGGGTACCTGGGGCGGGCGGGGCTGACGGGGGAGCGGTTCGTGGCGTGCCCGTTCGGCGAGGCCGGGGAGCGGATGTACCGGACCGGTGACCTGGCGCGGTGGCGGCCTGATGGGACCTGGTGCCGGCCGGGGACGCTGACGGTGCGGGCCTGGCGGAGCGGGCGCGCCGGCATGCGGCGGCGCGGCTGCCGGATTACCTGGTGCCGCAGGTCCTGGTGGTGGTGGCGGAGCTGCCGCTGACCCGGACCGGGAAGGTCGACAAGGCGGCGCTGCCGGTCCCGGGCCTGGCGGGGGCGGGGGCCGGCCGGGAGCCGGCCACTGTTGCCGAGGAGCTGCTGTGCGGGATCTTCGCCGGCGTGCTGGGCGTGGAGCGGGTCGGGCCCGACGATGACTTCTTCGCCCTGGGCGGCCACTCGCTGCTGGCGGTGCGGCTGGCCAGCCGGGTGCGGGCGGTGCTCGGGGCCGAGCTGGCCATCACGGCGGTGTTCGAGGCAGCCACGCCAGAACAGCTCGCGATACTTCTTGAGCATGCGGTACCGGCTCGGGAACGGCTCGTCTCCCAGGTACGTCCCGGGCGGGTGCCGCTGTCGTTCGCCCAGCAGCGGCTGTGGTTCATCGCCGAGATGGAAGGCCCGTCCGCGACCTACAACGCCACGCTGGCCCTGCGCCTTGAGGGGCAGCTGGACGTGCCCGCGCTGGAGGCGGCGCTGGGCGACGTGATCGGCCGGCACGAGGTGCTGCGCACCGTGTTCGAGACAGCGGACGGGCAGCCCTATCAGCGGATCCTGCCGGTGCAGGACCTCGGCTGGGAGCTGCGCGGGGCCGAGGCGGCCGGGGAGGACCTGGCCGCCACCGCGGCGCGGATCGGTGCCGAGCCCTTCGACCTGGCCGTGCAGATCCCGGTGCGAGCGCGACTGCTGGCCGTCGGGCCGAGGGTGCATGTGCTGGTGCTGGTGTTCCATCACATCGCTACCGACGACTGGTCGCAGGGGATCCTAACCCGGGACCTGAGCCAGGCCTACGCGGCGCGGCGGCAAGGCCGGGCCCCCGGCTGGGAGCCGCTGCCGGCGCAGTACGCCGACTACGCGATCTGGCAGCGGGAACTGCTCGGCTCCGAGACGGACCCGGGCAGCCTGCTGGCCACTCAGGTGGCCTGGTGGCGGGACGCGCTGGCCGGCGCTCCGGCTGAGCTGGCCCTGCCTGCCGACCGGCAGCGCTCGACAGCTCCCAGCCACCATGGTCACCTCGTGCCGCTGAATGTCCCGGGCGAGATATACCGCCGGCTGGCCGCGCTGACGCGTGAACAGGGCGCGACGCTGTACATGCTGGTACAGGCGGCGCTCGCGGTGCTGCTCTCACGGCTAGGCGCCGGGGAGGACATCCCCGTCGGCACCGCGGTGGCGGGCCGGACCGATGCCGCCCTTGACGATCTGGTGGGGTTCTTCGTTAACACGCTGGTGCTGCGCACGGACCTGTCGGGGGACCCGGCCTTCACCGAGGTCCTGGCCCGGGTGACCGGTCCCTGGTACGGCACCCGCTGTTCCGGGTCATGGTCATCGTGCGGAACACCCCGCCCGCGCTCGTCGAGCTGCCCGGAGTGGTGGCCGCCCGGATCCCCGCCGGGTCCGCGGCGGCCCGGTTTGACCTGAACGTCAACGTGGGCGAGACGCGCGATCCGCAGGGGCGCCCGGACGGCCTGACCGGCTGGCTGACGGCGGCGGCGGATCTGTTTGACCGGGGGACGGCGGTGGCGCTGGCGGCGCGGCTGGTCCGGGTGCTGGAGGTGGTGGTCGGGGGTCCGGGTGCGCGGCTGCGCGAGATCGAGGTCCTGGGTCAGGCTGAGCGGCGGCAGGTGGTGGAGGGGTGGAATGATACGGCGGCTGTGGTGCCGGGTGTGATGGTGCCGGGGCTGGTCTGGGGGCAGGCTGGGCGGGTGCCGGATGCGGTGGCGGTGGTGTGCGGGGATGCGGTGGTCACCTATGGGGAGCTGGCGGTGCGGGCGGGGCGGCTGGCGCGGTGGCTGGTTTCGCGGGGTGCGGGTCCGGAGCGGGTGGTGGGGCTGTGCCTGGGGCGGGGTGCGGAGATGGTGGCGGCGATCGTGGGGGTGTGGCTGGCGGGGGCGGCGTATGTGCCGCTGGATCCGGGGTATCCGCCGGCCCGGCTGGAGTACATGCTGGCTGCCAGCGGGGCGCGGCTGGTGGTGTGCCGGGGTGGCCTGCCGGGCGGGCTGGGGGCCGGGGTGGATGGCCTGGAGGTGGCCGACCTGGCGGATGCGGGTGCGGATGCGGTGGCCGGGGGGGTGGCGCTGCCCGGGGCGGGCGGGGGTGACGGGGGTGTGGTGCTGCGGCCTGGTCAGCTGGCGTACGTGATTTTCACGTCGGGGTCGACGGGGGTGCCGAAGGGGGTGGGGGTGTCTCACGGGGGGCTGGGGAACCTGGTGGCGGGGGTGGGGCCGGTGCTGGGGGCTGGGCGGGGGGTGCGGGTTCTGCAGTTCGCGTCGTTCAGTTTTGATGCGTCGGTGCTGGATGTGGCGGTGACGCTGGCGGGCGGGGGGACGCTGGTGGTGGCGTCGGAGGCGGAGCGGGCGGATCCGGGGGTGCTGGCGTGGCGGGTGCGGGCGGCGGGGGTGGTGGCGGCGTCGGTGGCGCCGTCGCTGCTGGCGGTGCTGGATGCGGGCGGGCTGGGCGGGGTGAGGTGGCTGCTGGCGGGGTCGGAGCCGCTGACGGAGCGGCTGGCGGCGGTGTGGGGGCCGGGCCGGGTGCTGGTGCACGGGTACGGGCCGACGGAGGCCTCGGTGATCGCGGCGACGGCGGTTATCGGCGGCGGGGGCGGGGAGGGGCAGCCGCCTTTGGGGCGGCCGGTGGCGAACACGCGGGTGTTCGTGCTGGACGGGTGGCTGTGCCCGGTGCCGGCCGGGGTGGCGGGGGAGCTGTATGTGGCGGGGGCGGGGCTGGCGCGGGGGTACCTGGGGCGGGCGGGGCTGACGGGGGAGCGGTTCGTGGCGTGCCCGTTCGG
>JBEKJP010000125.1:0-22582 GCA_050011155.1 Streptosporangiaceae bacterium
CACGATCGGCCGGATCCTGGCCGAGCGGCGCGGCGCGGTCGCCGACACGATGGATTCCTGGGAGCGGGCCAAGCGGGCCTTCACGGCCGATTCGGACGAGGACGTGATCATCCACCTCAGCGCGGCCTTCTACGCCGCGCTGGTCAAGGAGCAGGCGGTGGGCCGGTGGGCCGGGGAGCCGGTCACCGAGATCGCGGTCAGCCACGACCAGGCGGCGGAGCTGTTCGACCGGCAGATCGAGGGGATCGCGGTGTGCGTGGAGCGGCAGCTGGACCAGATGCGGGCGGCCAGCGGGGTCAGCGGCGGGGAGGCGGCGCTGCTGGTGGGCGGGTTCGCCGAGTCGCGCTACCTGCGGGACCGGCTGGCCAGCCTGCTGGCCGGGCGTAACGTGCGGCTGGTGGTGCCCGCCCAGCCCTCGGTCGCGGTGCTGGCCGGCGCCATCCACTTCGCCTACGGCCGGCCGGAAATGGTGAGCTGGCGCGCGCCGTTCACGCTGGGCATCCAGGCCGCGCTGCCGTTCCGGCCGGGGGTCGACCCGGAGAGCAGGAGGAAGGTCAACCCGGCCGGGGAGGCACGCTGCAGCGGCCGGTTCGACGTCTTCTTCGTTAGGGGGGAGCGCGTGACGGGCGGCGAGCCGGTGACGCGGATCTACCGGCCGCTGCGGGAAGGGCAGTCCGTGATCAAGCTCGACCTCCTGTCGACGGAACGGGCCGACGTCCAGTACGTCACCGATCCCGGGGTGGAGACGCTGGCCACGCTGACCATCGACCTGTCGGCCTTGCTGCATCTCCCGATGGCCGAACGCCGCGTCGAGGTGGCCTTTTACCTAGACCAGGCTCGCATCCGGGTCGAGGCTCGCAACCCGGAAACGGGCGAGCCGCAGACGATCGACATCGAGTGGAGCAATCCGACCTGACCTGAGCGCTCACCAGTCGGGGAAGAGGTTTCCTGACTGGTACACCGGGGTCCCGTCGACCACGGTGGCCAGGACCGCGATGTCACCGATCCGCTCGGGCTCGGTCTCCAGCGGGTTGGCGTCCAGGACGGTGAAGTCGGCTAGCTTGCCCGGCTCGAGCGAGCCGATCTCACGCTCCCGGTGGCAGGCGTAGGCGGCCTGGGTGGTGTACAGGGCGAGCGCCTGGCGCGCGGACAGCCGTTCACCGGGACCGAGCACGCGCCCGTCGCCGGTCCGGCGCATGATCGCATCACGGAGGCCGATGCGGGGATCGGCGGTAATAACCGGCGAGTCGGAGGACCCCGCCACCACCAGGCCCGCCCGCTGCCACGAGCCGAAGGCGTACAACTGATCGCACGTGTCAGGGAACGCCGCGGCGAACCCGTCGCCCAGGCCGGATAGGAACCCAGGCTGGCTGGCGATCACGATGCGAAGAGCCGAGGCCCGTTCGGTCAAATCTTGGTACATAGCCCCGCCGTGCTCGATGCGGTGCCGGCGCGGGTTGCCTGCTCCCGGCGCCAGGACCGCGGCGTAGGCGTCCAGGACGGTCTCGATGGCCCGGTCGCCCTGGGCGTGCACGCAGACCTGGAAGCCGCTTGTGTCGAAGTGGCGGATCAGTTCGGTCAGTTCGTCGCGTTCGAAGGACAAGATGCCGGAACCGTACGGCGGGACCGGGTAGGTCCCGCCAATGGCCGCGGTCCGGCTGCTCATCCCGCCGTCGGCCCAGATCTTCACCGCCCCGGTGGCCAGCCGTCCGGAGTGGCGCCCGCGCGGGACGGCGGCGGCGTGGTCGTGTACGACCAGGCCACCGATTCGCTGGCTGAGCCGGCCGGCCGCGTCCGCCTCGGCGAAGGCGGCGAAGGTTTCTGTCCGCATGTCGGCGTCACAAGCCGAGGTAATACCGAACGAGGCCAGTTTCTGCCCCGCGGCCGCGATCAGCTCGCTCCCCGCGGGGCCGCTCATCCGGGCGAGATCGCGCCGCAGGTTCTGCTCGAACAAGGCGAACATCGGCGCCTCGTACACCACGCCGTCGAGCCGGCCCTCGCCGTCGCGGCCGAACGCGCCGCCGGGCGGGTCGGGCTGCCCGTCGGCGAACCCCGCCTCCCGCAGCGCGGCCGAGTTCAGCACGCAGGCGTGCAGGGACGTGTGGTAGAGCACGGCCGGGCGGCCGGGCACGGCCTGGTCCAGGTCCGCCCGCGTCGGATGCCGGTTCTCGCGCAGCTTGTACTCCGCGTAGCCGCCCCCGGTCACCCAGGAGCCGTCCGGCGTCCGCTCCGCGGCCGCCCGGAGCCGGGCCTTGATCGCCTCGATGCCGGGCGCCGAGGGCTGGCTGCAGTCGGCCGCCGCGGCCAGGTAACCGACGTCGGTCACGTGGCAGTGCGCGTCGACCAGGCCGGGGATGACGGTGGCCCCGTCGAGCCGCACCACGGCCGCACCGGGCCCGGCGGCCGCGCGGGCCGCCCCGGCCTCCGGGCCGACGGCGGCGATCCGGCCGTCCCTGATCAGCAGGCTGCGGGCCGGCTCCGGTTCCGCCGACATGGTAACGAACGAGGCATCCTCGACGATCACTTCCATGATCCAGCCCTCCTGGCCGAGGGCGCCGCGGCGGGCGCGTCCCCGCAGCGGCACCCTACTCTGCTCGGTATGAACCATCGGACTCGCTTGGCCGTCCTGGTCAACGGGCTACCCGGCGCGGGCAAGACGACGCTGGCCCGTTCCCTGGCCGCGGCCCTGGACCTGCCGCTGTTCAGCAAGGACGTGATCAAGGAAACCCACGCCGACATGCTGGGCGCCGCGTCGGCCGGGTGGCCGCAGCGCGGCTGGAACCAGGCCCTCGGAGCCGCCGCCAGCGAGACCATGTGGGTCCTGCTGGCCGACGCCCCGGCCGGCGCCGTGCTGGAATCCACCTGGCCGGCCGGGGTGCGCCACTTCGTGGAGCAAGGCCTGAGCCGGGCCGGCGACCCGGCCATGGCCGAGATCTGGTGCGACGTCCCGCTGGAGACCGCGCGGCGGCGCTTCGAAGCCCGTCACCCGCGTCATCCGATCCACGGCGAGCTGCTCACCGACGACGAATGGGAGCGCTGGCGGCGCACCGCCCAGCCCCTGGAGATCGGCCCGGTGCTGCGCGTCGACACTACCGGACCCGCCGACGGGCCGGCCATCACCGCCTGGATCCGGGCCCGCCTGCCCAGGCCTACCATCGTGGAGTGATCGTGGGGTGGCCCGGGGGACTCCCTGACCAGCGAGTTCTCCAGCCGTGTCACCGTCACTGGCGGCGTCGCCGGAACCCAGGTCGTTTCCTGGATCGTGTCCGGCGGCGGCCACACCTGGCCAGGCTCCGAGCCCTACCCGGGAATGGAGCAGCTGACCTCCCAGGAGTTCGATGCAGCCGAAGAGATCTGCCGCTTCGCCCAGCCCCTGCTGACGCCCGCCGCCGCCCGGCGCCTGTGAGCCAAGCGGCAACGGCATGAAACCGGGCTTCCAGTGCGTTCTGACGCGCTGGACCACGGGTTCCATGCCGTCGCGGCCGGGTCGCGCTCCGTCAGAATTCCGTAACATCTGGACGTCGAACCGCGCGCGATGGGATCCGTACCGAGAGTATGGTCATCGTGTTTCACCGCGGGGCCGTCGGGAGCGGCCAAGCCCCGCCGGGATGGGGGCACTGGGACGAGCGGGGACACGGGAGGCCTGCCCGGTCCGGGACGGTGGGCAGGCCGTGATCGGTCAGCAGGAAGCATTCGCCGCGGACGTCTTGCCGCGTGCGGTAACCAGGCCGCGGGTCCTGGTCATCGACGACGAGGAGGCGATACGGTCCGCCCTCAGCCGGGCGCTGGCCGCCGAGGGGCTGCTGATCGACCTGGCCGAGAACGGCTCCGACGGGCTGAAGCGCGCCCTGGTCGAGGGCTACGACCTGGTCATCCTGGACCTGCTGATGTCCGGCACCGACGGCTTCGCGGTGCTGCGGCAGCTGCTGCGTGACCGTCCGGGCCAGACCGTCCTGGTGCTGTCCTGCCTGGCCGACGTGCGGTACAAGGTGGACTGCTTCGACCTGGGCGCGCGGGACTACCTGACCAAGCCGTTCTCGCTGGCCGAACTGCTGGCCCGGGTGCGGAACCAGCTTCGCGGCGACGGCTTCGAGCGGGTCATCAGGGCCGGGGAGATCACGCTGCACGTGGGCCGGATGGAGGCGGACATGGGACACGGTCCGCTGTCGCTCACCCGGCTGGAGTTCCTGGTGCTCAAGGAGCTGATGGAGCACGCCGGGCAGTCGGTGTCGAAGGGGCAGCTGCTCGAGTCGGTCTGGGGCTACGACTTCGACCCCGGTTCCAACATCGTCGGCGTGTGCGTGCGCCGCCTGCGGGCCAAGATCGGCGAGCACCTGATCAAGACCGTGCGCGGCGAGGGATACTCACTTGCCGTCAGCTGAGGTCGCGCGGCCGGAGCGTCACGTCGCCGACGCGGCCTGGGCCGCCCTGGTCTTGCTGAACCTGGTCGCGATCGTGGCCTGGCCGTCCTGGGACACCATTCCCTTCCACCTCATCTCGATCGGGTTCGCCCTGCTCTACGGGCTGCGGCTGTGGCCCGCCGATCCGGTCCTGTGGGGCCTCGGGATCGTGATCATCACTACCATCGCCGGGATCAGCCTGGACCTGCTGCACGACAACGAGCAGATCGAGGAGGTGGCCGAGATACCGCTGCTGGCGGCGATGTTCGTGGTGACGGTGTGGCACGCCAACCGTCGCATCACCGCCGATCGCGAACGTCAGCTCATCGGCGAGAAGAACACCCGCCTGCTCGACGCGCAGCGCCGCTTTCTCCAGGACGCCTCGCATCACCTGCGCACCCCGATCACGATCGCCCTGACCCACGCCGAGCTGCTCGCCCGGGACCTGGACGGCCGCGAGCTGCGCGACATCCAGCTGGTGGTGAGCGAGATCATCCGGCTGCGCCGGCTGGCCGAGCGGCTGCTGGTCATCGCGGCGGCCGAGGATCCCGATTTCCTGCGGACCGAACCGGTCATGCTGGACGAGTTCGCGGTCGAGGTGATCACCCGGTGGCGGCCGACCGCGCCGCGGCAGTGGAAGCTCGGGCCGCTCGACCCGGTACGGGCGCTGGCCGACCCGGAGCGGCTCGGTCTCGCGGTGGACGCGCTGGTAGAGAACGCGATCAGGCACACCGGCGACGACGACGTCGTCCAGCTGTCGGTCAGTTCCAGCCGGGATGGCCAGGTGCGGGTGGCCGTCAGCGACTCCGGCAGCGGCATCGAGACCGCCGAGCTCGACCGGGTCTTCGACCGGTTCCGCACCGCGAGCAGCCCTCAGGGGCCGCGGGGGACCGGGCTCGGGTTGTCCCTGGTGCGCGCGATCGCGGTCGCGCACGGCGGGTCCGCCCGGGTACGCAGCGTGCGGGGCGAGGGCAGCGAGTTCGAGATCTGGCTGCCCGCGATCGGGGACGGCACGGCCGAGCCCTGAGGCGCCCGGTCAGCCGATATGGCCGCCGGTCAGCTGATGTGGCCGCCGATCAGGTGGCCGACCAGGAAGGCCATCCCGGTGGCCAGGAAAGCCGCGGTGAACTGGCGCAGGCCGCCGAGCAGCATCGACCGGTCGGTCAGCTTGGCCACCGCGGCGCCGCCGGCGATCGCGGCTATCCCGGCCACGATCAGCGCCAGCTTCAGGTTCGGCACCCCGAGCAGGAACGGGCTGAGCGGGAGCAGCGCGCCCACGGTGAAGGCGGCGAACGAGGCCACCGCCGCGGTCCGCGGCGACGGCATGTCGTCCGGGTCGATCCCCAGTTCCTCGCGCACATGCGTGGCGACCGCCCGGTCCTCGTCGGCGGAGATCTGCCGGGCGACCGCCTCGGCCAGGTTCGGCGAGACCCCCTTGTCCATGTAGATCTCGGTCAGCCGGCCCACCTTCGCGGCCCGGTCCCGGCGGTGCTGCAGCCGCTCGAGTTCCACTTCCGCCGCGGTGAGCTCGTTCTGTGAGGTCACCGAGATGTACTCCCCGGTGGCCATGGAGAACGCGCCCGCGATCAGGCCGGCCATGCCGGTCAGCACGATCGCGGCCCGGGCGCCGCCGCCCCCGCCGACCCCGGCGATCAGCGACGAGTTCGTGACCAGGCCGTCCATCGCGCCGAACACGGCCGGACGCAGCCAGCCGCCGGAGACGTCCCGGTGCTCGCGCAGGGCCTGGCCCGGCAACGGCAAGGCCTTCGGGAGCAAGACGAGCCGTCCCAGGATGCGCTTGCCGGCCGGCTCGGGGTCGTCCGGGCCTTCCTCCTCGGAATACCCGGGGTAACCGTCCTCCTCGGAGTATCCGCGGTAGCCGTCGGCTTCGTAGTACCGGCGGTAGTCCTGGTCTTCCGTCGCCGGGTAATCCGGGTAGTCGCGCTCGTCGGTGGCCGGGTATCCCGGGTAGGCCTGGCCGTTCGGGGCTGGGTAGCCGGGACGGCTGGGCCCGCCGGCCGGGTACCCGCGGCCACTGGCCGGCGGATACCCGGGCGCGGTCGGCTGGAGCGTCGCCGGGCGCCCGGCGGTGGCCTGGCCGTTGAGCGGGTAGCCGGGGATCCCGGGCCCGCTCATCGTCGGGTACCCGTTGGGCGGCAGGTAGCGAGGCGCCGGGCGGCCGTTCCCGTTCGTCCGGGTATGGGTGCCGTTGGCCTGGGGGTACGCGCCGTTGACGGGCGCGTACGGGCCGTGGACCGGGGCGGTGAGCCGGGGCTGGGCCCCGGTGCCGTTGATCCTGGGCTGTGGTCCGGTCTGTCCCGTCCGGGGCGGGCCCCCGTACGGGTAGCTCGGGACGCGGGTTCCGGCGGGCGGCCGCTGCTCGCCCGGGAGGTAGTCAAAGTCGTCGTCCACGTCACTCACCTCGTTCGCTCATGGCTGGCCGCCGGGATGTTATGAGGCAAGCTCGTTCTCCGCTCCCAGGAGCGTGTAATACACGTCGTCCCAGAAGGTGATGTGTTCCCAGATTTCGAGCCGGGCGGCCTCGATAAGCCGCCTGGTGTCCGTCGTGCGGCCGCGGACGAGTGCTCGCCACATGGCCCGGAAATGCCTGGCCTCGAGATCATCTTGCTGGCCGAAGAATTCGAGGCCGGAGGTCACGCCGTAATACCTGGGCAGCGCGCTGGCGATGATCCGGTCGCGGCCGGGTCCGACCAGTCCGCGGCCGGCCAGGGCGGCGAGCGCCTCGTCGCCGCGGCGGTCGCCGGGAGCGTAGCAGCACAGGAACGACTCGGCGTAGGAATCGGTCACCGGCAGGGTCTTGATCCGGGACGGGTCGTCGATGCCCAGCGCGGCCAGGAACGACCAGGCCAGCCGGTGGTGATCGCCTTTTATCTCATGCCGCAGGCAGGTGAGGAGTTCGCCCAGGACGCGAGGAACGTTCCGGGCCTCGTCGAATGGCTCGCTCTTGGCGACACAGACGCCGAACCAGCGGTGGAACCGGTTCCGCCACAGGTAGTACTGGCCGAAGACGTCGCGGACGTGCCCGGGATGGACCTCCCCGGCGGCCAGGCCGGAGAAGAAGGTGCTCTCGGCGAGGAGGCCGCCCGCGTAAGCCTCGAGGCTGTCAGAAACCGTCCGGCCGTCGAGCTGGCTCATTCGCGTCTCCTTCACCACGCGCGGCGTATCTGTTCGCAGCACTTTGTCAATACCGGGTGTCGCGTGGTGTCGGGCTTGACGTGTTATGGAATGTCAGGCCACTCCGGTCATTCCGGCCCGTACAGCAATGACTCGAATGCATAGCCATTTGCCTCTCGTGAGCTTACCGAAGCCGTCAGTGGCGATTCTACGGTCACGCAATGGCTGGTCACGATGCATTTGCGGAGGACTGCTGTTACAAAAATGTCATCGCTTATGATGCTTTTCGTAGCGTTTATCATGACCGCTTAGTCCGGGCAAGAAAATATGCGGCCGGTAAGAGATCGGTAATTAATGGCCAGCGGCCGGCAAGTAAGCCATGCCTAACCTAATCCCAGCCGTTCTTGAATAGCCTTGGATAGCTAACGACCGTTAGGCGACAGAATTGGCGCTCGCCGGAAGCGGCTGCTTCCTACCGGATCCGGGTGAAGCCGATCGCCTCGTAGCGGACCTCGGCCTTCGGCTCGGTGTCGCCACAGGACAGCAGGGCGGGCGCGAGCCGGGTTCCGGCCATCGCCACCCGGTAGGCGGCGGTCTCGCCCTCGTCGGCGCGGTGGACGACCTCGACCTCCCACAGGTCCGCGGCCGCCCGCCCCGTGGTGGACAAAGCCGTGGTGGACAAAGCCGTGGTGGGCAAAGCCGCGGCGGGCAAGGCCGTGGCGGGCCAGCCCGCGGCGGCGGTCTGCGGCCAGCCCGTTCCCGCCCCGGCCGGGCCGGGGCGCAGCGACGCTACCTCGATCGCGCCGCGGCGGAAGTCGCCGAGCCGGACCGCCGTGGTGTGCAGGGCGGCCTGCGCCGCGACCGGCTGCGCGCACTGGCCGCGGTAGTGGGCCGGCACGATCCGGCCCGCGTCGAACTGCCGGAGCACCTCGACCGCCGAATCCGGGTCGAGCTGACCGAACATGTCCCCGCTCGGCAGCAGCAGCGCGGTCGCCGCGAAGCGGTGTCCGCCGAGGTGGGAGGACTCCCAGGCATCCCAGCCGGTCGCGTCCGCGATCGCCGCCGCCACCGGCCGGCCGCGGACCGCGCAGCACCGGTCGCGCTTGCCGTTCGTGCACACCAGGGCCACGCGCTGCGGGCCGGTACCGCGGGCCGACGCGGGGAGCGCGGCGGCGAGGTCCAGGCCGAGCAGGTCGGCGGGACGCTGCCAGGCGCCCCACCAGACGCCTTCGGTACCCGGTGAGGTGTCGGCGATGGCCCAGGCGAGGTTCCTGGGCTGATCTCCAGCTCCCGGGTGACGGCCCGGTCGGCGGATCAGCACGACGCGGACGTCGTTGGCGTCGGCCGCGGCGGCCAGCCCGCGCGCGACGCCGGCCTCCATGTGGCTCTCGTCCAGGGCGGACCTGCCCCACGGCCCGGGCACCTCGAGCAGCAGGAACCGGCGGCAGTGCAGCGCGCTGGCCGCGATGGGCTCGCCGCGCATCAGCGTGGCGTCGGCGCAGCACTTCACGGACTTCACGGGCAAGCCAGGTCGCGCGGCGAGCTGGGTCAGGCCAGGCTGGCCGAGCCCCGCCTGCCCGGGCTGGTCGAAGCCGGGCTGGTCGAAGCCGGACCGGCTGAGGCCGGGCGAGCAGGTGTCTAGCGACATGGCCATCCCTGTCAGTGCCTGGAAGGTGGGTACCCCGCCGGGCCGCCACGAGACGGTCTCGGCCGGGATACGAAGTGATTTCGACTCCGAACACATTGACGGCCCGACCAGCCGCCGCGGGTCGGTCGGCGCCGTCAGGTAAGCGATCGGTAATCGGCTGGGTTTCCCGCTCGTGACCCGCGATCAGGGCCGCGAACTGCGCCCACGGGCCCGGCGGGCCGCGCCCGGCCCGCCGGGCCGCCCGGTAACGCCGCGCCGGCCGCTGGCTGGAACCCGGTATTGACGGCCAAAGCTTAACGAAGTATTACTGGCTAAGGTTTGCCTTACCTAAGATCTGTTAGGCGAGCCTAAATTGCCCTCAACCGGCGGGACGGGCCCACGGGGGACGAATCCTCGCGGACGTGAGGAGAAACGACACTGTGGAGAGCAGAACATGATCACTGGGAGTAACCCGGTCGCGGGGCGGAGGATGGCGATCGCGGTGGCGATGTTCGCGCTGCTGGCGTTGGCGACGATGGTCAGCGCGTGCGGTTCGAGCGGGCACGCCACCGCCACCGCGGCATCCACCGCGGTGGCGGAGTCGACCTGCGAGCAGGTCGGCGACGCGCTCAGCGACGGCCCGGATCCCGACGCGGATCCGCTCGGCTACGCCGAGGCGCAGGTCAAGCCGCTGCAGCAGATCCACGCCACCAGCGCCACGCTCGGTCAGGCGATCACCACGCTGGCCGGGGCTTACAACAGCTACTACCAGGCCAACGGGACCGGGGCGGCCAAGTCGGCCCTCAACACAGCGATCAAGCAGATCAACAAGCTCTGCCCGGACGCAGGAGCCGCCGCATGATGCCCGCCAGGAAGCTACGCGCGGCCGCGGCCGTCGGGGGAATGGGGCTCCTCGCGGGCCTGCTCGCCGCCTGCGGCGGCGCCGCCTCGGGCGCGACCGGCGGCGGCCAGTCGATCACCCTCTACAGCGGCCAGCACGTGCAGACCACCGACGCCCTGGTGACCGCGTTCCAGAAGGCCACCGGCATCACCGTCCACGTGCGCAGTGACGACGAGGACGTCCTCGCCAACCAGATCGCGTCCGAGGGAGCCCGGTCTCCCGCTGACGTCTTCTTTACCGAGAACTCCCAGGCTCTGCAGTTCCTGCAGGGCAAGGGACTGCTGGCCAAGGTGAACGCGGCCACGCTGGCGGACACCCCGGCCAAGGACGATTCACCGGACGGGGACTGGGCCGCGATCTCCGGCCGGGTCAGTGTGATCATCTACAACCCGGCCCTGATCAGCGCGAGCCAGCTGCCGACCTCGGTCATGCAGCTGGCCGATCCGAAGTACAAAGGCAAGCTGGCCATCGCGCCGGGCGAGACCGACTTCCAGCCGGTCGTGACCGCGGTCGAGCGCGCCTACGGCCCGGCGGCGACGCTGCAGTGGCTGAACGCGATCAAGGCCAACGGCAGCGCCCACACCTACCCGGACAACGAGACCATCGCCGACGAGGTGAACCGCGGCGGGGCCGCATTTGGCCTGGTCAACCAGTATTATTGGTACCGTATGCGGGCCGAGATCGGCGTGTCCAACACCAAGGCGCAGATTGTTCACCTCGCCCCCGACAACCCCGGGTACGTGGAGGAGTTCGCCGGCGCCGCCGTGCTGAAGTCGTCCAAGCACCAGGCGGCGGCGCAGAAGTTCATCGCGTTCCTGGTCAGCAAGCAGGGTCAGGAGATCATCGCCAATCCGGCCAAGTCGATCAGCTTCGAGTACCCGGTCGACTCGGGCGTGACCACCCAGGGCGGGGAGATGCCGTGGAACCAGCTCCAGCCGTACCCGATGACGATCACTCAGCTCGGCACCGGTACCGCCGCGGTCGCACTGCTGCACCAGGCCGGGCTGCTGTGACCGGGGCCGGATCGCAGCGCCGCGGGAGGCCGTGATGGCCTCGACGTCGGCCCCCTCCAGGCCCGCCACTCCGGGACGCCCGGCCCCGCCTCCGGCCGGGCGCCCCGGGGGGGAGGACCGGGCGCGGCGGGCACGGCGGCCGGTGCCGCTGATCGCCATCAGCGCCCTGGTCGCGGCGCTGCTCACGCTGCCGCTGATCTTCCTCCTGATCGAGGCGTCAGGCGCCGGAGCGTCGGCGGTCTCGCACCTCATTTTCCGCCGCCTGACCGCCGACCTGCTGTGGAACACGGTCAAGCTCACGGTCGTGGTGACCGTGCTGTGCGCGATCATCGGCACCGCGGCCGCCTGGTGCGTCGAGCGGACCGACCTGCCCGGGCGCCGGATCTGGGAGATCCTGGTCGTGGTGCCGCTGGCGATCCCGGACTTCGTGGTGAGCTTCGGCTGGGCCTCGCTCTGGAACTGGTTCTCCGGCTTCCACGGCGCGGTCGTGGTGATGACCCTCGCCGTGTACCCGCTGGTCTACCTGCCGGTAGCGGCCAGCTTCCGGGCCGCCGACCCGGGTCAGGAGGAGGTGGCGCGCAGCCTCGGAGCCGGGCGCGTGCGCACGTTCTTCCGGATCACGCTGGCCCAGGCCCGCGGGGCGATCCTGGGCGGCTGCCTGCTGGTGGCCATGGTCCTGCTGGCCGAGTACGGCGCCTTCGAGATCCTCGGTTACCAGACCTTCACCACCGAGATCTTCAGCGAGTTCTCGCTGTCCTTCAGCGTCCCGGCCGCGTGCGCGCTGTCCCTGGTCCTCGTGGCCCTCAGCCTCCTGGTCCTGACCGGCGACGGGCTGGCCCGCGGCCGGGGCCGGGTCAGCCGGTCAGGCACGCTCGCCGCCCGCAAGCTGGCGCCGCGGCGGCTCGGGAAAGCGACGCTGCCGGTGCTGGCGGGCTTCGCGCTGCTGGTCGGCCTGGCGCTCGGCATGCCGATCGCGTCGAGCGTCTACTGGATGTTCGAGGGCGGCGCGCACGCGATCAGCGGCGTCGCCCTGCCCGCCGCCGCGTTGACCACCGGCGGCTACGGCCTCGCGGCGGGCGTGCTCGACACGCTGCTCGCGCTGCCGGTGGCGCTGCTGGCCATCCGTCACCCCAGCCGGATCCGGCTGCTGCTCGAGCGGACCACGTACCTGGTGCTGGCGATGCCAGGAGTGGTCGCCGCGTTCGCGCTGTCTTACTTCACCCAGCATTACGCGAACGACTTCGGTTACCAGACCGCGCCGCTCCTGGTCCTGTGCTACGCCGTCATGTTCTTCCCGCTCGCCCTGGTGGGGGTGAAGGCCTCCCTGGCCCGGGCCCCGGCCAGCCTGGACGACATGGCCCGCTCGCTGGGCCAGAACCGGATCAATGTGCTGTTCCGGGTGACGCTGCGGCTGGCCGCGCCCGGCCTGATCGCGGCGTTCTGCCTGGTGTTCCTGTCCGTGGTCACCGAGCTGACCGCGACCCTGCTGCTGATCCCGACGGGGGCCCAGACCCTGTCCAGCCAGTTCTGGGCGTACGAGAGCAACCTGTCCTACGGCCAGGCGGCTCCGTTCGCCCTGGTGATGATCGCCATCGCCGCCGTGCCGAGTTACGTCCTCGGCCGGTTCTTCAACCGCCCCGCTTCGTCGACTGCCGCGCCCGCGGAAGGGATGCTGATCACGTGACCCAGCTCGCCATTTCCGGCCTGACCAAATCATTTTCCGGCCGAACGGTCCTGGACCACGTGGAACTTCAGGTACCACAGAACTCGCTGACCGCCATCCTCGGCCCTTCTGGCAGCGGCAAGACCACGCTGCTGCGGGTGATCGCCGGGTTCGAGCACGCCGACAGCGGCACGGTCACCCTCGGCGGCACGGTGGTGGACGGCCCCGGCGGCTATCAGCCGTCCGAGCGCCGTCGCATCGGCTACGTGCCGCAGGAGGGCAGCCTGTTCCCGCACCTCACGGTGGCGGGGAACGTCGGCTTCGGGCTGCCAAGGCGCGAGCGCCGCGGCGCGGCCGTCGGCGACCTGCTGGACGCGGTCGGCCTGGCCGGCTTGGGCGGGCGCTACCCGCACCAGCTTTCCGGCGGCCAGCAGCAGCGGGTCTCGCTGGCCCGGGCCCTGGCCATCAAGCCCAGCCTGGTCCTGCTCGACGAGCCCTTCGGGTCGCTCGACGCCAGCTTGCGCGCCACCATCCGGGCCGACGTCAAGCGCCTGCTGCGCGAAGCCGGCGCGACCGCGGTACTGGTCACCCACGATCAGGACGAGGCGCTGTCCGTCGCCGACCAGGTCGCCGTGCTCCGCGAGGGTGTGATCGCGCAGTGCGCCGCCCCGCTGGACCTGTACACCCAGCCCGCCGACCCGGAACTGGCCCTCTTCGTCGGCGAGGCCAACCTGGTCGCCGGCGTCCTGGGTGACGAGGCGGTGGAGACCATCCTGGGGTCGCTGCCGGTGCATGCGGGCACGCGGGCCGGGCTCAGCCCGGGCCCGGTCACCGTCCTGGTCCGGCCGGAACAGATCGACATCGCGGCCAGGAACGGCCGCCGCGGCCTGCACGGGAAGATCGTGGCCTACGGGTACCACGGCCACGACGCGGTGGTTCACGTGTCGCCGGAACTGCCTGATTCCGAAGCGGGTGCGCCCGCGATCGTGGTCCGCACGCTGGGCGGCTGCGATTTCCCGGCCGGCGCCCCGGTCACCCTGCACGCCCGCGGCCCGGTACTGGCCTGGAACCAGTAACCCGCGTTTCCCGCTACAGTTACCGGAGTCTTACGTCCGGTCCGGGTCTCTCCTGCCCCCGGCGTGCCGGGAGTACACATAGCTCTACGGGAGCACCTCGCGACGCCGCGGAGAGGACACGGATGGATGACCACGTGCGCGCAGAGGCCGACGCGATCCCGGCGATCCGGGCGTTAGGGATCTGATGGCCGGCCGGGTACCTGGCCGCCGCCGGGCTCGCGGACACGGGAGACCGGCCGGGCGGCCGAGCCTGCTCATGCTGGATTACCTGGAGACCGGGCTGTTCCGCGGCCACCCAGCCCCGGCCCGCGGCGGCCCGGGTACTGCCCGCGACCGCCGCCTCCGCGCGTCCGGTTCCGGCGTCCGCCGCCTGGCCGCCGACAGGCGGTTCCTGGCGGCAGTAGCGATCGCGGCCGTCGCCCTGGCGGTGCTGGTCGGCACCTCCCTCCCGCTCCGCTCGACCCAGGCCAGCCCCGGCCGCCCGCCCGTGACGGCGGGCATCGCCCCGCGGTCGCCGAGCGCGTCCGCGGCCTCGCCGTCCTCCGCGACGCCGGGCTCGTCGTCGGCCAGCCTGCCCGCGGGCTCGACCGCGTCCCCCCGCGGCACCAGGCCGGGCGCGGCTCGCTCGCCCGGCGCTGGCGCGGGTGGGGTCACATCCCCGGCCACCGTCAGAGCGACGGCCAGTGCGCGCCCGGCGGCCCGCGCCACGGCCACCCGGCGCGCCACCAAGCCGGCCCGCGCGACCTCGGCGGTCGTGGTCACGTTTTCCGTCACCAGCGAAGGCGGCGGGTTCTTCGAAGGCCAGGTCCAGATCGTCAACGACGGCACGAAGCCGCTGGCCGGCTGGCAGGTCTCGGTAGCGCTGCCCGGCGACCGGGTGGTCGCGGTCGCACGCGCGACCGGCTTCGTCATCCACGGGATTCTCCTGCTCGATCCGGCCTCCGGCGCCGCCCCGGTACCGCCCGGCGGCGGCGTGCTCGACGTCGTGTTCGTCGCCGTCGGCTCGCCCCCGCTCCCCGGCGCCTGCACCTACAACCAAACCCCCTGCGCATAGAACCGGGACGATCAAGGCCGACATGGGGCACCTGAGCGGCAAGTGATGCCTGGGACGAGTTCATCGGTTCGGCGAGGATTCCGCTTCGGGTCGGCTGACCAGTTTGCTGGTCCGCCGGCGGTTGAACAGCGTAATGGCCACGCCGATCACGAGCGCTACGACCAGCCCGATCCAGGAGACCCGGGACAGCCATTTCTCGGCGGCCTGGCCCAGGTACCAGATCAGGTAGGTGAGCCCGCTGGCCCATGATCCGGTCGCTGACCCTGGGCCTGGCCGGCACCGGGATCTGCGTGAACTGCGTGGCCCGCGCCAGCTACATCAACGACCAGACGGTCGTCGTCGACGGCGGCCTGCTCGCCTCGTAAGCCGCCGCCATTTGGCATTCGGCTAAAGCGGAAATGAGCCGGGAGCGTGTGTCAGTTGGCTGTCGACAGTCAAGCGAATGCTGGGATGGATGATACCTTTGCGGCATATGGGATTCAGTTGGCGGAGCGATGCTCGGCGCGACTGTGCATGTGCACGTGCAATCATGATCTTCATTTGGCACATGCATCGCGTGCCGTCGAGTTGTCATTACTAGTGAGTAGCATGCTGCGTCAAATGATGCATTTGGGTGTTGTCGCAGCTAGATACCGATGCGTAGGCATACGGGAACGTTGCGTCGTGTTGCCTGGGTTGCCCTGGATAGTCATTCTTCCCCCCATGTGCGCACACACGGAGTAGGCTGCACCGCAGCAGGTGTCACGTAGCGCATTGCTAGCCCCGAATATTGGCAACACGATGCGTCTGGCGACTGGCGGAGCGGGCGGATATCTCGGTTGAGATGCCTTTCCTTGCGCAATCCGGATTCGGCTGCGTGGCCCCGGCTAAAGGATCTTGCCTAGCCCAGGCTCCAAGCCGCCGCACGGCCTTGGGGCCGGGTTTGTTAATGCCGAAACGCGTGCTCAAGTGCGCCCATAACTGTTTTAACACCGAAACCGGGGAACCACTCTTCGGTTCGTTAATTGCTGTGTCGGAACAGAATAGGCACGGCCGGAAGGGCAGCCTCCCGGTCAGCTCGGAGGAGACCACTATGCCCGACATTACCGGCTGCGCGCGGAGGATACACCGGGAACCGCCTCACTCGGCCCCCCGCACGTTACCCGCGTCCGCCCGCCCGTCGTGCCGATGTCATCGTGCTGCCGCCGCGCGGAGCGCGACCTAGCGTGCTCCGCAGCGTCCGTCCCTCGAAGAAGAAACATGCCAATGCGATGGAAGAATCAACGAGTGCCGTACCCGGCGGCCAGGAGCGCGCGGACCGGGCCGGCGCCGGCGCCATCAGGCCGGAAGCCGGTCCCGTCCGGTCGGCGAACGTCTACGTCGACGGCTTCAACCTGTGGCACGGCTGCCTGGCGGGGACCGAGTTCCAGTGGCTCGATATCGGCGCGTTCTGCCGTCGGCTGCTCCCGCCTAACCCGATCAACCGCATCCGCTATTTCACCTCGCGGGTATCCGCCCGTCCGGGCGCGCCGCACGGGCCGGAACAGCAGAACGCGTACCTGCGCGCCCTGGGCACGGTGCCGGGACTGACCATCCACGAAGGGAGCTTCCAGTCGCTCAGGGCCAGGCTCCCGCTGGCCGACTCGGACCCCGACGATCCCGTCATCGTCGACGTCACCAAGACCCAGGAGAAGGGCAGCGACGTGAACCTGGCCACGTACATGCTTCTCGACGCCTTCAGGCAGGAAAGCGACATAGCCGTCGTGATCAGCAACGACTCGGATCTCAAGGAGCCCATCCGGGTGCTGATCGAGGAACTGGGCGTGCCGGTCGGGCTGGTGAATCCGCACCCGGTCAGCAAGCGCAGCCGGGACTTGCTCGAGTTGGAGCCGCTCTTCTTCAAGCAAGTACGGCCCCGGGTCCTGCGGGCATGCCAGTTTCCGCCGGTACTACGCGACGGCACAGGGGAGATCCACCGTCCGGACGGATGGTGATTTACCTGGCAGAAAGCCGCGGTCAGGCCGCTAAAGCAAAGGCCCCGCCACAAGGACGGGGCCTGCGCTCACTCACCGAAGCGAGTGAGGGAATCGATCATAGTAAAGCAAGACTAAGGGGTATCCGTCAATTCTCTTGGCGAAGCCGGCAGTATGCAAATGTCGCGAGCGGGCACTAGGGGGACGGCTGGGATATGAAGTGGTTGCCGGTGTGCAGTACGTCACATTGTCGCGGACGCCGGGCCGGTCTATTCAGGTTAGCTACGGCCGGTGGCGAAGTAAATGATCTTCGTCGTATTCGGCCTTCGCCGATGATTATCAGGAAGTGACAAACGACAGCCCGGGCGAGATGTGCCCGGGCTGCCGTCGGGGTCCCCGGCGGGGACATGGCCCTAGTCTGGTCGTGCGTCGCACACAACGGACAGCTACCGCGCGTGCGGGCCCATGACGGGCGTGTTTGCACCTGAGGGCCTTGTGGCTGTGTCACCTCCGTGGCGCGGTTCGTGCTCGGTCATCCCGTGCCGTTGATCTGTTCGAGGACGTTGACCACCTCGCTGGTGCGCTGGTGGTAGGCCTCCAGGGCCTTGCGGTACTCGTCCGTGCCGACCTTGCTCGCGAGGTAGAAACTGCAGGCGTCCCGGATGATGGCATTCGGCGTCGTCTCGAAGATGACGGCGTAGGCCTGAATCCGGCGTAGTTCCTCGTCAGTGAACCTGACCGAGACGATCTCCTGCAGCTTCGCCTCGCCGCGCTCGGCGGGGGGCGCTGAGCCGCGACTGTTCGCGGACCGCGTTGTGGGCTTGGTACTCACTGACCGCCTTTCACCGAAGGGTGCGGCCGGAGTCACGGCAGGCGAGCCTGGCGGACTCCGGTTGCTTCGCGGTTGCCCGCCGCGCCGCATAGGCATCGTTCTCGTTGCCTTACCAGCCATGCTGTTCACTCCTTGGACAGGCTCCGGGCCATGGATGGTCTTCCTAGCGGGGCGGCCGACGGGCCGGCGCGGTCCTCGTGCCGCCGCACGCGATGCCGCAAGATCCCCCACGCCAGCTAGTATCGTCCGGTCAACACGGTAATACGGCTGATCAGAAAAATAAAGGTCAAATTTCTTCAAGTATGACCGTAATACGAAGCGCGCGTAGTACCGTAACTTCCCTGATCTCAGAGCCGCCAGCAGCTGAGCCCCGTCACGGACGCCCCAGGAGGAACGCCATGCTCGTCGATCGCCTCGACGGCCCGTGCGGGGAGGCGGACCTGGCCGTGTTGCTGGCTTCCGGCGGCCTGGCCGAGGCCAGGAAGATCCGGGCTGACCTGCTCCGTCACCCGCTGGGGGAGCTGGCCCCCGAGCCCGGTGAGGGCGGCGTCGCGGTGGACGACAAGCCGAACCCGTTCACCAGTCCGGTGGCGGCCGATGCCTACCTGCGCGGTGCCGGGCCCGCCGGTCCGGTCGTGCCGCTCGTCATCCCGGCTCCGGATCCCTGGCAGCAGCACACCGCCTACGTCACCGCCCGCGCCTTCCGGGTGGCGGCCCAGCTCGGCACCGGCGCGTGTCCCCGGCTCGTCGTGCTCGGCCCCGGTGACGGCTTCGGCCCGGCCGATCGGGCCCGGACGGTCGACGCCTGCCTGCGCGGTCGGCGTCCGTTCGCCATGATCCAGCCGGTCGACGGCATCGCCAGTTTCCTCGCCGTCGACAGCGCGGACCGCTGCGCTTCCGTGGCCATCGTGGCCTCCAGCTTCCAGCACGTGGCCGTCGCCGTCGCGACCGGATCCGCCGTCGCGGTCGGCACGCACCACGCGGCCCTGATCCGCCGCGGCGGCGGCCCCTGGATCCTCGCCCGTGACCTGCCCGTCCGGCCCGTCCTGCCGTCCAGCGTGGCGGCGCCGGCCGCGATCCCCGGCCCCGGCCGTCCCCCCGCCGGGGCGCTGTTCCCCGAATGGGGTAACCAGATCCTGCTCAACGGGGTCCTGCTGGGCGGCGTCGAAGCCGCCTACCAGCCGGAGTGCTGGCCGTGCGAGGGCGCCGCGAGTTACATCGTCGCGGCGGCCGGCGGCACGGCGGCCCGCGCCCTCACCGGGCGGTGCCTGAGCCATCCCCATGAAGTCCAGGCCCTTCTGGTCGGCGCCCTGCGCCGTGGCGGCAAGATCCCCGGCCTGGTCCTAGCACGCCACGAACTCGCCGCCCGTCGGCTGCTGAAGCATCTCCGCCGGTCCGGCATCGCCTTAACCCTCACCTTCGGCAAGGAGACCGATCATGAAACCTGCCCGCACCGCCCGCCTGACCGGCCAGATCTGCGGCCTGTTCGCGGTGGACGTCGCCGCGTTCACCGACCCCGGCCGGGACGAACACGTGCAGCTGTACATACGCGAGATGCTGTACCGCATCCTGGAGCGCGCGTTCGACGGGGCCGGCCTTCCCTGGCACTCCTGCCGGCACGAGGACCGGGGCGACGGGGTGGTGGTGGTCGTGCCGCCGGTGCTGCCGGTGGACGGCCTGGCCGATCCGCTCCCCGAGCGGCTCTGCGGCCTGATCCGGGTGCACAACCGGCTGTCCAGCGAGGCCGCGCGCATCCAGCTGCGCGCCGCTGCCCATGTCGGCAAGGTCTACCACGACGACCACGGCTTCGCCGGCGACGCCGCCAGCCACCTGTTCCGCCTGCTGGCGGCGCCCGCGCTCAAGCAGCTGCTCGCGACCTCGGGCAGCGACCTGGCCTTCGCCGCCTCGGACTACTTTTACGAAACGGTCGTCCGGCGCCATGCCACGCTGGTCGATCCGGCCGCCTTCGAGCCGGTCACCGTGGATGTCAGGCACGCAACGGCCACCGGCTGGGTCCAGCTCCTGGGGACCCCGGCCCGTTCGGCCCGCATCCTGCCGCTTGACCGCTCCGCCTGACCCGCCGGCCTGACCGGCCCCGTGGCACCGGGAGGTGAGGGGCGGAGCCGACCCCGTTTGGTACCTAATTATTTCGGTTGCCGGTAGATCGGTTGCCGATATAGAGTGACGGGCGTGCCACCTGACAAGGCGCTCGACGGGTTCGGCCGGTACGCCGGCCCGGCCACCCTCATCCTGGCCAGCCTGGCCGACGGGGCTAAGCACGGCTACGCGCTGACCAAGGACATCGAGTCGTTCGCCGGCGTCCGGCTGGCGCCCGGCACCCTCTACGAGGCGCTCGCCCGGCTGCAGGCCCAGGGGCTGATCGAGCCGGTCGAGAGCCACGACCGGCGGCGTCCCTACCAGCTCACCGCGGTGGGGGCGGCCACGTTGCGGGCCCAGCTCGACGCGCAGCGCCGGGTGGCCGACGTCGGGCTGCGCCGCCTGACCCAGAGCTGGGGTCCGGCATGAGGCCGGAAACGGGCAGCGCCGCGGCCCGTGCCGCGCGGCTGCTGCGCTGGTACCCGCGGGGCTGGCGGTCCCGCTACGGCGAGGAGTTCGCCGAGCTCCTGATGGCCGACATCGAGGAGCGGCCGCGGTCCCGCTCGCGCACGGCCGACGTGATCCGGGGCGGCCTGGTGGCCCGGCTCGGCCAGGCCGGCCTGTGCGGTGCTGGCCTTCAGGGGGACGCGCCCGAGCCCGGGACGGGGCGAGCCCGCACCAGCGCCAGCCTCGCCGCGCTGGGCGGCTGCGCGGCCGTCTTCGCCGGCGTCGGCGGGGCCATGTGGTCCCAGCTCACCACCGGCTGGCAGTGGTCCGCGCCGGGGAGCGACTCGGTCACGGTGGCCATGCTCGGGATGTCGGCGGGGATGCTGATCTTGTTCGTCCTGGTGGTGCTGGCGGTGCTCCCGGTGGCGTGGCGGGTGGCCACGGTCCGCCCGCGGGGCGCGTTCGGCCCGGCGGCGCTGTTCCTGGCCGGGCTGGCCGTCGTGGTCGCGGGCGGCAGGCACTTCGGCAACGGCTGGCCGGGCACCGGCGGCCATCCCTGGGCCCACCAGGGCCTGGTCCCCGGCGGAGTGGCGGCCTTCTCCTGGGCGTCAACCCTGTCCGTCTCCTCGTTCTGGGCTCACCCGGCCGCGCTGACCGCGTTCCCGGCGGCCGAACTGGCCTGGATGGCGCTCAGCCCGCTGGCGGTGGCGGCCGCGGTGACCGGCGCCGGCCTGACGATCCGGCGGGCCGGCCTGTCGCCGGCGCTGCTGCGCTTCGAGACCTGGCTCGGCCGCGTGGCCTGCGCCGCCATGGCGCTGTTCCTGGCCGGGGCCTGCGCCTGGGTGTTCGCCGCCGCCCCCGGAGCCATGTTCCGTCCCGGCGCGATCGACGTGGCTGGGCTCGCGGTGCTGACCCTCGCCCTGGCGGTCGCGCGCCAGGCCGCCGGCCAGGCCGGGGCGGGTGCGCGATGACCCGTCCGCCGTCGAGACGGACCTTCATAAGGAACGGGCTGGCGATTGCCGCCCTGTTCACCGCCGCCGGGGCCGCCGGGGCCGAACTCGTCTCCCGCGGCGACCTCCCCGGCCGCACCGTGCTCGAGAAGCTCGATGGCGCCTGCTCGGTCGCGGCCCCGGCGGTGCCGCACGGGACGCCCGGGCCGTCGCTGTCCGGCACCTTCCACTCCGCCGCCCGCCGCCGGGCGGTCGGTTACACGATCGCCTACCCGCCCGGACACCGTCCCGGGGACGACCTGGCGCTGGTGGTCATGCTGCACGGCTTCGGCGGTAATCACGCCGACGCGCTGGCCGGGCTGTCGCCCGCGCAGGCGCTGGCGCTGCGGCCCGGCGGCCGCCCGCTGCCCCCGGTGGCCATGGTCACCGCCGACGGCGGCAACGGCTACTGGAACCCGCACCCCGGCGACGACCCGATGGCCATGGTAACCAGCGAACTGATCCCGCGCTGCCGGCGCCTCGGCCTGGGTGGAGACGCTGGCCGCGCGCCGCGGCGCATCGCCGTGATGGGCATCTCGATGGGCGGCTACGGGGCGCTGCTGCTGGCCGAGAAGTACCCGAGCGTGTTTACCGCCGTCGCCGCGATCAGCCCGGCCATCTGGACCAGCTACCCGCAGGCCCGGGCGGCCAGCCCGGGCGCCTACGCCTCGGCCGCGGCCTTCACGGCCGGCGACGCGGTCACGCTCGCCGCGGCCCTGCGCGGCCGCCCGGTGCGGGTCGCCTCCGGCTACGCCGACCCGTTCCACCCGGGCGTCCAGGCGCTCGCCCGGGTGCTGCCCGCGGGGGCCGTGGTGTCCTTCGGCCCGGGCTGCCACGACGACTCGTTCTTCGCCGCGCAGCAACCGCCTTCGCTGTCCTTCCTGGCTGACCATCTCGCTTGAGGGTGCTGCCTCCATCGGGGCTCCACGGCCGGCCCATCCCGCTTCCTCGCCCGGGCCTTTTACTGCAGGGGTAGCTAAGGAGAGGTGAGGCACGATGGCCTGGATGATCATCCTCGCGGCCGGCCTGTTCGAGACGGGTTTCGCGGTGGCGCTGAAGATGAGCCACGGGATGACCCGGATCTGGCCGACCGCGGTGTTCGCCGCGTGCGCGCTGGCGAGCTTCGCGCTGCTGACCATCGCGCTGCGCAAACTCGAGGTGGGCGCCGCCTACGCGGTCTGGACCGGCATCGGCGCCGCCGGCACCGCGGTCATCGGCATGGCCTTCCTCGGCGACACCGTCTCCACTATCAAGATCGTCTCGATCTGCCTGATCCTCCTCGGCGTAATCGGCCTCAACCTCTCCGGAGTAACCCCCTGACCCCGCCCTCCGGCGTAACCGCCCAACCTCTCCGGCGTGACCCCCTGGCCCCCTGGCCCCCTGGCCCCCTGGCCCC
>JBEKJP010000126.1:0-22512 GCA_050011155.1 Streptosporangiaceae bacterium
CAGGCCGCCGGCCGCGAACAAGATCACGGCCAGGGTGAACCCGGCGATCGCGGTGAGGGAAGAGGAGCGGCGCATCGTAATGCCTCCTTATGGTGCGGCCCGCCGGTTGCGGCCCGCTGTTTCGCTGTCACCTTGAGCCTCCCGCCCGGCCCCGGCCCGGCATCACGGCCGGACGTCACGACCTAGTCGGGACCTCAGTCCCCGACCTCCAGGCCTAACCGCTGCGGGCTCCACCGCGGCCCGTTCGCCAGCCAGTCCGCGTCCCACCCGGCCAGCCTGCGGCGATCCAGAGAGCGGCGGGTCAGCCAGCCCGCGGCGGCCAGCAGCGTGGCCAGGCCAGCCACGGCGACGCCCGCGGCCAGCTGGGTCCGGCCCGACACCTGGTCGCCGGTCAGCGGCGGACCGGTCAGCTGGCCAGCACGGTCGACCCAGATCCGGACAGTGCCACCCGCGAGCTCGCCGGCCAGCGCGAACACCTCGCCGGTCCGGGCCTGCCCGTCCGGCCCCCGCCACCGGGCCTGGGTGATCACCCCGTCTCCGGATCCGTAGCCGCTCAAGATGGGCGCCGTCCGCACCAGCGTGGCCGTGACCTGGCTCAGGCTGGCCCGCTGAGCCCGCGCTTGCCGGACGGCCGACGCGGCGGCCCAGTGCCCGGCGGCGAGCGCGGCGAACGGGGCTACGGCCAGGAAAGCGGCCAGCAGCGCGGCGAGCACGACGGCCTCGGCGCGGTCGCAGCGGCGGCGCAGCGGGTTCCGGTCCGGGCGCAGGCCGCGTAGCAGCCGGCCCAGCCAGCTTGTCCCGGGCATATATCCTCGCCGCGTCTTCATCGTCACCACTCCTCGTGACCACGCTCTACGCCGCTCACCATCTGGTTCCGGCCGCCGGTCCGCTAGGGGTCTTTGGTCCCGTCGTCGCATGGCCATTGGCGCTACCTGGGCGGCCAGGCGTCCCGGCAGGCTGTGGGAGGACTGAATCTGCGAGGAGGAAGAAACATGACGATCAGGGTGGGTATCAACGGCTTCGGCCGTATCGGGCGCGCGTTCACGCGCCTCGCGCTGGAGCGGACAGACCTGGAAGTGGTGGCGATCAACGACATCACCGACGCGGGGACGCTGGCGCACCTGCTGGCGTTCGACTCGACCTATGGCCGTCTCGGCCGGACGGTCGAGCACACGGCGGACTCGATGACCGTCGACGGCAAGCCGATGGCCGTCCTGGCCGAGCGCGACCCGGCCGCGATCGACTGGGGCAAGCTCGGCGCGGACGTCGTCATCGAGTCGACCGGCAAGTTCCGTACCCGCGACGGCGCGGCGCTGCACCTGAAGGGCGGCGCGCGGAAGGTACTGATCTCAGCCCCCGGCAAGGGCGTCGACCTGACCATCGTGCTCGGAGTCAACGACGGCGACTACGACCCGCAGCGGCACGACGTGATCTCCAATGCGTCCTGCACCACCAACTGCGTGGCCCCGATGGTGAAGGTGCTGAACGACTCGTTCGGCATCGAGCGCGGCTTCATGACCACGATCCACGCCTACACCGGGGATCAGATGCTGCTGGACGGGCCGCACAAGGACCTGCGCCGGGCCCGGTCGGCGGCGTGCAGCATCGTGCCCACCACCACCGGCGCGGCCCGGGCCACCGGCCTGGTCATCCCCTCGGTGGCCGGAAAGCTGGACGGGGTGGCCGTCCGGGTCCCGGTGGAGGACGGGTCGCTCACCGACCTCGCGGTCGTGCTCGGCCGGGAAGTCACGGCTGACCAGGTCAACGAGGCGTTCGCCGCTGCCGCCGCTGGACCGATGGCGGGCTTCCTGCGGTACAGCACCGACCCGATCGTCTCCCGTGACGTGATCGGCGACTCCGCGTCGTGCGTGTTCGACTCGCCGCTGACGCAGGCGTCCGGGACGCTGGTCAAGGTGTTCGGCTGGTACGACAACGAGTGGGGTTACACCTGCCGGCTGGCCGACCTGGCCGCCCTGGTGGGCGGCAGGCTGTAACGCCCGGCCGATGTTCAAGCGGGCCACCCCTTCCGGGGCGGCCCGCTTTGACGTGCAGGGGATCCGGCGTCACCGGATCTCGATGCGGCGGCCGGTGATCTGGCTGGGGATGATCCGCACGTAGACCTCCCGCTCGCCGGCGGCCCACGGCCACACCGCGGCGTCCTCCTGCAGGCGGCCCAGCTCGGCCGGGTGGCTGACATGGTGGGCCGGGCCGCGCACCAGCACGCTCCAGCCCTGGCGGAGCGCCTCGTCGATGTGGTCGACTTCGAGCGCGACCTGGCCGTCGGCGTGCCCGTCGATGACCGTGCCCTCGGCCGTCCTGATCACGATGGTGTCGGCCAGCACGGCGAAGTTGACCGGGATGATCACCGGGCCGTCCAGCGTTTCGAACGCGATCCGCCCGACCCCGCCGGGCGTGATCAGCCGGCGGCACTCGGCCGGCCCGAGCGTGCTGACGGCCCGCAGGTCGGCTTGGCGGGGGCCATGTCCGGGCGGCACGTTCGCGCCCCCGCCGAGAAGGGCGGCCGGGGTGGTCTGCAGGGCCGCCGCGAGGTGCCTGAGTTCCGCCGGGCCGGGCCGGGCCGGGTAACGCTCCAGGTACTCCAGGTACCGCAGGCTCAGCCCGGCCCGCGCGGCCACCTGCATCTGGCTCAGGTGCAGTTCGGCGCGCCGCTGCGCGAGCCGCTTGCTCAGGTCGCCCGGGTCGGGCGGCGACGGCCATCGCGCTTCCTCGTCCTTGGGACCGGTTTTGGCCATGTGGTTAATGGTCATCGGATCGCGGCAACCCGGGGATGGGCGCCGCTTCACCTCCTCGAATACGTCACCTGTCACGTGGAGCTCTCGGAGCCCCTCACATTCATCACCCTCACCAGGACAAAGCCGGGCGGGGAGTGGCCTGCGTCCCCTTCGGCCGGGACGTTCGTCCACCTCACGGACCAGCGGGGATGCCGCCGCCGCGGCGGGATATGGTCCCGGCCAGGAAAGGACCTCTGGCACTAGCCGGGACCGTGCCGCCCGAACAAGCTGAGCTCCTCAGGCAATCACTGGGCGGTGATACGCATGATCGAGGTCACGGCAGAGTCCCTGGCTGGCCACCCGTTCCTGCATCGCATGGCGCACGACCACTTGGCCGTGCTCGCGGGTACGGCGCGTGACGTCACGTTCCCGGCCCGGCAACGGCTCTTCGAAGACGGTGCCAGGGCCACCCGCTTCTGGCTGATCCAGTCCGGTCATGTGACCCTGGACCTCCACATCCCCGGGCAGGGCCGGATGACGATCGACACCCTCGGCATGGGCGAGCTGCTCGGTTGGTCCTGGCTGTTCCCGCCCTACCGGTGGGCCTTCGGCGCGGTGGCCGCCCGCCGGGTCGAGGCGTTCGAGTTCGACGCCCAGGCGGTACGGGCCTGCTGCCAGGACGATCCCGCGCTCGGCTACGACCTTACCCAGCGGCTCGCGCGGGTCCTCGCCAAGCGGCTGCAGGCGACCAGGGTCCGGCTCATCACCGCGTCCAGCCTGCCGGCCGCATTGTCCTAGAAGGCCCTCCCCAGAGGGCGCCGCGTGAGGAGGTCAGGCATGACTACCAAGCCAGTCGTCGTGGCCGTGGACGGCTCGGAGGATTCGCTTCGCGCCGCCGAATGGGCCGCACTGGAGGCCAGGCGGCAATCCAGGTCACTGCGGATAGTGTCGGCGCCCGCGCCCGTCCCGCGCCTGCACGCCTACCAGGCCACATCGGAAGTTATCGTCAACGCGCTGCGCGGCCTCGCCACGCTGGCGCTGGATACGGCCATTACCCGGTGCGAGGAGGTGGCACCGGGTCTGCCGGTCACCACCGGCCTGCTGTCCGGTGCACCCGCCCTCGCGGTCGCCCGGGCCGGATCGGACGCGTCCCTGCTCGTCGTGGGGGCCCGGGGGGCGGGCGGGTTCGCGGCGATGATCCTCGGCTCGGTGAGCAGGTACGCGGCCAGCCACGCGGCGTGCCCTGTAGTCGTGGTCCGGGAGGAGAGCATGGCCGTGCACCGCGAGATCGCCGTCGGCATCCGCGATCCGCAGGAAACCGGCCAGGCCCTGGCGTTCGCGTTCGAGGAAGCCGCGCTCCGCGGCGCGGACCTGATCGCCATCCACACCTGGTCCTGGATCCCCGCCGCGCCGCGCTTGGCCAGGTCGAACGAGGCTTCGGGCCTGAGGCCGGACGATCCGGCGCGCATCTCGGCCGAGGCCGACAGGCAGCTCGCGGCGGCCCTGGCCGCGTGGCAGGACAAGTACCCGGCCGTGAACGTGCGCCGGGATGTTATTCACGGGCACCCCGGGCGGGTGCTGGCCAGCTACTCGGCCCGCGCCGACCTCGTGGTACTCGGCCGGCACGATCATCCCGAAGGCGCCGGTCCCGGCATCGGCTCGATCCAGCACGCGGTCCTCGACCATGCCCACGGGCCGGTCGCGGTCATACCGCAGGGAACCTGACAAAGGAGATGTCGTGAAGATGAAGACGATCGGTGACGTCGCGGTCGAAGGCCGCCGCGTACTCGTGCGCGTCGACCTCAACGTGCCGCTGGACAGCGGCCGGGTCATGGACGACGGGCGCATCAGGGCCAGCCTGCCGACGCTGACCGAGCTGAGGAACCGCGGCGCCCGCCTGATCCTCTGCGCCCACCTCGGCCGTCCCGGCGGCCATGAGGACCTGCGGTACTCGCTGGCCCCGGTAGCGGCGCGGCTAGCCGCGCTGCTCGGCCACGAGGTTGACTTTCCCGGCGACATCACCGGTCCCGCGGCCCGTGCCGCGATCGCGGTCATGGGCCCCGGCGACCTGGTCATGCTGGAAAACCTGCGTTTCAACCAGGACGAGACCAGCAAGGACGACATGTGCCGCGGATACTTCGCCGACCGGCTCGTGGCTCCCGTCGACCTCTACGTCGCGGACGGCTTCGGCGCGATGCACCGTAAGCACGCCAGCGTCTACGACGTCCCGCTGCGCATCACCAGCGTGGCCGGCTACCTGGTCCAGGCTGAAGTCGCCGCGCTGCGCCAGCTGACCGCGGAGATCCGCCGGCCGTACGTGGTGGTGCTCGGCGGCGCCAAGGTGGCGGACAAGTTCGGCGCGTTCGGCAGCATGATCGCCCGGGCGGACCGGATCCTGGTCGGCGGGGCGATGGCCTTCCCGTTCCTCGCCGCCCGCGGCCTCAAGACCGGCACCTCCCTGCTCGAGGCGAGCCAGGTCGACGCGGCCGCACGGTACCTTGAGCAGGCGGCGCCCGGCCAGATCGAGCTGCCGTCCGATCTGGTCGTGGCGACCGGGATCACCGCGGACGCACCGCACCGGGTGGTGGCCGCCGACGCTATCCCGGCCGACCAGATGGGCCTGGACATCGGCCCGGAGTCGGCGGCCCGGTTCGCCGCCGCCATCGGGACGGCCGGGACCGTTTTCTGGAACGGCCCGATGGGCGTGTTCGAGCTGGCCCCGTACGCGGCGGGCACCCGCGCCGTGGCCCGGGCCACGGCCGACAGCGGCGCCTTCACCGTGGTCGGCGGTGGGGACACCGGCGCGGCCATCCGCGTCCTCGGCTTCGCCGAGGACGCGTTCGGTCACGTCTCCACCGGTGGCGGCGCCAGCCTGGAGTTCATCCAGGGCCGGACGCTGCCCGGCCTGGCCGCGCTGGACGCGTCGTGACCCAGGCACTGCGCCTGGTCCTGATGCGGCACGGGCAGAGCGAGTGGAACGCGGCGGGCGTCTTCACCGGCTGGGAGAACGCGAGCCTGACCGCGGTGGGCGAGGAGGAGGCCACCCGGGCCGGGCGGCTGCTGGCCGCCCGCGGCCTGCGGCCCGCCTTCGCGCATACCTCGCTGCAGCACCGGACGATCCACAGCGCTGAGCTGGCCCTGACCGCCGCCGACCGCGACTGGATCCCGGTGCGCCGGTCCTGGCGGCTCAACGGGCGGCACTACGGGGCCCTCCAGGGCCGCGGCAAGGACCAGGTCCGGCGGGAGTACGGCGAACACCAGTTCAGGGCGTGGCGCCGGTCTTACGACGCCACGCCGCCGCCGCTCGACACGGAGGCGGCCGCGGCCCAGCTGAGCGATCCTCGCTACGCGATGATTCCCCCGGACGCGCAGCCGCGCGCCGAGTCCCTGCGGGACGTCTCGGCCCGGCTGCTGCCCTACTTCTACGACGCGATCATCCCCGACCTGCTAGTCGGCGGGTGCGTGCTGGTCGTCTCGCACGGCAACACGCTGCGGGCGCTGGTCAAGCACCTGGAATCCATCCCCGACGAGCAGATCGCCGGGCTGGATCTCCCCACCGGCTGCCCGCTGGTCTACGAGCTCGGGGCGGACCTGCGCCCGGACGAGCTGGGCGGCCAGTACCTCGACCCGCACGCGGCCCGGGACGCGATCGAGGCGATCAGGAACCTGGCCCCGGCCCCGGCCCCGGCCCAAGGGAGGCTCACATGAACAGGACTCCGCGCATCGTGGTGGGAGTAGACGGCTTCGAGTCGTCCACGGCCGCGCTGCGATGGGCAATCCACCAGGCCAAGCTGACCGGGGCGGTGGTGGACGCGGTGACCGCCTGGCAGGTCCCGCCTGGCTCCGGGCTGATCCCGGTGACGGACCTGCCCGACTACCAGGACGACGCCCGCATCGTCCTCACCCAGGCGATCACCGAGATGTGCATGGTCGACGCCGAGGTCGAGGTCCGCCCGCACATCACGGAGGGACGCGCCGGGCCGGTACTGGTCGCGGCAGCCGAAGGAGCGGACCTGCTCGTCATGGGCTGCCGGGGGCACAGCGGGCTGGCCGAAGCCCTGCTCGGCTCAGTCGGGCAGTACTGCGTGCGGCACGCCTCGTGCCCCGTCGTCACCATGCGCGGCAAGCACGAGTAACGCAGGCCGATGTTCAGCGGACGACGAGGACCGGGCGGTCGGCGAGGTGGATGACCTTGTGCGCCGTGCTGCCCAGGATGAGGCCCGCCAGGTCGCCGCGGCCGCGCGAGCCCATGACGATGACGTCGACACCGTGCTGGATCGCGTCGTCGACGATCTCCCGCCCGGCGTAGCCGAACAGGGTGTTCCTGATCTCGGCGTGCGCCTTCACGCCGGCCACGGTCAGCTTGTCGACGATGGCCGCGATCCAGGCCTGGGCCTCGTCCTCGGTCTCGTCCGCTATGATCACGGCGGTCTTAGTCGCTACCTCGCGCTCGCGCAAGTGCAGCACCCATACCTCGCCCTTGGACAGCAGGGCCAGGTCGCGGGCCGCGAGCAGGGCCCGGTCGGATATCTCGGAGTGGTCCACCGCCACCAGGATCTTGTCGTACATGGCCCTAGTCCTTCCGCCTGGGGATCAGCCGTTCCTTTCCCCACTTCAGCCTCGTGCCGCGCGGTGCCCAAGGGCAGAGCCGAACGGGCGGGCTGAAGGGGACCTTGGTCCCGGGTGTCCAGGTCGCGGTCCGGGTAGTTACGCGGCGAGCGGCCTGTGCGTCCGGCGGCGGCGCTCCCGTGTTCGTTCCTCCGGGTTGAGCCCGCCCCAGATCCCGTGCTTGATCGAGTTCCGCAGGGCGTACTCGAGGCATTGCGTGCGCACCGGGCACGACGCGCAGACCGCCACGGCCTTCGCTTCCCTGTCCTCCCGCTCCGGCCGGCCTTCGCCGTCAGGGCCGAAGAACAGCTGCGCATTCACGCCGCCGCAAGCGGCCCTATATTGCCAGCTCATCGAGCTCCTCATGGGAGGCCTCCCGCCCTGCCTGTCAGTCGATCTCGTTTGGAAAGAGACCCGCTCTGGCTGCACACTTCACGACTAAGCCCGCCCCCATCGGATATCTAGGGGGCGGGCGTCGGTAAAAGCAGGGACGTCTGGCCCGCAGAAAAAGGGCCAGGAAAAGGTCATACCGCGGCGCGGTCCCGATCGCCGGTCCGGACACGCAGGACGCTGTCCACCGGGGTCACCCAGATCTTCCCGTCACCGATCGTCTCGGTCTTGGCGTGCTTGGCGATGGCCTCGGCCAGGATCTCCGCGTCGTCGTCGAGCGCCACGATGTCCAGCCGTATCTTGGGCAGCAACGCCGCCCCGGCCCGCGCGGGCGGGTCGGCGAGATGGCCGAGCTGGCGGCCGAAACCACGGACCTCGGTCACGGTCAGGCCCTGGGCCCGGTTGTCGATCAGTACCCTGGTCAGCTCGTCGAGCTTCTCCGGCCTGACGATGGCGGTGATCAGCTTCATGTCAGTTTGTCTCCTCGGCTCTGCGCAGTCACATTCTGCGCATTCGGTTGAATTTGCGGATGTCGTCCTGGCCGGCGAGCAGCGCCAGGCCGGTGACGGCCAGCACGACGCACGCCGCGATCCGCGGCGCCTTTCCGGTGATGTGCTTCATGGTTAAACCCCTTGCCTGTGTTAGCTGGCGGCGGCGGCGACGGGTGCGGACCGGTCATGGTCGTCGAACCACATCCCCAGCGCCATCTTGCTCGCGGGAAGTTCCTCCACCCGGGCGTGCGCCGCGGACAGCGCCGCGCGCGAGACCCGGTAGTGGTGGCCGCACAGGAGCAGTTCGGTCTCGTGCGGCCGGCCCTCGGCGGGTGGCATGACCACCCGGACCATGGCCCGGGCCACGCAGCAGCAGGACCTGTCGCCGGGGCTGGAACCCTGACCCACCGGGCCAGCGTGCGCGGCGACGTCGAGCAGCCCGGCCTGAGCCGGCGGGCGGAGCTTCGCGTTCATGCCTTCAGCGTCATCCGGGCCCGCACGGTTCCAGAAGAGACGTAGCTCCCTTCCCCACGTGCCCAAGGTCCCGCGCGCCGGCCCGAACGGCCCTGCCCCCGGGCGCTGGGGCGCGGTTAGCGTCAGGCCAGGCCAACCGAGGGAGAAGGATCCCTATGACCACGCGTACCCATCATGTCCCGGCGGCACGGCCGGCAGGAGGCACCCGGCCAGCCGGCCGCTGGCTCGCCCTGGCCGTGCTGTGTGTCTCGCTGCTGATCGTCACGCTGGACAACACGGTCCTGAACGTCGCGCTGCCCACGCTGGTCCGCGACCTGCACGCCACCACCACGCAGCTGCAGTGGATCGTCGACGCCTACGTCATGGTCTTCGCCGGCCTGCTCCTGGTGGCCGGCAGCCTGGCCGACCGGATCGGCCGCAAGCGGGTGTTCCTGGCCGGCCTGGCGGCCTTCGCGGCCGGCTCGACCTGGGCGGCGTTCTCCGGCTCGGTCGGCCTGCTGATCGCCGCCCGGGCCAGCATGGGCATCGGCGGGGCCATGATGATGCCCGCGACGCTCGCGATCATCACCGATATGTTCGGCGATCCGGCCGAACGGCAGCGGGCCATCGGCATGTGGGCAGGAACCACCGGGGTGGGCATCGCGCTCGGCCCGATCGTCGGCGGCCTGCTGCTGGCCCATTTCTGGTGGGGTTCGGTGTTCCTGATCAACGTGCCGATCGCCGCGCTCGGCGCGACCTGCGCGATCTGGCTGATCCCCGACTCGCGGAACCCGGCCGCGCAGGCGCCTGACCTGGCCGGCGCGGTACTGTCCGTCGCAGGCCTGGGCCTGGTGCTCTGGTCGCTGATAGAGGCGCCGGTGCGCGGCTGGTCCTCGCCCGTCGTGATCGGCGCGGGCGCCGGCGGCCTGATCGTGCTGGGCGCCTTCGTCGCCTGGGAGCGGGCCAGCTCGCACCCGATGCTGAACCTCGGATTCTTCCGGAACCGGAGGTTCTCGGGCGCGGTCGGCTCCCTGGGCCTGGTCACGTTCGGCCTGTTCGGCACGTTGTTCGTGATGACCCAGTTCCTTCAGTTCGGCTTGGGTTACTCGGCGCTGCAAGCCGGAGTCCGGGTGCTGCCCGCGGCCGGGGCCATCGCGGTCGTCGCTCCGCTGTCCACCGTCCTGGTCCGGCTGGCCGGAACCAAGCTCACGGTGGCGGCCGGGCTGACGGCCGTGGCCGTCGGCCTATGGCAGCTGTCGACAGCCTCGGCCGCGACCACCTTCACCGGCGTCCTGCCCGGCCTGATCCTGCTCGGCGTGGGGGCCGGGCTGGCCATCCCGTCGGCGACCGAGTCGGTCATGGGCTCGCTGCCCGCCGCGCACACCGGGGTCGGTTCCGCGACCAACGGCGCCTTCCTGCAGATCGGCGGCGCGCTGGGGGTGGCGGTGATCGGCAGCCTGCTGAACACCCGCTACCAGGACACGATGACGAGCACGCTGGCTCCTTACCACGTCCCGCACGCGGCCATGCAGGCCGTTCTCGGCTCGGTGGGCGGCGCGCTCGAGGTGGCCTCCCGGGCCGGCGGTATCCTCGGTGCCGAGCTAGAGCACCTGGCCCGCACCGCCTTCGCCAGCGGGATGGACCTGGGCCTGACCATCGGGGCCTGCGTGGCCGCGGCCGGGTGCCTGATCGCCCTGCTCACGCTGCCTTCCCGGGACGACAGGTGACCGGTTACTCGCTGTCGCGGCCGAAGACGCGCCTGGTGGTGGCCGACGTGCCGATGACGGCGAACAGCCCCGCCGCACTAGATTGCGCCTGCCTGGCGGGGGTAGGGCTTATGTTAACCTGCACAGCCTATCCAGGGCGGACGCGGCCGACGTAGGCTCGGCCGAGGAAAGTATCCCTTTAGATCCTGTCCCGGCTCAGGGCAGCCTCGCAGGTGACCGCGCCGCTTCCGACCATAGCGGCACGGCCAGTAACGGCCGGTCGGGATGCAGGCCTGGGCGATGGACAGCACACCGAACGGCGACACGGCGGACGTGGTACTGCGCCTAGCGCAGGAGCACGACCGCATCGCCGAGGGATTGAACGATGTCGTGATGCGCCGGCTGTTCTCCGCCGGCCTGGCTCTCGAAATGGCACTGGGGCTGATGGGGGAGCATCCCGGCGCCAGGAAGGTCCGGGAAGCCATCGGCGAGCTTGACCTGGCGATCCGGGATGTCAGGAACGTAGTGTTCGATCACTATCAGCAGGGCTAGAGCGCCTGGGCCAGGACGAAGGTCCCTCCGGGCGGCGGCCAAGGCCCCATAACGGCAGCGGTGCCGCTGGCCAGAATGGTAAAGAGGCACCTATGCGCGGAGGCGATGCGATGAATCCTGGTGAGGACCCAGCACGCGAGCCGCCCGGTCAGGCTGTGATCGTGGACGCCGACGGGCTTCCGGCGTTGTTCGACGCGCTGCGCGCCCGGGGTTACACGGTGGTCGGCCCGACCGTCCGGGACGGCGCGATCGTGGTCGCCGAGCTAGCCTCGGCCGCCGAGCTGCCGTTCGGGTGGGGGGTGGAGACCGAAGCGGGGAGGTACCGGCTGCGGGAACGGTCCGACACCGCCGCGTTCGGGCACTCGGCCGGCCCGCAGTCGTGGAAAACCGTGCTGCATCCGCCCCGGGCCAGGTTGTGGTCCGCGGACCGGGTGACCGGCACTGTGGAAACTGGCACCACGGAAGGCGGCGAGGCGACCGAGCCGCCCAGGTACGCCCTGCTCGGGGTGCGTCCGTGTGATGTGCGCGCGATCGGCATCCTGGACCAGGTGCTGACCGGCGGCCGGCATGCGGACCCGGTCTACCGCGGGCGGCGCGATGGCGCGTTCGTCATCGCGGTCGAGTGCACGGAGCCAGGGGCGACCTGTTTCTGCACGTCGATGGGTGGCGGTCCCGGTGCCGAGTCGGGGTTCGACCTGGCGATGACGGAGCTGACCGACGGCGGGGACCACCGTTTCGTGGTGCGGGCGGGCACGGCGGCCGGCGCTGACGTGCTGGCCGACGTGCCGAGCCGGGCCGCGGACGAGGCGACGGTCCGGCACGCCGCCACGGCGGTAGCCGAGGCGGCCGACCATATGGGCCGCACCATGCCGGCGCGGGGCCTGCCGCGGCTGCTGGCGGACAGCCGTGAGTCCCCGCACTGGGACGATGTCGCCTCCCGCTGTCTGACGTGCGGAAACTGCACCATGGTCTGCCCCACGTGCTTCTGCACGACCACCGAGGACGTGACCGACCTGACGGGCGATCACGCCGAGCGGTGGCGGGTCTGGGACTCCTGCTTCGCCCTGGACTTCTCCTACCTGCACGGCGGCAGCGTGCGCACCAGCGGGCAGAGCCGGTACCGGCAGTGGATCACCCACAAGCTGGGCACCTGGCACGATCAGTTCGGCTCATCCGGGTGCGTGGGCTGCGGGCGGTGCATCGCCTGGTGCCCGACCGGCATCGACATCACCCAGGAGGTGTCCGCCCTGGCCAGCATGCTGGAAGCGGCGGCCACGGACGAGGACAGCCCATGACGGACACCGTGGCCGCGCGGATCTCGGCCCAGCCCTTTTTTGCCGTGCTCACCGACACCCAGCGGGCGGTCCTAGCCGAGGACGGCATAACGGTAGCGTTCGAGGCTGGGGAGCGCCTGTTCGACGAGGGCGGCGTCGCGGACATGTTCTGGCTGATCGAGCAGGGCGGCACCGCACTGGACATGCGGGTGCCGGGCCGCGGTGATCAGATCGTCGAGACGCTGGGCCCCGGCACGGTGCTCGGCTGGTCCTGGCTGCATCCGCCCTACCGCTGGCAATTCGGTGCGGTAGCCCGGCTGGCCACCACCGCGATCGCGTTCGACGCCGCCTCGGTACGCCGTCGCTGCGAGGCCGATCCGGCCTTCGGATACGCCATGCTGCGCGCGTTCACGCCGGTCATCACCGAACGGCTGCAGGCGACCCGGCTCCGCCTGCTGGACCTGTACGCCGCGCCGTCCCAGCTGAGTCACGCCCACATCGGGGCCGTGAACCCATGACCAGCCAGCGGACGGCACCGCCCGCGCTGACCGAGCCAGCGGCGGAGACGGCCGCGGTGCCACGCTTTTACCGGGTGGCTTCCCGCCGCGAGGACACCGCCGACACGGTCACCTTGGAACTCACCGGACCCGCCCAGCCGGTCCCGGCCTTCGCGCCGGGGCAGTTCGCCATGCTGACCGCGTTCGGCATCGGCGAGGTACCCATCTCGGTGAGCGGTCTGGGTGATAACGGCGGCGGGCGGGCCAATCGGCTGGAGCACACGCTGCGCGCGGTGGGTGCCGTCACCCGGGCCCTGCACGCCGCGTCGCCCGGCAGCCTGATCGGCGTGCGCGGTCCGTTCGGCACCAGCTGGGATGTGGCGTCCGCGGCCGGGCGGGACATCGTGATCGTGGCGGGCGGGATCGGCCTCGCGCCGTTGCGTCCCGTGGTGCTCAGCGCGCTCGCCGACCGGTCCCGCTACGGCCGGATCGTGCTCCTGGCCGGCGCGCGGACCCCCGGTGACCTGCTCTACGGCGACGAACTGGAACGCTGGGACCGCGACGGGGTGGAGGTGGCGGTCACGGTCGACCGGGCCGACAGCGGCTGGAGCGGTCAGGTCGGGCTGGTCACGGCGCTCATCGAGCCGGCCGGGCTCGTGCCGGACAACAGCGTGGCGTTTGTCTGCGGCCCGGACGTCATGATGCGGTTCACCGCCGATGCCCTCGCGGCGCGCGGCATTCCCGCGAGCCGGATACGCGTGTCACTCGAGCGCAACATGCGCTGCGGGGTCGGCTGGTGCGGGCACTGCCAGTTCGGTCCCCTGCTGGTCTGCCGGGACGGCCCGGTGGTCAGCTACGACCGGGCGGCGGCGCTGATGAGGGTCCGGGAGCTGTGATGGACGTGCCTACCCTGGCGGTGTGGAAGTTCGCATCCTGCGACGGCTGCCAGCTCACCCTGCTCGACTGCGAGGATGAGCTGCTGGCGATCGCCGGGCGGGTGAAGATCGCGCGCTTCACGGAGGCCGCCAGCGAGATCCAGCCCGGCCCGTACGACGTGTCCCTGGTGGAGGGTTCGATCACCACGGCGGACGACGCCGAGCGGATCCGGCAGGTACGCGAGATGTCACGGACGCTGGTGACGATCGGGGCGTGCGCCAGCGCGGGCGGCGTGCAGGCCCTGCGCAACTTCGCCGACGTCGAGGAGTTCACCTCCGTGGTGTACGCCCGGCCGGACTACATCTCCACCCTGGCCACGTCCACCCCGATCGCGGCGCATGTGGACGTCGACTTCGAGCTGCACGGCTGCCCGATCGACCGGCGCCAGCTGCTGGAGGTCATCACGGCCCTGCTGGTCGGCCGCAAGCCGAACATCCCCGCCCACAGCGTGTGCTTCGAGTGCAAGCAGCGCGGCAACGTGTGCGTGGTGGTCGCGCACGGCACGCCGTGCCTCGGACCGGTGACGCACGCGGGGTGCGGGGCCCTGTGCCCCGCTCACCATCGCGGGTGCTACGGCTGTTTCGGCCCGATGGAGACACCCAACGCGGCGGCCCAGGTGGGACTGCTGCGGGCCACCGGCATGGCCGAGGCCGATGTCGTGCGGGCCTTCCGCACGTTCAACGCCGGCGCGCCCGCGTTCATCGAACTGTCCCGGGTCGCGCGATCTCACGAGAGGCGAAGCGAGTGAGTCACCGCAACGACCGCACGCTGTCCGTCCGCGCGCTGGCCCGGGTCGAGGGTGAAGGCGCGATGCACGTGCGGGTGCGCGGGGGTGCCGTCGAGGACGTGCGGCTGGAGATCTACGAGCCGCCGCGGTTCTTCGAGGCGTTCCTGCGCGGGCGGCGGCACACCGAGCCGCCCGACATCACCGCTCGCATCTGCGGGATCTGCCCGGTCGCCTACCAGATGAGCGCGTGCCTGGCCATCGAGGCGGCCTGCGGGATCGAGGTCACCGAGCCGATCGCCGATCTGCGCCGCCTGCTCTACTGCGGAGAGTGGATCGAGAGCCACGCCCTGCATATCTACCTGCTGCACGCCCCCGACTTCCTCGGCTACACCAGCGCGCTGGCCCTCGCTGAAGACCGCCGCGACCTGATCGAGCGGGGGCTGGCGCTGAAGAAGGCCGGCAACGCGATCATGGAGCTGGTCGGCGGCCGGGCGATCCACCCGGTCAACGTCCGGGTGGGCGGCTTCTACCGGGCGCCGGCCAAGTCCGAGATGGCGGTCCTGGCCGAGAAGCTGCGCGTCGCGCTGGACCAGGCCCTGGACACCGTGCGCTGGGCGGCCGGGTTCGACTTCCCCGACTTCCATCACGACCACGAGATGCTCGCCCTGGTCACGCCCGGGCAGTACGCCATAGACCGGGGCACGGTCGCCACCACCGGTGGCCTGGCGTTCGCCCCGGCGGAGTTCGAGGACCACGTCATCGAGGAGCAGGTACCACACTCGACGGCGCTGTACGCCCGGCTGGCCGGACGGGGCCGGTACCTGACCGGCCCGACCGCCCGCTACAACCTGAGCCGGCAGTGGCTCTCACCCGTGGCGCGGCAGGCCGCCGACGAAGCGGGCCTCGGCGCCGAGTGCCGCAACCCGTACCGCAGCATCTTGGTCCGCGCCGTCGAGGTGGTGTACGCGGTCGACGAGGCGCTACGGCTGATCGGGCAGTACGAGCCGCCCGCGCCGTGCCAGGTGGACGTTCCGCCGCGGGCCGGCGTGGGGCATGGTGCCACCGAAGCGCCGCGCGGCGTGCTGTTCCACCGGTACGCCCTCGACGCCGAAGGCCTCATCACCTCCGCCCGGATCGTGCCGCCCACCTCGCAGAATCAGGCCAGCATCGAGGACGACCTGCGCCGGTTCGTGGCCGGCCGGCTGGATCTCGACGACGAGCGGCTGACCTGGCAGTGCGAGCAGGCGATCCGCAACTACGATCCGTGCATCTCCTGCGCCACCCATTTCCTCGATCTCACCGTGGACCGCGCGTGACCAGACCGTTCTCGCCTGGCGCCGGCGGCCTCTATCTCAGCACTAAGGCCCGCTGAATACGGCCGGTCCCGAGTTCTACCACCTCGACGAGGAAGCGGCGCAGCTCGCCGGGGAAATGATGTGATCATGGGCGTCAGCCCGGCGGCGTTATGACGGACTCGGGGCGCTACCCCGGCTTGCCTGAACTAAATTAAATCTCAGGTGGCACCCGACAATGCTGGTGCGGATCGTGGCGATGACTTCGTCGAGGATCTCGGCGTAGCCGTTGATTTGCTTCGCGACCGCGGGTTCGCTGCGGGCCGCGTCGCCCTGGATCCTCAGGCCGAGGGTGAATAGCTCCTGGACGACATGGTCGGGCAGGTCCTCCGGCGCTGGCGGCACCGAGCCGGGCCCGTTCTCCCAGGCGGTCATGCTTGCTCCTGATCTGACTCGTAAAAAGATCATTACTCCGAACGGGCCGTGGTGACAGCACTGAGCAAGCGTGTCACCACGGCCCGTTCCGAACCTAAGATCAGACCTGATTGCCCGGCGCCGCGGCGACCGGGGTCTGAGCGGGGGCGGCATGACCGCTGAGAATTTCGGTCGCGGGCGAGACGCGGCGGGCGTGCATCAGGCCAAGCCCGCTGAGTATCAGCATCACGGCGGCGGCGATGAAGGCGGCGATCGCGGCGATGCCGGCGATCATGCCCATAGTCCCGAAGGCGTAGGCGTTGAGCAGCAGGCCGCGCAGGGTCTCGCCCTTGAACACCGTGGCGACCTGGTCCGCCAGCGCGGCGTTCTTGGGCTGCGCGATGGCCTCGGCCGACAGCTGCGCGTAGGTCTTGCCGCCGCCGATCACCTTGAGGTGGTTGGCGATGAAGTGGTCGGCGTAGACCTCGGCCTGGGCGCCGGTGGTCAGCTGCTGGCCGCCGTACTGCCGCATCGCGGCGAACTCGGGGGCGGCGACGGCCTTGCTGTTCGCGGGCGGGAAGTAGATCTGCTGCGCGGCGAGCTGGGTGTGGACTTCGTTGCCGATGAAGCTATGGGCCCAGAGCAGCAGCGCCCCGGACGCGATCAGCGTGACCGCGAGGAACAATCCCGCGGTGGCCATCAAGATATCGAAGGTTATACGTCTCATAGCGATCTCCTTTGGAGAGGATGTTCCTGTCCGGATGCCCAGCGGCATGACGAACTGATGCGGATGGCCGTCAGTGGCACTGGGCAGGTCGCGGCGGGGAAATAGTTTTCCTACGCGGAGTCGCCGTTCCTTCGGTTTTCGGCGTCCTAGCCGACACTGCCGTATAACAAACCCCGGCAATTGCACCTGTATAATCTTGCGGATGTAATTGCCGGGTCCGGATTTTCCCGGAGCACCGTTCCTTATGTTACTACACTTTCTTGTTTTTCCTAATTGTCGAATTTCCAGTGGTGCGGATGTGAACAAAAATTACCGGGTGGCGGGCCGGCCGGGGGTGGTGCAGACGACGACGTCGGTGCTGGCGCACAGGACGGCGGCCAGTTGGCCCGCGCAGCGTCATCGCCACGCCTAGGACGTACCATCGGGGCCAGGGGCCTCCGGCCGATGAAGGGAAGTGGACCGGGATGAGCATCAGCCGCCGTATAGCCGCGTTGTTCCGGGCCAAGGCGAACAAGGCCCTGGACCGGGCCGAGGATCCTCGGGAGATGCTCGATTACTCTTACGAGCGGCAGCTCGAGATGGTGCTGAAGGTGCGCCGCGGGCTTGCGGACGTGGCGACCAGCCGCAAGCGCATCGAACTGCAGATCACCCAGCTGGAGCTCCTCGCCGGCAAACTACAGGGCCAGGCGCAGCAGGCGCTCGCTGCGGGGCGCGAGGACCTCGCCCGCGAGGCGCTGGTCCGCCGGGCAGCGGCAACCGCCCAGATCAGCGACCTGCAGAGCCAGCAGGCGTCGCTGCAGGCGGAAGAGGAGAAACTCACCCTCGCCTTGCAGCGGCTGCAGGCGAAGGTGGATGCGTTCCGTACCCGCAAGGAAACCCTCAAGGCCACCTACACCGCCGCCGAGGCGCAGACCCGCATCGGCGAGGCGGTCAGCGGGATCTCCGAGGAGATGGGCGACGTCGGCATGGCCATGCAGCGCGCTCAGGACAAGACCGAGCAGATGCAGGCCCGGGCGGGCGCGCTGGACGAGCTGCTGGCCTCCGGTGCCCTGGAGGACGCTACCCTGCCCGGCGGGCGCGATGACGTCCAGTCTCAGCTGGATGCCCTGACCGCGGGCCACGACGTGGACGGCGAGCTGGCCCGGATGAAGGCGCAGCTGCCCGCATCCGCCGCCCGGCCGGCCGTGGAGGGCCCCGGGACGGTACCAGCCGATCCGCCCGCATCACCGCCAGAGCAGCAGGCCAGCTCCTGAGCGCGGACCGTGATGAAGGCCGGCGGCGATCTCGGCGCCGCAGCGGCCAGTCCGCGGGATCACCAGGCAGAACGCGTGACCGGTCGATAGCGAGGTAGCCATCTGGTGCGGTCGATGGCCTGATCGATCTGGTCATCGGTAAGCACGGGCGCGACGGCATCGGCTACCGCGGCCTTGGCGACGGCTCTTGCCACGGCTGTTGCGGTGCCGGCGAGCTGAGCACGGTCCGGGAGCAGGGTCCCGTGCGGGTCGTGCCTGATCGTGGCGGCGTCACCGACGGCGGCGGCCGCCGCCGTCATCATGGCGTCGGTGACGCGGGTTGCGCGCACGGCGGTCACCGCCAGGCCGACTCCGGGGAAGATATAGATGTTGTTGCACTGGGCGACGGGGATGCTGGCGTCGCCGACCCTTACCGGCGGGAACGGGGAGCCGGTGGCGATGAGCGCTCGGCCGTCGGTCCAGTCGGCGAGATCCTGTGGGCGGCCCTCGCTGCGGCTGGTCGGGTTGGACAGCGGCATGATGACCGGCCGTCTGGCGTGCGCGGCGACGCGGCGCACGACCTGTTCGGTGAAGGCCCCGCTCGCGGTTGACAGGCCGATAAGCGCGGTCGGGTGTACAGCGTCGATCACCTCGGTAAGGTTCGCTGGCCGGCCAGGTTCGGTGCCGGGCACGGCGCCCGGCGGCTGGGCTAGCCGGCGCTGCGCCGGGTCTAGGTCCGGCCGGTCCGCGGTGAGCAGGCCGTTGATGTCGACCACGCAGATCCTGGCGCGGGCGCCCTGCTCGGACAGGCCGTCGGCCACCATCGACCGCACGACCTGCTCGCAGACCCCGATGCCCGCGGACCCGGCGCCGAGCATCACCACCATCTGCTCGCGCAGCCGCGACCCGGTGGCCGCTGCCCCGGCGGATATCGCGGCCAGGACGACGGCAGCAGTGCCCTGGATGTCGTCGTTGAAGCTGGGCAACTGGTCGCGGTAGCGCTCCAGGACCGGCAGGGCGTGCGGGGTGGCGAAGTCTTCCCATTGCAGCAGCACACCGGGCAATTCGGCGCGCACGGCCTGGACGAACCGGTCGACGAAGTCGTCGTAGCCGGCGCCGCCGATCCGGTGGTGCCGCCAGCCCAGGTACAGCGGGTCAGCCAGCAGCTCGGCGTTATCGGTGCCGACATCCAGCAGCACCGGCAGGGTGCGTGCCGGGTCGATGCCGCCCAGCGCCGTGTACAGCGACAGCTTGCCGATCGGGATGCCCATGCCGCCGATGCCCTGATCACCCAGGCCCAGAATCCGTTGCCCGTCGGTGACGACGACGACGTCGACCTCCCGCCGCGGCCGGTTACGCAGGATCTCCCCGATGCGGTCGCGGTCGGGGTAGGCGATGAAAAGGCCGCGCGGACGGCGGTAGATCTCGCTGAAGCGCTGGCAGGCCAGTCCGACTGTCGGGGTGTAAAGGACCGGCAGCATCTCCTCGATGTGGTCGGACACCAGCCGGTAGAACAGTGTCTCGTTGGTGTCCTGCAGTGCGCGCAGGTTAATGTGCCGGGCGATGTCGGTGGACTGCTCCTGATAGGCCAGGTACCTGCGGTGCACCTGCTGCTCCAGCGTCTCCACCACAGCCGGCAGCAGGCCGCACAGGCCCAGCCCGGAGCGTTCTTCCTCGGAGAACGCGGTGCCCTTGTTCGTCAGCGGATCCTCGAGCACCCGGACCCCGAAACCATGATCGACGCCCATGACCCCTCCCGTTCCTTCCCGATTCGCTCGGAGCTGCGACGTGGCCACGGCGCGGCGGGTGAGGCCGTAGCGTGCCCGCTGTCCGTTGAGCCACCGGAGGCCTTCCGCGAGCATGTGGGGAGATGCGTCACCGTCATCTCGGCGCTCACGCCAGGTCGGCCGTTCGGAAGCGGCACAGCCGTACCGACCGGTGGTGACTGTGCAGGATCGTTTTGCCGGCAGATGCTGGATGTCTTTTTAAATATCGTAGGCACCACGATCGCGCTGCGAACCATGCATGGTTCGCAGCGCGCTTAGGGGCTACTTCGCCGTTGAGCCGTTCTTCCCGGCCGGGGCGTCATCCTGGCCGGTGAGCATCGGCGCGGTCATCTTGAGGAAGTCCTCGGCGAACTTCCGCTGGCTGGCCAGCAGCTGCTCGGCGAAGTCGTAGGCGCTCGCGATGAGCTCCTGCGGCTTGGGCAGCTTTCCGGCAAGTGGCACGTTCGCATCCGGCAGCGCCGGCGTAATGGACTGGACCGTGCGGGCCCAGGCCTCGATCGCTGCGACTACTACTGACTGGCTGTTGTGAACCGTCTTCAGGACTTCTTCCTGAACTCGCTCGCCCGCAGTGTGGGTGTTGGTCATAGTTCCTCCTCAGGATCCTTTTGCTAACTATACTTAGCATATGATTGATTTGTCAAGCACGCAGGCCATTCCGGCCCGCGGGAAACACCAGCCAGGCAAGAGAAGGAGGACGTCGTGTGCGTAGGCGCTGTGGCGGATCACCCGCCGGGCGCCCCACCCGCCGGGCGCCCCACCCGGATAGGCCGTCCGTTGCTGCCCGCAGGCTGGAAACGCATCGCGCGCGGACACTGCTACCGGGCCCTTGCAGCACTGCGGCTCCCGAACGTACCATCCATATAGATGGTCACGAGATGGTCGGAAGATGGTGGACGGATGGCCAAGGGGGAGAGCGAAAAGACGGAGAAGATCACTATCAACCTGGGCCTGGTGGACCTCGGTCAGATCGACCTGCTGGTCCAGGAAGGCTTCTACACGAACCGCACCGATTTCATCCGCACGGCCATTCGTACTCAGCTCGCCGCCCGGGGCGAGGCGCTCGACCAGACGGCGGCTCGGCGCACCCTCACTCTGGGCAGCTCTCACTACACCCGTCGCGATCTGGAGGAAATCCGCGACGCCGGGCAGATGATCCACATCCGGGTGCTCGGGCTGGCGAGTATCGCCGCCGACGTCTCCCCCCAGCTGGCCCTGGCCACGATTGCCTCCGTGGAGGTGCTCGGCGCCTTCCGGGCCCCCATAGCAGTGAAGGCCGCCCTGGCGCCGCGCACCGCCTAAGCCGTCGTGCTCACAGGCGACCAAGACCGCCGGTCCCAGCGAAGTACGGGCCGGCCAGGGGACCATCCGTCGGCCAGGAGACCAGCGGAAGACGACCACGAGAAGGGACACCGCCATGCATGCGCGCCAGATGACGGCGATGGCTGAGGCCACCCGCCTGACCCGCCAGGGTCGCCTCGCTGAGGCAACCGCGCTGATCCAGCAAACACTGGCCAGCCCGGCGGTGACACGGAGGACGCCAGATGCGCCATCCGCCGGGCAGGAGACCGGGAGTACGCCTGGCCGCTACCCCGCCCCCCGGCCAGCGCTGCCCGTCGGCCAGGGCATCCAATGGGGGCGGACCCTTCCCGGCTGGTTGACCCGCCGGCGCGGTCTCCCCAGCCGAGACGTCCGGGATCTGGACCGCCCGCTCCGGCCCGCGGCCCCGGCCGTGAACCGATCGGCGGCCCGGTTTGAGGCCTTTTCCTACACCAACGCCATCGGCACCCGCGCCTACCGGCTCTACATCCCCCCCAGCCACGCCGACGGCCCCCTGCCCCTAGTCGTGATGCTGCACGGCGGCACCCAGGACGCGGCGATCTTCGCCGCCGCCACCGGCATGAACGACCATGCCGAGCGGCGGGGATTCCTGGTCGCCTACCCGGAACAGCCCCCCTCGGCGAACGCGGGTAAGTACTGGAACTGGTTTGTCCCCGGCCACCAGCGCCGCGACGTCGGCGAGCCCTCGCTGATCGCCGGGATCACTCGCCAGGTCACCGAACGCTACGGGGCAGATGCCACCCGGGTTTACGTGGCCGGGTTTTCCGCCGGCGGGGCGATGGCCGCGGTGATGGCCGCGGTGTACCCCGATCTCTACGCCGCCGTCGGCGTGCACTCCGGTCTGCCCTACGCCGCCGCCGGCAACGTGGCCTCCGCGTTCGCCGCGATGAAACAGGGCCCGTCACGGCCGGCCCGGCCCCTGGGCCGCCCCGTGCCGCTGATCGTCTTCCACGGTGACCGGGATGCCACCGTGGTCCCCGCCAATGCCGCGGGCCTCATCGACGACGCGCTGGCGGCGGCCCGCCCGGACGGCCGCCCGCACACCCCGCCGACCGCGGTGACCACAGGGCAGGTGGCCGGCGGGCATGCCTACACCCGTACCCGCTACCAGGACTCCGCGGGCGCGGCTCTGGCCGAGCGCTGGACCATCCACCAGGGCGGCCACGCCTGGTCCGGTGGCGTCCCGCACGGCTCCTATACCGACCCCCGGGGGCCGGACGCCAGCGCCGAGCTCATCCGCTTCTTCGACGAGCATCCCGCCGTCCCGCCGATGCCGTAGGCGCTGCCGTCAGTGATGCGTAGCTGGTGAGAAGCTCCAGCCCTTTCGTCTTCCACGCAGCGAAGAGAGCAGCAGGT
>JBEKJP010000127.1:0-22321 GCA_050011155.1 Streptosporangiaceae bacterium
GGCCGAGGACGACCACGGCCAGCAGCAGGGATGACAGGGGCAACAGGCCGGGCAGTCATGGCCGCCTCCCGCACAGGAGGCGCCGGGAGCCGAGGCGGCCGTAAGGACCAGCCACCCAGCACGCGTGTTCGAGTAGTGCGTGGTTTAGGGGAGATCGCACCGAAATATGTGTCCGAGGGGGGACTTGAACCCCCATGCCCTATACGGGCACTAGCACCTCAAGCTAGCGCGTCTGCCTATTCCGCCACCCGGACGCCCGATGCTGGGTACGCATCGGCTGGCCTACCTTAGCAAACAGAGCGCCCGCAAGCGAGCGGCGCAGGCAGCAAATCTTCCCCCGCCCCACGACAAACGCCCCGCCGCCCCGCGACAAACGCCCCGCCGCTCCGCGGCAACGTCCGGGTGCAACGATAGGAGGGTGACAGCGAACCAGGTGACCGCGCAGGACGAGGTCGTCGGCATCTGCCGTGACCTGCTCAGGATCGACACCTCCAACCCGGGTGACCACTCCGGGCCCGGCGAGCGCCAGGCGGCCGAGTACGTCGCCGCCCAGTTGTCCGAGGTCGGCCTGGAGCCCACGGTCCTGGAGTCACACCCCAAGCGCACCAGCGTGGTGGCCAGGCTCGAGGGCCAGGACCGCAATCGCCCGGCCCTGCTCGTGCACGGCCACCTCGACGTCGTCCCGGCTAACGCCCCGGACTGGCGGTACGACCCGTTCTCGGCCGAGGAGGCCGACGGCTGCCTGTGGGGCCGCGGCGCCATCGACATGAAGGATATGGACGCGATGATGCTGGCGGTGGTGCGCCAGCGCATGCGCCAGCAGCGCAAGCCGGCCCGCGATGTCGTGATCACGTTCACCGCCGACGAGGAGGCGGGGGGCAACTGGGGGGCGCGCTTCCTGGTGGACAAGCACCCGGAGTTGTTCGAGGGGGTCACCGAGGCGGTCGGCGAGGTCGGCGGGTTCAGCCTGACCCTCGGTGACAAACGGCTCTACCTGCTCCAGACCGCGGAGAAGGGCATGGCGTGGCTGCGGCTGACCGCGCGCGGCGCGGCCGGGCACGGGTCGATGGTGCACCCGGACAACGCGGTGACCGAGCTGGCCGAGGCCATCGGCCGGCTGGGCCGGCACGAATGGCCTGTCCGCCTCATCCCGTCTGTCCAGGCTTTCCTGGAAGGTGCCTGTGCGGCTCTCACCATTGAATTTAGGCCGAACGATCCAACTCAACCGCTCGGTAAAATCGGCTCCATATCGCGGATAATAGGCGCGACCCTGCGGAACACGGTGAATCCGACGGTTCTGCGCGCCGGGTACAAAGTCAATGTCGTCCCGACCGAGGCGACCGCGGAAGTGGACGGACGCTTCCTGCCGGGGCACGAGGAGGAGTTCCTCGAAGAGCTCGACCGGGTGCTCGGCCCGGGCGTGACCCGGGAGTTCATTCATCACGATATAGCCCTGGAAACTACCCCCGACGGGGATCTCTACGACGCGATGACCGGGGCTCTCCTGGCCGAGGACCCGGACGCGCAGGTGATACCTTACTGCCTGTCGGCGGGCACCGACGCCAAGCAGTTCAGTCGCCTGGGCATGCGCTGCTTTGGCTTCACGCCGCTCCAGCTTCCGCCAGATCTGGACTTTTCCGGGATGTTTCACGGGGTCGACGAACGCGTTCCCGTCGACGGCCTGCGTTTCGGGACTCGCGTCCTGGACGGCTTCCTTGACCGCTGTTAGCGCCTAACGCGCCGCGAGTACTCCTTGTGATGCTATGTTAACACACTGTGCTAAGGCGGCGGCTAGTGCCCATGCGTCGGTGGGCGTGGTGGGCGGCGAAGGCGACCGCGCTCACGCTCGCGGCCACCGTCGGCGGGCTGCCTGGCGTCGCCGGCCAGAGCGGCTCCGGCCCGGGTCTCGGCGCGACCGTCAGCCAGGCGGTCCAGCGGGTGGTGGCTCCGGTCACGGCGGTGCTCGGGGCCGGCCGGCCAGCACCGGTGCTCAAGACGGTGCCCGTCCTGGGACCGCTCACCGCCGTCCGCGCGGGCGACAGGAATGTCCCGGCCGCTACCCAGCTGGCCGGACTCGGGGCCCTGCCGGGCCTGGCCGACGTGCCTGCGGCCGCCCGGCCGGCGGCTAACTCGGGCATGAACAGTGTTTCCTTCGCGGTCCTGGCCGTCGGTGCATTGCTGGCCGGGGCATCCGCACTGAAGATCGCCGGGCGTCGCGCCCGCGACCGCCGGTCCGGCCCGGCCGCCTAGGTACGAGCATGTCCGGGACAAATCCAGCACCTTATATCCGCAGGCAGGAACGGTCCGCCGATGCTCCCCGGGCCGGGTAGAGCTCAGAATGTGCGGACTGGGCGTATGATTCGCCTTCGGAGGGTAGCCTTCCTGCTGCCGTCGGCGCTGAGCGAGAGCTTGGATAGTTCCCAGTCCCCGTACTCGGCGTGGTCGGTCAGGATCCGCCGGGCGGCGTCGCGAGCATCTCGGGACAAGCCGCGGGGCAGGTACACGACGAGGTAGGCGTAATCGGCCATCGGTCTTATTGTGCTCGGGTTCACCGGCGATTCAACCTGCGGTATCAAAATCTGCGGCGTTTTGCGGCGAGCCCTCGGGAACACACCGAACCGGGCCGGTGGTTTCAGCTGAAGGGCGGCGTGTGACCGGGAGGGTACGGTAAGGACGGTCATGACGCGGATGCGAGGACGGGAAGAGAGTGCCACCAAGGACGAACACGGCAAAGCCGAAGACGGGGACCAAGCGGGCCAGCCAGGGCGCGGCCGCCACGGGTAACGGCGGCGGTACCAAGCTGGTCATTGTCGAGTCGCCGTCGAAGGCCAGGACCATCGCCGGGTACCTCGGCCAGGGCTACGTGGTCGAGTCCAGCGTGGGCCACATCCGCGACATGCCGGACAGCGCGGCCGACATCCCGGCCAAGTACAAGGGCGAGCCGTGGGCCCGCCTCGGCGTGAACGTGGACGACAACTTCCAGGCCCTGTACGTCGTCCACAACGACAAGAAGCAGCAGGTCTCCAAGCTCAAGAGCCTGCTCAAGGACGCCGACGAACTCCTGCTGGCAACGGACGAGGACCGCGAGGGCGAGGCCATCGCCTGGCACCTGCTCGAGGAGCTCAAGCCCAAGGTCCCGACCAGCCGGATGGTCTTCCACGAGATCACCCCGGAGGCGATCGCCCGCGCCATCGCCAACCCGCAGGAGCTCAACCAGGGCAAGGTCGACGCCTACCAGGCGCGCCGGGTGCTCGACCGGCTGTACGGGTACGAGGTCTCGCCCGTGCTGTGGAAGAAGGTCATGCCCAAGCTGTCGGCCGGCCGGGTGCAGTCGGTCGCGACCCGCCTGGTGGTCGACCGGGAGCGGGACCGGATCGCGTTCCGCGCGGCCGCCTACTCCGACATCGAGGCCGAGTTCGCGACGAAGGAGCACGGCAAGCCGGACGCGGAAGAGCCGACGACCTTCACCGCCAGCCTGGTCACCGTCGACGGCCGCCGGGTGGCCCAGGGCCGCGACTTCACTTCCGTCGGCGAGCTGCGCCCGAATAGCAAAGACGTCCTGCACCTGGACGCCGCGGCCGCCGCGGCGCTGGCCGAGCGCCTGCAGGCCGCGGCCTTCGCCGTGTCCAGCGTGGAGCGCAAGCCCTACCGGCGCTCGCCCTACGCGCCGTTCCGCACCACCACGCTGCAGCAGGAAGCCTCCCGCAAGCTGGGCTTCTCGGCCAAGCACACGATGTCGGTCGCGCAGCGCCTGTACGAGAACGGCTACATCACCTATATGCGCACCGACTCGGTGACGCTCTCCCAGACCGCGATCAGCGCGGCCCGCAAGCAGGCGGCCGAGCTGTACGGCGCGAACTACGTCCCGGACGCCCCGCGCACCTACGCCAGCAAGGTGAAGAACGCGCAGGAGGCGCACGAGGCCATCCGGCCCGCCGGGGACACCTTCCGCACCCCGGCCCAGGTGGCCAGGGAGAAGCTGTCCTCCGACGAACGGCGCCTGTACGAGCTGATCTGGCAGCGCACCGTGGCCTCGCAGATGAAGGACGCGACCGGCGAGTCGGTCTCGGTCCGGGTGGCGGGCACCTCGACCGCGCGCGAGCGGGCCGAGTTCGGCGCCAGCGGCAAGATCATCACCTTCTACGGCTTCCTCAAGGCCTACGTCGAGGACACCGACGACGCCAGCGACCGGGACGACAGGGAGCGGCGGCTGCCGCCGATGGCCGAGGCCGACCCGCTCGACGCGCTGCGCCTGGCCCCGGCCGAGCACTCCACCCGGCCGCCGGCCCGCTACACCGAGGCCTCGCTGGTCAAGGAGCTGGAAGACCGGGAGATCGGCCGGCCGTCCACCTACGCGACGATCATGGGCACGATCCTGGACCGCGGCTACGTGTTCAAGAAGGGCACCGCGCTTGTCCCCTCGTTCCTGGCCTTCGCCGTGATCACGCTGCTGGAACAGCACTTCGGCCAGCTGGTCGACTACGAGTTCACCGCGCACATGGAGGACGTCCTCGACGACATCTCCCGCGGCGAGGCCGAGCGGGTGCCGTGGCTGCGCCGGTTCTACTTCGGTGACGACGACGACGAGGCCGACCCGGGGCTGAAGTCCCTGGTCGGCGACATCAGCGACATCGACGCCCGTGAGGTCAGCTCGTTCCCGCTGGCCGGCTCGGACATCGTCGTGCGGGTCGGCCGCTACGGCCCCTACCTGGAGCGGGACGACCAGCGGGTGAACGTCCCCGACGACATCGCCCCCGACGAGCTGACCGTAGAAAAGGCGGAAGAGCTTTTCAGCCAGCCGAACGGGGACGTGCTTCTCGGCACCGACCCGGACAGCGGCCGTGAGATCGTCGCCAAGGCGGGCCGGTTCGGCCCCTACGTCACCGAGGTGCTGCCGGAAGGCGCTCCGGCCTCGGCCAAGCCGCGGACCGGCTCGCTGCTGAAGTCGATGGCGCTGGACACGGTGACGCTGGCGGACGCGCTCAAGCTGCTCAGCCTGCCCCGCAACCTGGGCGAGCTGGACGGCGAGCCGGTCACCGTGCAGAACGGCCGGTACGGCCCGTACGCCAAGCGGGGCACCGACAGCCGCTCGCTGGAGTCCGAGGGACAGCTGTTCACGCTGACCCTGGCCGAGGCCAAGGAGCTGTTCGCCCAGCCCAAGGCGCGGGGCCGGCGCACCGGCGCGACCGCGCCGCCGCTGCGCGAGCTCGGCCAGGACCCGGCCACCGGCAAGCCGATGGTGATCAAGGACGGCCGGTTCGGCCCCTACGTCACCGACGGGGAGACCAACGCGTCGCTGCGCAAGGGCGACGAGGTGGCCTCCATCACCATCGCCCGGGGGGCCGAGCTGCTGGCCGACCGGCGCGCGGCCGCCCCGTCGCCGCGCCGTCGCAGCGCGCCGGCCGCCAAGAAGAGCGCGCCAGCTAAGAAGAAGGCGGCGAGCCCGGCCCGTTCGGTGAAAAAATGATCTTGACCTTTGGGGACCAAATCACGATCAAGGACTAATCAGTTATGCGGTCAGTACTGCCGATACGCTTACGCCGTGAACTTCCGCGCCGGGCCGGGCAGGCCACAGGGGGACGGCGCCGACCGGGGGAAGCTCCCAGACGGCGCCGCGCGGCGTCAGCATGCCCGCGAACCGGGGGTGCTGGCCATCCGGCCGTTCCGGCGGCTGTGGGTCGCGCTGTCCCTGTCCAGCCTGGGTGACTGGCTGAGCATCGTGGCGCTGACCGCGCTGGCGCCCTCACTGGCGGGCAGCGGCGCGGTGGCCAAGAGCTCGGCTGTCGGCGGGGTGTGGCTGGCCACGCTGCTGCCCGCGCTGCTGGTCGGGCCGCTGGCCGGGGCGCTGGCCGACCGGTGGGACCGCCGGATGACGATGATCGTCGGCGACGTGATCCGCGGCCTGCTGTTCCTGTCCATCCCGCTGTTCCCGAACCTGACCTGGATCTACGTGGCCAAGTTCCTGGCCGGGGTGACCAGCCAGTTCTGGAATCCGGCCACCTCCGCCTCGGTGCCGAACCTGGTGCCCAAGGACAAGCTGGAACGCGCCAACCAGCTCAGCCTGCTCACCACGTACGGGACGGCGCCGCTCGCGGCCGGCGTGTTCAGCGTGCTCGCGCTGGTCAGCGAGGGAGTCAGCCGGGTCACCCCGCTGTTCCACACGTCCAACGTGGACCTGGCCCTGTACTTCAACGCCGCCTCGTACGGCATCTCCGCGCTGACCGTCTACTTCATCCGCGAGATCCCCAAGCGCAGCGCCGAGGACAAGATCTCGGTACCGTCCACGGCCAAGTCCATCTGGGAGGGCTGGCGGTTCATCCGCCAGACTCCGGCGGTGCGCGGCCTGGTCGTCGGCATGGTGGGTTCGTTCGCCGCGGCCGGCGTGGTGGTGGGCCTCGGCTACTCCTACATCACCGCCACGCTGCACGGCGGCAGCGCCGGCTGGGGCCTGGTCTTCGCCGCGATCTTCATCGGCATGGCGCTCGGCATGGGCCTGGGCACCAAGCTGCTCGGCGACTTCAGCCGGCGGCGTCTGTTCGGCGTCTCGATCACGGCCGCCTCGGTGTCGCTCGCGCTGATCGGCCTGATCCCGGTCCTGGGCGTGGTCGTGCTGTTCGTCGTGCTGCTCGGCGCGCTGTCCGGGATCGCGTACTCCACCGGCTTCACGCTCGTCGGGCTCGAGGTGGACGACAGCACCCGGGGCCGCGTCTTCGCCTTCTTCCAGTCCTCCATCCAGGTCATCCTGCTCGCGGTCATCGCGGTCGTGCCGTTCATCTCGGCCGGCCTCACCAAGCTGATCGCCGGCCTCAACGGCACCGGGAACGTGAAGATCGGCAACGTCACCTACGCCTCGGCCGGCCAGAACGCGGTGATCCTGCTGGCCGCGGCGGTGGCCTTCCTGTTCGGCGTGCGGGCCTACCGGCAGATGGACGACCGCAAGGGCGTGCCGCTGCGCGAGGACCTGTGGGCCGCGATCAGGAACGAGCCGCTCCCGGCGCTCATCGACGCGCCCAACCTCAACGGGACCGTCCCGGCCGGCCCGCCGCCCGGCCTGCTGGTCGCGTTCGAGGGCGGCGAGGGCTCCGGCAAGACCACCCAGGCCCGGCTGGTCGCCATCTGGCTGCGCGAGCTCGGCTACGACGTGGTGACCACGCACGAGCCCGGCGCCACCAAGATCGGCATGCGGCTGCGCGCGCTGCTCCTGGACACCGCCCACACCGGCATGTCGCCCAAGGCCGAGGCGCTGATGTACGCGGCCGACCGGGCCGAGCACGTGGACTCGGTCATCACGCCCGCGCTGGACCGGGGCGCGGTCGTCATCACCGACCGGTACGTCGACTCCACCCTCGCTTACCAGGGCTACGGGCGGGACCTGCCGCTCGACGAGATCGCCCGGTTCAACTGGTGGGCGACCGGCGGGCGCACCCCCGACCTCACCATCGTGCTCGACATGGACCCGATGGCGGGGCTGAGCCGCCGGGCCCGTTCGGCCGACCGGCTCGAGGCGGAGCCGACCGAGTTCCACCTGCGGGTCCGGGCCGGTTTCCTCGACCTGGCCCGCCGCGCCCCCGGCCGCTACCTGGTGCTGGACGCCGAGCAGGCCCCGGACCAGATCACCAGGCAGATCCAGGACCGGATCCGCCAGCTGCTCCCCGACCCGGTGCCCGACGTGGCCGAGGCGAACACCGGGGACTTCCCGGCCATCAGGGCAGAGGTCCTCACCCCCCGGCGCTCCGAGGGCGCGTTATGACCGGCGTGTTCGGTGATCTGCCGGGGCAGGACGAGGTGGTGGCGCAGCTTCGCCACGCGGCCGACGGGGCTTCGGTGATCCTGGCGGGCGGACGGCCCGAACCGGGCGCGATGACGCACGCCTGGCTGTTCATCGGGCCGCCGGGCTCAGGTCGCTCGGTGGCGGCGCGGGCGTTCGCGGCCGCGCTGCTGTGCCCGTCCGGCGGCTGCGGCGAGTGCGCCTCGTGCCACCAGGTCTTCGCGGGCACCCACGCCGACCTGATGCTGATCCGGCCCCAAGGGCTGTCCTACGGGGTGAAGCAGACCCGGGACCTGGTGCTGCGCGCGGCGGGCAAGCCGACTTCAGGGCGCTGGCAGGTCGTCCTGTTCGAGGACGCCGACCGGTGCACCGAGCAGGCCGCCAACGCGCTGCTCAAGGCGATCGAGGAGCCCGCGCCGCGGACGGTCTGGCTGCTCTGCGCGCCGTCGGCCCAGGACATGGTGCCCACGATCAGGTCCCGCTGCCGGGTGGTCAACCTGGTCGTCCCGTCCTCCGACGCGGTCGCCCAGGTGCTGGTGGAGCGGGACGGCATCGAGCCCGCGCGGGCCCTGGCGGCGGCGCGCGCGGCCCAGGGGCACATCGGCCGGGCCCGGCGCCTGGCCACCGACCCGGCCGCGGCCAAGCGCCGGGCCGAGGTGCTGCGCGTGCCGACGTCGGTCACCTCGCTCGGCCCCGCGCTGGCCGCGGCGGCTGGCCTGGTGCGCACGGCCGAGGAAGAGGCCAAGGCGGTCACCGAGGGACTCGACGAGCCGGAGCGGGACGCGCTGCGCCGGGCGTTCGGCGAGGGATCGGTGGGCAAGGGCGTGGCCAAGGCGATGCGCGGCATGGCCGGCGCCATGAAGGACCTGGAGGACCGGCAGAAGTCGCGCGCCACCCGGGTCAAGCGCGACACCCTGGACCAGGCCCTGCTCGAACTGGCCCAGTTCTACCGCGACGTCCTCATGGTCCAGGTCGGCGCCGACGTGGAACTGGCCAACCCGGAATCGGGCCTGCGTCCGGTCGCCTCGGCGTCGTCCCCCGAGGCCACCCTGCGCCGCATCCAGGCCATCATGCGCTGCCGTGAGCGCCTCACCCTCAACGTCGCCCCCCTGCTCGCCGTCGAGGAAATGACCCTCTCCCTCACCCAAGGCTGACCCCGCGGCACTTTCATGATCACGAACGATCTGGTACGGCTAGGCCGCGTCCGTAGATCACACCCCACCTGGGGTCCTACGCCGGGATTCGCTGGCTGCGGTACTCACGCGGCGGGCCCGCCTGCCAGGCCGCAACTAGTGAGTATGGGAAGCTCTCCCGGGTCGGCCCAGGTGGTGTGACCGCAGTGACTGGTGAGGCTTCAAGAACGGGTGCGACGCCTGAGCGGTCGGTCAAAGGTACCTGGTGGCACATAGGGGTACATAGAGCAGCACCGGTGGCACATCGGGTCCGTAAAGACGCGCGTGGGGGCACACGCGGTGCGCTAGGTGGCAGCGCCTGCCAGGGACCGTCGGGCCGGAGGCGGTACTGCATGGCCCGGTCGGGCATGCCAGCCCGAGCCGGCTGTCCGGAGGAGGTCGAGGCGTTAACCAGGCAACCGAACGGCCCTTGGTTCGTGCAATAGGTATGGGACATATGCCGGATCCCGAGGCGGCGACCAGCTGGGTGGCCACGGTGAGCGCGTCACGCGGCACGGTGGCGGACCTGTTCCGTGACCATCACGGCGAGCTGGTGCGGCTCGCGGTGCTCATGGTGGGGGACCTGCCCACCGCCGAGGACGTGGTCCAGGACGTCTACGCCAGCCTGCACAGCCGGCCGCGCCCGCCGCAGGAGCCGCTGCCCTACGTCCGGGCGGCGGTGCTGAACGGCTGCCGGTCGGCGCTGCGCCGCCGCGGCATCGCCCGGCGGGTCGCGCTCGTCCACCAGGCCTCGCCGCCGCAGGACGAGGCGCTGGCCTCGGCCGAGAGCGAGGTCATCTTGTCCGAGGACCGCCGCCAGGTCCTGGCCGCGCTGGCCCGGCTGCCGCGGCGGCGGCGCGAGGTCCTCGTGCTGCGCTACTACCTGGCCCTGTCCGAGGCGGAGATCGCCGCCGTCCTCGGCATCAGCCCCGGCACCGTCAAGTCCACCGCCGCCCGGGGCCTGGCCGCGCTGGCCCGTGATCTAGGGGAGATGTCATGACCAGGACGCAAGAGCGCCTCGCGGACGCGCTGCAGGCGTCGGCCGCACGGGTGCGCGACGACCGGCTGCGCCCGCTGCCCGAGCCAGGACTACGCCCCGCCCGGCGCGGCCGGCGGCGGGGCGGCCTGGTGCCGGCCGCGTGGCAAGGCTGGCTGGCGCCGGCCGCCGCGGCGGTGAGCGTCGCGCTGGTCGTCGGCCTGGCGCTGGCCCTGACCAGCGCGCCCGGCCGGCTGGCCGGGCGCAGCGGGCCGGCCAGTGCCGCGGCCGCCGTCTTCCCGCGGTACTTCGCCCAGTTCGCGGGCACCGACCCAGTCGGCGCGAGCGTCGACATACGCTCGGTCGCGACCGGCTCGGTGGTGGCGTCGGCGCCGTCGCCCCGGCAGGCCGGGTGGTCGGTGCAACCAGACGCCATGGCCGCCGCCCCGGACGGCCGCACGTTCTACGTCGCCTACGTCGCGCAGCACCCCGGTACCTCCACCCCCCCGCAGACCTGGATTTACCGGTTCAGCGCCACGGGCTCCGCGCTGACCATGATCAGGGACGGGGTGATCACCGACAGCGCCTCGATCGGCCTCCGCGCTTCCATGGCGGTCTCGCCCGACGGCACCCGGCTGGCCCTCACCGTGGCCGGGCCGCGGGCCGGAGCCGGAGGCGGCCCTGGCACGACGGACAAGATCGTCGTGGTCGACCTGAGGACGGGAGCGCGGTCCGGATGGGCGGGCGGGCTGGACCGCGGCGGTCGCACGCTGCTGATCCCAGACGTCTCCTGGACGCCTGACGGGCAGTCGGTCATCTTCCTCGCGCTCTGGTGCAATCCCGCCATCGGCCTCAACCTCTGCGAGAACGCGTTCGTGCCGGCGGCCTCCCGCCTGGAGCAGGTCCGCTCGGTCCCGGCGGCCTCGGCCGGAGGCTTGCTCAGTGGCGGCCGCGTGCTGCTGAGCCAGGCAGACGTGGTCCCGGTCATCACGGCCGTGGCCGGTGGCCCGCGCCCGGGCGAGCTCACCCTGCTCGTGCTGTCCGGCCGGAAGACCACGGCCGGGGCCTGGCCGGTCGCCACCGTGGAACGCGTGGCCGAGGGCACCGGGCGGGTGCTCGGCACCGACTACCGCCTGCTGACCCCGCGGGGCGGGAATCCGTCGCCGGACGTCGAGCTCGGCGCCGATCCCGGTGGTCAGCACCTGCTGCTGACCACCGGGAGCCGCGACGGGTTCCTGACCGGCTGGGTCCACGGCGGGCTGTTCCGCCCGCTTCCCATCCGGCAGCCGTATCTGGGGTATCCGATCACCGCCTGGTAGCGGAAATCCCGGACAACGTAGTCTGTCCCTGTGGGCATGATGATGGCGGTCAGCTTCGAGCGGTACGGGCGGCTCTACTACCTGGACCCCGGGGACAGTTCGCCATCCATCGGCGACAAGGTGCTGGTGCCGACCGACTCGGGTCCCGAGGTGGCCGAGTGCGTCTGGGCGCCGCAGTGGATCTCCGAGGACATCGGCGGGCTGCCGGTCTGCGCGGGCCTGGCCAGCGCGGACGACCTGGCCCGGGACGAGGAGAACCGCAGGCGGCGGGCCGAGGGGCGGCTGGCCGCGCACCGCCTGATCCGCCAGCACGGGCTGCCGATGAAGGTCACCGCGGTGGACTACCTCAGCGCCGAGAACGTGTTCGTGGTGTACTTCGGCGCGCCGCACCGGGTCGACTTCCGGGCGCTGGTGCGCGACCTGAGCGGTCGCCTCAAGGCCCGGGTCGAGCTGCGGCAGATCGGCCCCAGGGACGAGGCCAGGCTGCAGGGCGGGATCGGCCCGTGCGGGCGCGACCTGTGCTGCGCCACCTTCTTGAAGGACTTCGAGCCGGTGTCGGTCCGGATGGCCAAGGACCAGGACCTGCCGGTCAACCCGATGCGGATCGCCGGCGCGTGCGGGCGGCTGATGTGCTGCCTGAAGTACGAGCACCCGCTGTACCAGCAGTTCCGCAAGGAAGCCCCGCCCGTCGGGTCCGCCGTCACCTCGCCCGAGGGCCCGGGCACGGTCATCGGGCACAACGTCCCTTCGGACACCGTGGTGATCAAGCTGCACGCCGACGGCCAGGCCCGTGTCTGCCCCAAGGCGAGCGTGTGCGGGTCCCGTAAGGCCTACGAGTCCGTGCACGGAAAAGCGGGGAAGGCGGCCCAGGACGACCAGTGAGCCGCCGGTTCCGGTGGCGAGCCTCGGTCGCGGCGGCGGCACTGGCACTGGCCCTGCTCGCGACCGCGTGCTCGGGCACCAGCCCTAGCCCGGCCACCAGCCCGGCGCCGGCTGGCCCGGCGCCGGCCACGCTGGCCCAGTTCTACGCGCAGCGCCTGGACTGGCAGCCGTGCGACAACGGCTTCCAGTGCGCCCGCCTGCTGGTGCCGTTCGACTACGCCCACCCCGGCAACGGCAAGCGGTTCTCCCTCCCGGTCATCAAGCTGGCCGCCACCGACCCCGCCGCCAGGCTAGGCGCGCTGGTGATCAACCCCGGTGGCCCGGGCGGCTCCGGCGTCGACTACGCGCAGGGCGCGCGCAGCGAGTTCCCGGCCGCGCTGCGCGCCCGGTTCGACATCGTGGGCTTCGACCCGCGCGGCGTAGCGGGCAGCGAGCCGGCCCTCACCTGCCTGACCGGCCCGCAGCTGGACACGTTCCTGGCCATCGACGACATGCCAGGTACCCCGGCTCAGCTGGCCGCGATCCTCACCGCGAGCAAGCAGTACGCCGCCCGCTGCGAGCAGAACTCCGGCGCGCTGCTGCCCTACGTCGGCACCGAGAACGCGGCCCGCGACATGGACGTGCTCCGCGCCGCGCTCGGCCAGGCCAAGCTGACCTACCTGGGCAAGTCCTACGGAACCGACCTGGGCGCCTGGTACGCCCAGCTGTTCCCGCACCGGGTGCGGGCGCTGGTGCTCGACGGCGCGTTCGACCCGGACACCCCGGCGCTGCAGGACGACCTGGTCCAGGCGCAGGGGTTCCAGGTCGCGCTCAAGGCGTTCACCACGTCGTGCCTGGCGGCCACGGGCTGCCCGCTGGGCGCCCAGGGCAGCTCGGTGCGAGCGGCGGAGGGAAGGCTGCAAGCCCTCATCGTTCGGGCTAATTCCGCGCCGCTGGCCAGTCACGTTGGCACCGGACAGGTGGCGGACGGGGCCATGCTGCTGAACGGCGTGGCGTCCGCGCTGTACAGCCGTTCGCTCTGGCCGGACCTGAAGACGGGCCTGGCCGGCGCGTTCGCCGGCGACGGCTCGGTGCTGCTGCAGCTGGCCGACCTGCTGCTGGAACGCAACCCCGACGGGACCTACTCGAACCTGGTCGACGCCGATACCGCGATCAGCTGCCTGGACCGGCCCTTCCCGCGGTCGCTGGCCAGCTGGCAGGCGGCCGCCCGGCAGGCCACGCAGGCCGCGCCGCTGTTCGGCGCGCCGATCGTGTGGGGCAACCTGGCCTGCGCGTACTGGCCGGTGCCGTCCTACCCGCTGCCCGCGATCCGGGCCGCGGGCGCGCCGCCGATCCTGGTCGTGGGGACGCTGCGCGACCCGGCCACGCCGTACCGGTGGGCGCAGGCGCTGAGCCGGGAGCTGTCCTCCGGCGTGCTGCTCGGCTGGAACGGCGACGGGCACACCGCCTACGGCGAGGGCAGCACCTGCGTGGACACGATCGTGAACGACTACTTCATCGGCCTCAAGACGCCGCGCAGCGGCACGGTCTGCCAATAACGCCGTCTGCCAATAACGCCGTGTGCCCCGTGTAACGCGGGCGGCCAGCGCGGGACTGAAGGGGGCAATGACGCATTCCCTGAACCGCGCGAGGAGTCTTTTCGTGAGAGTACCGATTCGCATCGCCGTCGTGGCCGCGGCGGTGGCGGCCGCCGCCGGCGCCGCGACCCCCGCCTTCGCCAGCACCAGCACCGCGAGCGCGACGGGCGCCAGCAGCGCCGTGTTCGTGCAGACCGACAACACCGCGGGCAACCACGTGGTGGCCTACCACCGCGCCGCCGACGGCACCTTGACCCCGGCCGGGAGCTACGCCACCGGCGGGCGCGGCGGCCAGCTGGGCGGGTCCGTGGTCGACCACACCGCCTCGCAGGGCTCGCTCGCCTACGACCCGGCCCACGGCCTGCTGTACGCGGTGAACGCGGGCAGCGACACGATCTCGGTCTTCGGCGTCAGCGGCGACCGGCTCGCGCTGCGCGAGGTGCTGCGCAGCGGCGGCACGTTCCCGGTGAGCATCGCCGTGCACGGCGACCTGGTCTACGTGCTCAACGCGCTGAACGGCGGCGACGTGCAGGGCTTCAAGGTGATCGGCGCCCTGCTGGCCCCGCTGCCCGGCTCGCGCCGCGCGCTCGGCCTCGACCCGGCCGAGACCCCGCAGTTCACCAGCACCCCGGGGCAGGTCGCCTTCACCCCGGACGGCAGCCAGCTCGTCGTCACCACCAAGAACAACGGCAACGACATCGACGTGTTCGGCGTCGGCCCGGTGGGCTGGCTGTCGGCGCATCCGGTGGTCAACGCCGAGCCGGGCACGGTGCCGTTCGCGATCACCTTCGATCAGTCCGGCCACCTGGTGATCGCCGAGGCCGGGACGAACGCGCTGGCCACCTTCGCGCTCAGCCCCCACGGCACGGCCAGCCTGCTCAACGCGGTCGGCACCGGCCAGGCCGCCACCTGCTGGGTCACCCCGGCCGGTTCTTACCTGTTCGCGGACAACGCCGGCAGCGCCGACGTCAGCGGCTTCACCTCCTCCGCCCAGGGCGCGCTGACCCTGCTCGGCCAGACCGCGACCGACCCCGGCACGGTGGACGCGGCCGCGGCGGCCGGTTTCCTGTACGTGCAGACCGGCGCTAACGGGATCGTCGACGAGTTCGCGATCGGGACCGGCGGGTCGCTGACCAAGATCGGCTCGGTCACCGTGCCCGGTGCGGTCGGCGGCGAGGGGATAGTGGCTTCCTGAGGCAACACCTGACGGGGGGGAGCCGGCCGCGGCCGGCTCCCCCTATGATGCTCGTGATGGATTCCGACGCCGAGCTCGTGGGCCGGCTGCGTTCGGGTGACGAGCACGCGTTCACCGGCCTAGTCGAGCGCTACCACCAGCCGATGCTCCAGCTGGCCGCCTCGTTCGTGCCGAACCGTGCCGTCGCCGAGGAGGTCGTCCAGGACACCTGGCTGGCGGTGCTGCGCGGCCTCGAGGGGTTCGAGGGACGTTCGTCGCTGAAGACCTGGCTGTTCCGGATCCTGGTCAACCGGGCCCGGACCACCGGGACCAAGGAGCAGCGCAGCGTCCCGGTCGCCGACCCCGAGCCGGCCGTGGACCCCACCCGGTTCGACGCCTCCGGCGGCTGGTCCGCGCCGCCCGAGCACTGGATCGAGGCGGCCGAGGGCCGGATCGAGGCGGGCAAGCTGGCCCACCGGGTCCGGGCGTGGATCGACGACCTGCCCGCCCGCCAGCGCGAGGTGGTCCTGCTCCGCGACGTGGAGGGGATGAGCAGCGAGGACGTCTGCGCGGTACTGTCCCTGACCGAAGGAAACCAGCGGGTCCTGCTGCACCGCGGCCGGAGCCGGCTCAGGCAGCTGTTCGAGAACGACTGCGGGGAGGTGCGATGAAAGTCTTCGCCTTCCTGACGAGCCGCGATGTCGTCTGCCAGCAGGCCGTCGAGCTGGTCACCGACTACCTGGAAGGGACGCTGAGCCGCGCCGCCCGGCGCCGCTTCGAGGCCCACCTGGCCGGCTGCCCGCACTGCACCGAGTACCTGGCGCAGATGCGCGAGACCATCAAGCTGACCGGTCAGCTGGAACCCGAGGACCTGACCCCGCAGATGCGGGACGAGTTCGTTGACCTGTTCCGCCGCTGGCAGTCCGAGCAGCAGTGAGCGCCGTCAGCCCGAGCGCCCCTGCCAGCGGCAGCATGACCACGGCGGGTAGCTGGTAGCGCCAGGAGAACTCGAACGCGTCCGAGCTGACCAGCAAGATCACGGCGGCCAGGGTGACCAGCGCGCTCGCCCCGGCCAGGCCGTCGCGGCGCCTGCTGTCGCGGCGCCTGAGCCCGGTGAGCGCGCCGAGCGCCCCGAGGCCGAGGAAGACCGCGTACAGCGGGCCCGGCGTGAACCCGCCGCCGAGCTGATAGCCGCGCAGGATGTCCGCGGCCGGCCGGACCGCCACCAGGTTGCCGCCGCTGTGGTTCTGCTGCGCCAGAGCGGTGAAGAAGGCCAGCGAGTACCGGCGCGGGTAGACCGGGTAGGTGACCTGGAACTGCCAGCGGGTGATGGGGGTGACCTGCGGGTTGCCGTCCCGGGTGAGCGCGAGCAACCGGACCGAGTCGCGCAGCACCGACCAGGCCACCCGCACCGGCTGCTGCCGGACGACGGCCAGCGAGAACCGGTCGAGCAGCTGCCCGCGGGTGACGCCGGGCGGCACCGGCACGGTGTGGCCGGGCGACGCCGGGCTGTGCAGCAGCCCGTCGATACCGCCCAGGGCGAAGGTCTGGGCGGCGGAGGGGCACAGCGCGCGTTCGTCGGCCGGGATCACGAGGGTAGCGCAGTCCGCGGCCGCCGCCGCCCGCCCGTACTCGGGTCCCGGCCCGTTGCTGCCCAGGCCGAAGTGCCCCCCGGCGAGCAGCGTCCCGGTCATGTAGCCCAGCACCGGCAGCGCGAAGCACCCGGTGGCCAGCGCTGCCCGGGCCGCCCGCCGCCCGTTACCCGCTTTACCCGCGCTGATCGCGCTGATCGCACCGAAGAGCACGACCGGCACGATCAGCACCAGGCCGATCTCGCGCACCGTGGCGGCGGCCCCCAGCACGAGCGATCCCGCCGCCACCAGCCGCGCGCTGGCCGTCCGCCGCCACAGCAGCAGCACCAGGCCCGCCGCGATCAGGGTCTCGAACAGCACGTCCGGCATGATCGTCGACTCGAGCTGGAGCTGGTACGCGTCGAGCAGCACCGGCGCCGTGGCCAGCGCCGCCACCCACCGAGCGGTGCCCCGGCGCCGCAGCACCGCGTACAGGCCCACCGCCATGGCCAGCCCGAAGACGTGCTGGACGGCCGCCACCAGCGCGAACCCGCCGACCGGGTCGAGCACCCGCAGCAGCGCCCGGTACCCCTGCGGCGCGGTGCCGCCCGGCCCCCGCAGGTACTTGGCCGAGTCGATGTACAGCAGCGCCGGCCGGTAGGCGACCGTAGCCAGGACCCGCAGGGCCAGCCCGCCCGCCAGCAAAAAAGCAAAAATCCAATGATGCCGAACGGCCTGCCACCCCGCCCCGCCCACCCCGCGTGCCCCGGTGGGCGCGGCGCTCTCCTGGCTCAGCGCATGCTGGCGCGCTGCTTGCCCGGTGGCCGTCACAGGGTCAGGCTGGCCGACTCGCCTGGAGACTTGCTGACCGCCGGCTCACGATTGCATGGGAGCCGAGTGCGGCCGCTACCGGGATCAGGCTGAGCTGCGGCAGCTGGTATCGCCAGTCGAACGTGGCGAACAGGGCCGGGGGGAGCAGGATGGCGATCGTGCTCACGGTGAACAGCAGGGTGTCCTGGTCCCGCCCCTGGCCCTGCCCCCGGCCCTGCCCCCGGCCCTGCCCCCGGCTGGCGGCCAGGCCGCCCAGGGCGAGCAGGAGCCCGGCCGCGAGCACCGGGCCGGGCAGGTAGACCCACTTGCCGTAGTCCCGCAGGAAGGCGGCCGGTCCCGGCTCGATCGACGGGGCCGGGTAACCGAGCGCGGCGATCGAGGCGTAGGCGGCCCGGTCGGGCCTGACGGAGGTGCTGAACTGCAGGTAGGCGGGGGAGTACTGCTCCGGGCCGGCCCCGCGCACGGGCGAGAAGCCGTAGAGCAGGTCGCGGCCGACCGCCTCGGCGTAATCGAGCGGCTGGTGGCGCAGGATCCGCAGGCTGAAGTCACGCACCACCGCGTCCCTTGACTTCCCGGCCGGCGGGGTGAAGGTCCACTGCGGCGACTGCGGATCCCAGGTGTAGAAGTCCGCGTCGCGCTGCGCGGGCGGCTGCGTCGGGCACAGCGGCTTCTCGTCGGACGGCAGGTCGAGCCCCTGGCAGGAGGCGAAGTCCGCGACCCGCCCGTACAGGAACGCGCCGTCGAAGGTGGTGAAGTTCCACTGGCCGTGCGCCGCGGCGAACCAGCCCAGGTAGCCGACGACAGGGATAAGGAAGCACCCGGCCGTCGCGGCCAGCCGGGTGAGCAGGGCGCGCCGCGGCCGGACCCTGACCAGCAGGTACAGCACGGCCGGGACGATCATGATCAGGTCCTGGTCCCGGAACGTCACCGCCACCCCGAGCAGCAGCCCGGCCGCGGCGGCCTCCCGCTTACGCGGTCCGCCCCGCCGCCAGACCAGGAGCACCAGTGCCGTCAGGATCAGGAAGGCGGCCCCGATGTCGGTCAGCACGTACTGCTCGAGGACCAGCTGCAGCGGGTCGAACAGCACCGGCAGCGCGGCGACCGCCGCGAGCCAGGGCCGAGTTCCTTGTGCTCCCGAGCGGATCAGGACCGCGTACACCAGCCCGGCCGTGGCCAGGCCGGCCAGGTGCTGGGCCAGCGGGATCAGCCATAGCGCGTGCAGCAGGATCACCGGGACGATCGCGACCGAGTACCCGCTCTGCCGCAGCGCGTCCGGGCTCCAGTGCCCGGCCGTGAAGTTGTGCGCGTACTGCAGGTACCGCACGCTGTCCGGGAAGATCAGCGCCGGCTGGTAAGCGACCAGGACGACGCCGCGCAGGGCCGCCGCGAGCACGACCAGCCCGGCGAAAATCCAGTGCTTGCGTAGTCCGCTAGCGGTGCGGGCGGCCAGCCCGCCCCGGTCAGTACCCAGGCGCGCTCCGGGCACGGTGCCGGACCTGGCCCGCGCTTCGCCCTCGGGTAGCCCCACGCCTGAGGATATTACGAGCCGCAACCCGCCGGCCGGACCGGACCCGAGCCCGGCTTCCGGTAGACTCATCGCGTCGTCCCGTCGGACGGTATGCCGCCTTAGCTCAGTCGGTTAGAGCGACGCACTCGTAATGCGTAGGTCATCGGTTCGATTCCGATAGGCGGCTCAACATATCTGCAGGTCAGTACGGATATTTAACGCATCCGCTGGATCGCGGACCTCGGCCGTGGAACGAGTGACCCGTTCCACGAACGGGGTCATATCACCCCGAACGCGCTAGGGCGGATGCCCGCCATCTATAGGTTTCGTACCAGGCCGTGCGCTATGCCTGGCCCCGCGCTGCGGATCGGCTTGGTATTGGTTTCGCGTTCGCGCTCCGGCACGGCACGCTGGGATCGTGACCACCGATCAGATGGCGCTGATCTCCGCCGATCCGCAGGTGATGCGCCGTCAGGCCATCATCGCTGGTACCCGCGTGCCGGTCAGCGTGATCCTGGACTGCATGGCCGCCGGCACGGTCGGCTGGGCCTGCAGCCAGCCGCCCTGCTTGCCATCCCCGCTCCCGACGGCATAAACTCGTACGGGATTCCTGTACGAGTTAGGTGAGATCCGATGGCCGCAGTAAGTATCAGCAACGCCCGCGAGAATCTGTTCCCGCTGGTAAGGCAGGTCAACGAAGATCACGTGGTCATCGAGATCGTGGCACGCAACGGCGGCAACGCCGTCCTGATGTCCGCCGAAGACTACGAATCGCTGCAGGAAACGCTCCACCTGTTCTCCACGCGCGCCAATGCCGTCCACATCCTGCGCGGGCTGGCCGAGGCGCGCGAGGGCGCCGCCCAGGTGACCGAACTGGAGGCGCTGGCCGCCCGGTTTAACGCGCAGGCAGACGGGTGAAACTGTCAATCACCTCTGGCGCTCTGGAAGACCTCGAGGCATGGTCGACGACCAACCCCAAAGCGCTCTCCAAGATCATCAGGCTGATCGCGGAGGCCACACGTACGCCGCGAACCGGCACCGGCAAGCCAGAACGTCTTAAGCACCTGGGCGGCGAAGTCTGGTCACGCCGGATAACCGAGAAGGACCGGCTCGTGTACGACATCCAGTCCGACGTGATCACCATAATCGCCTGCCGCTTCCACTACGACGACCACTGACGCCCACCTGGCCGGCGATCTCGCGGCGGACCTGGCGGACTTCCTCCGCCCGTCCCTGGAACGTGCCTGTGTACCGGGTGCCGGCCTGCATTGCGACCACGTCGGTGGCTCCTTTCCTGCGGGCATCCCCGGCCGGTTCCGGACTCGCGGCCCGGCCTGGGATTCATTCCTGATCATGGCCGTGAGAGGTACCGTGCTCCCAGGAGAAACGGCCACCTATGGGAGTGGCCGCCCCGACTGTGAGGAACCCCGCGAACCGCTGAGGACCGGTGAGGACATGACCCGGAAGCGCGAGCACAACCGGGCGATCGCGGCGCTGTTCGCCCGGGAGCTGAAGGCGCAGCGCGAGGCACGCGGGTGGACCCAGGAGGAACTGGCCGCGCGGACCAACTACGCCCCGTCGACCATCGCGTCGATCGAGACAGGCGCGCTGAAACCGCAGGCGAAGTCCGCGAAGGTCTTTGACCAGGTCTTCGAACTGCCCGGGACGTTCGAGCGGATCGAGGAGATGATGTCCGGGTCGGTCTACCCGGCGAGCTTCGCCCCGTTCACCGAGTACGAGGCCGAGGCCAGGACGCTGCGGACCTGGCAGCACTCGCTCATCCCGGGGCTGCTGCAGACCGAGGGGTACGCCCGTGCGGTCCTGTCGACCAAGCCGAACGCGAGCCAGGACCAGATCGACCGGCTGGTGATCGGTCGCCTGGCCCGGCAGGCGGTCCTGCGCCGTGAGCATCCGCCGCTGATGTGGGCGCTGATCCAGGTGGTGCCGTACAGCGCGCGTGGCCATTCGGGCCTGCGGCGATCGCGGAGACCAGTGACAATCCCGGTATCGTGGCGATCGAGGATGCCTGTGACGGACGGGTGGCCGAGGATGCCGAGATGGTGGATACGGCCAGGATGGTCTTCGAGGCGCTGAGGTCCGAGGCCATGAACCCCGGCGACTCCCGGGCTCTGATCGAGAAGGTGGCGAAGGACAGATGGTCGTAGGCAGCTGGCGGAAGTCCAGCTACAGCGGGAACAACGGCGGTGACTGCGTCGAGGTCGGCCACCAGGACACGGACGTCGCCGTCCGCGACACGAAGAACCGGGAAGGAGCCGAGCTCCGGTTCACTCCCAACGCGTGGCAAAGGTTCGCTGCTCGGTTGAAGGCAGGCGCGTAGCGTTCAGCTGCTTCGCTCGGATCCAGTCCGCGGATACGGCCGCTGCCGGGCGGATCTTGTCACCAGCGGCGGCCCACGGGACCTTGAGGATTGCGTCCTGCATGTCCTCGCTGATGGTCATGCCGACGGAATAGTGCAGCCGCCGGGACTTGGCGGTCAGCCAGTCCAGGAACCCGTGCGTGCCGCCGCCGGAGTCGGCCCGGACCAGCACCTTCCGCCGCAGGGGGCGCGGGAGCTGTGCCAGGGCCAGCCGGGCGGCCTCGATATGGTCGGCGACCGTGTTCGACCCGGCGCTTCCGGCCCTCAGCACGATGGCCAGCGGCTCCCCGTTTCCGCTGGCTCCATGGTCGGCGAAGGCGGTCATCGGGTGAAACCCGAACGTCTTCCAGGTCGGCGCGGCCTGCTCTTTCTCGGAGCGGGCGATCACGATCGTGGCGTCTAGGTCGACGGTGACCAGCCCGCCATCCGCGCCCGGCACCGCATCCCCGGCCAGCTCCGGCTGCTCCCGCAGCACCGCGATATCGGCCAGGCAGTCCCCGCCCAGGGCGACCGCGGCGGCCAGGTCCGCGACGATCTTGCCCGGGTCGTGGACCGCCCGCTGCGCCCGCCACCGGTCCAGGCCCGTCGACAGACCCCGGTCCAGGCCGGTCACCCGCATCGTTTCCCACAGCAGTACAGCCCCGGCCTGAGACACCAGGCCCCGCCCGTCAGCAGACACCATGACGCGAGCAGTACGTGCGCTATTCTTCACGGGAAAAGTGCCTTCGACTCGTGGCTGATAGGTCCCTAGACAAGTCCTATTCTTTTGAGCCCGAGGTTAGTCAAGGCGCGGGCGTTGCCGCACCGGCTGTGCTGGCGATAGCCGACTGGAGCCGCCTCAGTTGTGGCTGTTCAATTCGCGTTCGGTCTGCTCCCACACCCGGTCCTGAGCGTCATGGTCACGAGACTTCTTGGATGACTTCTTCAACTTCGCCGAGCTGTAGTAGCCCCCGGTCGCGGTTGCGAGCTCGGGATCGGCCATCAGCCGCACACAGCCGCGTGACCCCTTCTCCGGAGGCCCGACGAACGGATTGGTCAACGCCTGAATCGTTTTGAACGGCCCGCCGGCCTTGCTGCCGAGACTGGTTTTGACCGCGCCCGGGCTGACTGCGTTGAACGTCAGGCCCTCGCCCTCATGGCGGCGAGCTTGGGCGTAGGTGTACATCA
>JBEKJP010000128.1:0-37201 GCA_050011155.1 Streptosporangiaceae bacterium
GGCCGAAGGCAGGGTCCCGGCACCGCCGACCCCGCCGGAAGGCCAGACGGCACCGGGAGCCGCGGCCAGGCCCGCTCAGCAGAAGAGCGTCAGCTGACCGGCGCCACCTCGCCAGGCTGCCGGCCCCCCGCTGACAGCTAGTGAGAGGCCGCTGACAACAGACGAGAATCAGGCAATGACACTCAGGCAAGAGATCTCAGGCGCCACCATGAGACCGGGCGACGCGACCGGAAGCAGTAGACCACGCAATAGTCGTTGAGTTTGAGGGTTAGCCACATGCGCGAGCTGCGCGAGCCGTCGAGCGCGAACGAGGTCGCGGACTTCGAGACCGGCGCGCTCGCGGGGTTCGTCCTGGCAAGGGCCTCGGCTGGGTTGGCCGACAGCCACTATCCGCAACGACACCGGGCACCTGGAGCTGATCCGGGCTGGTTCGGCCGGCCGTTGTGGGAGATGCGGCCCGAGGACGCCGACGCCCAGGTCCCGGACCGGCTGCTCCCTGCCACCCCGCTGACCGGCGCCCCCCAAGGATGGTGGCTTCCGGATGGTGTGCCCTGACGTGACATTCCCAGCACAGCACGTTACCCCACAGATGCTGATGCAGCGCTGCGATACCCCGCTGCTGCTGGCCGCGACCCGCTGCGCGATCGATCTGGCTGAGGCCCGCGGCTGGTCCGCCGCGACGACCGCTGGCGTGTTCTACGGCCTGAAAGCCGTCCTCGACGGCCACACCAGCGACGACCCGGTTCCGCTGTCGCAGGTTCGCCAGCGGGTGCGGCCACGTAGCCACAGCTCAGCCACCAGGATCGCCGAGGTCCTTTCCGAGCTGGAGCGGCCGCACCACCCTCCGCGTCCACTTTGGCATCGTGCGGCCCTTTATCGAGTGCTGGGCAGCAACACGCTCCTACCTCCGGGAGATCACCCCCGGTGACGTCGACACCATCCTGGAGCACCTCAGCGGCGGCCGTACCGTGCTGCCAATGACTGCTGAGGAGATCCGGGCTATCGAGCAGGCGGCCGTGACTCCCGCCCAGCGCCTAGCCATCGCGCTAGCAGCCGTGCACGCCGCCCGCCCTAAGGCCATCCGCGAGCTCACCCTGGACGACATCGACCTGCCCAGCCGGCGCATCACCCTCGCCGGTCACTGGCAGCCCCTCGGCGACCTCGCCCACAACGCCCTGCTGGCCTGGCTCGAATACCGGCGCGCCGCCTGGCCAAACACCGCCAACCGGCACGTCCTGGTCTCGCGCATCAGTGGGCTAGGCGGTAAACCGGTCTCCGCTGACTTCCTCGACAAGCACCAGTTGCGCGGCATCTCCCTCGAACGGATCCGCCGGGACCGCATCCTGCACGAAGCCCTGGCCACCGGCGCCGACTCTCTCCATCTCTCCCTGGTCTTCAGCATCGACCACACCAACGCGATGGCCTACGCAAACGCCGCCCTCAACCTTCTCAGCAGCCCAGCCGAACAGGTACTGTCACGCCGCCCGAGACAAGCACGAGGGCACGCCGAGCACGAGAGCCGGCGCGGACGGCCCGTCGGGGTCTTGTGCCCACCGGGCCCCAGCATTAGCATCCCGAATCGGGGCCGCCGGTGGCGTAGATCGGAGAACTGGGTCCGACACCGCTGGAGCCTGCGCTGCCTGACAGCCTGACCAGCCCGGTCGATCCGTCCTGGAGCTCGAAGTTTCCAACGAGGTTTAGCTGGCATAGCTGCTCGCTGCCCGGGTTGAAGAGACTTACCTGCAGGGAGTTGATATCCCAGTTGTCGTCCGTTTCGGGGAAGCTGCCGCCTTGGATCAGGTTGATCCGGACCCCGGACAGAGCCTCGGTCGGCGTCGGAAGGGTCACCGCGCCGGAGATGTCGAAATCGAGCGGTCCGTGGATTGATCCGTTGTTCCACGATCCTGCGTTGTTGGCCTTGAGGGTCACGGTGAACTGTCCGCCGTTCTTCAAGAGCACGTCGGCGGTGGCGGTACTGTCCCCGCGCAGGTCGTCGCCGCCCGTTCCGACGATGAACCGGATCTGGTGGAATTCCACCGGCGTGGTGGGTGTTGCGCTAGCGAGCTGATATATAAGTCCGCTCTTCGGTGACCCCAGGCCTGTCACGAGATCGTAGCCGGGTACTGACTGGAATCCGCCGTTGCTCACGTTATCCTGGATGTCGTTGAAGCATGTGGCGTACAAGTCCGCATTCCCGCTCTCGCCGCGGGTGAGCCCGATGTCGTATAGCGTCGGGTTAAGGAATCCCATCAGGCCTGAGCTGTTCTGGGCGCTCATCTGGTTTATAAGAGCGGTGAAGCCGGCCCAGAGCGGGGCTGCGAAGCTTGTGCCGGAAAAGCCGTTCGTCAGGCCGCCGCTGGTGAAGATCTCGGCGTCTTGGGCCAGCATGGCCACATCCGGGTAGTTGCGGTTGGTGGTCGATCCGCCGTTCGCCGTTGCGCTGATCTGCATGATGCCGACCTGATAGTCGGGGATTGTGACATCTGACATGATCCCGCCGCCGCTGTTGGGCCACGTGCCCTCGCCTGCGTAGTAGGGGACTGGATAACTCCCAGCCGGGCCCAGCGGTTTCGTGGACAGGATTGTCCCGCCGACCAGGGTCTGGTGATTCATCTTCTTGCTGTCGGATTCGACGGTGTCGCCCCGGTCGCCGGAGGAGGTGAAGAAGGACACGCCCTGCGCTGCCATCTGGTCTATGGCCTGCTGCGTATTGTCGCTCTTGCCGAAGGCCAGGCTGCAGCTGGCCACGGTCAGCTGCGGGGTGAACGTGGCCATGCCGTGCAGGATGGCATCCAGCCGGTCGGTGATGCCGGTCGTGCCCTGGAAGACGGAGATGGTCGCCTTCGGTGCCATGGCATAGACCATCTCCACATCGGTGTTCGCCTCATCGCTGGAACCTGCGGGAGGGCCGGGAGCGAAAATGGGAGCGGCTTCCACCTCTACCAGGGTCACCTTCGGCGCAGGAAGTGGGGAGTCCTCACCCTGCGCGGGCAACTGGTTGTTGAAGTAGCCAGTTACGTCGGAGCCCACGAAGGACGCGAACTCCACGATGCCGACCTGCTGACCACTGCCATCGAGGGCCTGGAGAGGAGACCCCACGCCGAGGTAGGCGTTCCGCAGATCCGCTGCGCGGTAGCTGCCGCCAGCTCCGGTGCCGTTCAGTGCCGCGTGGACGGGCAGAACCGCGTCGCCAAGCCCGTTGATCTCCAGGACAGGGACGGACAGATTCAGCGACAGATCGCGGTCGGTCGCCACGAATAGGCTGCCGTCGCCGCGTTCGCGGTAAAGCAGATTGACGAAGAGCGCCTGCTGCACCTGCGCGGCGGTCCCGGTGACGCGGAGCAGGAGACGGTTGGGGAAGGTGGCGATCGTGGTGAACCCGGCGGCGGCCGCCCAATCCTGCAGCGCCTGGTAGTCCCCGGCGGTGGCGCCGTAGGTGGCGTTAAAGGTGTCTTGTGAGATGTACTGGCGGAACTGTGGGCTCTTTGGATCGGAGACGCTGGCAATCAGCGTCTGCAAGCCGGCGTTGTCCCGGATCGGCAGTCCGATCGAGAGCGAGATGCCCGTGTCAGCCGGCACCGGACCGACCGCCGGGTCAGTGCCGGGTCCCGGCGGCACGCCGTAGGCGCCGCTGAGCTGCTGCGACCCCTCTTGGCCGGGCGACTCCTCCGGGAAGCCACCCTCATGCCGGATCACCACGTCCTCACCCGCGACGATGACGTACCCGGCCACCGCTCCGGTCACACGGACGTGATCAGCAAGCGCAGCGGTGCCGTGCGGGGCGCCGAGGAGGGCGCGCACCTTGGCGTGCTCGCCGAAGGAGACGGTGGGAATTGTCCCGGCGGGGTCGGTGCCCGCGACGAGGATCTGCAGCTGCCCGGCTGTTTGGTGGAACAGCGGATGCAGCCGGGCCTCGCGCCCGACGCTGAGGTAGCTGGCCACCATCACGCGGACGGTCCCGGCAGAAGCCACGGTGGCGTGATGGCCGATCGTGATGGTGGAGAACACATAGTCGCCCGGGTTGAGCACGAGTGATCCGTGCACTGTGAGATCGCCGTAGCTGCCAGGTGTCAGCGTGGACACCTGACCCTCGGCAACCGTCACCGCCTGCGATCCGGCCGACGTCACGGAGGCCAGAGGCAGCGTAGGCATGACCGACGCAGGGAACGGGTGTTCTGACCGCAATGGGATGCCGTGGTCGACCAGCACATCGGTCAGGATCCTGCCGCATTCGACGTCGTCGCCGAGCGTCACCGACGGCGCGATCACCTCGTGGTCGCGCCAGATACTCGAGCGGGCACCCACGATCAGCTGCGCACCGTCGCTCTTCCGGGATCTGGAGCGGACTCCGATATCACCGTCCTCGACCCGATTGCCAGGTCCCAGGACGAGACGCTGCTCTGCATATAGGGCAAATGAGCGAATTGTGACTGGAGTTGTCATCGGGGTCCCCTTACCGTGTGGTGGTTCACAGCCCCATGGCCGAGGCAGTTAACGTGCCGAAAATGTCCTGCGGTGGCCTCATGTCTTTCATGAGTCCCGCAACGCGAGCCTGATACATGAGATCAATCTCGCCAGTGCCAAAGACCAAACGCCGCCGCGCAGATAGGGGACGATCTGCGCGGTGCAGCATGACGGGCCAAGCTCCATCAGACGGATATCGCGTGCCGGACGACCCATAAGCTGTGACCGTTTGTCACGAAATGGCAGCGCCTGGGGAGGCAAGTCAGGAGCCGTCGCGGTGAGCGACACAGCGTCATCCGGCTTCAGGGCCCGTCATCCTCACCTGGATCCAGGCCGCTGCCCAAGTTCGAGCACCATGATGCCCTCCACGAACCCACGTTGATCGCGGCCGCCAAGTCCCAGATGACCGCGAGTTTCCGCGCGGCACCTTCAGTCAGGTTGAACTCGCGGGCGAACGGGTGATAACCCGCTGTATCACCGGTTTTGGTTTCTGTGCAGGCTCCGGTAACTCGCCAGGGTTTCCGAGCTATCCCATCTCACGGTGCGGAATACCAAAATTTCCCAGCTCACAGCCCGTCGGGCCGCACCTTATCGCGTTCAGCCGAGGATCATCCGGACAGCACGTACCAACTGCGACGGATGAGACCGGCGAGCACGAACAGGCTCACTGTGACCGCCAGCCAGGTCCATGCTCGGGCGAAGACGCCGACCCCGGTGCTTCCGGTGACCTGGCCGACGACGAAGCTGCAGGCCGCGTACATGCCGAGCGGAAAGACGGTGGCCCAGCGCTGTACGTCATAGGTCAGTCTGGGCCGCAGCGCCTCGGCTGCGATCAGCGGTCCCAGCCAGAGCATGGCCAGGCACCACAAGACCAGCGCGGCAACGTCGAAGAATCGTGCATCCAGGTAAGCCAGCCCAGGCCCAGGATCAACGCGGCGCTGGCGGCGATGAGCAGCCAGGCCGCGCCGTTCCTGGCGGTCAGGGTTGCGCCAAGCACCGCGAGGCTTTCCGTGGCCGCGGTAAGGAGGAAGGACACCCCGGCCACCAGGGTCTCCCAGTGGCTGAGAACAGGAGGGAGTAGCAACGCCCAGCCGGCACCGGCGAGGCCAAGCATGACTGCCGCCACCGGATAGTAGCCGTGTCCGGCGAACGCGGCGCCGAGCACGCCGGTGCCGGCAACCCCGGTCAGGGCGGCGGGCGACCTGGCCTCGCGGGCGAACCGGCCGGGCTCATGCAGCACACGCTGGGCCAGCACGGCCGCCAGGAACAGCCAGGCACCCGCCGCGAACCAGAGCAAGATGGCCGCCTCGACCGGCTGGCCGACTGAGTAGAGATCCACGCAGAGGATGCCAGAACCCATCACCACGGCGCCCGATGAGGGCGGGACGGCATCAAGAACCTGCTGCCTGCGCGGTAGGCCGGACGCGTCTGCCCCGGTAGGTCTCATTTCCCGGTATCTCGTTCCTCACGGTTACCCGCGAGAGGACGGCTTGCGTTGACGATTCTTTTCCCGGCCGTGACGCCGCTAGCCACCGTCGTGATCAGGTCGGCCGCGACGAGGATCTCCAGGCCCAGGAGCAGCACCGCGCCGAAGGTCTCACGCAGCGCCTGGTACCCGCTCCGGCCGTGCCGATGTTGCTCTTACACGGGGTAGAGGTTGGGCACACCCAGGTAGGGAAACTCGGTGAGCATGTCGTCATGCGGCTTGAGACCGTCGGGCCCGATCCTCCCGTTGCTCATCCAGGCGAAGCGGGCGCTGAAGGCATCATCGGTGAGGGCCCGGCCGTTGGGATAGGCGGTCGGCCTGGTGCGGTCGTAGCGGAGGATGTCGGGCAGCACGATCAGGGCTGCCTTCCGCGCTTCCTCCGGTGTGAAAGGAGCCGTCCGCGTCGGCACCCGGGTACCAGAGCCGGTGTACGGGCAGGTGCCGGACCGGGACCGCGAAGTCCGGGAACACTTGTCTAGCCTCCCCGGACCGCCTGGCTGAGTTCGGCGGTAAGTTCCGCCACGGCAGTGATTCCCGCGTTCGCATCGGGTGCGTCGAGGATCGCCTTGACCAGTGCGGACGCGACGATCACGCCGTCGGCGAAGCCGGCTACCCGGGCCGCCTGGGCCGCGTTGGAGATCCCGATTCCGACGCAGACAGGGAGTTCGGTAGTCGCCTTGATCCGCCGCACGAGCGAGTCGGCGGCGGTGCTGACCGCCTCCCGGACGCCGGTGACGCCCATCAGCGACGAGGCGTAGACGAACCCGGTTCCGGCCGCGGTGAGTTCCCGTAGCCGCTGGTCGGTCGTACTCGGCGCGGCCACGAAGACGGTGGCGAGGCTATGCCTGGCCGCAGCCTCGCGCCAGTGGCCGGACTCCTGCACGGGCAGGTCGGGCAAGATGCATCCGGCGCCGCCCGCCTCGGCCAGCTCGCGGCTGAAGCGCTCGGTGCCGTACTTGTCGATCGGGTTCCAGTACGACATGACCAGGACCGGCTTGCCGGTCGCCTGGTAGGCCGCGCGCACGGTGCGGATGACGTCGGCGATCCGGACGCCGCCGCGCAGGGCGATGTCGCCGGCGACCTGGATGACCGGGCCGTCGAGGACCGGGTCGCTGTGCGGCAAGCCGACCTCGACGATGTCGGCTCCGCTGGTCAGCATGGCCTGGACCGCGGCGATGCCGTCGTTGACGGTCGGGAAGCCGGCCGTCATGCCCGTGATGAGCGCGGCCCGGTTCTCGTGCTTCGCCGCGGCCAGCGTGTCGGTCAGGAGTTGCAGGTTTCCGCTCATTCCGAGGCTCCCTCGGTCCGGGCGGCGTTCTCTCGGAAGTACCGCGTGGCGGTGTCCAGGTCCTTGTCGCCCCGGCCGGACAGGTTGATCAGGATCAGTCCGTCCGGTCCGAGTTCGGTGCCGACGTCGATCGCGCCGGCCAGCGCGTGCGCGCTCTCGATCGCCGGGATGATGCCCTCGGTCGACGCGAGCAGCCGGAAGGCCCGCATCGCGGCGGCGTCGGTGACGGGACGGTACTCGCCGCGGCCGGTGTCGTGCAGGTACGCGTGCTCCGGTCCGACGCCCGGGTAGTCGAGCCCGGCCGAGATCGACCAGGGCTCGGTGATCTGGCCTTCATCGTCCTGCAGCACGTAGGAGCGCGAGCCGTGCAGGATGCCGGGCTCGCCCGCCGACAGCGTGGCCGCGTGCTGCCCGCTCTCCACGCCGTGCCCGGCGGCCTCGCAGCCGATGAGGCGGACGTCGGTGTCCGGGAGGAACGCGTGGAACAGGCCGATGGCGTTAGATCCCCCTCCGACGCACGCGATCGCGGCGTCGGGCAGGCGGCCGGCCCGCTCGAGGATCTGACGGCGGGCCTCCACGCCGATGACGCGCTGGAAATCGCGGATCATGGCGGGGAAGGGATGGGGCCCGGCGACGGTGCCGAAGAGGTAGTGCGTGGTCCCGACGTTGGCGACCCAGTCCCGGAACGTCTCGTTGATGGCGTCCTTGAGCGTACGGGAGCCGGAGGTAACCGGTATCACCGTGGCCCCGAGCATCTTCATCCGGTCCACGTTGACCGCCTGCCGGCGGATGTCGGTTTCCCCCATGTAGATGGTGCATTCCAGGCCGAACAGCGCGCATGCCGTCGCGGTCGCCACCCCGTGCTGGCCGGCTCCCGTCTCCGCGATAACCCGCGGCTTGCCCATCCGCACGGTCAGCAGGGCCTGCCCGAGCACGTTGTTGATCTTGTGCGAGCCGGTGTGGTTGAGGTCCTCGCGTTTGAGGAACACCCGGGCGCCGCCCGCGTGCCGGGCGAACCCGGGCACTTCGGTGAGCACGCTCGGACGGCCCGCGTAGTGGGTGAGCAGTTGTTCGAGTTCCGCGGCGAACCCGGGATCCGCCTTGGCCCGCTCATACTCGATGGCGACCTCATCCACGGCGGCGACCAGCGCCTCCGGGATGAATTTACCGCCGAACGGGCCGAAGTACCCGTCCCCGTCAGGGAACTTGCCCGGCCGTGCTGAAAAGAAGACTCTGCTGTTCATCGCACACGCGCTCCTGGCCCGGGACCCGCCCGGCCTTGGGTTGGCTGGTAAGGGAAGCGTGAGTAAGCCGCGTCGTCCCGGATTCGGGGAAGAACGACGGAACCGGGGGAGAGCGATCTCGCTCAGCTACCCCGCGCGGCACTGGGGACGCGGAGCCATCGCATCCCGTTCACCTGACCAGCCTCAGCGCCCAGCACATACCGCACCCTGCGCCCCAGCACCCGCCGCGCAGGAGCCCGGCAGCCGCGTGGCCGGCACCCAGGGGCAAGGCGGGTAGCGATAGACACAGCCCGATGTTACCCCGCGGTCAGGTCCACATCCGCGGCAGCCGGGCCCAGGCTGGTCGTGGTCAGTGCCGTGGGTCACCGACGTGAACCGTAACACGGGAACTATTGTCAGCCTGGGAAAGCAAGCGCCGCGGCCGAGAGGGGCAGGCGATGAAAGGCTTGATATCTAGACTGATTTATCCTGGCGCCAGCCGGTCAGTTGACGCCTGGCAAGTCGGGCGAACCCTGGAACCCGGAGAAGAACTTGTGTGGCAGGAGACCACTCACGGCGAACGTATCGGGTTGATCATCCGTCCACCGGCCGGTAAGCAGCAATGGATCGTGTTTTTTTATGGAAACGGCATGACCGTTGCCGGCACCTGGGCTGTTCGACGGTGGCTTGACAGCACCGGATACGGCGTCGCCTGTGTCGAGTACGCTGGCTTCGGTGTCAGTTCCGGGTCACCTTCAGAACACGGCTGCTACCGCTCAGCGGATGCGGCTATTACCTATCTGCAACGGCAGGCATCGGTAACTCCTGACCAGGTTACGCTTATCGGCTGGTCGCTGGGGAGCGCAGTAGCAATCGATCTTGCCAGTCGCAGCGACGTAAGAGCGCAAGTACTGCTGAGCCCGCTGACTAGCCTGCTCGCCTGCGCGATAGACATGACACGTATCGGCAAGACATCATTCGCCATTGGCCCATTCGACGCTCTCTCCCGGGCCAGGAGCGTCGGCTGCCCGACTCTGATCATAAGCGGGTCAGAAGATGCACTAACCCGGCCCTGGATGGCAACCGAACTGACCAAGGCCATGAGCGGCCACGCTCGGCTGGTTAGCCTAGCTGGCGTCGGCCATAACGACCTGCTCAGGTCAGGCGAAAAACTGTGGGATGTCGTGAAAGATTTCGTGAACTCTCCAGAGAAGACTAGATAACGCATGCCAATGGTTAGGTGTGGACGAGCAGTTCCTCGCATGCCATCGCGAGGAACTGCTGTGCGTTCCGCATGCCGCTGACATGGAAGCCGACTGGAGAGGTAGAGGGCGTACTTGCCGGGGGCGCCAGTCATGTGCGCGATCGTCCGGTCGACGCTCCACTCCAGGTCGCCCGCTCTCACCGGCCAGTCCGCGTCGACGCCGGGCCGCCGGGCCGCAACGGCGACCGCAGCCGCGGCCTCGGCAGAATCCGGCCCGATAGCCACGAAACCATTATCGCTACGGGCCAACGGGCATGAGCGTTCGCTATGAAGGTCGACAAGCTCAGCATCTCGTTCGAGCCGGAACTCGGTGACGCCGTCAGGGCCGCAGCGGCCCAGGCGGGCCAGCCGGTATCGTCCTGGCTCGCGGAGGCTGCCGCGAGCAAGCTACGGGCTGAGGCGCTCGCCGACTTCCTCGCCGGCTGGGAATCCGAGCATGGCGTGCTCACTCCCGAGGAGATCGCCAGGGCCGAACGCGAACTGGGCCTGGCAGCCGGTGATGCCGCAGCATGACCGCGCTGATCTTGGACGCAGGCGCGCTGCTGGCCGTCGGCCGTGACGACCGCGCCATGATCGCCAGGCTCCGTGTCGCGCAGCAAAGCGGCCTTGAGCTGCGTTGCAACGCGATGGTGGTTGCCCAGGTATGGCGTGACAGGCGTGGCCGGCAGGTGAACCTGGCCCGCCTGGTTCAGGCTATCGACGTACGCGCCGTGCGTCCCAGCGACGGCCGGGAAGCGGGAGCCCTGCTCGCTGACGCGGGCACCGCCGACCCTGTCGACGCTACCGTTGTCCTCCTGGCTGTTCCCGGCGACAGGATCCTTACCAGCGATTCCGGTGACCTGACCCGCCTGGCGGCAGCGGCCGGGAACCGGGCCGTCATTGTTCCTTGCTGAGTAGCCTGCTCGTGTCCTGCCTGCTCGATCTGGACGTCGCTGATGTCCACGCCGGTCACCTGGTGCCCGGGCGGCGGCCAGCCAGCGGTTGTACTCGTGCGTGGTGTCGTCGTCGCCGCGGTAGTGGTGGAACAGGGACTTCCCGGCTAGCTTAGGCCGGTGATCATCTGGATCAACGGCGGGTTCGGCGCGGGCAAGACGACGCTCGCGGAGGAACTGCACCGGCGGCTTCCGGACGCGGTCGTCTATGACCCGGAGGACGTCGGCCTCATGCTCTGGAAGTGGATGCCGCCCAACGGCGATTTCCAGCACCTGCCGAGCTGGCGGGAACTGGTCGTCGCGACCGCCCTGTCGCTGCGCAGGCACCACGCGGACACCCTCATCGTCCCGATGTCGCTGATCCGCGACGCCTACCGGACCGAGATCCTCGGTGGCCTGGCCGCCGCGGGCCAGGAGGTCCTGCACGTCTTCCTCGAGGCGGACGCCGGTGCGCTGCGGGAACGGCTCAATGCCCGTGTGACTCACCCCGGCAAGGACTGGGACCAGGCAGCACGCGGGTTCGGCATGACCGGCGTGGATGAGATCGTGGCTGCCGCTGCCCGCCAGCCGGCCGGGACCCTCATGCTGCGCTCGGATAAGCTCACCCCGGCCGAGCTAGCCGACCAGGTGCTGGCCAGGTCACGGGGCTGACTCTCGCCTGTCCGCGGCCTATGCGGACGTTGCTGCATCGGCGGGCGATGCCTGAATGAGCCGGCCGGGGATCACAGCGTGCGCGGGTTAGACGGTGACCCGGCTCCAGCTCGCGCCTGCGTTGCGGGTTATCCACAGATAGCCGTTGGTGCCGAGGGCTAGGCCTTGTGTGTCGGTTTCGAATCCGACCAGGGAGAAACCGTGCCCGGGGTCGGTCAGCGAGACTCGCCAGCGGTGTCCGGTGAGCATGTACAGGTCCGGTCCGGAGTTCCAGGCGAACCGTTCGCCGGCCACGGCGGTTACGCCCTGCGGCGGCTGCGGTGGCGGCAGGTTGCTGGCACTCCAGCTGCGGCCCCCGGTGACGGACTCGTAGGCCAGCTGAGTCTGCGTCTGCGCGCTGGACTGGTCGTCGCAGACCAGGTAGACCAGGCCGTCAGTGGAGGTCCCGAGCGCGGCCCACGGCACGTAGGTCTGCCCCCGTGCGCACGGCAGTGATTCGTGGCGCACCGGCTGGGTGCCGGTGAACACGTCCAGGGACGGGGCGATCGGCCCGGCGCCCTGCTCGCCGACGACGTAGGCAGCGTCGCCGTGCACGGTGAGGGTCGCGGTGCGATCCGGGGCGAGGCCGAGCTTGGTCCAGGCGGTGCTGCCGGCCGGGGCCCGCCAGATGTCCGGATAGGGCAGCGGCCCGGCGAGTGACCACACCCAGCCGGCCGCGGTCTCGAGCGAGATCACCCCGGTCAGCCCGCCCGGTTGCCAGGACGCGGCGCCGTTGGTGGTGATCCAGAGCGGCCCGGTGCCGGTCCAGGCGTATCCGACCTGCGGGGAAGCGAACCGGATGTGCGCCGCGCCAGCGGGCGGGGCAGGTAGCCGGGTCCAGCTGACGCCGCCGTCGGTCGTGGCGAGCAGCTTGCCGCGCCCGAGCGCCCAGCCTTGACGGGCAGAGACGAAGCTGACGTCCAGCACGCCGGCCGGGTCGGCGGCCTGGGTGCTCGCAGGCGCCAAGGCCAGCGGACTAGCAGCGGCCGAAGCGGAAGCGCTCGCGGTGACCGCGGTCGCCTGGGCCGTCGACGATGGCACGGAGCCCAGCTTGGACGATCCGCAGCCCGCGAGCGCGACGAGCGCGACGAGCGCAGCCGCGGTCACCGAGAAACGCTTGTTCATGTACTGAGGACGCCAAACTCCTCCACTCGGTTGCATAAAGCGGGGTCAACGAGAGGGTTGACGCCGTAAGCGCTACCGCCGGGACACCGGATGCTTTAGGCCTGGCGGTCATGGTTGGCATCTGAGTCCTTGATCGCTAGGGAGACCCTCATGGCCTGACGGCGGCTCAAGCCGGCAAGAAACCTGACAAAGACTGGGCATTCCACAGATGCGGTAGCGTCTCGCGCCAACGAGGCTGTGAGGATACCTGTGCTTCGCAGGCCACGGCAGGTGAGCTTTTGAACCGGAGCTACCGAGGGCAGGTCGGTAAAGACCCGCGCTGTTCTGCACGTGCAGCCCTACTCGACGGAGGGCAGTGAGATTCATGTGAACGGCAGTCGGCTATTTCGAGGACGCCTGCCCCGCCGTGCCCCGGACGGTCAGCTGGCAGATGGCTTGCTGCATGGTGATGTGGCCTCGGCTTGGGCGGAGAAGCAGGCCGCTGCAGCGCGCGATGATCCGGCGGCCCGGATTGCACTGGTCGACCGTTCTTATCGGGGGCCTTCTGGTAACGCCCCCCGGCACCTTCCATATCGGCGCGCTGCGATGTCATTCATGCGCTGGCAGCTCCGGCGGGGGGTGCTGGAACCGGTGCATAGCGGCCGACCCGGTAGTCCATGGTGGCGTGCAATCAACGAGCGCCTGCTGCGTGATGGCTGCGAAGCGGTGGCGCTGAGCGGCGGCCTCGCCGGCCCGGCGTCATCACGGACGGTCGACTACTGGATGTCGTTCGCGGTTCGCCCGACAGCCCGCGCCTGGTACCGGGCGCATAACTCCAGCGTCGTGGCCGCCTATCTCGACCATCGCGACCTGGCTGAGGCGGAGAACGCGGCCGAGCGGTTCTTCATGAACGTCGTGCTGTGCCGGGTGCTCTACGCCCACGCGCTCGTCGCCGCGCCCCGGCTCTCGCTGGGATGGCTGCGGTCGCTCGCCCCGTTCCTGGGCGACCCGAGACTCGGGATGACCGGCATATTCCTGCAGTTGTCACGCGTGCTTCCCCGCGAGTACCCGCTCACCGATGACGTCAGCCACTACCTGTCCAGCGAGCTCGGGTTGGGTCGGCTCCTGGACTACGGCGTGATCGTACCGAGGCTGCGGCAGCTCTTCGAGTGGTCGGCGCGCGAGCTCAGCGCCCCGGGGCTTCTGGACTGCGTCCGTGACGAGGCCATGACCTATGCGTGGCCCTTCGAGGAGCGGGACGTCTGGCGGCCGCGCAGGTCGCTCATCCTCCAGATGGCTCACCGCGCGCTTCCGCCGGAACGCCGGGCCCGGGTATAACCTCGTAGGACGCACTCGGGGCGGAGGTTGCTGGGCGTGCTGCTCGGACGTGGACCGGAAACCTCCCGCCTGGACGAGCTGATCAGCGCGGCCGGGGCGGGGCGGGGCGCTCGTGGTCGAGGGTGAGCCAGGTGTTGGCAAGACCGCGTTGCTGGAAGACGCGGCGCAGCGCGCATCGCAGCTCTCTGTGCTGCGGGTCTCCGGGGTGCAATCCGAGCTGGCGTTGCCTTACGCCGCACTGCATCAGCTGTGTGCCCGGATGATCGGGCGCCGTGACCGTCTTCCCGCTCCTCAGGCTGAGGCGATCGCGGTGGCGCTCGGCGGCCTGGCCGGGCGGGCGCCAGACCGGTTCCTGGTCAGTCTCGGCGCCTTGGGCCTGCTGTCCGACCTTGCGGGAGAACGGCCGCTGCTGTGTCTTGTCGATGACGCGCAGTGGATCGACCAGGAGTCACTGCAGGCGCTGGCCTTTGTCGCCCGGCGCGCCGAAGCGGATTCCCTCGCGCTGGTCTTTTCCACCCGCGTTGCCTTGGATGGCCTCGCGGGGATTCCCCGCATGGTCGTCCGGGGGCTCACCGAGCCCGACGCCCGCGACCTGCTAGCCACCGTAGTCCCCGGCCGGCTGGACCCCCAGGTGCGCGATCGGATCATCGCCGAGACACGCGGTAATCCGCTGGCGCTGCTCGAGCTCCCGCACGGCCTGAGCTCTGACCAGCTTGCGGGCGGCTTCGGGCTGCCCGATCCGGGAGGGCTCCTGGGCCGGATCGAGGAAGGCTTCCTGCGCCGCGTGCGGGCGTTCGAGGTGGCCACGCAGCGGGTGCTGCTGCTGGTCGCGGCCGACCCTGTCGGTGACGTGCCGGTTCTCCGGCGCGCGGCCCAGGCGCTGGGCATCAGTCTCGACGAGGATGCTGGCCCGGCTGAGGCAGACGGGCTGATCAGTATCGCCGGGCAGGTCAGGTTCCGTCATCCGCTCGTGCGATCTTCGATCTACCGGGCGGCGGCTCCGGGTGACCGGCGGAAAGTACATGCTGCTCTGGCCGGCGCGGTCGAGGCCGATCAGGACCGTGACCGCCGCGCGTGGCACCTCGCTCACGGCACGACCTTCCCTAACGACGAAGTGGCCGCCGAGCTGGAAAGATCAGCGGACCGGGCCAATGCGCGCGGTGGTCCGGCCGCGGCCGCCGCCTTTCTCGAGCTGACCTCGGACCTCGCGTCGGATCCCGGGCGCCAGGCCACGCTGACGATCGCGAGCGCGGAGTCGAAATACGACGCGGGTGCGTTGCGTCAGGCGTCCGCGTTGCTGGATGACCTCGATGTGACTTGGCTCGGCGATGCCGACCGCGCGCACCTGGACCTGATCCGGGCGCGGATCCTGTTCACCGCGGGCGACAGCGGGCAGACGGTTGTCCTGATGACCGCGGCGGCCAGGAGACTGGAAGCCGTGAGCGCGGAGCTGGCGCGCGCGACGTATCTCCACGCGTTCTCGGCCGGGACTTTCCTCGGCCGTGACGTCACCGCGGACCAGTGGCTCGACCTTGGGCGGGCCGCGGCGCACGCGCCCTCCCCGGGCAGGCCGCCGGGTGCGCGCGACACGCTGCTGGAGGGCCTGGCTCTTCAGCTCACCGCGGGGTACGCCCCGGCTCTGGTCCAGCTGCGCCGGGCGCTTCAGGAACTCGTCACCGACGACGGCCAGACCGAGAATCTGATCGAAGTGCTCTGGCTGGCGAGCTGCGTGGCCATCGTTGTCTGGGATGACAACTCGTGGAACGCGCTGTCGGAGAGGTTCGTCAGCGAAGGACGCCGGACGGGTGCCATCGTGCACCTTCTCGCGGCGGTCCAGATGCGCGCCATCGAGCGCGCCCTCGCGGGTGACTTCGCCGAGGCAGCGTCGCGGATCGCGGAGAAGGATCTGCTAACTTCCGTCATCGGCCCGACTCACGGCGGCGACAGTACGGCAGCACTCCTGGCCGCCTGGCAAGGGCACGAGACAGGCGCCGTGGTGGATGCTTCCAGCCCGCCGCCGTCACGGATGTGGGGTTTCGAGGCCGACGTCTCCAGCTACGCCACTTCAGTGCTGTGTAATGCCCTCGGCCGTTATGAGTCCGCGTTGGAAGCGGCCCAGACCTTCCTCGACGATGCGAACGGGCGGTGGGTCCCGGCGCTCCCCGAGCTGGTCGAGGCGGCCATGCGCTGTGAACGGCCTGAACTTGCCAGGAGGGCGGTCACCCAGCTCGCCGTGACGACCGCCCCGAGCGGCACTCACTGGGCGGCTGGACTCGAGTGCCTCTGCCGCGCGCTGATAGCCGGCGATGACGGCGCGGAATCCTTGTTCGCCGAATCCCTGGAGCACCTGGCGCACACGCGCATCGCTACGTCTTTCGCTCGGGCCAGGCTCCTGTACGGTGAGTGGCTCCGCCGCCAGGGCCGCCGGATCGACGCACGAGAGCAGCTGCGCGCCGCCCGGGATATGTTCGCCTTGATGGGCGCGGAGGCGTTCGCCGCCCGGGCCGGCCGGGAGCTGGCGGCGACCGGCGAACGGGTACGCAGGCGGGCGGCGACGCCAGCCGTCCAGCTCACCCCCCAAGAGACGCAGATCGTGCGGCTGGCCATGGAGGGCCAGTCCAATTCGGAGATTGCCGCTCAGCTCTTCATCAGCCCGCGCACCGTCGAGTACCACTTGCACAAGCTCTTCATCAAGCTCGGTATCACCTCACGCAACCAGCTGAGCCGGGCGCTCCAGCCGACCGCCTAGCGAAGCGCCCGGACACCCGCTTACAGGTCGGGGATCCAGCTGCCGTGGAAGCCGAGCGGAATACGGGCAGGCAGGTGGATCCGGGCGACCGGCTCGCCGCAGAAGTCCTGGGCGGCGAGGATGATCAGGTCGGCGGCGCCCCGGCTGGGGTTGTGCACGAAGGCCATGACGTAGCCGTCGTCCTCGGCGGATGAAGGCGAGGCCGGCACGAAAACTGCCTCACCGGCGGTTGCGCCGGCTCCGAACTCGTGTGCCTCCACGGTGCCGTGGGCTAGGTCATGCTTGAGCAGCGCGTTGGCGAAGGCCTCGTCGGTGAAGTCTCCGTCGAGCGAGATGGTGGCCCGGCTGACCTCACCGATGACGGTGCTATACCCGTAGCGATGCGGGCGGGATACCACCCGCTCGTCGACGCGGGGGAATTCCTGCAGCCTGTCGTCGAGCCGGCAGTGGACGACCTTCGCGGCGGCCGGGTCGAGGGTCCACCGGTCGAGAGAAAGGGGGCCGCGTCCGCTGAGCCGGGAGACGTCGTACGCGCCTTTGTATTGCACCACGTCCACCACGACCCGGCCTCCCTCGTCGTCGTAGGCGTTGAGGGCGTGAAAGACCCAGCACGGGTCGACCTCGAGTCACCGCACCTCAGCGGCGCTGCCATCGCGGGGCAGCAGGCCCACGCGGGCCTGGTGGCCGGGGTTCCAGGTGTAGGGCAATTGCACCCGGGCCGAGGCCGCAGTCATGCTGAACGTCACGGGCAGGTCGAACAGGACGACGTATTTTCCGGTCAGGGCGAAGTCGTGCATCATGGGCCCGTCCGGTACGGGGATGTTGGTGGTCCTGGTTACCTCACCGGCAGGGCCGATGATGATGTGCTGGACGTAGTCCCAGGCCCAGTAGTAGGCGACGGCGTGCAGCACCCCGGTCCGCGGGTCGAGCTTGGTGTGCGCGGCGAATCCGCCCGGCAGCGTCCCGCCGAAATCGCGAGGTCCCCGGGTCTCCAGTTCGCCGGTCAGCTCATAGGGCAGCGCGCCGGCTTCCACGGTTGCCAAAGTGCGTCCCGCGTGCCCGATGATGTGCGTATTGGCGGGGAAGTCGTCGCCGTTGTGGACAGGGCCCGCGGGCCATGGCTCGCCCAGGGCTTCGGCCACGGCGCGCGAGCGGACCCAGCGGTTGCGGTACCACTCGGCCCGGCCACCGCCGAGCCGGACTCCGTGCACCATCCCCGCGCCGACGAACCAGTGGTAGCCAGGGTCGTCCAGTCCCAGCGGGTTCGGCCCGTTACGCAGGTAACGGCCGTTGAGCTCGGCGGGGATGCGGCCGGTGACCGGCAGGTCAAACGCGGTGACCTCGTCGGTTACCGGGGCGAAGGGGCCCTGCAGGAACGTGCTGGTGGCAAGCATGATCTTTGATCCTTTCGGGGGAGAACGTTCAAACTGGCTGGTCGGCGAGGAAGGGCGATGCGCTATCGCGTGGCCCGGTTACCGGGTGCGCCCGCGAGCGCCCGGCTACTGCTCGCATACCGGGGGGAGGTGGCCAGGACGCCAGGCCCTGAGCCGGTGTCTGGATGCTTCAGCACCAGCCAAAGCGGGACTCCCGTCCAGATCGCGAAGAACGCCGCCGCCAGCGGAATGTTCAACCAGAACCAGTGCATCTCGCTCCTCCTTCAAGCAGGGCTGCATACCGAATCAGTCAGCGGGGCTCTTCGGGCCTGTGAGCGATGGCTGGCTTCTCGGTCGAAGGAGCCGCCAGTGGTGACAGGTGAAGCGCTGACAACGCCAGCCTCGTCCGGCCCCAGGTGCTGTCGCGTCCGTGGAATGCCTAGTCACACCCGATGCCTGCACCAGGGTCCCCCGATCGCTCCGCTGGGTGCCGACACCTTCATCAACGCATCCAACCCAGCCTTGAGGGTTCCAGAATCGGAAGGTCTGCAGCCGAGACCAGGAGACTCAGAATCGACCTCGATCCACATGGCCAGGCCAGGCCCGGCTAACTTGGCTCGAACAATTTCAGGTCGCCGGTTTAGCGCGCCGGTAACCGTTACGGACATCGTCTTACTGTGCGGATTGCCTATTCCGGATAGCCGCCACATAGTGCGGGCGGCCGGGAACTGCACAGAGGGTCCTGCTGCCAGGAGGTTTCAGTTCTCGCTCGCGGGATCCGGCCAGGCACCCGGCCGGAGCGCCTCGACGCCGCTGGCCCGCACCCGCTGAGCCAGCTGGCCGGCGAAGGCGGCCGCATCCTGCTTGCGCGGGAAGGGACGGATGACGACGGCCGGCGGCCCGGACGTCGCGTGCGCCTGGACAACGAAGCTGAGCTGCGACGTAGGGATGACGCGGTTCATCACGCGGATGTAAAGGTCGACAACGGCGGCGAGCCGGCCTGGCGGTGAGCCAGGCCATTGCGTGTACGGAACAAGCAGGGGCGCCCGGTATCCGCTGGTGCCCTCGTAAAAGATGGCGACCGCGACCCCGTCCGGCCCGGTCACCGGCTGGCGGAACAGGTACTTGGACCTCTCGAGAAAGATACGCCGCTGCTCGTCGAATGCTGCCTGACGCTGATCGTTCAGCCCGTACACCCATCCAGCCGGGAGCAACCCGCGCTGCATAGCTACCAGGTTCGCACGGTCGATCCGCGCATCCGCCCTGCGCCGCACGAACGCGACCCAGCGATCCGTCACGCTCACGGGCATCTCCGGTAAGGTCGCTGAGCCCCGGTTTACGCGCGCACGGCCTGCTGAGCCGACGCAGCACACCGACAACCCAAGTATGCGCCAGCCCTATCGATGATCTCAGCGAGCAGGTGCCCGGACATTAGGCGGCTCGTAGCTCTCGTCTAGGGCGCTTTACTAGGCGGCAGCGCTCCGATCGTCCGGTTCTGGCGGTGGTGTGGAGATCGCGCGGCTGGCACCCGTAAAGTGACGGCAGTCTCGAAGAACGAATTACGCGCTGATCGTCGCCGTCACGAGACCAGGCGGGTACAAGCATCGCCAGCGTGTTTTGAAGGCCGGGCTCGGAGCCTTTCCCACGTTCCCCCGGAAGTCCCGGGAGGCGACGCGGCCGGAGACGGGTCGGCCGAGATCAATGAAGCCGAAGCCGAAGCCGGGGCCGTCAGGTCGATGACGGAGGATCCGGCTCATGAACACAGGAGCGCCGTCACTATGAAGGGCATCATCAGGCAGGTCGGCAAGGACGCCGACGCCACCCAGGAGAACATCGAGAAGACCCTCGCCGGAAGTGACTTCTTCTGGCTGGACCTCGACCTGCACGACCCGGGGCCCGACGACGATGTCGCGGGGCTGCTGACCGGCATCTTCCACTTCCACCCGCTAGCGGTGGCGTCGGCCATTAAGTTCGGCCTGCGGCCCCGGATCGATGACTTCGACGACTTCACGCAGGTCATCACGTTCGGCATGGCGGGCGACGGGAAGGAGGTGGCCGAAATCCACTGCTTCATCACCGAGAAGTTCGTCGTCACCCTGCACGAGGGCAGGTGCCCAGCGCTGCTGGCCGTGGTACTCCAGCGGGTCCGCGACCACCGCGACACGCAGATCCCGCCCCAGGTCGGCCTCCTCTACTTGATCTTGGACAGCCTGATCGACTCGTTCTTCCCGGTGCTGTCGGAACTGGACGACGACATCGATGACCTGGAGAGCGCGATCCTGAAGAACCCGACCGAGGAGCAGCTCGGCACGCTCTTCGACATGAAACGGAGGGTCCTGGCGATCCGCAAGGTGGTCGCGCCGCAGCGGGACATGATCGAGAGCCTCAACGGCGGCATGGTATCGATCCCCGGCCTGACCGACACGGACTCGGTCTACTTCCGCAGCGTCTACGAGCACACCATCCGCATCACCGACATGGTGGACTCCTACCGGGACCTGATCAGCGGGGCGATGGACACCCACCTGTCCATGGTGTCCAACCGGCTCAACGTGATCATGAAGCAACTGGCCATCGTGGCCACCTTCTTCCTGCCGCTGGGTTTCCTCACCGGGTTCTTCGGCCAGAATTTCGCCTGGCTGACCAACCATCTGCAGATCAGCCTGCCCTATTTCCTGTTCCTGGGCATCGGCTCCGAACTGGTCGCGATCATCTTGCTGCTGATGATGTTCAGGCGGCGCGGCTGGCTGGGCAGCGGCCCCACCGCCTGACCGTAACCACCGACGTCCAGGTCGCGGCAGCCCAGGCGACCCGGGTGACAACGCGCAGAACGTGCGCTCATGTACCAGGCATCGCCGGTGTTCCATCACGAGCAACACGCCACGCCAAAGAGCTTTGAGGCTCGTCAAGTCGCTGGAGAAGCTACTGCAGACCGTTGACAGAGCAACCCGGTTTGGCTTCGACCACGCCACCTTGGACGCTGCATGACGCGACTGACGACACGAATGGGCGAAGCGGGCGCGACTAGTGCCGTAGCAAACGTTTGCCCTGCCGTATTGAAGAGTCAGTCACCTGCTGACAGGTTGAGGGTATGCAGGGTCACCGGCTCGATGACGGGGTGGTCTGGCTCCGGGAGTGGGCTGATGATGATTCGGCCTGGTATGCCGGTAGCGTGCGCGATCCGCTGATACAGCGCTTCACCACCGAATCGCCTGCGCTGGACGCCGGGCAGGTGCGTGCGGCGATCGGCAGGTTGCGCGCGGCTGGTGATGCCGAGGGCTTCGTGATCTGCGATGCGGTGACCGGCGAGCGGCTGGGTAACATCGCGCTGGTTCACGACGGGCGAGCCGGGGAGGTCTCGTACTGGGTGGCCGCCGGTGCGCGCGGACGCGGAGTCGCCGCGCGGGCGCTGATGCTGTTCAGCTCGTGGTGTTTCCAAGCGGTGGGCCTGGAGGAGCTGTGGCTGGCCTCTCACCGGGAGAACGTCGCGTCGCAGCGGGCTGCTTTGCGCGCGGGCTACCAGCGTGATCGGCGGCACGATAAGTCTCAGGAGGTCAAGGGCGCGGTGTGGCCGATGCTCGGATACGCGCTGCGCCGTCCCGGTTCCTGACCACTGGGTCAGGCCGCGTTCACCCGGTCGATGATGCGGCGGAGCCGTTCGTCGCAGGCGTGGTTGTTGCGCCAGATGATGTACCGGCGGATCATGCTGGCCTGCTCTTTGTGGTGGGATGGTCGGTGCCGTCCAGCGTGGAGTACCGCGACGCCGTGAACTGCGCCACTATGTGGTTTAACCACGACGAGTCCTTAGCCTAGAAGCCGCTAGGGAGCCGGAAGTTTGCGGAGGGTAGCGGTGGCCAGCAGCTTTGTGCTCGCAGTGTCAGAGCGAAGCGTAAGTTTTCCGGTCAGCGTCGTTGTATCGAATACCGCGAGCTCTTCCATAACGGCTCCAGGCTCGAGCGGCCCCGCAAAGATAACGGAATAGTGTTTGTTGTAGGAAACCCGAGTGCCGCCCGAGGCAACGAATATCGGCAGGAAAGCCGGCCGCTTCGCCGATCCTAGGGCGTGGCCACTGGTGTTCCGGACCTTGAAGAGGATGTTTACTACACCCGGGCCTAGCTGTGGGCATGCTGAGGTGCCGCGCCGGGACGATGGCCGTTCCGCGGGGCGGTTGCGGGTGCCCGTCACCCGGGTCTTCTCGCTCTACGTAGTGCAAGCGGGCTCGGCCTGCCCGCGGCGGGGCGGGCAGGCCTGCTCCTGCAGCGTTCAACCGAGCTGGTGAGAAGCTCCGGGCGACCGGGGGAGAGCTGCCCAGGGTGTCGCACGGGGCTGGTCCCCGACGCCGGGACGGGCTCGCTCTCCCCCTCATCAGGGAGGAAGGTCCCGGGCACCTGTACGGGTGCGGGATGCAGGCGCTGGTCAGGCTGCCTCCGCAGGGCAGCTGGCGGCGCCAGAGGCGACATCGGGGTCCCAGCTGGTGCCATGGACGACCATGGAGTAGATCCAGCGCAGCAGGGACGCGGCGCACGCGGCACGGGCCTTGGCGCGCCGCGCGCGGGCCGCAGCGGCCGCCGCGCTGGCCGGCCGTGACCCAGCATCGGCCTGCGCGCCGCTGACCTGCGCGGCGTCATCGGCTGCCTTGGTCATCGCCGTGTACTTGGCGGCCATCACGGGGTTGAACTGGAGCATCGGCCACACAGCGCGCCAGACGGCCAGCCGCAGGCCGGGCCGGCCACGGCGGGAGATGTGCGCCTCGCCGTAGAAAGCGCCCGAGGCGTTCTCTGACGGGGACATCCCTGCGTGCTTGACCAGCGATGATGAGCTGTCATACCGGCGGGGGTCACCGGTCTCGGCCAAGATCGCCGCCGCGCCGACGGCGCTCAGGGCGGGGATGTCCGCCAGCCGGGACAAGCCGAGCTCGTCCAGGACCGCCACCATGTCCGCCTCCACCGCCCGCAGCTGGGCGCGGGTCCGCTGCAGGTCACCCAGCTCATCGGCGACCCGGCGCAGCAGGCCGCGGCGAGACGCGGCGACCACCCCCTCGGTGCTGGTCAGCGCGGCGAAGATACGGGCAGCGATCGGGCCCCAGGCCTTCTGGCCGCCCCAGCCCGGCACCGCGGACCGGACCAGCGCGGTGAACGCCTCCTGCCCCATGACGGCCAGCGTGCCGGGATCAGCGCCGCACCGCGACGTCACCGCCTGCACCGCCGCCAGCCAGGTCAGCGACTCCAGCGGCCGGGCGCACGTCTCGGTCACCACCGGCCAGGCCACCGACAGGAAATCCTGGATCCGCTGCGCGGACGCGGTCGCCGCGGTGATCAGCTGCTGACGGCGCCGGCCCAGGTGCCGCAGGTGCGCCCACGTCTCATCCAGCTCCTCCGGGATATAGCAGTGCAGCTCCACCGCCAGCCGGGCGATCAGCACGCAGTCAGCCTCGTCCGTCTTGTGCGTCGTGAAATCCTGCTGCTCCCGGGCGATATGAGACATCAGCGGCTGGATGCACACCAGCGGCAGGCCCCGCTCCGCGCACAGCCGCTGCACCTGCAGCCACCGCGGCCCGGTCGGCTCGCACGCCACCGTCACCGCCGCGAACCCCTTCCCCCGGGCCTGGCCCACCGCCCAGTCCAGCGCCTCACCCAGCCGGAACGCCTTCACCCGCACCGTCTTGCGGGCCAGCACCCGCACGTCATGATCAATCACCGCCAGCGCCTGCTTATCCTCCGCCAGGTCGATCCCGATCACCGCGCCATCACGCGGCAGCATCGCCCGCAGCCGCTCCCGCCGCGCGTTCCGCCGCCGGTCACCCCGCGTCGCCCCGCTGCTGCCGCTACCCTTGCTCACAGAACGTCCTCCTCGCTGCGTTTGGGACACCAAGCCCGTACTACCGCACCAGGAGGACGTTCCTGTATCAACCACGTTCCTGCTGAACAACCGCCTCTAGCGCGTCGTCCTATTACTACGCCGCACGGTCGTTGCACCACACCTGTTACATCAGGTAACTTCATCACTACCAGCTGCTGACCTGCGGAAACGCGGAGATCAAGCTCAGCTAGCCGGGCCCCGTCCCTGGAGAATATCCGCGACGTGATCTGGAAAGAAGACAAATCACTTATAAAAACCGGAAACGGACCCCAGGTCTGGTCCGCCCTCGCCAACCTCGTCATCACCCTGTTCCGCATACACGGAGTAACCAGCTACACAGCCGAAACCCGCCGCATCGCCCAGGACCCCCGCCGCGCCCTCCAGTTCCTAGACCTCACAGGCCTTTCACCAGGCTGAACACAGCTCACGACTTTGACGAATCCCTGGCGGCCCGGCCGAAATGGAGCCGCTCGGCGACCGCGACGAAGTAGCGCAGCTTGCGGAGGTCAGCGTCGGCTACGCCTGAGCCGATGAGCGCAGCAAGCACGCCAGCATCAAGGGCGCACCTATTCGGCGCGCTCGCGAATCCTGAGCCAACGTTTACCGCAGTCACCGTTGCTATACATGACGCCGCATAACTATACGAGTATGCAACATCCGCTATTCGGCACGCATGAGTGCGAGTCCGCACCAGTGACCGCGTGCGCATTGTAGGGTTCCGGGCCATGCGATGGGGGTGCGTTGTCATTGGGCTTGGAGGTGCTGAATCGATACCGCTGTCCGCAATGTGCCGGGGTGTCCGGGTCCGAGGACTTTCGCCTGCGCCTGCAGGACGTCGTCCAGGATGGCTCGGGCGTCATCGGTTCTGTCTTGTCTTGCAAGTGTCATGGCGAGTTCGTACTGGGTTTCTAGTGTGCTGGGATGATCGGGGGCCAGCGCCGAGGACCGGTCGGCGAGGACTTGCCGGAATGCTGCTTCTGCCTCGGGGAGCTTGCCTTGTTCGGCGAGGTAGCGGGCGATGTCGTGCGAGGTTGCCAGGGTGCTGGGGTGCTTAGCGCCTAGGATCTGCCGCCGGGCGTCCAGCACGAGGCGGGATTCGGATTCGGCCTGTTCTGGCATACCCCGGTAGGCGAGGACGGCCGCGATCCAGTGCCGGGTGGACAGGGTGCTCGGATGCTCGGGGCCCAGGAGCATCAGCTTCTTGGCCAGTACCCGCCGGAACATCGCTTCGGCATCGGCGTGGCAGCCTCGGTCGCTCGCAGCCGCGGCGACGTAGTGCTCGGCGGTCAGCGTGTCCGGGTGATCGGCTCCCAGGATCCGCTGGCGGTCCGCGAGGACTTCCCTGAACTCTGTTTCCGCCTCGGCGATCCGTCCCAGGTACCGGGCCGCGATCGCCCGCCGGAACCTGAGCTCCAGAACGCTGGCACTGTCATGATCGAGGTTCGCCACTCGCTCGAGGGCGGTCTCGGCTAGTTCCAGTGCCTCCAAGGACGAGCCCGTCCATGACAGTGCCGCCGCTGCCCGCGCGGCGTTACCGGCGAGCCGTCCGAGCAGCGGCTCCGTCGCACTTGCCTTGAGCGTGAGCAAGAACCGCAGGTGCGGGAGTACGGCGAGCCAGCCGGGGCGGCCGGCCGGGGCGTCGATGTCGAGCTGGCTAACTGCCGCGCCCATCAGCCAGGCGGCCTGGACGAAGCTGGCATCAAGGGAGACCCCAGCCTGGCGGCGTGTCAGCTCGGCGACCAGCGGATGGATGACCACGGACGCCGGGCTGCCGCTGTGCCCGTCACGGACATCGATCAGCCCGGTCGCCAGCAGGCCCGCCAGGCCGTCCTCTGCCTGGGTAACGCCGCCGCAGTAGCGGCCCAGGGCCTCAAGGTCCAGCAGGGCGGGCGGAATCGGCGTGGCAGCTGCAAAACAAGACATCAGCCGCAGCAGGAGGCGGCCCTGCGGGCAGCCTCGCCTTTCCAGGGCGGCAAGCGAGATCTCCCATGTCCCTGTTACCCGGGCACGGTCGTCATCGCCACGGCCGAGGAACTCAGCGAACCGCTCCTCCAGGGCATGGCCATAGGACTCGAACGTGCGCTGCGCCGCGAACGGCGAGGCCAGGTAGCTCCCGGCTTGATGCAGCGCGAGCGGCAGTCCGCCCAGCCGGGACGACAACCCGGCTGCCTGCCGGACACTCCCCGCGCCAGGAGCGAGGTCTAGCAGCGCATGCCCGCCATCCGGGGAGTCCAGCGGCCCGACCCGGTGGACTCCGGCCACCGGCCCCCACGCCCGCGCGTCCCCCGACCGGCTAGTGACCAGGACCAGGCCGGCCTGTGTCGACCTGAGCCATCCTGCTGCGTCACTCGCCCGTCGTCCTGCGACCGCCAGCACCTCGGGATCATCGGCGTTGTCCAGCACCAGCACCCAGCCCGGCGCTGCCTCCAGGCACGGCCACAAAACATCGGACGGATTGATCCGGCCCGCCAGCGCCTCTGCCACCTCGCCATCAGGCGCACCCAGCCTGCGGGCCAGCCCCAGTAGCGCAGACGCCACCGAGGCAGGATCTGCCGCCGCCACCCACCACGTTCGCAGGCCGGCTGCCGCCGCGTCACGTGCTGCCGCGAGCGCAACTGTCGACTTTCCCGATCCGCCGAGCCCTGCCAGCACATGAACGCGCCCGTCGGGGCGTCGTGCCAGCTCCGCCAGCACTTCCAGAATGCCTGCCCGGCCCCGCACCTCTGCTGGCAACCGCCCCACCGGAGGTGGCAGCACCGCCGACGGCGCTCGTGGGACCACGGTATCGGCGAGAAGGCGTTCAAGCGCCGACAGCGCAACCGGGCCGGTTTGACCGGGCAGGCAGATCCAGGCGGTCGTCGTAGTCTCTTTCACGGCTACTTCGACTGGACGGCACGTGGCCGCGACGACGCTATGCCGTACCACTTCCTCGAAAAACCACGAGGAGGCGATGACTGCGAGCACTCCCGGTGACCCAGCCAGCGCCGCTTTCAGCGGACCGGCGTCCAGTAGCCGGAACGCCAGATTCAGCGATGCTCCGGTCACGCCATGGCTGTCATAGCAGACTTCTCCGGCATGCAGCGCCATCCGCAACCGGATGCGCTGCGGGCCCGGGTGCACCTCGTTATGCGCGCGTAGATCCGTCACCAGCGCCGACGGGAACGTTTCTATCAGCAAGCCCTTCGGTACCTCGGCAGGAATCAAGACGAACAAGCCATCACCGCGATCTTCCTGCCGGCAGTCCTGCCACGAGATCCCGGCCCGGCCGAACGCTTCCTCCATCGCCCGGTACAAGACAGCACGGACCACCAGCTGGTCCGCATGGGTCCGGCGATGATCTCCGAAGCCTTCAACATCAACGACCACTATGGTCCGGTGAACGGCTAGCCGCTGATCGTCCATCTGCCTCCCCGCGGAACAGGTACGAGCGAGGTTCCCCAACTGCCCAGAGCCTATCTCGGCTCGACGACCGCCGCCGGAATCCGCTTACCCGAGGCGCCGCGCACGCGCACAATAACTGCCGCATCGGGCATGCCCTTCCTATCTGAATTAAGAACGAACGCTATTAGCCTCTTAACCGATCTAAAAGCATTGGCACATGCAGCCCGCCGCATGATTAGACGAAGATGCGGATCACGGGCGGCGGAGTCCAAGAGCCGTCGAGTACCTGCGGCTTAGGGTCGTAGACACGAAGCACGAGGCTGAAAGCCCCCGTGGGCGCCGGCAGCCAGTTCACGTCCGTCTCACTGGGCCGGCTGTCCGACACGACGATGGTGAGCGATCCGTCCGCACCTCGCACGAGGCCAGGTGTTTCGTCTCCGATCGAGTAGCGGCTGATCGGGTTGGCCACCAGGAACCCCGCGGCGTCATAGAGCGTGACCGACCAGAAGCCGTCGGACCCAAAGGGCGGAAGATCCCCGGCCGGGAACCGGATCTCGTAGCTACGGGTCCCGGCAAGGGGAACGACGGCCGTCCCTGACCGGGCGCGGTTGGCGCTGAGGTACACAGCTTGGGCCGGGACCTGAGCCCCAGGCTCGTCCTGCGCCACGCGGGCCCGCTCCAGATAGTCGGTTCCGTACGATCCCACCACCGCACCCGGGGTATAGCCGCTCCAGATCGCGGCGGAGCCCGTACCGGCCGCTCCGGCCAGAAGGCCAGCCCCAAGCCTCAGAGCCTGGAGATATTCGGCCGCAGTACGCGGACTGGTGGCTCCGGGCGTTCGTCCCGGACCGATCCCGGCCGCGGCCATGGCCTGGACGACCGGGCCGTCGGTGGTCATGGGCGGATCGGCTGCCATGTCTTTTTCGAGATCGTCCAGGAACCCGAGCGACGTCGATGCCGGTTGTGACGGCGCCGGGCAGGTGAGAGTGCTCGGCCCGCCGGTCGTCCCCGAGCCGTGACCGGAAAAACCGGAAAGAGCAGACAGAGCAGTAAGCGAGTACAGCGCTTCCAGTTCCACCGCCGCCGGGAGGTCGGCTGGCCCCTTCACCTGGGTCCGTCCGAGCAGCCACGCATCTGGCGTGGGGACATCGATGCGGACGACACCGTTCGGGAGGGTGCCGTGCCAGCCGGGACCGACGAAGGCATAGCTGCCGCCGTGGCCGCCGCCGGTAAGCACGCCCACGTCAGCGATCGTGTCGGTGTACATGTCGAGCAGCTGGAAATCGACGTAGCGTCCGCTGACCGGGGGAATGCGGAGCAGCTGAGGTCCGGCCCGCAGGTCGAGAAATGCCGTCGAGTAGAGCGTGTTGTTGTTCGGGTAGGCCACCAAGGTCGAGTTCGGGCCGGCCAGCGTCGTCAAGTTGTCGAACACGTTGACCTTGAACGTGCAGGCCAGAACATCCCGCAGCTGGCTCGTGATCACCAGCGGCAGGCCCCAGATCTCGGCGTCGACGGTGCCCGCGCACAACGCGATGTCGGACGCGCCTGCTTTCCGGCATGCCGCGCTCGCTTCGCCCAGCAGCGCGGGGTGGGGACTGACCGGACCTGGCGGCTCGATCAACCTGGCCGCGGAAGCCGATGCCGGCGTCGTCGATCCCGGGGACTTCCCCGGTTCCGAGGTCGAAGCCCCGCGGCTCGCCGTCTTAGCCGGCCCCGACGTGCATCCCGCCAAGACGAACGACACGACCACGAGAACCGCGCCGACACGCAAGGAGCGCAAGATGATCACCGGCCCGGCGTCACCCACCGGGTGCTCACCTTGCCGTGTTTCATCCGGCCGGCTAGGCGGACGGACAGCGTCTCCGGCGTGCCGTCGCCCGCGTCCCGGCTGATGTCCAGCTGGCCGTGCCGCACCCTCAGCTCGTTGGCGTCCACCACCATGCCCGGCGCGAGGACCAGTTCCAGGTGGCCGCCGCGCATCCGCAGCTCGATGATCAGCTCGGGCCCGTTGCGAACCGCGCTGGGAGCGTCCACCGGCCTTCGCGGCGCACCAGGCCATGTTTTTCCTTGATGGTGACCAGTTCGGCGGGCGGCGTCGCGGCGGGCGGCGTCGCGGCGGGTGGCAGCGTGAGCGCGCCGTCGCTTCCCGATGTCGCGATCAGGTCGGCGGTGAGCGGGGTCAGCGCGTCGATGGTGCGGGCGGCCAGCGCCGCGCCCATCCGCTCGTCGAACTCGGCCGGGTCCAGCCGGCCGTCGGTGACAGCGGCACGCAGCAGCCCGATGACCTGATCACGGTCCGCGTCGGACGCGCGCAGCGCGGGTGAGCTGGACGGATCTGCCGACATCCGGACTCCTCGCGGCGACGTGGTGGCACCACGCCACCGAATTCCACGTTATATCGCAAGCCGGGGGCCATCAACGAGGGAAACGTCCGCGCGGTGCCCTACGATCGCGTAGATGAGGGCTGACCCGCCGGCCACCTGGCAGGAGCACTGGTTCGACCACCGCCAGCTGCTCCGCCTCTACTACAGCGACGAGCAGTGCGCGATCTACACCGACCCCGACGTGAACCGGGCCGAGATCGGGTGGCTGCCCCGGTTCATCCACGCGACCTGGCAGTACTCCAAGGCGACCTACGGCCAGGATTTCGGGCCCGACCCGCGCATCTACTCCATCTGCCACGCCGGGCGGCACGGCGGCGGCCACGCCGGCTATTACGTCAGCCCGGTCCACGACCACCACAACGTCGCCGACTGCGGGCTGGAGAACTGGCGGGAGAACAACGCCCTGGCCCGCGAGCTGCCCGCCCACGAGATCGGGCACTCCGTCGAGAGCGCGAACAACGGCCGCCACGGCTCGCCGGCCTACGAGGTCTGGGGCGACAGCAAGTGGGCCGAGTTCTACATCTACGACCTGTACACCGCGCTGGGCATGGACCAAGAGGCCAAGGGCGTCTACCGCCGTTTCATGGGCAACACGGACGACTTCCCCCGCCGCCGGACTCACTGGTTCCGCGACTGGTTCTACCCGCTATGGCGGGACTGCGGGCAGGCACAGGTCATGAACCGGTTCTTCCAGGAACTGGCCGAGTACTTCCCTCGCGACACCGACGGCACCTACACGCGGCGGATGAACTGGGGCGAGTACATCCACTTCACCAGCGGCGCCGCCGCTGCCGACCTGAGCGGCCAGGCCACCCGCGCCTTCGGCCGGTCCCGCCAGCGGGCCAGCCAGCTCGAGCAAGCCCGCGACCAGTTCCCCGCCATCACTTACTGAGCCTGGCTGGCGGCTGCCGCCTGTTGGTCACGTGAGGAAGGCCTCGACGTCGGCGGCGAACTCGGCCTGGTGCTGGAACAGGAACCCGTGCGCCGCGTCGGGGTAGATCTTCACCCGGGCCTGCGGGATCAGGCCCGCGATCAGGTAGGAGTAGTGCGGCCGGATCATCGGGTCGCTGTCGCCGTTGGCCACGAACACCGGTAGCCGCAGGCAGCTGAGCCGCTGGAGCAGCGCGTGATCGGGAACGCCCCAGGCGCAGACCGCGTCGTACTGCGCTTCACGAGTCGCCCAGGTGGTCGCCGCGTCCCGGTCCTCGGTCCGGGCGTACATGCGCCCCATGGCTTCCTGGCCGGCCTTCTGGCTGGCGGAGGACCCGGCGAAGAAGACGCCGAGGTATTCCTCGGGGCTGGTGACTGGGGTGCCGACGGCGCCGATGACCTCGGGCGCCCAGCCGTGCATGCCAGCCGCGCCTTCAGGTGCCGAGGAGGCCAGCACGAGCCGCCGGACAACCGCGGGCCGGACCAGCGCGATCTGCTGCGCGACGAAGCTGCCGATGGAGAACCCCAGCAGGTCAACCTGGCCGAAGCCCAGGGCGGTAAGAAACGCGATCGCGTCGCGTGCCATCTGCTCGATGGTGTCCGGGGTAGCACCAGTAGAGCCGCCGACTCCGGCGTTGTCGAACGTCACCACCCGCCGGGATGACGCCAGCGCGTCGACCAGCGCCGGATCCCAGTTGTCGAGGTTGCCGCGGAAGTGCTGGAGCAGGACCAGCGGCACGCCACCGTCGCCGCCGGTATCTCGGTAGGCGTAGCTGACGTCGTTGGGGGCCTTGACCATCTTGTTCGGCAAGCCCGAGTAAGGGCCGTTGGTTGGCATGTCAGCCGCCGGCCGAAGCCGACCCGGCCGAAGCCGACCCGGCGGCGAGCTGCGCGCGGGCTTCGTGGACCAGCTCGGCGTTGGTGTTAGCGTGACCGGCTAGGCCCCAGCCACCGTCCGGCGCCTCGGTGAGCAGGACCCAGGTGCGTTCGGCCAGTGACGGGTCCCCGGACGCGTCGGCCACGATGGCGGTGAGCCGCGAGACGACGGCCAGCTGCTTGTCGCGGTCCAGGGCGCCGGCGTTGGTGAGAACCTGGACCCGGACGTAGGTACTGTCACCGTCCACGTTCGCCAGGCTCCGCGCGGGCAGCTGGTGGACGAACGCGGCGGTGTTCTTCCTGAACATGGCAATGTCCGGCACCTGCTCGACCTTCATCACCGCGCTCGCCAGGTCGGCCGCGAGCTGATGCTCGTCGGCGAAGGTCCCTTCTGCGGCGTACACATCGATCATTGGCATAGAGCGAGGGTGGCCGATCGCACCGCCCCTCCGCATGACACGTTCCTGTCATTCCTTACCGGAACCGGTACAGCCGGAACGGAGGGCGAAGACAGCACGATCGTGTCGTGTGCCGGGACCGCCTGCCGGGCGACCCTAGCTTGATGAGCAGCGAACTGAAGCCCGAGTACCGCACCATCGACGGACTGCGGATCCGCTACGCCGTCAGCGACAGCTCGGCCAGCCAGGACCTCGTGCTGACCAGCCCGTGGCCGGAAAGCCTGTACGCGTTCGACCGGATGTGGCCCCGGCTGTCCGGCGTCGCCCGGCTGCTCGCCATCGACCTGCCAGGCTTCGGCCGCTCCGAACGACGCGCCGACCTGCTCTCGCCCACAGCGATGGGGGAGTTCCTGATCCGCGTCCTCGATGAGTGGGACATCCGCGATCCGCACCTCATCTGCCCCGACGTCGGCACGCCCGCCGCGCTGTTCGCCGCGGCCAGCCATCCCGGGCGGATCCGGAGCCTGGTGGTCGGCAGCGCGGGTACCGCAACCCCGCTGGACGTCGCCGGGGCACTAAAACAACTGATCGAAGCACCCGATATCGATGCCTTCCGGTCACAAGATCCCGAGACGCTGATCCAGGGACTGGTAGCTCCACTCGGCCCGGCCGTACCCGCCGCCGACATCATCGCCGACTACGTCGAATCCAGCCGGGGCGACCGCTTCGCGGAGTCGGCCCGCTACGTGCGCAGCTATCCCGAGCAGCTTCCGATCCTGGCCGGGCTGCTCCCGCGGATCTTCACGCCGGTGCAGGTCATCACCGGCCGCCATGACCCCATCGTGCCGGTCGCGAACGCCGAGTTCCTCCACGCCCGGCTACCCAACAGCCGGCTCGACGTGCTCGACGCCGGCCACCTGGCCTGGGAAGAGGCCCCCGGCGACTACGGCGAGATCATCGCCGCCTGGGTCGACGGCGGCTACCTGTCCGGCGGTACGTGACGTATATCCTGCTCGTCGTGGGCGGCCGATGAGCGCGGACCAGGACACGACGACACCGATCCCAAAAGGGAGCCGCTACGTCGCGATGGGCAGCTCGTTCGCAGCGGGCCCCGGCATCACGCCGCGCGCTTCTGCGAGCCCGCGCCGCGCTGGCCGCTCGGCGGGCAACTACGCCCACCTGGTCGCCCGCGCGCGCGGACTCGAGCTGCGCGACGTGACCTACTCCGGCGCCACCACCAGCGACATCCTGCGGCCGTCAGCCGCCGTCGCCGAACTCGTGCTCGCCACCCTCACCGGTCGCGATACTGAGCGGCGAGGCGAGTCAGGACGACGCGGGAGTTGATGCCGAGCTTCTCGAAGGCATGGCGCAGGTGGCCGCTGACAGTATGGGGTGAAATATAGAGCCGTTCGGCGACTTCGCGGTTGGTCAGGCCGTCGGCGACCAGCTGCGCTACGGCGAGTTCGGACTCGGTCAGGGCCGCCCAGCCCACGGCGGGCCGGCGTTCGGCCGGCAGGCGGCGCTGGATCCCGAGCCGCTTGAGCCGCCGGCGAACCCGGGCCTGGTCCCGCCGGGCCCCGCAGGCGGCGTGGATGACCAGGGCGCGGTCGAGGGCGGCGATAGCCTCCTGGCCGCGGTCCGCCCGGAGCCGCGCCACGGCCAGGTCTTCGAGGGCGGAGGCCAGCGCGAGCCGTCGCTGGCCGGCTTCCAGGATGCCGACCGCCTCGGCCAGCCGATCGGGGTCCCCGGTGAGCAGGCCGCGGGCGTGGGCCGCGCTGGCCAGGAACGCGGGTATCCCCGGGTTGATCGCCGCTCGCCGCTCGGCGCCGGCCGTCGCCGACTCGGCCAGCTCGCGGTCCTCGCTGGCCAGCGCGATGCGGACGAGCTGCGGGTCATCACCGGGGTCGAGCGGGAACAGCGGAAAAAGCTCATGCGTGCCCAGCCACCGGCGGGCCTGGGCCGGGTCGCCCCCGGCGTGGGCCTGCTGGGCCAGCAGCCAGGCGGCGTGCCGCTCCACTCCCGGCACCCCGGACCCGAGCATCACCCGGGCGATGGCCGACGTCAGCTCGGCCTGCCGCTGATCGGCGGTGTGCAGGGCGATCCGGGCCAGGACGCCGACGGCGTCGGCTTCCAGCACGCTGGTCACCAGCTGCGCGTCGTCCGGGCTGAAACGTCCCTCGAGCGCCGCGGCGGCATCCGCCAGGTTCCCCAGCTGCAGCAGCTGCCGCGCCCGGTTGGCCTCGAACAACTGCAACGGCCGCCCCTGGCGGGCCTGCTGGGCGGACCGGATACCTTCGGTGGCCACGGCCAGGGCCTCGTCGAAGCGGTCGGTGACGGCCAGGATCCGGCTGCGGAAGTCCCGGGCCAGCCACAGCCGGGGATCGCCGTCGATGCCGGCGCCGCTGCGCAGCGCGGCGTCGGCCAGGGTGAGCGCCGCCGCGAAGTCACCGCGGGTGTACTGGAACGCGGATTCGGCCAGCTCCAGGATGAAACGCGCGGCCCGGTCGCCGGTCTGCTCGACGGCCTGCCGCACCTCCGCCAGCTGCCGCTGCGCCTGGTCGGGGCGGACGGCGACCACGAGGCTGTAGAACAGCTGCACCAGCAGGCGCGCTCGCAGGTCGTCCGGTACCCCGGCCAGATCGAGGGCCCGGCGGCACGACTCCGCGCGCACCTCGGGGGAGATGGAGAACAGGCTGGCCACGCTGAGGCGGACCTGGGCCTCCTGGGTCGCCGGCAGCGCCTGCCGCAGCGCGCTGTCGGCGAAGGCCCGCGCCTCCTCGCCCCGGGCGGCGGCGCTCAGCCAGATGGTGGCGCGGGCCACCAGGGGGCCGCGCAGCGGGTGATGCTCGGTGGTGAGGTCCAGGGCCCGCCGGGCGAGGTCGGCCGCCTGTCCCGGATCGGTGCTGGCCACGGTGTCTGAGGCCTTCATGAGCGTGGTGATGGCGAGCTCGTCGCCCGGCGTGGCGCTGGACGCGAGCTGGGTGGCGACCTCCACCGGCAGCGCGCCGGCGGCCAGCAGGGCGGAGGCCACCTGCCGGTCCAGCGCGTGCACGGCCGAGGCGGGCTGGCTGCCGCGCACGGCCTCCCGGTTCAGATCGTGGGTGAAGCTCAGCGACTCCCGGCCCTCGGCCAGCAATTCGCCGCCGATCAGCTCGGCGACGGGATCGAGCAGCGCCGAGGCGGGCACCTCGAGGGCCGCGGCGAGCTGGGCCACGGTAAACCGGCGTCCCATCGACGCGGCGACCGCGGCCACGTTGCGGGCGGCCGGCGACATCCGGGCCAGGCGCAAGCGCATGCTCTCGCGCACCCGGCGCGGGAGCCGGGCCTCGACCAGGGTGGCGCACCCGCCGTCGAGGCTGACGAGGTGGTCTTCGCGCAGGCCGGAGAGCAATTCCATGAGAACGAACGGGTTACCCCCCATGCCCTCGGCCAGTGCGAGCAGCGCCTCGTCGGGAGCGGCGCCGAGGACGTCAGCCATCACTTCGGCGACCGCGCCCGCCTCGAGGCGCCCCAGAACCGTCCGGCTGGCTCCGTCCCGGAGCAGCCCGGCGACGGCGCGCCCCAGGTCGCTGCCCGCCTCGACCGGCCGGAAGGCCAGTATCCAGCCGACCGGCACCGAAGCCAGCCCGGCCGGCAGGGTCCGTATCGCCGCCCTGGTTCCGCTGTCCGCCCACTGCAGGTCGTCGAGGCAGATCAGGATCGGCTGACGCAGCGCGGCCTGCTCGAGTAGCGCCTGGATGTCTTGCAGCAGCCAGTAACGCTGCTCGCGGGAGGCGTGCGAATCGGGTAGGGCGGACCGCTCGAGCACCGGCTCGGGCCCGCCGAACAGCGCGTCCATCAGCACGGCCAGCTCCACGGCCGCATCGCCGGGCTGGGCCACACCCTGCCCGACCGCGAATCCGCTGGCCCGCGCGGCCGCCACCGCCTGCTCGACCAGGCGGCTCTTACCGAGTCCGGGCGCGCCTTCGAGCAGAGCGCTGGTCCCGGCCCCGCTCCGCAGCCGGCCCAGGTGCTCGTGCAGCAAAGCGAGCTCACTGTCCCGGCCCCGCAGCGGGCTGGAAGTGGCCCTGTTCGCTCCATCGACCCGGCCCGACGCCACCACGGTCATACCGCGACGTTACCGGCCGTTTCGCCCGCAGGTGAGGGCGGAGGCGCTCAGGCGCCGTAGGCGGGCACGATCGCGCCGCTGATCGGTGCGGCGGCGTCGCTGGCCAGGTAGACCAGGACGTCGGCGATCGCGTCCGGGGTGACCGCGTGCGCCAGCACCTCCGGCGGCACGAACTGGCGGGTCGCGGCCGTGTCGAGCAGCTGCGGCGCGACCGCGTTGACCCGGATCCCGAGCGAGCGCAGTTCCAGGTCGAGCACCCGGATCAGGTAGGCCAGGGCGGCCTTGCTCAGGGCATAGGCGGCCTGGCCGGCGGCCGGCTCCAGGCCCGGCCGGGCGGTCACGTGCAGGATGGAACCCGCGCCGCGTTCGCTCATGTACGGGACTACCGCCTGGGTCAGCCACAGGGCCGAGCCCAGGTTGACGTCGGTCATCAGCCGCAGGTCATCCGGCGTCACCGACAGCGCGTCCCCCAGGTGATACGTGCCGATGGTGTTCACCAGCACCGCGGGCGGCCCGGCGGCGGCCGCGATCCGGTCCACGACGCTGCGGGCCGCGGCCGGGTCGACCGAGTCGGCCACCTCGCGGCCGATGCCGTCCGGCAGCTCCTTCAGCCCCCGCTCGCTGCGGTCGATCCCGGTCACCGCGTACCCGGCCGCCGCCAGCTTGGCCGCCGTCACCCGGCCGAGCTCACCGCCCGCGCCGGTCACGATCGCCACCCGCTCGCTCATCCGCTTCTCCTTCCGGTCGGGTTTCAGGCTCCCGGCCGGGCAGGTGAGCGGTCATCACCGGATTACGGTGATCCGCAGGCGATACGTTACTGACATGTGGACCGTCGACCGGCCGCCGCAATGGGTGGGCCGCGGGCAGGAGCTCACGGTCCTCCGGGCGGGGGTCGAGGCTCTCCGGCGCGGGGAGGGCTCGGTGGTCTGGGTCGAGGGCGAACCCGGCATCGGCAAGTCGTCCCTGGTCGCCGAGGCCCTGGCGGCCGGTGGCGACCCGGGGTGGGATATCGGGTGGGGGATCGCCGGCCAGCTCACCGAGCGGCTGCCGCTGCGGGTGATGCTGGACTGCCTGCAGGTACGACCAGGCTCGCCCGACCCGCGGCGCGCCCGCGCCGCCGACGTGCTCCGGGGCCTGCGGCAGGGCCTGTTCGCCGGCGGCGATGCGTCCGTGGCCGGGATCGAGCTGCTGGTGGGGCTGGTCGATGAGCTCAGCGCGGCCGCCCCCGCCGTCATCGTCCTCGATGACCTGCAGTGGGCCGACGACGCGTCGCTGATCGTCTGGCATCAGCTCGCCGCCTCCATCGGCCAGCTGCGGCTGCTGCTGATCGGGACGTGCCGGCCGACGCCGCGCC
>JBEKJP010000129.1:0-628 GCA_050011155.1 Streptosporangiaceae bacterium
GGGCCGAATTCTCCGCCGATCCCGCGGCTGCATTCGAATCCATGTTCCTCGAAAAGGTATGGCCGAGCCTGGGCAATGACCATCTGGTCCTGATGATGGACGAAGTGGTCCGCCTCGACGAGGAGGTGAGAGCCGGGCGCCTGGAGCGCGAGATCTTCGACTACCTCCGGCATCTCATGCAGCATTATGCGCGGCTGAACTTCATCTTCTCGCTAGGCAGCGGCCTGGAGGAAATGGCCAAGGACTATGCCTTCCTGTTCAGCGTCGCGCTCTACCGCCGGATCTCGTTCCTCGAGCCGGAAGCCGCCCGCGAACTTATTACCAGGCCAGCCCGGGACCACTACCAACTGGCTGCCGAGGCGGTCGAGAAGATCCTCGAGATCACGTCAGGACATCCTTACTACACGCAACTAGTGTGCCATTGCGTGTTCGACCTGTGGTCGCGTGCTCCCAAAGAGATCATGGACGCCACCGATGTCGGCGTCGTCCTGCCTGAGGCCATCGAGTTGGGGTCCGCCAACCTCACCTACGTCTGGGAAGACTCGACCCACGGGGAGAAGGCGCTGATGGCCGCCCTGGCCGCCGCCATGCGAGGCGGAGCCGGACCGGTCACGGTCGGGCAGGCGCG
>JBEKJP010000129.1:639-22532 GCA_050011155.1 Streptosporangiaceae bacterium
GGGACGAGTGGCGCGCTATCGGCGTGCTGCTCCCCGAAGGCGAAGCCGCCAGGGCGCTGCGCAGTCTGGTCAGCCGCGAGGTTCTCGTGGGCGACGGGGAGTGCTCCTTCACTGTCGACCTGCAGCGGCTGTGGCTGAACAGGCACCGCCGTCTTGACTGGGTCAAGGATGAACTGGCCGAAACCGTGGCGCAGTGGAACCGGGTCGCCGAGCCATGGCCCGCCGACACCATTCCGGCCCGGAGCGACGAGGCCGCGTCCGCCCGAGGCGCGGGAGCCGTGCGCCTCCGGGCGCGTGAGCCGAGCGGATCATCCGAGGCCACCGGGCCTCGGGTGAGGGCGCGCGCCCGGTTCGTTCTTCTCGCCGCCGTCATCGTCGCCGTGGCCGCCTACCTGACGGCCACCTCGATGGCGGGAGTCTTTCCCTTCTCCGGCCCTGCTCCGGCAGGTCAAGTCCCCACCTCAGCCCAGAACCTGACCCAGCTTCTGCCGGGGAGCCTGAGCCAGGACCCCAGCGCGTGCCGCCGCACGTCGGCACCGTCCGCATGGAAGGCGCCGGGCCTGGTCGAAGCGCTGTACTGTATCGATCCCGGCCTGAAAGGCGGGACGATCTATGCCTATCAGTTCGGCAACCTGGCCGACTTCCAGTCCGCCTGGCAGAGCTTCAATCGATGGTGGAAGTTCCCGGCAGCTCCCGCGGCGACGACGTGCCCGCCCGCAGGCCAGGTCAAGGCGAGAAAGGACCTCACCAGCAATGAGGTGCCCGAGGCCGACCGTCAGGTGCTGGAATGCGGGCCGGTCCGGCTGGGGTCGGGCGGCCCCGTCCCGATGTACGCGTATTCGTTCCCGGCCAACGACACGCTCGTCATCGCCCAGGGCGCGCCAAGCTCCTCGTTTTCCGCCCTCGCCTTCTGGGTGAACCACACGACGGCGCAAAAGCACGGATCGTGAACGGAACCGTTATCAGCTGGCATGTACCCGGCTCGTTCGGTACAAAAGGACCGTGACCGTCCGCCTGCCTGCGCCGGGCCCGATCGCCGGCGCCACTACCCTACCGGCCGGCTTCGCGCACCCGCACGCCTCCGAGGAGGCGCGCCGGATCGCCGAGGCCGGCCTGATCCTGCGCGTCCAGGTCGGCTCGGGCGTGCACGGCACCGCCATCGGCGGGCAAGACGACAGAGATGAAATGGGACTGTGCCTGGAGCCGCCGCGGTTCGTCACCGGGCTGGCCCGGGTGCCGAACGGCATTCGCGGCGAGCGGCCCTCGGTGCGCTTCGAGCAGTACGAGCGGCACACCGCCTGGGACCGCCCGGGCGGGGTGGCCAACCGGTCCGGCGCCGGCGACCTCGACGTCATCATCTACTCCGCGCGCAAGTGGGCGCGGCTGGCCCTGGCCGGGAACCCGACCGTGCTGCTGGTCCTGTTCGTACCCGACGACGAGGTCGTGTTCCGCACCGAGGCCGGCGCCGAACTGGCCGCCAACGCGCACCGCTTCGTCTCCCGGCTGGCCGCGGCCCGCTACCTCGGCTACCTCCAGGGCCAGAAGGCCGCGATGACCGGGCAGGCGGGCGCGCACACCAACCGGCCCGAGCTGGTGGCGGTGCACGGGTACGACACCAAGTACGCGATGCACGCCCTGCGGCTCGGCCTGCAGGGCATCGAGCTGCTCACCACCGGGCGCATCACGCTGCCCGTACCCGAGCCGGACCGCGCGTACCTGCGTTCGATCCGCCGCGGCGAGCGCCCGCTGGCCGAGGTCCTGGACGCGGTCGCGGCGGCCGAGACCCGGCTGGAGGTGCTACGGGACAGCGCCTCCGTTCCTGAGGAACCGGACCGGCCCTGGGTGGACGAGTGGCTGCACCGCAGCTACCTGGACTTCTGGGCGTCCCTGCCTTGAACCAGTCGCTGGCTTGCGACGCAGTTAACTGCTAAACAGGCTGTCATTAGCAGCTGATTAGTAGCTAGTCGATGAAGATTTAGCAGTTCAACGAACAGCGGCGCGCTGAGAGATCCGCATTGTCGGAATCGCGGTGGGGCGCTGCGGCGCGGGAGGTGGTGCGGACGGGGTGCCGGGGACGGGTGAGGTCGCGGGCCGGTGCGGCGGGATGCTTCCGCGGCCGGGGCTGGCGTGATGGTGAGGCTACCCGGCCAGCTGGCGCTAGCCGGGCCGGCGCGGCGGCACCCCCGATCCGGATCCGGCCGGCCATCTCGGCTTCATGATCGACGAGAACTCGCTCTCGATGATCTATGAGACACGACCTAACCGTCCGGAAACCTAAATCACCCTCGCCGCGATCCGGCACGCTGAGCGGCCAGCAGCGGAATGGCGGCGATCTTCTCCTCGGTCAGGTCGTCCCAGTCGATGCCGGCCGCCGGGCGCGGCCCGGCCCGGCAGCAGTCGATCACCCGGTCGGGCGTGACGATGAAGTCAAGCGGCACGTCGTGGCCGGTCAGCGGGATCGTCCCGGCCGCCGCGACCTGAAGTTCGTGCACGGTGGTGACGCAGACGGTATCCGGGCCGATCAGGCCGGCCGCGGTAGCCAGCGCGAACTCCAGGTCGGCGAACCCGCCGCCCTTGCCCAGCCGGGCGCCGTCCTCGGCGGCCGCCACGCAGCCCATCACCACCAGGTCGACCGGGGAGAGTTCGGCCAGCGCGACCCGGCGCGCCGACCGGGTCGCGCCGCTGATCGAAGCGGCCTTGCGCGGCGACTCGCTCAGGTGGGCCGGGTCGAGGGCGAAGAACGGCTCGGGCTCGGCCAGTCGCGGCACGGCCATGTACACGGTCTTGCCGTCTTCCAGCGCACGCTGGCGCACCGGCCACTGGGCCGAGTCCGGGTTGGACTTGACGGTGCCGGCCGCCTGCCAGGCCGGCAGGCCGCGCAGGCGCTCCGCGGCGGCCTCGGCCCCGGTGAAGTTCGGGATCCGCCCGGCGGCCCCGGGGAACCGGGCCACCCTGGCCGCGCGCATCGCGGTCCACACCTCCTGGCGCAGGGCCGCCTTGGCGGCCAGCAGGTCAGCCGGACCGCCAGCGTCGCGATCGTGCCGGGGCGCGGGACGGGGCATGCCGCCTATCTTGTCAGGCCCTAGCCGGTCAGGCGGGCGGCTCGTCCAGCCGGAAGCCGACCTTCAGGGTGACCTGGAAGCGAAGGCCGCCGTCGTCCTCGATCCGGCCGCGCAGGTCGGTGACCTCGAACCAGTCCAGGTTGTGCAGGGTCCTCGACGCGCGCGCGACAGCGCCCCTGATCGCGTCGTCGACGCTCTGGCTGGACGAGCCGACGATCTCGCTGACGGAGTAGATGTTGTCTGCCATCGGATGATCCCTTCGCTGGGTGCCTTCCGCCTGGCTGCCTACCCGCGATGCTGCCGGTCTAGGCGTCGCAGCCCGTCCGGTCACTCCGCCAGGCTGGCGACCGTCATCCCCGCCGTGGTGCTGGGGCCGTCCATGGCGGCCAGGGCCGCGCCGACCTCCGCCAAGGTGATCACGTCGCCGACCAGCAGGCCGGGGCGCAGCGTGCCGTCGGCAACCATGGCCATCATGGCCGGGTAGTCGCGGGCGGCCATGCCGTGCGAGCCGTAGACCTCGAGCTCGCGCCCGATGACCAGGTCCATCGGCAGCGGCACGGGCCCGCCAGGCAGCAGGCCGACCTGGACGTGCCGGCCGCGGCGGCGCAGGCAGCGCAGCGACTCGGCCGCCACCGCGGGCGAGCCGAGCGCGTCGACCGAGACGTGCGCCCCGCCCCCGGTGATCTCCGCCACCGCGGCGGCGACCCCGCTGCTCGCGTCGACGACGGCTTCCGCGCCGAGCTCACGCGCCCGTTCCCGCGCGGCGGCGGAGACGTCGACCGCCACCACGCGCGCGCCCAGGGCCGCGCCGATCATCATCGCCGACAGCCCGACCCCGCCGCAGCCGTGCACGGCCAGCCAGTCCCCGGGCCGCACCCGGCCGTGCGCGGTGACCGCGCGGAACGCGGTGGCGAACCGGCAGCCCAGGCAGGCGGCGGTAACGAAGCTGACCCCGTCGGGCAGCCCGACCAGGTTGGCGTCCGCCGCGTGCACCGCCACGAACTCGGCGAAGGACCCCGGCCCGGTGAACCCCGGCTGGGTCTGCCGCGGGCACACCTGGGCGTCACCGGCCAGGCAAAACTCGCACCGGCCGCAGCCGCAGGCGAACGGCGCCGTCACCCGGTCGCCGGGCTGCCACCGGGTCACCTCGGGCCCGGTCGCCGCGACCACGCCGGCGAACTCGTGCCCGCCGATGTGCGGCAGCTCGACCGGATCGTGCCCCTTCCAGGCGTGCCAGTCGGACCGGCACACCCCGGTCGCGCCCACCGTGATGACCACCCCGTCGGCCGGGCAGGCCGGCCCGGGGACCTCGGTGAGCGCCGGCCTGGCCCCGTACCCGGAGTAGACCACCGCCCTCACGAGGCACTCGCCGCCGGTGAGCCGCCCTCGAGCAGCGCGAGCCCCAGCGCCGTGCTCTGGTAGAGCACGGCTCGCCCGCTGCGCCGCTTGTCCACCAGGCCGCCCCGGTGCAGCACGGCCAGGTGCTGGGAGACCGCGCCCGGCGTGACGCCGAGCTGGCGGGCCAGGGCGGTGGTGGTCGCGGGGGAGCGCAGCGCGGCCAGCAGCCGCGCCCGCGGCGCGCCGAGCAGGGCCTCGGCCGTTTCCTCGCGCCCGCCGGCCGTCCACGGGCCGCCTTCCCAGACCGTGGCCGCCCCGCGCGCGGGGTACAGCATGGTCGTCTGGGTGCTCGTCGCCTTGCTCACCGACACGAGCGGCCAGTTGAAGACGCTCGGCATGAGTACCACCCCGTCCGGGCCCAGCATGATCTTGAACACCGGCGGCCCGGCCTCGGTGTCGGCCAGCGTCAGCGTGCCGCCGGACCAGCGCAGGTCGGGGTGGAGGTCGCTGAACAGGGACCGGGCGCCGCCGTCGGCCAGCAGGGCGGCCCGGTAGGCGATGTCGGCCTCGAGCACCGGGCGGATCCGGTCCCAGTGCGGCCGGACCAGCCGGTCGTGGCACTCGCGGAGCTCGGCCGCGATCTCGGCCAGCGACTCCCGCGGGCGGGCGTCAAGCTCCCGGGCGCTTTCCGGCCACGGCTGCCCCTCCCAGACGCGGCGCAGGCTGGCCCGCACCGCCGCGACGGGCGTGGCCCGCAGCCGGGCCAGCTCGGCCTCGAACGCTGGCGTCCTCACCTCGGGCGCCGGCACCAGGAACTCGGGGTAGACGGTCAGGCCGTTGACGATGAGCGGCCACAGCCGCCGCAGCCGCAGCGGCTGCCGCCCGAGCTCGGCCCGCACCCAGCGTCCCCAGCGCGCGTTGACCGCGGGGGTGTCGCGGCCGTCAAGCAGCTGGACGGCGCGCACCGTCTCGCTCAGCGGCGAGATGGCGAACCTGGTCGCGGCCAGGTCGGCCACGTCAAGCTCGAGTACCAGCAGCATGCTCATCACCCTGCCCGGCTCTGCTCATACGCGCGAGGATTTAGTACAGGGCTAAAAGGTAGCCGCTCCTGGCGGCGCTGACCAACCTGGCTGTATGACACAGACGGCGAGCAGCGGAACCGGTCGGACCCGGAGACCCCGGCTGGGGGCGCACTACTGGCGGCTGTGGTGGGCCAACGCGATCAGCAGCACCGGCGACGGCGCCTTCGTGGCCGCGCTGCCGCTGCTCGCCGTGACCATCAGCCGCGATCCCCGGCTGGTGGCCGTGGTCACCGCGGCCGGTTACCTGCCGTGGATGGTGCTCTCGCTGCCGGCCGGGGCCCTGGTCGACCGCTACGACCGGGCCACGCTCATGTGGCGGGCCCAGGCGGTGCAGGCCGCCGTCGTGGCGGCCGTGGCCGTCCTGGTGATCTTCCGGGTCGCGAACATCGCGGTCCTCGGCCTGGCGGGCCTGCTGCTCGGCAGCGCCGAGGTCGTCTTCAGCAACGCGGCCCAGGCGGTGCTGCCGGCCCTGGTACCGCCCCAACTCCTGGCCCGGGCCAACGGCAGCCAGCAGGTCAGCCTGACCGTGGGCGAGACGTTCCTCGGGCCGCCGGCCGGCAGCCTGCTGTTCGCCGTGGCGGCGGCGCTGCCGTTCGGCCTCGACGCGCTCTCGTTCGCCGGGTCAGCGGCGCTGCTGGCCAGGCTCCCACGAACCGAACGGGCCGAACGGGTCGGCGGTCAGCCGTCGGTCACCATCCGTGCCCAGGTCGCCGAGGGGCTGCGCTGGCTGTTCCGGCACCGCCTGCTGCGCGTGGTCGCCGGGCTCCTCGGCGTCATCAACTTCGCCAACCAGATGGGCCAGGCCGTCCTGGTCCTGCTGGCCACCCAGACGCTGCACGTCGGCACCCGCGGGTACGGGCTGCTGCTGGCGGTGACCGCCGTCGGCAGCGTGGCCGGCGGCCTGGTCAGCCCGGCGCTGACCCGCTGGCTGGGCCTGCTGCCCTCGCTGATCCTCGCGGGTGCGGCCGACGCGGCGATCTTCGTCGGCCTCGGCCTGGCCCCGGACCCGGCCGTGGCGGCGCTCATGCTGGCGGGCGAGGGGTTCGTTGTGACCATGTGGAACGTCGTCACGGTCAGCCTGCGCCAGCAGGTCGTGCCCGCGCCCCTGCTCGGCCGGGTCAACAGCGTCTACCGGATGCTCGGCTGGGGCCTCATGCCGGCGGGCGCGCTGGCCGGCGGGTTCGTCGCGCACGCGGCCGGCCTGCGCGCTCCGTACATCGTGGCCGGCCTGCTCTGCGGCCTTTCCCTGCTCATCGCGGTCCCGTTCCTGCTCGCCGCCAGCCGTGATTGAAGAATTCCGGCCGGGTAGGAATAGCCTGGACAGCGAAAACTGACTAATCTAATCGGAATAGTCAGGTATAGGAGTTTTCGTGGAGGCCTGGATGTCCATGCCCGACTTCCTGGTGATCGGTGCCCCGAAGGCCGGCACCACGGCGCTGCACGCTGCGCTCGCACAGCACCCCGCGCTCTTCATGTCCCCGGTCAAGGAGCCGAAGTTCTTCCTCACCGACGGGCCGCCGCCCACCAAGGGCGGCCCGGGTGACGCGCTGACCTACCGGGAGCACATCTGGCGCAGGCCGGATTACGAGGCGCTGTTCGACGCGGCTCCGCCCGGCACGCTGCGGGGCGAGTCGACGCCGCTGTACCTGTACGACCAGGCCGCGATGGGCCGGATCCGCGAGACCATCCCGGACGCCCGGCTGATCGTGATCGTGCGCGACCCGGTCGAGCGGGCCCACTCCAACTGGACCCACCTGTGGTCCGCGGGCCTGGAGCCCATCGGCGATTTCGTCCGCGCCTGCGCCGAGGAGGAGCGCCGGATCGCGGCCGGCTGGGCCAGCTTCTGGCACTACACCCGGATGGGCCTTTACGGCGAGCAGCTCGAGTACCTGTTCACGCTGTTTCCGCGCGAGCAGGTCCTGGTGCTGCGCTACAAGCAGCTGGTCGACGAGCCCGCGCAGACCCTGGACCGGATCTGCGCGTTCCTCGGCGTGCCGACGGGCGTGCTGACCGAGATACCGAGGCAGAACGTCACCTCGCACCCGGAGCCCACGGTGGGACATCGCCTGGTCTCGGTCGCGCAACGGGGCGCCAGTGCGGTCGGCACGCTGATTCCGGGGATGACCGCGGCCACGCTGACCGCGCCGCTCGAGCGGTACCTGCAGCGGCACAGCCGCCAGCGCCAGCCGCTGAGCTGGGAGCAGCGTCAGGAGCTCATCCCGCGGTTCGAGGCCGACATCAAGCGGCTCGAAGAGGTCCTGGGCGAGAGCTTCCGTGACTGGATCATGCCCCGGGAACGTTCGGGCGGCATGGTCGGCGGACGGCCGGCCGGTCAGGGGCAGGCCAGGAACGGCCGCGTCCAAGGTACCCAGGACTCCCCGAGCGCGGTGCCGTGACCCGTCCTAGCTAGCGCAGTTCCGTGAGCAGGGCGTGCGAGCCGTCCGCCCGGGTCATCTCGTAGTAGATCCGGTTCCGGCCGTCCGGCAGCGGCACGATGTCCAGGTAGCGCAGGCCGCCGCCGTGGTAGGGCGAGCTGGCTAGCGGCTGGTCGCCGACCGCGGTCAGCGCGGCCGCGTCGGAGCCGGTGGCCACGCCCGTCCGCTCCTCGTAGTTCTCCGCCGCGCTGGCCCGGCCGTCGTAGTAGGCCGTGATGGTGTCCCCGTCGAAGCGCACCGCGCTGACCCGCGTGCCCCGGGCGTCCCACTGGCCCGGCGTGCCGCTCAGCGCGGTCCCGTGCCACGTCCAGGCCAGGCCGTCGGCGCTGGTCGCGTACTCGGTGGTCATCTGGTCGGTCTGGTCCGGGTCGTCCAGCGGGTGGCAGGACGCCCACAGGTGCCACTGGCCGGCGTGATGGACGATCACCGGGTCCTTCACGCCGGTCTTGGCGTCGCCGGGCAGGACGGTCTCCCGGTCGCGGATATCGAACTCGGCCGGGTGGGCGGCCTCGGTCACCTCGACCCGCCAGTGCTTGGTGCCGGTGGTGGCGCAGCTCAGGTACAGCCGCCAGCGTCCCTCCGGCGTGCGGACCAGCGCGGGCCGCTCCAGCGATTCGGTGATCATGTCCTCCTTGCCGATAGTCAGCAAGGTCTCGAACCGAACGCCGTCCGCCGCGTGCGCCACCGCCACCGCGTAGCCGCGGCCCTGGCCGATCGGGCGCCGGAGCCGGTAAGCGAGGAAGATGCCGTCGTCGCCCGCGACCGCGCACGGCGCTCCCGCCCAGTACCCGGGGCCGGAGCCGGGGGATTCGGCCGCGACGACGCCATGCTCGGGACGGGGCAGCAACATGGAGATGTCTCCCTCTCGCTTATTCACATCGGAATACTAGATAATACGATCCGCCACGCGGGACCCGTTCGGATCATAGCGGGATAGGGTCAGGAGCTGGTCCTGGCCAGCGGACCATCACGGACAGCGACGAATCCCTGGCGGACTGGAGATGCCATGCCACAGCCCTACCCGAACGGCGAGGTGGTCATCGTCATCGACTGCTCGGACCTAGATCGTTCGGCCCGATTCTGGTCGGGGGTGCTCGGCTACACGGCCAGCGGCCCGTACCGCACTCTCCGGGACGGCGGCAGCTTGCCCCACCTCCCCCTGTGCCAGTCACACCGCAACCACCCGTCACACGCTCCCGGATCGTTCGCCGATTTTGGTTGCCCAGACGACCGAAATCGGCGAACGATCGGCCCCTTCCGCAGTTTCGGCTGCTCTGACGACCACAACTGCAGACAAAGCGCCGGTCCCGGCGTGAACCGCCGACGTGGGGCGTACTCAGGAATCAGGCCGGGCCGCTCCCCAGGGACATCGTCTCCATGGACAGGTAGGTGTGCGCGGCCCAGGACACCGGGTCACGCGCGAAGTCGCGCTGCAGCGCGCGGTCCCGCAGCGCGTTGTCCAGCGCCGCCATGATCATCGACTGGTCGAGCACGAGGTCCCGGTGGCCGACCGCCCCGGTGACCGGGTTGACCGCGTCGAAGAACCCGTCGGGCCCGTACAGGCCGGGGTAACGGCTGCGCAGCGTGGTGATGTTGGCGTACGCCTGCTGCGGGGCCACGTCGAGGGCGAGGAAGGACGCGTGCGGCGTGACCACGGTCTCGCTGGCGCCGCCGTGGTCCTGGGACAGGCCCTCGTTCGGGTGGCTCGCGTTCGCGCCCGTCCCGTAGTAGGGGAACGTCAGGCCCTCGACGCCGTAACTGTTGTAGTCGCCGGTGTCGTCCGCCGTGCTCGACGGGGACATGCCCCAGACCGGGTAACCCAGCTGCTGCGTGGCGTACTTGATCTGCACCTGGGCCGTGCGCTTGTCAGCCAGCCCAAAGCTACGCGTGCCCCACGAAGTCTCCGGCACGATCTCGTTCGGCATCAGCCCTTCGAACATGCCGCCGCTGTAGGTGGGGATGAAGGTCAGGTCAGAACCCGGGTAGGTGTAGTGCCCCTCCCACACACCGAACTGCTGCCCCGACTGCGGGTCGGTGTAGGTCTGCCAGGAGCCGGCCATCGGCCACTGCCCCTGCCAGGAGAAGTCCGGGTCGGTAGCCTGGCAGTCGGCGAACGGGGCCGGTGGCGGCAGTTCCCGCCAGCTGCGCCACCACACGTTTCCCGGCATCTGGTGCAGGCCCATGCCGATGTAGGCGGAGATCCGCGGGTCGCTGTACAACGCGCCGTTATGGTAGTAATGCGTCCAGTTGTCACCCTGGTCCGGCGGCAGCCCGGCGTAATACCCGCCGAACATCTGACCGGTCGGCTGGTTCCCGGTGACGGCCGGGTTGACGTTGCAGTGCGTCTCGGGCCGGTTGTCGTAGAAGATCCCGAAGTTCATCGGCTGGATCAGGCTGTCCGCCAGCCGGGCCAGCGACGGCACGGCCTGCCGGACCACGATCAGCCCCGAGGCGTACCAGCCGTTGTCCACGTTGGAGACGAAGAAGCAATTGTCGAAGGCCGGGCTCGTCTCGGCGCAGTCGCCCTGGCCGGGATTGGTCAGCACCTTGCCGTTCGTCGTGTCGTACCACTGGTACAGGAAGCCGTCGAACCGCTGCAGGTGCGACACCTCGGTGAGCGTGGCGGTCAGCCGGGCGCGCGCCTGCGACTCGCTGATCAGGCCGAGGTCCCGGGCCGAGACCACCGCCCACAGGTACACCCCGATGTTGGCCGCCGAGGTGTACCGCCCGTAACTCGTCGGGGTGGCGGAGCCCCCGGCGAAGGTGATGTTGTCCATCGGCAGGTGAGTCGCCTGGTCCACGTCCGCGCCGTAGAACTTCCAGGTATCCCGCGCGATGCCCATCAGGTTCGCCCGCTGGACCGCGCTGAGCCCGCCGTACGGGCTGACCGGGGAACCGCTCCCCGCGGCCGCCCGGGCCGTCGCTGGGGCCAGCAACCCGACCGCGAACACGAGCGCGAGGACCCACCCGTATCTCCGGACCCCGCTTCTCCGGGCTCTGTTTCCCGTGGCACTGGCCATCCGTTGCCTCCTTGGCACGACGTGCGGATTACTGGGGGCAGCCGCAACTGCCTCTGAGCTCGAGGCGGACCGGCAGTTCCACTGTCCGCGGGGGCAGTGTCCGAGGGGGCAGTGTCCGCGGGGGCTGGCCGACGCCGCCGATACGGTCACTGAGCATCGCCACCGCGGTGTCGCCGAGCGCGGCCATCGGCTGGACCACGGTGGTGAGGCTGGGGCTCAGGTGCCGCCCGAGCCGGATGCCGTCGAACCCGGTGACGGCCACGTCGCCGGGAACGCTCAGCCCGGCTTGCTGCAGCGCCGCCATGACCCCGATCGCCGTCTGGTCGTTGGCGCACACCACGCCCCGCGGTGCGCGGCCAGCCGCGAGGATCCGCTCGGCGATCCGGCGGCCGCCCGCGGTGGTGAAGTCGCCGTGATGGACGGGCGCCTGGTCAAGGCCGGCGGCGGCCCGGCGGAACCCGGCCAGCCGGCTGGCCGAGTCCGGCGAGTCTGGCGGCCCCGCGATGAAGCCGATGTCCCGGTAACCGTGCACCTCAGCCAGGTGTGCGGTCACCTGGTAAGCCCCGGTCTCGTTGGCTACGGCCAGGTTGTCGATGGCCCGGTCCGGCCGGCCCGGATCATGGTCAGGACCCTCCCCGGTGGCCAGCAGCACGACCGGGATCCGCGTCGCGACGTGCTCGATCATCGCCAGCGGCGCGGTCCGGTCCAGCACCACCAGACCATCGCACCGCCCCGCGATGCTCAGCACCAGGCCGCTGTCGTCGCGGTGATGGCTGGCCGCGATGAGGACCGCGTACCCGCGGCGCCGGGCGGCCCGCTCCATGCCCCGGATCACCTCGTCGTACCAGTACGCCGCGTCATCCTCGTCCTGGTCCAGGTCGGGGAAGCACAGTCCGAGCACGCCGGTCCTGCGCGCGGCTAGGTCCCGGGCCGCGCCGCTCGGCACGTAACCAAGGTCGGTGACCGCGCTGAGCACCTTGTCCCTGGTCACGGGCAGGACGCGCTCGTGCCCGGCCAGTACCCGCGACACCGTGGCCGTCGACACCCCGGCGTGCCGTGCTACCTCGTACACGCTCGGCTTGTCCCGCACCAAGAAAAATCCTTTCATGTACGCGCATACACGATCATCCCGCCACAAGCCGACGACTGCAACCGGTTCTCGCCTGAGCACGGTGGAACCCGGGTTTCATGCCATCCCAGGACCGGGACACAGCCCGGGCCCCGCCCCGGGCTGTTCACACCGGGCTGTTCACACCGGGCGTCACGCGGTTACCGTAAATAACGTGGAAGAAATGGGCACATGATGACCCGGGCGCTGCTCGTGGTGGACATGCAGAACGGCTTCTGTCATCGCGACGGCTCGTTCCCTCGCATCGGCATGGGCCTCGAGGGTGCCCAGGAAGCCGTCCGCAACGCGGCCGTCGCGGTCACCCAGGCCCGCCGGGCCGCGATCCCGGTGGTGTTCACCCGGCACGTGTACCGGCCGGGCCGCGCCGACGAGGGCGCGGCGCTGGTCACGAACAGCCCGGCCCTGGCCGGCGTCAACGGCCTGGCCGACGGCTTCTGGGACGCCGAGGTGGTGGACGAGCTCGGCTGCGGTCCCGACGATCTCGTGGTCGACAAGGTGCGCTTCGACGCCTTCCAGTGGACCTCGCTGGAGCCGCTGCTACGTGGCCTCGGCGTCCGCGATCTGGTCGTCTGCGGGGTGGTCACGAACCTGTGCGTGGAGACCACGGTCCGTTCGGCGTTCATGCGGGACTTCCCGGTGACCCTGCTCGCCGATGGCTGCGCGGCCAAGACCCGGCGCCTGCACGAGCTGTCCCTCGAGGTGCTGGTCAGCTACGAGCTCGCCGAGATCGCCCGCATCGGCGAGGGCTACGACGTCGGCCTGCCCCTTCGCGCTAACGCAGCTTGAGGGCCAGCAGCCGCCAGCCGAGCAGGAACAGCCCGAGGAACGCCAGCGCCACCACGACGAACGACACCGCGGTGCCCTGCCCGGACACCACCCGCAGCACCATGCCCAGGGCCACCGCGCCGAGCCAGGCGCCCACCCCGGTCGGCCACAGCAGCTCAGGTCGCCACCTGGCCCAGCCCGCCAGGGCCGCCGTCACCAGCCAGCCGCCCGCCAGGCCGGCCAGGAAAGGCCACGCCGTCGAGGCGATGCCGGCCAGGCTCTCGCCCTTGGCGTGGCTGGCCCGGCCAATGATGACGAACGTCAGCACACAACAGCAGTCGACCACCGCCGCGAGCCGCACCGAGCGCATCCGCACACCTTACCCCGGTGGTTTTTATCGCTGCGGTTCGATGATCGCCTTGAGCCCGGTGCGCCGCGCCGCCGCCCCGAACGCGTCCGTGATCTCGCCCAGGCCGGACCGGCTCGTCACCAGCGAAGCGAGGTCGACCTGCTTTCCCTCGGCCAGGCTGATGGCCCGCGGGTACACCTCGTTCATCCGCCGCACCATGGCAATCGTCAGCCCCTTGCGTCGCGCGAGGGAGGCGCCGAACCTGATGGCGTCATCGCCCGGTATCCCGGCCAGCACCACCCGCCCGCCGGGCCGGACCGAGGCCAGGGCCAGCGCGATGCCCTCGTCGTTGCCGGCCGCCTCGAACGCCACGTCCACGCCCGCCTCGGCGAGGCTAGCGGTGGCCTCGCACACCTGGTCGGCGCCCATTCGTTCGGCCGCATCGCGACGGTGGGCCATGGGTTCGACGGCCAGCACCGAACGGGCCCCGGCCACCTTCAGCAGCTGGATCAGCAGCAGCCCGATCGGACCGCAGCCGATGACCGAGGCCGTGCCCGCGAACGGCAGGTGTCCCAGGTCCACCGAGTGGATCGCCACCCCGAGCGGCTCGAGCACGGCGCCGTCGGCGTCGGACACCCCGTCGGGCAGCGGGTGCAGCAGGTGCGACGGCCAGGCCATGACCTCGCGCAGCATGCCATCGGTGTCGCCGTGGCCGGAGAACCTGATGTGATAGCACAGGTTGCGGTAACCATCCCGGCAGGCCCGGCAGGTCTCGTCCGGGATCGCCGGGTCGATGGCCACCCGCTCGCCTCGCCGCGGCCCGTCCGCGATCACGCCTGCGCCCTCGTGACCGAGCACGAGCGGGTGCGTGAGCTTGGCGTCCCCGATCGCGCCTTCGTCCCACCAGTGCAGGTCGGAACCGCAGATGCCGACCGCGGTCACCCGCACCAGGCTCATCCCGGGCTCTCCGCCCCGTGGCTCCGGCTCGTCCGCGACCCGCAGGTCGCCCACCGCGTGGAGTCTGGCTGCGCGCATCCGTTCATCCTCTCGCCGATCGGCCGCCCGGACAACGGACACCGGTGATCCCCGGCCTGAGGCCGGGGATCACCGGGTGCGGTGCTAGCCAACGGGGAGACCGGCTCGCGGTCTTGGCTAGCGCCGGGGCGGTTAGCAGGGATAGCCACCCCTGTAGACCGCTAGGCGGCCGGTCCTGACGTCAGGGTCACGGTCGCGCTGTGCGACTGGCCGGAGGCGTCCGTCCAGCTGACCGAGATCTTGTCGCTCGGGTGGAACTTGACCAGGACCTGCGCGATGTCGCTGGCCGAGGAGACCGTCTGGCCGCCGACCGAGGTGATCGTGTCGCCCTCGGCTAGGCCGGCGGCGGCCGCCGGCGACCCGGACAGGACGCCGACGATGGTCGCCCCGGAGGCCGAGCCCTGGCTGCTGCCCTGGCCCCCGAAGCCGCCGAACCCGCTCGATCCACTGCTCGAGTCGCTGCCCGAGGTCTCGATGCCGAGGAACGCGGTGGCGCCGATGTGGACGGTCGAGGATGCGTTACCGCTCTCGATCTGCTTGGCGATGGTCAGCGCCGAGTCGATCGGGATGGCGTAGGCCTGCTCCTGGCTGCCCTGGGAACTCTGGGAGCCGGACTGGCCCTGGAACTGGAAGCCGGTGGAGGCCGCGGTGTTCATGCCGATCACCTGGCCGTGGGCGTTGACCAGGGCGCCGCCCGAGTCACCGGGCTGGATGTCCACGTTGGTCTGGATCAGCCCGGTCAGGTTCTCGCTGACGCCCGACCCTTCGTCCGAGGCGGTGATGGACTGGTTGAGGTTGGTGACGCTGCCGCTGGCGACCGACGGGGTACCGCCCTTGCCGCCCGCGTTGCCCAGCGCGGTCACCGTGTCGCTGGTCTGCACCGAGGAGGAGTCACCGAGGCTGGCGATGGTGAGGCCGGACGCGTTCTTCAGCTGGATGACGGCCACGTCGTCGCTGGCGTCGTAGCCCACCACCGTGGCGGTGTAGGTCTTCCCGTTGCCCACGTCGGTGACCTTGATCGAGGTGGCGCCCCGGATCACGTGGTTGTTGGTGAGGATCTCGCCGTTGGACGTCAGCACGATGCCGGTGCCGGCCGAGGTCGCCTGCTCGTCGCCGTCGGTGGCCACGATGTCCACCAGGGCCGGGTCAACCCGCTGCGCAATCTGGCTGGCGCTCAGCACCGTGCTTGAGGTGGCGGTGGCCGTGCCCACCACGCCCTTGTTCATGCTGCCGATCAGCCCGCCCGCGGCGGCCCCCGCGGCCAGCGCGACCGCGCCGGTGATGATCAGGCCGCGCTTGTGGCTGCGCCGCGGCGGTGGCGGCGGCGCGCTGGCAAAACCCGGCCCGCCGTAACCAGCGCCGCCGTAGCCAGCGCCGCCGTAGCCAGCGCCGTAGCCAGCCGTGTCGTAGCTGCCTGTCCCGGAATATCCAGGCTCAGCCATGTGGCCCTGCCCATGTTCCGGGTAGTTCGGGTCGTAGGTCTGGCTCATCGGTCTCGCCCTCAACTCACTGCCGTCGTGCGGCTTCGTCCCCTTCGTTACATATCGATAATCGGTTCCGCACCTTGAGGCGAGCCAAGGGCTACCGCTCGTGAAGCTCTAAGTTTCCTGAACGTCCGCTTAAGGCGTTCAGGTTCACCGGCTCCAGGCCCGGACTTTCCAGACCCGGACTTTCCAGGCCCGGACTTTCCAGGCCCGGATATTCCAGTTCCGTACTTTCCGGTTCCGGATCGTCGCGGCTGAGGCCGAGCCACTCCCGTACCGCCAGCGCCACCAGGGCCGGCACGAGGTCCCGGGACCGCCGGAACAGCCAGGCAGTGCCCTTGGTGGCCATCCAGCGGGCCTCGTCCCGCCTGGTCGGCGGCGGGCTGGACGGCTCGGGGTCCGGTCCGGGACCGACCCGGAAGCCGGCCGTGGCCAGCAGCCCGTGGAAGCGGCAGGCGATGAGTCGGTGGCCGCGTTCGTTCGGGTGCAGCCGGTCGACGCTCCAGTACCGGCGCTCGTAGGTGGCCGGGTCCCGGGCCATGTCCAGGTGCACCGTCCCGTACCGCCGCGCCACCTCGTCCACGACCGCGTTCACCGCGCGCATCCGCCGGGCTAGCGGCCGGGCCAGCGTGCCGGGCAGGCCGAACATCTGCCCCGGATCGGGCAGCCGCACGGTGAGTACCTGAGCGCCCGCTTCCCGCAGCCCGGCTACCGTCCGGCCGATGGCCGCGCCGGTCCGCTCCGGGGTGAAGTCGCCGCGGAGCGTGTCGTTGATGCCGACCACGACGCTGGCCACATCCGGGGTCAGCGCCGTCGCGGCCGGCAGCTGAAAACGCTCCACGTCGACGGCCAGGGCACCGGACACGGCCAGGTTATGCAGCTCGGCCTGGGGCAGCGTGCCGGCCAGCAGCGCGGCCCAGCCGCGCCACCCGCCGCCGGGCACCGGGTCGCCCATGCCCATCGTGATCGAGTCGCCGAGGGCCGCGAACGTGGTCACGCCGGCCCCCGCCCGACCTCGATCTCGTCCTCGGCTTCCCGGCCGGCCGGCCCGTAGCTGGCGGCACGGTGGCTGGCGGCACGGTGGCTGGCGGCACGGTGGACCGCCAGGAAACCGCGCACCGCGGTGTCCCAGTCGTAGCGCTCGGCCCGGGCCCGGGCCGCGGCCCGGCGGGCCCGTTCCGGCCGGGCCAGCAGCGCGCGTACCCCGGCCGCCAGGTCCTCGCCCGGCACGCTGGCCCCCGCGTCGCCCACCACCTCGGGCAGCGCGGACTCCGCGCTCACCACCACCGGGGTCCCGCAGGCCAGCGCCTCGAGCGCGGCCAACCCGAAGGTTTCCGCCGGCCCGGGCGCGATGGCCACGTCGGCGCTGGCCAGCAGCGTGGCCAGCTCGGCCCGCCCGGCCAGGAAGCCGGTGAAGGTGACCGGCAGCCCGGCCCGCGCCGCCCGGCGCCCCAGCCGGGCCCGCAGCGGGCCGCCGCCCGCCATCACCAGCCGGACGGGCATGCCCTGCGCGCGCAGCGTGGCCAGCGTGTTCAGCGACCGCTGCGGTTTCTTCTCCGCCGACAGCCGTCCGCAGTGCACGAGCAGGGTCTGTCCCGCACCGACGTACCGGGTCCGGATTTGCCCGGCCCCGGGGGAGAACGTGGTCAGGTCCACCCCGAGCGGCACGCGGGCCAGGTTGGCCGCCCCGATCCGCTCGAACTCGGCCGCCGCCCAGGCGGTGGTGCAGATGACCTGCTGGTAGGCCCGGGCGGTGCGCCGGTTGAGCCAGTCGGCCACCGCCCGGGACACCGCCGACCTGGCGCGGCCGGGGCTGACCCGGGCCAGCTTGAGCAGGGCCGTGACGCTCTCGTGCGACACCATGACGGCGGGGATGGCGTGCCGGCGCGCCCACGCCCCGGTCCAGCGCAGCGTGGTCCGGTCCGATACCTCGAGGACATCGGGCCGCAGCCCGGCCAGCAGCCGGGCCAGCCGCCGCCGGCGCCACAGCACCCGGTACCCGCCGGTGAACGGCAGCCGGGGCGCCCGCAGCGTGATCACCCGGCCCTGCGCGGTCTGCTCGTCGCCGTCCCGCTCGCCCGGGATGACCAGGACCGGCTCGTGCCCCGCGACCAGGTAACCCGCGCCCAGTTCGGCCATACAGGTGCGCAGGCCGCCGGAGTGCGGTGCGACGAAGTTGGCCAGCCGGACGATCCTCATAGCTTGACCGCGGTCCGTTTCGAAGTCCCGAGCACCTGGGCGTAGTGCCCGGTCAGCTCCTCGGTCAGCGCGGGCCAGCCGCGTCCCAGGACCTTGCGCCGCCCGGCCGCGCCGAACGCCGCGCGCGTCGCCGGGTCGGCGGCCAGCCGAGCCACCGCGGCGGTGAACCCGTCCGGGTCCGACGGCGGCACCAGGTACCCGGTCACCCCGTCCGCCACCAGGTCGAGCGGCCCCCCGGCGGCCGGGGCCACCACCGGCAGCCCGCTCGCCGCCGCCTCCTGCAGCGTCTGGCCGAACGTCTCGTAGGGCCCGCTGTGCACGAACACGTCGAGGCTGGCGTAAACGGCCGCCAGTTCCTCACCCCGCCGCTCGCCGAGGAAGACCGCGTCCGGCAGGTGCCGGCGGAGCATGGCCTCGGCCGGCCCGGCCCCCACGATGACCAGCCGGACCCCCGCCAGTTCGGTGATCCCGGCCAGCAGCTCGACCCGCTTCTCGGTGGCCAGCCGGCCGACATAGCCCGCGATCAGCTCGCCGCCGGGCGCCAGCGCCGCCCGGAGCTCGGCACTGCGCTTGGCCGGGTCGAAGCGCCGCGTGTCCACGCCGCGGCCCCACAGCCAGACGTTGTCGATGCCCTCGCCGACCAGGCCGGTCGCGGTGACCGTGGACGGGGCCAGGGTGCGCGCCGCCCCGTTGTGGATGCCGCGCAGCCAGCGCCAGGCGACCGCCTGCCCGGCCCGGCCGAGATGGTAAGCCCGGGCGTAGGAGGGCAGGTCGGTCTGGTAGACCGCGACCGCGGGCAGGCCGAGCCGGCGGGCCATCGTGGCGCCGTGCGCGCCCAGGAAGACCGGGCTGGCCAGGTGCACGATGTCGGGCTGGTGCCGGACCAGCGCGGCCCGGATCCGCGGGACAGGCAGCCCCAGCCGGAAGCCCGGGTAGCCCGGCAGCGGCACCGCGGGCACCCGCACCACCGGAAACGGGAAGGATTCCTGCTCCGGCCGTCTCTTACGGGGCGGCTGGGGGGCGATCACCAGCGGGTGGTGCCCGGAGCTGGCGAGAAGTTCGGCAACGCGCTGGACGGTGTGGGCGACGCCGTTGATGTCGGGCGGGAACGATTCGGTGATGATCGCGACCCTCATGGTCACACGGTGCGGTACCAACCGATCGGGCCATGGCAGCCGCCGTGACTTCCAGGCGAAGCTTCCATGACTTCTTGGTTCGGCGCCTGAGCCGCCGAGGCCGCCGAGGCCACCGAGGCCACGGAGACCCGAGGCCATCGAGGCCACCGAGGGCCGCCGTTAACTCTCTGGTAAGCCCCGGTAGGGGACAATCGTCCCATGGATTCCACCTGGATCGTGCGATTGGACGCGCCGGGCGACGGACCGCGGCTCGCGGTCAAGGACTGCATCGACGTCGAGGGCCTGCCCACCACGGCCGGCTGCCAGGCGATCGCCGAGCGGACCAGTCCGGCCAAAAGGGACGCGCCCGTGGTGGTGGCGGCCCGGCGGGCCGGGGCGCGGATCGTCGGCAAGACCAGCCTGACCGAGCTGTGCTGGTCGGCCAGCGGGATAAACCCGTGGCTGGGCACGCCGCTGAACCCGCTGGACACCAGGCGCATCCCCGGCGGTTCCTCGAGCGGCTCGGCGGTGGCGGTCGCCCGTGGGGAGGCGGACGTGGCGCTCGGCACCGACACCGGCGGCTCGGTGCGGATCCCGGCGGCGTGCTGCGGGATCATGGGCCTGAAGACCACCTGGGGCCGGGTGCCGCTCGACGGCGTCTACCCGCTGGCCCCCTCCCTGGACACGGTGGGCCCGCTCGGCGCGGACGTGGCCGCGGTGGAGCTGGGCATGCGGCTGATCGACCCCGGCTTCGCCGGCGCCTCCGCTGACCCATCCGCCCGGATCGGGCGGATCCGGCCGGCGGCCGATGTCGGCGTGGACACCGCGACCGACGCGGCCATCGACGCGGCCCTGGCGAGCCTGCAGGTCACCGACGTGGACGGGTTCGATTTCCGAGCCGTCAACCAGGCCGGGAGCGTCGCCATCGACGTCGAGGCCTACCCGGCCAACGCGCACCTGCTGGCGCACCTGGACCGGCTCACCCCCGGCATCAGGCGCAACATGGAGGCGGCGGCCAAGATCACCAGCGAGGAAGCGGCCGAGGCGAACCGGGTCCGGCAGGAGTTGCGTGACTGGTTCAGCGCCGCCCTGGCCCGCCACCCGGTCCTGGCCCTGCCCGCGCTGATCGGCGCGCCGCCGCTGATCGGCGAGCGCATGTCGGTCACGGTCTTGACCATGCCGGCCAACCTGGCCGGGCTGCCCGCGCTGGTCCTGCCCGTCCCCGGCGGCCCGGCCGGGCTGCCCGCCTCCCTGCAGCTCATCGGGCCGCCCGGCGGCGAGGAGCAGCTCATCGGCCTCGGCTACGTTATCGAGGCCGCGCTCCGCTCACGGTAGCTGCTGCCCATCGGATCACGCCCGCCTTGGCCACCGCGTACTCAGGCGCGCGGTGGCTGGCCGTGCCCAGCCTCGCGGTAGAGGCGATGTTGATCACCGCGCCGCCGCCGCGGGGAAGCACGGATCCTCGATGCCTCCGGCGTTGTTCACCAGCACCCCCACCGGGCCTGCGGCATCCACGGCCGCACGCATCCCTGCCTCCGTCGCGACATCCGCGGCGACAAACGTCCCTCTAATCCGAGCCGCGGTGGCCCGCCCCGTCGTCTCGTCCGGGTCGGCGATCACCACGTGCGCGCCCTCCGCCGCGAGCCGCTCCGCGATCCCCGCGCCGATCCCGTCCGCCGCCCCGGTCACCAGGGCGATCATCGCGTTGACGTCCATCTGGACAGTGTGGTTTCCGGTACTGACATTCCGGCGGGTAAGAATGTCACTAAAGGAGGGAGCCGCGGATGAGCGCGCCAGCCGACACGCAGAGCGTCACCTGGTCACAGGCTTCGCTGCGAGGGTTCCTGCACGGCCTGCCCGGCGTGGACCGGGTCGGGGCGGAGGCCCGGGCGGCCATGCTGGCCAGCCGGTCCATCAAGACCACGGCCAAGCAGTGGGCACTCGACACCGCCATCTCGATGATTGACCTGACCACCCTGGAGGGGCAGGACACACCGGGTAAGGTCCGCGCGCTGTGCGCCAAGGCCAGGCGGCCCGATCCGGCCGACCCGACCGCACCGGCGGTCGCCGCCGTCTGCGTCTACCCGGACCTGGCCCGGGTGGCGGCCGACGAACTGAAGGGCACCGGCATCCACGTGGCCAGCGTGGCCACCGCGTTTCCCAGCGGCCGGACCAGCCTGGACGTCAAGCTGGCGGACGTGAAGTACGCGGTCGCCGCGGGCGCCGACGAGGTCGACATGGTGATCGACCGCGGCGCCTTCCTGGCCGGGCGGTACCTCCAGGTCTTCGACGAGATCACCGCGGTCAAGGACGCGTGCGGTACGGCTCATCTCAAAGTGATCCTGGAGACCGGCGAGCTGGTCACGCTGGACAACGTGCGGCGCGCGTCCTGGCTGGCCATGCTGGCGGGGGCCGACTTCATCAAGACCTCGACCGGCAAGATCGCCCCGGCCGCCACCTTGCCGGTGACGCTGGTCATGCTGGAGGCCGTGCGCGACTTCCGCGAGACGCACGGGCGCCAGGTCGGCGTCAAGCCGGCCGGCGGCATCCGCACCGCCAAGGACGCCCTGCGCTACCTGGTCCTGGTCAACGAGACGGCGGGGGAGGACTGGCTGGACCCCGCCTGGTTCCGCTTCGGCGCCTCCAGCCTGCTCAACGACCTGCTCATGCAGCGGACCAAGCTCACTACCGGCCGCTACGAAGGCCCCGACTACTTCACCCTGGACTGACCATGGCCAAGTTCGAGTACGCCCCGGCGCCGGAGTCGCGGTCGATCGTCTCGCTGCGCGAGTCCTACGGGCTCTTCATCGACGGCGAGTTCGGCCCCGGCCAGGACGGCCACGCGTTCAAGACCATCTCCCCGGCCACCGAGGAGGTCCT